>JAHFCT010000005.1:92479-111046 GCA_023249375.1 Gemmatimonadota bacterium | reverse complement strand
GGCCGCGGCGGCGCGCGCGGCGGTGCGCCAGCCGCGGGCGGTGCGCGTGCGGAGCCGGCCGCGCCGCTGATGCTGCGCGACCTCGCGACGGGCCAGGAACTGAAGATCGACGACGTCACGTCGTATCTGTTCGACGAAACGGAGAAGGTGCTCGTGTACTCGACCACCTCGACCGACAGCACCAAGACCGGCGTGCACGTGCGCGATCTCGCCACCGGTGCGGTGACGACGCTCGCGTCGGGCAAGGGCAGCTACAAGTCCGTCGCCGTTGACCGCAAGGGCGCGCAGGTGGCGTTCGTCACCGACCGCGATGACGTGGCGGCGGCCAAGCCGCACTACGCGCTGTACTACGCGTCGCTCGTCCCCGCGAAGGGGCAGAAGGGTCCGATCGTCGCGTCGAAGGTGGTCGATGCGGCGATGGTGGGCACGGATCAGCTCATCGCCGACCGCGGCCGCCTTGATTTCGTGCGCGACGGAAGCGCCCTGCAGTTCGCGCTGGCGCCGCTGCCCATTGATTCTGTGCCCGCCGACTCGCTGACCGACAAGGCAGTGTACGACCTGTGGCACTACAAGGACACACAGGTGATGCCCGTGCAGAAGCTCAACGCCGCGCGCGATCGCAATCGCACGTGGATGGCGGTGTACCAGCCCGCGACGAAGAAGTGGGCGAAGCTCGGCAACGACTCGCTCAACCGCGTGACGCTCGCCGACAACGGGCGCATCGCGTTGGCGCTCAATCCGGTGGAATACGCCATCCCGCAGACGTGGGGTGAAGGCGGCAGCGACATCTACGTGATGGACGCCACCACGGGCGCGCGGACGCTGGTGACCAAGCGCCTCGAGGCCGGCGCCACGCTCTCACCGGGCGGCAAGTACGTGGTGTATTTCGAGAATGGCAAGTGGCTCACGCACGCCACGGCGAGCAACAGGAAGACCGAGATCAGCGCCGCCATCAAGGGCGTGAGTCTCGACAACGAAGAGTTCGACATGCCCGATGTGCGGCCGGCGCACGGGCTGGGCGGCTGGACCAAGGACGACGCGCGCGTGCTCGTCTACGATCGTTTCGACGTCTGGGAAGTGGACCCCGCGGGCGTTGCGGCGCCGCTGAACCTGACCGCCGGTGCCGGGCGCGCGAAGAACGTCACGTTCCGCGTGGTGAATCTCGACGCTGAGGATCGGTTCCTCGATCCGGCCGAGCCGCTGATGCTCCGCGCATTCAACAACGAGACCAAGGAGAGCGGCTACGCGCAGGCCAGGCTCGGGGCCAGCGGCGAACCGACGACGCTCGTCATGGGCCCGAGGAACTACGGCGCCCTGCAGAAAGCGCGCAACGCGACGCAGTTCCTGATGACGCAGCAGACGTACCGCGAGTTCCCGGATCTCTGGACGGGTGCCGCGCTCACCGCCGTGCGAAAGATCTCGAACGCCAATCCGCAGGACAGCGAATACCCGCGCGGCACGGTCGAACTCGTGACGTGGCTCAACGGCGATGGCGTGCCGCTCAAGGGCATGCTCTACAAGCCCGAGGGGTTCGATCCTGGCAAGAAGTACCCGATGATCACGTACTTCTACGAGCGGCTCTCCGACGGACTCTTCAACTACGTCGCGCCCGCCGGTCGCAATGTGGTGAATCCGCCCGTCTACAACGCGCTCGGCTATCTGGTCTTCGAGCCGGACATCATCTACACCGACGGCTATCCCGGACCGAGCGCCGTGAAGTCGGTCGTGCCCGGCGTGCAGTCGCTCGTCGCGCGCGGCTTCGTTGACGCGAAGAAGCTCGGCATCACCGGCCAGTCGTGGGGTGGATATCAAAGTGCCTACATCATCACGGCGACCAGCATGTTCGCCGCCGCGGTGCCGAATGCGACGGTCGTCAACATGACGTCGGCCTACGACGGCATTCGCTGGGAGAGCGGCATTGCCCGGCAGGGGCAGTACGAGCACTCGCAGAGCCGCATCGGTGGTTCGCTCTGGCAATATCCGGAGCGCTACATCGAGAACTCGCCGCTCTTCCGGCTCGACCGCGTCACCACGCCGGTGCTCTTCATGGAGAACGATGCCGACGGTGCGGTGCCGTGGTATCAGGGCATCGAGTGGTACCTGGCGATGCGTCGCCTGCAGAAGGAGTCGTACCTCGTCGTGTACAACGGCGACGGGCACAACCCGACCAAGCGTGCCAACCAGAAGGACATCGACCTCAAGATGCAGCAGTTCTTCGGCGCCAAGCTGCTCGGCCAGCCCGAGCCCGACTGGATGAAGAACGGCATTCCGTTCCTCAAGAAGGGGCAGGACCAGATCAATAAGAAGTAGGGCGACTACGGAGATACGACGGCGCGCCGCGCGAATCTCGCGTGGCGCGCCGTCGTATGCCTGGCGCGATGTTCGCCGACGTGACGGCCTATCGCCCGCCAAACTCCTTGGGTGGCACGGTCTTCAGGAACATCCAGACCGCGCGAATCTCGTCATCCGACATCAGCTTGGTGAAACGCACCGGCATCAGCGAGTCGATGGCCACGCCGCTGGGGCGTTTCGCTTCGCGCAGCGCGCGGAAGAAATCTTCTTCGGTGTAATGCCCAATGCCGGTCGGCGTCAGGTTGGCCGCTGGCTTCCAGTCCGGCGGCGTGCCCGGAATCTTGCCGCCCGAGAGTCCAGGCCCGTGGCACCCTTTGCATCCGCCAATCTCCGCGATGTACGCGCCGTACGCGACGGACGCGGCCATCGGCACCGGCGCCGGGTGCGCCGCGTTGTGCTCGATCATCTCGGCAGGGACCAGCGGCAGATCACCCTTGAGGTACAGCGCGCGGCCCACCGGGCCGATACGGTTCGTCGAGCGAATGCGGTCCACCGGCGGCAGCGACTTCAGGTACGCGATGAGCGCGGCCATGTCGTCGTCGCTGACATACTGAAACTCCTCAGCGGGCATGAACATCAGCGCGGAGCTATCGGGTCGCACCCCGTGACGAATCGCGCGCTCCCAATCGAGGTCGCTGTAGTGGCCGCCCACGCCACCCTGGCCGCGCGTCAGGTTTGACGAGACAAGGTGCGCCACCGGCGGGACGTCAATGAAGACCTTGCCGCCGAGGTCGCTGCCGTGGCAGTCCACGCACTTGTTGATGGCCATCGCCAGATGCTGGCCACGCACCATCGCGAGGGAGTCCGTGGGGATGGAGAGTCTGTGGCCGGCGACGCTCCATTTCTTGTCGAGGCGCCGCTGCGACACGAAGTAGAGCGAGCAGAGCGCCAGCACGCAGACGACAACGACGGCACCGACGATCCACGCAATCGCGCGGAGAATCTTCCTCATAAGGGGGCCTCCCGACGGAGTATGAGAAGAGGTGAGACGATTGCGAAGAAGATGCGTCGTCCAGTACGGAACGGCTAGCCGTGGGTTTCGCGCGCCGCCTGCGCCGAATACTATTCCACTCGCCATGACCACCACCGCTCCCCTCGACTCCACGCCCGCCAGCGAGCCCAAGCAGTGGAGCGTCGACGCCGCCAAGCTCCTCTACAACGTGGAGGGTTGGGGCGACGGCTACTTCGACGTCTCTGAAAAAGGGCGCGTCATCGTCCGCCCCGAGAAGGCGCATCCGGAGCGCACGCTTGATCTCTTCGAGCTCGCGCTCGATCTCGAGGCACAAGGCGTGGCGCTGCCGGTGCTGCTGCGGTTCTCCGACATCCTGCGCTCGCGCATCGAGGCCCTGCAGGGCGCGTTTCAGAATGCGATCACGGAGTTCGCGTACGGCGGCGAGTATACGACGGTCTATCCGATCAAGGTCAACCAGCAGCGCCACGTCGTCGAGGAGATCCTCCAGTTCGGGCAGGTGTCCGGCGTCGGTCTCGAATGCGGATCCAAGCCCGAACTGCAGGCGGTGCTCGCACTCGATGAGCGCACCGACCACATCATCGTGTGCAACGGATACAAGGACGAGGAGTTCATGCGCCTCGCCCTCATGGGGCAGAAGCTCGGGCACAAAGTCTTCATCGTGCTCGAACAGCTCAGCGAACTGGACGTCCTGCTGCAGGCCGCCGACGAAATGGGCGTCGTCCCCACCGCCGGCGTGCGCATCAAGCTCTCCACCGAGGGCTCGGGGCGCTGGGCGCAGTCCGGCGGTGAGAAGAGCAAGTTCGGCCTCAGCTCCGCGCAGCTCCTTGCCCTCATCGAGCGCCTGCGCGCGCTCGGCCGGCTCGACATGCTCAAGCTGGTGCACTTCCACCTTGGCTCGCAGATCACCGACATCCGCTACATCAAGCGGGCGATGGGCGAAGTGGCGCGGTTCTACGTCGAACTGCGCAACATGGGGCTCGATGTCACGCACGTCGACGTCGGCGGCGGCCTCGGCGTGGACTACGACGGTACGCAGAGCACGAACACCGCGTCCGCGAACTACACGATGCAGGAGTACGCCAACGACATCGTGTATACGCTGGGCGAGATGTGCCGCGAACTCGAACTCCCGATGCCCAACCTCATCAGCGAGTCGGGGCGTGCGCTCACCGCGCACCACGCGCTGATGTTGATGAGCGTCATCGACGTCGAGTCGCAAGTGGAGCCGTCGGTGCCGCCCGTCAAGGAAGAGGACCACTCGCTGCTGCACGAGATGGCCGACGACCTTAAAGCGGTGTCGCGCAAGAACGTCTCGATGCGGCGCGTCCGCGAGGTCTACCACGACGCGTCATACGACAAGGAAAAGGCGCAGGGGCTCTTCTACAACGGCGTACTCTCGCTCACCGAACGTGCGTACGCCGAGCAGCTCCACCTCGGCGTGCTCAATGCCGTGCGCGCCGCGGCCCAGCGCCATCCCGACGAGTTCGAGGACATCATCGCCGACCTCAACGCCGCGCTCGTTGACCGGTACTTCTGCAACTTCTCGCTCTTCCAGTCGCTCCCCGACAACTGGGCCATCGACCAGCTCTTTCCGATCATGCCCATCCACCGGCTTGACGAAGAGCCCACGCGCCGCGGCACCCTGCAGGACGTGAGCTGCGACTCCGACGGCAAGATCGATCGCTTTGTCGGCGACAAGAACGGCAACCCGTCGCTCGAACTGCACCCGTTCACCGACGGCGACCCGTACATCCTCGGGATCTTCCTGACTGGGGCCTATCAGGAAATCCTCGGCGATCTGCACAACCTGTTCGGCGACACCAACGCCGTGCACGTGCGGCTGCGCGATGGCGGATACGAAATCACCGACCTCGTGCATGGCGACACGGTGACCGAAGTGCTCAACTACGTGCAGTTCCGCGCGTCCGACCTGCTGGCGACGTTCCGCCGCAAGGTGCAGGCCGCGTCGGGCATCACCCGCGACGAGGCGAACATGTTCATCGCCGACTACGTCGCGGGCCTCGAAGGGTACACGTACCTCGAAGGCGAAGCCGCGCGATGATCCGTGCGCTCCCCCCGTCCGCCGCGCGCGAGTCGCCGGCATGACGCCCCTCTGGGCCGTGCTCGCCGCCCCCTCGAGCGATGGCCCCAACATTCCAGGGTTGCTGCTGGTGCTGGCCGCGGTGCTCGCGGCCACCAAGGTGCTGGGCACTATCGCCCGCCGCTTCGGTCAGCCCGCGGTGTTGGGCGAACTGCTCGCCGGCGTCTTGCTCGGCGGTTCCGTGCTGCGGCTGCTCGATCCGCACCGGCCCGTGCTCGACGTTCTCTCCGAGCTTGGCGCGCTCATTCTGCTCTTCGAAGTGGGGCTCGAGACGAATCTCCGCTCGCTCGCCAAGGTCGGCGGCTCGGCGCTTGCGGTGGGTGCCGCCGGCATCGTCCTGCCGTTCGCGGGCGGCTTTCTGGTCGCCGTGTCGCTCGGCACATCCACCGTCACCGCCGTCGTCATCGCCGCCGCGCTGACGGCGACGTCCATTGGCATCTCGGCGCGCGTGCTCGGGGACCTGGGCAAGCTCAAGAGCAACGAAGGGCAGATTGTGCTCGGCGCCGCCGTGTTTGATGACGTCGTTGGGCTGGTCGTGCTCGCCGTGGTCAGCCAACTCGTGTCGGGCGTGCCGCTCACGGTCATGGGCGTCGGACGCACGGCGGCCGTGTCCATCGGCTTCGTGGTGGTGGCGCTCGCCATCGGCACGGTGGTGGCGCGCCCGCTCATGGCGGCGGCGGCGCGCGTGCCGTCGGCTGGCACGGTGGGCGTCACGGCGCTCGTCATGCTGTTCATCACGGCGTCGCTCGCGGCGTACGCCGGCTCCGCGCTGATCATCGGCGCGTTCGCTGCCGGCGCGGTGCTCAACGGCACGCCGCAGCGCCGCGAAGTGGAGAGCTGGGTGACATCGCTCGGTCATGTGCTCGTCCCGATCTTCTTTGCGTCCGTCGGCGCCGCCGTGGATCTCCGCGCCATGATGTCGCCGTCGGCGCTCGGCCTCGGCGCCGCGCTCATCGCGGTGGCGGTGGCAGGCAAGGTCGCCGCCGGCTACGCGCCGTGGTGGTTCCGCGGGCACAAGCTGCTCATCGGCGTCGCCATGGTGCCGCGCGGAGAAGTCGGACTGATCTTCGCATCGCTTGGCCTCGGCGCCGGCGTGCTCAACGTCGGCGAGTTCGGCGCGCTCATTGCGATGGTGCTCGTCACCACGTTCGTGGCGCCGCCGTGGCTCGCCGCCATCGCCGGCTCATCCTCGGGTGACCGGGACGGCGACGATAGCGGCCTCGGCGAACTGGTCTCGGATGGCGCGCCGCCGCGCCCGCGGCGCAGCACGCAGGCGCGCGCCAAGCTGCACTAGCGCTGGGGCCGTGCGCGCGCCGTCGCCTCAGCTTTCCCCGCAGTAACTCCGGATCATGGCGATGTAGCGATGCCAGGGCCACCGCGGGCCCGGGTCCGTGCGATTGGCGGGCTGCATCTGGCCATGCCCGACGATGTGCAGGGAATCGCGCGGGATGCCCTGCCGCTTGGTGATGTCGCACACCAGCTGCGCCGACTTCTGCAGCTGCGAGGTCGGAAACGAATCCTGCGACGCGTAGCCACCGTGCTCGATGCCGATGGACATGTGGTTCATCTGCGTGCCATTCATCGCACAGTTGAAATGCTGATTCAGCGTGCAGTCGTAATACGCCGCGATCTGCCAGGCCCGGTCCGTCTCGCGCACCAACTCCGACACCTCGCTCCCGCTCTCATTCACCACGTAGTGCGCGCTGACCGCGGATGCCGTGTTGACGAGCCAGCTCCAGCAGCCGTTGTAGTCGCCCTCGCAGGTGTGAATGATCACCATCGAGATGCCGGTCGTGCGCGTGTTGAAGTTCGGCGACGGCCGCCACACCGCGCCGGTGAAGTCGACGTTCGGTGTGGGGCACGGGTCCACCGCCATCAGCGACGTCAAAGGCGCCGCGGCCAGCCCCTGCGCGGCGCTGACCTCGCGCGCGAACGCAGCGCGTCCCTCGGGGAGCGCGATGTCGGTGAAGTCGTCCAGTCCACGGTCCGCGAGCAATGCTGCCGCCGCGCGGATATTGGCCGCCGCGTCGTACTTCGCCGCATCCACCGACACGTGCGCGCGCCGCGCGCCGTCGGCCAAGCGGTCGCCGCGCAACGCCATCACGCCAAAAGCCGCCGGCCGCCCTTCGAACTCTTCCTCGCCGCGCACCATCTGCCAGCGCGTCGCGACGTACGCCACTGACTTGAGCAGCGCGGACGACACGCCGAATTCGCCGGCCGCCGCCGCGAACAGCGAATCGTATTTCGTTGGGGAGTCCGTCGCCGGCGCCGTGAAGGCGCGATAGCTCGACACCCTCGACGTGTTGCACTGTGCGACGGGTGACGTCGCATCCTTGCCGCCACAGCCAACGACGGCAATCAGCGCGACGAGCGCGCAGCCACGCCGCCGTGTCATTGCACGCGCTTCCCGAGCGTCACGTCGTAGACGCGCACTTCCGCGGTGCCCGACGGCGGGGTGTAGAATGCGGACAGGAACCGGCCGGCCGGCGCCCACTGCAGCGAATCGGCGGACGAATCAAAGAAGAAATCGAGCACCGTGAGCGCGCCGCCGGTTGCCGGCACCACGCCAACCAGTTCGTGCGTCCCCGCGGTCTCAAACGCCACCCAGTCCACGCGCGGCGACGGGACCACGTGCCGGAACCGCGTCGTGGCGACGCTGAAGGTGCTTCCCTGCGCCGGGCTCCACTGTCGGGGCACAATCGCCGCGCCGACGCGCGCCGCAGCGGAATCGAGGGAGAGCAACGCACGGCGCCCGCTCCCGTCCAGCCGATAGACGGTGCTTCCCTCGGCGACAAACGTGACCGGCTGCGCCTGTGGTGACTTCATGCGGCAGCCAGGGCCTATCATCAACGCCAGCGCGATCAGCAGGCGAGTCTTCATGTCGGCACTTCCCCGAGCGAACGAAACGCTTCCACCTGCTGATCAATCTAGGCGGTTGGGGCGGGGCATCAACCGCTGGTGGCGCCGTGGTCACCCCACGCGCGCGGCGACTCGTTACCGCGCCGAGTACCGCTTGGCCACCTCGCCCCAGTTCACCACGTTCCACCACGCGTCGATGTAGTCGGGGCGGCGGTTCTGGTACTTGAGGTAGTAGGCGTGTTCCCACACATCGAGGCCAAGCACCGCGTGCTTGCCTTCCATCAGCGGGTTGTCCTGGTTCGGCGTGCTCTCGATGGTCAACGCGCCGTCGCGGCCGGCCACCAGCCACGCCCAGCCCGAGCCGAAGCGGCCGACGCCCGCGGCCTTGAAGGCATCGCGGAACTTGGCGAACTCGCCCCACGTCTTCGTGATCGCCGCGCCCACATCACCGCCCGGCTCGCCGCCGGCATTCGGTGCCATCAGCTCCCAGAACAGCGAATGATTCCAGTGGCCACCGCCGTTGTTGCGCACGGCCCCGCGCACCGCCTCGGGCACCTGCGCGATGTTTCGGCAGAGGTCGCCCAGCGTCCAGTTGCCAAGCTCCGGCGCCTTGTCGACCGCCGCGTTGAGATTGGTGACGTACGCGTTGTGGTGCTTGTCGTGATGAATGGTCATCGTCAGCGCGTCGATGTGCGGCTCGAGCGCGGTGGCGGCGTAGGGCAGGGGAGGAAGCGTGTGCGCCATAGGAGTCTCCAGGGGGGCAAAAGTAGACGTGCTCAATACTAGCGCCAAATCGTGCGGTCGGGTTCCCGCACTAGCGCCACATCGCGCTCACGGGCTCCGGCGTACCGCTCGCCGCGCCTTGATGCCGCCGATGATGGCGGGTGAAATCGAAATCAGCACGACGACAATGATCACCTTCTCCACGTGCTGCGCGACGCCCGGCACGAAGCGTCCCAGCAGGTATCCGGTCAGCAGCATCGACCAGATCCAACTGACGCCGCCGATCACGCTGTACGTGAGGAACGTGCGGTAGCGCATCACCGCGACGCCCGCAACGAGGGGGGCAAAGGTGCGGATGATCGGCATGAAGCGGCACAGCACGACGGTGATCGGGCCCCACTTCTCATAGAACGCGTGGGCTTCGTCCACATGCTTGCGCTTGAAGAACAGCGAGTCGTCGCGATTGAAAATCTTGGGGCCCGAGAGCCGGCCCACCCAGTAGTTCGTGTTGTCGCCCGCAATCGCGGCGGCACTCAGCAGGAGGCCAAGCAGCGCGATGTCGAACTTCACCGGCGAGTCCGGCGTTGCCGACAGCAGCCCCGCCGTGACGAGCAGCGAATCACCCGGCAGGAAGAAACCGAAAAAGAGCCCCGTCTCGGTGAAGATGATTGCCGTCAGCCCGGCCATGCCGGCCCAGGCGACGAGCGCATCGAGATCGCGCAGGCGATGAAAGAGGTCGAGGAGCAAGTCCATGGTTTGGAGAATCTACTTGAGGAAACGACGATTGAGGACAGGGATCACGGATCACGATCCGTGATCCCTGTCCGTTATCTTAGTCCCATGCCCTTGCTCGATCACCTCAGCGTCGTCCTCCTCTACCCGCAAGACCCCGTCAACATCGCCGCCGTTGTTCGGGCGATGAAGAACATGGGCGTCAGCGACCTGCGGCTCGTGAAGCCGTGTCCCTACGATCCGTTTCGCATCGAAGGCGTCGCCCACGACACGCGGGATCTGGTGGAGAAGATTCGCCACTTCGAGACGCTCGACGAAGCGCTCGCCGACTGTCATCGCGTGGTGGGGTTCGCCGGTAAGCGCCGCTCCGCCAAGTGGGAGCGGGTGACGCCGCGCGCGCTCGCCGAACGGCACCTCCCCGATCTCGAGGAGGGGCATCGCGTGGCGCTGCTCTTTGGACAAGAAGACCACGGGCTTCCTAATGAAGCGCTCGACCGCGCGCAGGTGCTCTGCATGATACCCACCACCGAGCACTCGTCGCTCAATCTCGCACAGGCTGTCTTGGTGGCCCTGTACGAATTTCACGTCGTTACCGGCGACGCCACGCGAAAGGTGGAGTCGCACCGTCATCAGTCGGGTCCCGCGACGCACGAAGAATGGGAGCGCATGTTCGCCGACGCCGAGGCCGCGCTCGAAACCATCGCGTTCTTTCGCACGCGCAATCCGGAACTCGTCATGCGATCGCTGCGCAGCCTCGCCTTTCGCGCCAAGCCGGACGAGCGCGAGGTCACCATGCTGCGCGCCATGGCCATCGAAGTGCAGCGCACGGTGGACCGCATTACGCGCGGGCTCGCGAAGGGCCCGTGGCGACGCCGAGACGATCAGGAAAACGCGTAGTCCCCCTTGACGGGACGCCAGTTCCCAACCCCAAGCGACTTCGCGCTTTAGCCTTGCGCACGCCCCATCGGCCGGTGAAATTCCTCCGCTTGCTCAGCAGCACGTGCGTGCACTCGTGCGTGTCCCCCCGACACCCAACTCTCCCGGACGACATCCGATGACGGGACGCAGGAAGTGGCTGGCGATCTCCGGCGTAGTGGCCATTGCAACTGCCTCAACGCTGATGTCTGCCTATGCCGGCAACTATCAGACGGCCGCCGTCGCGGCGGGCACCACCGAAAACGCCACCCAAAAAGCAAATCGCGAAGCCCTCGGCAAAGCAAAGCCTGGTCCGTGGGGCTATAGCGGCGCGTCGGGCTATACCAACTATCTCGGCCAAGGCACGGGCCGTTCGCCGGTGCAGCCGGTCAAGTTTCCGCACCCGGTGCACGTGAACACGCTGCAGATGAACTGCGTGTTCTGTCACTCGTCGGCGTTCAAGTCCACCGATCCGGGGCTGCCCGCCATCGCGAGCTGCATGGGCTGTCACATGATCACGGCGATCGACCGCCCCGAAGTGAAGAAGGTCGCCGAGGCGTGGAATAAGAAACAGCCCATTGCCTGGGTGCGCGTGCACAAAGTGCCGGAGTATGTGCGCTTCACGCACGTGCGCCACATCAACGCGGGCGTCACCTGCCAGACGTGCCACGGGCAGATACAGAACATGACGCAGGTCTTCCAGTACTCCACGCTCAATATGGGCTGGTGCGTCTCGTGCCACGTGAACGGCTACTCACGCGCCGAGGGTATGCGCGCCGCCGGCTATCAGCCGGACTCGGCTGCGCTGGCCGACGAGAAGGCCGGTATTCGCAAAGTCGCGTCGTACGACTGCGCCAACTGCCACTACTAGGAACCGACGCATGACGACTCCCGTGGAAACGCCAAACGGCGTCAAGCGCCGCGAATTCCTGAAGGTCCTCGGCGTCACCGGTGCCGCGACCACCATGGTCGGCTGCAGCACTGACAAGGTCGAGAAGCTCATTCCGTATGTGACGTCGCCCGACAACTCGGTGCCCGGCGTCTCGAACTTCTACGCCACGACGTGCCGTGAGTGCGCGGCCGGCTGCGGCATCATTGTCGAGACGCGCGACGGCCGCGCCATCAAGGCCGAGGGCAACCCCGAACATCCGGTCAATCGCGGCGCCATCTGCGCGCGCGGGCAGGCGGCGTTGCAGGGACTGTACAATCCCGATCGCTTCCGCGGCCCGATGCTGCGGCAGAACGGCAAGCTGGTCTCCATCACGTGGGAGCAGGGCATCGACGCGCTGCACAAGGGTGTCGACAAGGCGATGCAGAGCGGCAAGGCCAAGAACGCCGTCTTCATCAACCAGCACGAGCAGGGACTGCTGCACACGTTCCTCGACGAATGGCTCGCCTATCGCGACATGCCGAAGCACATCAGCTATGACGCCGAGGCGCCCTTCGCGACCATCGCGGCCAATAAGGCTGTGTACGGCGTCTCGTGGCCCAAGCTCGACTTCGGCGCCGCCAAGCTGATCGTCTCGTTCGCCGCCGACTTCCTCGACGGCTGGGGACTGCCGGTGCCGCAGCAGCTCGATTTCGCCGAAGCGCGCGGCAAGATCGAAGGTGCGCCGCGCCTCGTGTACATCGGTCCGCGCCGTCCGCTCACCGGACTCAATGCGGACTTGTGGATCGCGGCGAAACCCGGCACTGCTGGCATGATTGCGCAGATGCTCGCCGGCAAGGTCTCGCCGGACGCCGCTGCAAAGGCAACGGACGTTCCGGTCAAGACGCTCCAAGCTCTGCAAAAGGAAGTCGCCAACGCCAAGCCGTCGCTGCTCATCGCCGGCGGCTCGGGCCCGAAGGCGCTCGACCTCGCCACCGAGGTGAACAACCTCAACAAGACGCTCGGCAACGTCGGCATCACCATCAAGCCCACTGAGGCGTATGGCGCGTGGGAAGGCGTCGTGCCGCCCGCCGTGCTCAACGATGTCGTCGCCGCCATGGAAGCGGGCGACGTGCCGGTGCTCTTTGTGCGCGGTGCCAATCCGGTCTACAGCACGCCCGCCGGCCTCGGCTTCGCCGCCGCAACAAAGAAAGTGCCATTCAGGGTGTCGTTCTCGTCGGTGCCCGATGAAACGACCGAGCTGTGCGACCTGATTCTCCCCGACCATCACGCGCTCGAAAGCTGGGGCATCGCCGAGCCGGTGAAGGGAACGCTCGGATTGCAGCAGCCGTCGATGGATCCGGTCTTCAACACGCGATCCACGGCCGATGTGCTCCTGTCGTCGCTCAAGCCGCTGCCGTGCTTCCCGTGTCCGGTGAACCCGGCGGAGGATAAGCAGCACGCGGCCGACATCGCCAAGTTCCCGCCCGATTATCGGGGCGTCGTCGCCAAGCACATCGGCGGCAACGGCCAGCTGCAGAACGCGCTGCCCAAGGGCATGCTCGCCGGCTCGCTGCCGACGCGTGCGGTGCCGGTTGCCAAGATCATGAAGCCGGCGATCGCCGGTGAAGCCAACGGCGACTACTACCTGGCGACGTATGCCAATTTGCTGATGGGCGATGGCCGCGGCGCCAACAAGCCGTGGCTGCAGGAACTCCCGGACCCCGTCACCAAGATTTGCTGGCAGACCGTCGTCGAGATGCATCCCGAGACAGCGACCAAGCTCGGGGTCAGCGCGGGTGACCACGTCACGGTGAAGACCGCCGCTGGTATGGTGACGGCGCCGGCCTTCCTCTACATCGGCGTGCGGCCAGATACGGTGGCGGTGATGGTTGGCCGTGGGCACACGGCGGCGGGCCGCTATGCCACGGGTACGGGGCACAACGCGTGGGGTCTGCTCTCCGCGGCGAACGACTCGGCGGGCGGCTACCAGTTGGTGGGCAACCGCTGCACGGTGTCGAAGGCCGACGGACACTCGATGATTGTCACCACCGAGGGTTCCGGGCGCCAGCACGGACGCGGCATCGCGCGCGCGCAGACGCTCGAGGATTTGCTGCACGGCAAGGAAGAGGAACGCGAGAAGTTCATCGGCCAGGCGCCGGCGGAGTTCCTTCCGGGGCTTCGCGCGCCGGTGGCGACCGACGCGCAGGGCGAACTGGGCGATCCCAAGTCCGCCACGGCGGGCGAGTACGATCCCAAACATCCGAGCGGCCGCGCCAAGCGCCGCTGGGCGATGACCATTGATCTTGCCAAATGCACCGGCTGCTCCGCCTGCGTCACGGCATGCTACGCCGAGAACAACATTCCAACGGTCGGCGCCGAGTGGCAGGGCCCCATCCTGTATCCCGACCGCAAGTTCCCCGGCGCCAATATCACGCGCTCGCGAGAAATGGCGTGGCTGCGCCTGGAGCGCTACTACGAGATTGATCGCGAGTACAAGGACGTGGCGTGGAATCCGGAGCATCACCCCGAAGCGCGGGTGATCCCGATGATGTGCCAACACTGTGGCAACGCGCCGTGCGAGCCCGTCTGTCCGGTGTACGCCACGTACCACTCGCCCGACGGCCTCAACGTACAGGTCTACAACCGCTGCGTCGGCACGCGGTACTGCTCCAACAACTGCCCGTACAAGGTGCGCTACTTCAATTGGTTCGGGTACGGCGAGCCGGAGCGCGCGCAGTACGCGTTCCCCGAGCCGCTGCAGTGGCAGCTCAATCCGGACGTCACCGTGCGCGGCAAGGGCGTGATGGAGAAGTGTTCGTTCTGCGTGCAGCGCATTCGCAACGCCGAAACGGTGGCGAAGGTGCAGAACCGCGAACTGCAGCCCGACGAGTTCACGACGGCCTGCGCCCAGGCCTGTCCGTCGCGCGCCATCGTCTTCGGCGATGCGGCCGACGAGACCTGGTCGGTGACCAAGCTCATTGAAGACCGCCGCGCGTACCACGTGTTCGAGGAACTGAACACGTTCACGGCCGTCGTCTATCTCAAGAAGATCAACCACCCGGCTTCGGCCGGGGCTACGGCGTAAGGGGGCGCGGACGATGGCAACCATCGCCTACGAGCCAAAGCGGCCAAACATCGCTACGGCCAACGTGCCGCTCCCGGCCGTCCGGGATTACGAACAGGTCGACGACGAGATTGCCGCCACGCTGCGGCCGAGCAAGGCGTGGTTTGCCTTGCTACTGGTCGCCATGGGCTGTCTCGCCATCGGCATCGCAGCCTGGATGTACCAGATCCAGCAGGGGCTGGGCGTCGCTGGCTACAGCCCACCGGTGATGTGGGGCGTCTACATCATCAGCTTCGTCTTCTGGGTCGGCATCGGCCACGCCGGGACGCTGATCTCGGCCATTCTCTATCTCTTCCGCGCCGGCTTCCGCACGACGATCTACCGCTGCGCCGAAGCCATGACGGTCTTTGCGGTGATGACGGCGGGGCTCTTCCCGATCATTCACATCGGGCGGCCGTGGAAGTTCTTCTGGCTGATTCCGTATCCCAACTGGCGCCTCCTCTGGCCGCAGTTCAAGTCGCCGCTCGTCTGGGACGTCTTCGCCATTTCGACGTATCTGACGATCTCGACGACGTTCCTCTTCGTCGGCCTCATCCCCGACATCGCGGTGCTGCGTGACCGCGAAAAGAACCCGACGCGCCGCGCCATCCTCGCCTTCCTCTCGTTCGGCTGGCGCAACACCGAGCGCGAATGGCGGCACTTCGCCCGCGCCTATCTGTTCCTCGCGGCCGTCAGCACGCCGCTGGTGCTCTCGGTGCACTCGGTGGTGTCGTTCGACTTCGCGATGGCACTGACGCCCGGCTGGCACACCACCATCTTCCCGCCGTACTTCGTGGCCGGCGCCATCTTCTCCGGCATCGGGATGGTCTTCACGATCATCATCCCCATCCGCAAGTGGTTCCGCCTGCAGCACTACGTCACGCTCAACGCGCTCGACGCCGCGGCCAAGCTCGCCCTCACGACGTCGCTCGTCGTCGGCTGCGCGTACATGGTGGAGTTCTTCATTGCCTGGTACGGCGGCGTGAAGGCCGAGCAGGACTACTTCTGGAACCGCGTCTTTGGCCAGTGGTGGTGGGCCGCGTGGATCATGCTCACCTGTAACATGATCCTGCCGCTCTCGCTTTTCTCGCAGAAGCTTCGCCGCAACCCGGCCTGGCTGTGGATCCTCTCGATCTTCATCAACATCGGCATGTGGTTCGAGCGGTTCGTGATCGTCGTGCCCTCGCTGTCGCACGAATTCGAGCCGTGGCAGTGGACGGCATACCGGCCCACGTGGGTCGACTTTGCGATTCTGCTGGGCTCGTTCGGCTGGTTCTTCATGTGGTTCCTGCTGTTCATCAAGCAGCTGCCGGTCATCGCGATCGCCGAGGTCAAGGAGATCGTGCCGCCGCGGCTGCGGCATGCGCACGCGCACACGCCCGACACCGCCGACGACTTTGAACCTGAAACGCCGGGGGCCCACTAATGCGCGGGGTTCTGGGGCACTTCAAGGAACTCGATGGCGCGGTCGAAGCCATCGAGGAGCTCAAGACGTCACGGCTGGGCGACGTCACCGTCTTCACACCGACGCCGCGGCACGAGTTTGAGCACGCGGTGCAGCCGCCGCGCAGCCCGGTGCGCATGTACATGCTCTTCGGCGGACTCGCCGGCTGCATGTTTGGCTATTGGATCGCCATCTGGTCGTCCAACTATTGGCCGCTGGTGGTTGGCGGCAAGGCGTTCGGCAGCTGGATTCCCTATACGATTTTCGGCTTCGAGGTCTTCGTGCTCGTCGGCGCGCTTTCTACCGTCGCCGGACTGTTCATTCATGCGCGCATTCCGCGGCTGACCATGACGGTCGGCTACGATCCGCGCTTCAGCCACGGCGACTATGGCGTGTGGGTGGAATGCGCGCCCGACAAGGCCGCGTCAGCCGAGGCGCTGCTCAAGAAGCACGGAGCCGTGGAGGTGCGCGGTGAGCGCTAATCTTCGTTTCCAGCGCGCCGCGTTGGCCGCGCTGCCGTTTGCGCTCGGCGCGTGCAGCTGGTTTACGGATTTCAAGCAGCAGCCGTCGGTCGGACCGTGGCAGGTGTTCAATGCCGATTCCGCGGAGACGAAGGGCTTCCGCGGCAATCCGGTGACGTCGGTTTCGACGAACGGCACGTTGATGCCGCCGTGGGTGGTGTCGTACGGGCAGCTGCCCAACGTCATCGACTCCATGTCGACGCTGGCCAATCCCGTGCCGGCTGATGCCGCGTCGTTGCTGCGCGGCCGCAAGTACTTCCAGATCAACTGCGCGCCGTGTCACGGCCGCGCCGGCAAGGGCGATGGCACCGCGACCAAGCTGGGTATGGTGCCGATGCCGCTCGTGTCGGACCGCGCCAAGAATTTCGCGGACGGCTACATCTGGGGCATGATCCGCAACGGACGCGGCCTGATGCCGTCGTACAATCGTATTGAAGAGATGGACCGCTGGGACGTCGTGAACTACATCCGCGCCGTGCAGGGCAAGATCGACGGCGTCGTGGCCGACACCACGCCGGCCGGCTTGCCGGGCGAGACGGGCGACAAACTTCCCGGCTACACACGCATCGGTCCCAACCGCAACGCGGTCTACGCGCATCCCACGGTGACCGCGACCCCGAAGGCCGCGGAAGGCGCGGCGCTGACCAAGACAGAGGGCCACCCGCAATGAGCGCCCACGAGACTCCGGGCCCCTCGCGCGATCGCGTGCAGGCGGTCCTGTACAAGCCGATTCCGGCGACGATCAAGCAGGCGTTCCTTGCAATGTTCATCGCCGGCTTCGCCGTCTTCGCGTACGGCGCCGTGCGCGGCAACGGCCGCGCCTGGCAGGCGTTCCACACGAATTGGCTGTTCTTCACGACGATTGCGTCGGCCGGCGTGATGTTTGTCGCGGTGCAGCGCATCACCACCGCGCGCTGGTCGCGCTCCGTGATACGCATCCTCGAGGGCTTTGCCGCGTTCCTGCCGTTCGCGTTCATCGCGCTGATGCTGACGGTGTTTGTCGGCGCCGAGTACGTCTATCCCTGGTGGGACCTGCCGGGCACTGGCGAGCTGATTCGCGAGAAAGACCTGTACCTGAGTCACGGCTTTTTCTGGGCGCGCTCCGTGGGTGTCCTCGGAGTGATCGTCGCGCTGCAGCTCTGGTACGTGTGGACGTCCGTTCGCCTTGATGTCGGCGTGAGCCAGGAAGGCGGCGCCGCGTGGGCCGCGGGTATTCGTGCCGCGATGCGTCGCGGCTTTGGTGAAGAGCGCCGCGAGCTGCACACGACGCACAGCCGCCAGGGCTATATGGCGGTCATCATGGCGCTGCTCTTCGGATTCGGCTGGTGTGTGATCGCGTGGGATCACTCCATGTCACTCGACCCCAGCTTTTTCAGCACCATGTACGGCTGGCAGGTGTTCATGGGCGGCTGGCTGGTGGCGCTCATGATCTTCAGCGGCCTCGTGCGCTGGTTCAGCAACCACCTCGGCGCGCACGATCTCATCACCGAAAAGCAGCTGCACGACATCGGCAAGCTCTGCTTCGCGTTCACCGCGTTCTGGGGCTACCTGACGTTCTCGCAGTACCTCGTGATCTGGTACGGCAACCTGCCGGAGGAGACGCACTTCTTCACGCTGCGGCTCACCGGCGCATGGAAGAACACGACTGTCGCAGTGGCGGTGCTGGCATTCGTGCTGCCGTTCTTCGGCCTGCTGAGCGTGAAGGCCAAGACGTGGACGCCGACGATGATGTTCTTTGCCGCGTGCTCGTTCGCCGGCATCTGGCTGGCGCGCTACACCGAGGTGTATCCGTCCATCTACGGCCCGATGGCGGTGGGCACGCTGCCGTCGATCGCCAAGTGGAACGTCGCGCTGTTCGTGGGTTACCTCGGCGCGTTTGGCTGGCTCTACGCGCAGTTCATGGATGGCTTCCCGAAGATGCGCATCTTCCTGATGACATCGCCGTACCGCGACGAGGTGCAGGTGCCGTGCGA
>JAHFCT010000005.1:0-92379 GCA_023249375.1 Gemmatimonadota bacterium | reverse complement strand
TAGATGCGGCGGGTCAAGGAGCGTCCTTGATCCGCCGCTTTGCATTCTCGCGGACGGCAGCGAGGAGTCTCACGAGTCGAGGCGTGAGATTGTCGAGCGCTAGTCGCAGCGAGTCGACCTCGGCGCTCGAGAGCAGATTGCTTTGATGCGCGATGTGGAGATGACACTCCGTTTCCTTCGCCGATGCCACGGAGATTGCGATGTACCGTGCGAAGACCGCCTGAGACTGACTGCCAGCTCCCTCAGCCAGATTCGCCGCGATCGCTCGCACCGACCGCAAGAGTTGGCGCCGCAAGTCGACGTCACGCATCGCCCCGCAATGTGATCGAACGAGCTGAGCGAGTGCGAGCGCCTGCGAGTAGACCTGGAGCTTCTGAAGCGGAAACATGCACGAACCTCGCCGCTTCAGGGCGGATTCGCGTCATCAAGACAACGCGGCCAGGGGCAATTCCTTCCGCCGATCGAATGGCTGCCTCCTCGCCTACCATCTACCATCTACCATCTACCATCTACCATCTGGTAGCCCCCCTCTACCCCACTTAGATTGCCACACTCCGGGGCGTTAGCTCAGTTGGGAGAGCACCGGCTTTGCAAGCCGGGGGTCATCGGTTCGAACCCGATACGCTCCATGCGCGATGCACGACGGGGGCCGGCAAGTGCCGGCCCCCGTTTTACATTGCTCAGCTGTCAGCAGTGTCTCGCGCGGCAGTTCGTCGCTCCGCGCAACCCGTTATTCCACAGTAGTTTGCCTTGTAGGGCAAAACCGTACATTTTATCGGCATCCTGCGGCTGGAAAAGAGGCACGCGAGTCCCCTGATTTCTGTCGTGCAGAACTCCGCCCCCCCTCTGTCACCGAACCACGCGCTCGACGCGCGAGGTGTCGCACGCCGATTTGGCGCCCGCTGGGTGTTGCGCGGCATCAATCTGCAAGTGCGCGCCGGAGAAATGGTCGGCCTGCTCGGCCACAACGGCTGCGGCAAGAGCACGTTCATGCGCATCGTCGCGACGCTGCTCAAAGCCTCCGCCGGCGACTGCTTTGTCTATGGCAGTAACGTGAAGACGGAAGGCGACGCCGTGCGCCACCACGTCGGCTTCTTCTCGCACGTGCCGGGGCTGTACGACGACCTCAGCGCGCGAGAGAACCTGGCCTTTGCCGCCACGATGCTGGGCTTTCCCGAAGCCGACATCGACGCGGCATTGGAACGTGTCGGACTGATGCACGTGACGAACGAGCGCGTGCGCGGCTTTTCGGCCGGCATGCAGCGCCGGCTCTCACTGGCGCGGCTCATCCTGCAGCGTCCGCGGCTGTTGCTGCTCGACGAGCCGTACAACAATCTCGACGTCGCCGGCATCGCGCTGATGAACGGCTTCATTCGCGAACTCAACGCGGCGGGCGGCGCGGCGATCGTCGTGCTGCACGACCTGGTGCCGGCGCGTGGCGTGCTCGATCGCACGGTGATTATTCGCGACGGCCGAGTGCACACGCCCTCCGCTGGCGACCTGATTCATGACGGCGCGTCGCCGCAGGCAATTACGGCGGCGGCCGGCGCGGCGGGAATCTCCTGATGGCCTTCCGCGACGACATGCGGCGCACGCGCGCCATCGTGTGGAAGGACCTCACCACCGAGCGGCGCTCGAAGGCGGGGTTCAACTCGGTGGCCGCGCTGGGCATTACGATTCTCGTCCTCTTCGGTTTTGCGCTCGGCCCCGACGGCGCGATGCTCAAGGCCGCGGCCGCCGGCGCGCTGTGGCTGGCGGTGCTCTTTGCCGGCGTGCTCGCCTTCAACCGGTCGTATCAGGTGGAGCTCGAGGGCGGCGCGCTCGAAGCGCTGCTGCTCTATCCTGGCGCGCGCTGGGCGATCTTCGCGGGCAAGCTGATTGCCAACCTGATCTTCGTCACGGCGATGCTCGTGATTGTCGTGGCGGTGGGGATCGTGCTCTTCCAGGTGCGCATTCCCGCGCAGTGGCCGTCGCTCATCGGCATCATGATGCTCGGCGTCATCGGCATCGTGGCGCTGGGCACGTTCTACGCGGCGATGTCGAGCCGGAGCCGAGCCCGCGAAGTGCTGCTGCCGCTGCTGCTGTATCCGATGCTCATTCCCGTGCTGCTCGCGTCGATGGAAGCCACCAAGGCGTTTCTGATCGGCGACGTGATGAATGCGACCGGCGCGTGGGTGCAGATGCTGTCGCTGTTTGACGTGATCTTCCTTGTCGCCACTTTCCTCGCCTTTGAATACGTGATCGAGGTCTGACCACCATGTCCCCCGTGAACACGAACGCGTTCGATCCGCCCAAAGCAGGCCCGTGGGTGGCGATTGGCTGGCTCAGTTTCGCCTTCTTCGTTTTCACGCAGGTGTTTGCGGTGATGACGTCCCCGGCGGACGCGATGATGGGCCACTTGCAGAAGATGATGTACGTGCACGTCCCCGCGGCGTGGGTGACGTTCTTGGCGTTCGGCATCGTGCTGGTGGCGTCGCTCTATTTCCTGATGAAGGAGGACGAGCGCGCTGACTTGCTGGCGGCGTCGGCGGCCGAAGTGGGATCACTCTTCTGCGGCCTCACGCTGGTACTCGGCATGCTGTGGGGCCGCCCCACCTGGAACGTTTGGTGGTCGTGGGACGCGCGCCTGACGAGCACGCTGGTGCTCTTCCTGATTTTCGTGGGGTATCTGGCGCTGCGGTCGTTTGTCGAGGATCCGCAGCGGCGCGGCCAGTGGAGCGCGGCGGTGGGCATCCTTGGCGCGATCAACGTGCCGATTGTCTGGATGTCGGTGCGCTGGTGGCGCACGCTGCACCAGATCCAGAGCAATCCGCGCGGACTGTCGCCCGAGTACCTGCGGGGGCTGCTGCTGAACGTGGCGGCGTTCACGCTGCTGTGTATCTGGTTCATCCAGCGGCGCTATGTGGCGGCGCGGTATGAGCGGGCCGCCGAGCACGCGTCACAAGCCGCGGCCCTTGGAGGAAACGATGAATAGCGCGACGGTGAGCGGCGGAATTGAATATGTGGTGGCGTCGTACGTCATCACGTGGGTGGTGCTTGGGGTCATGCTGGTTCGCATCGTCGGTTCGGTGCGCCGCGCCCGGGCGGAATACGATCAGGCTCGCACGGGAGGATTCAGGACATGACTTCGAAGAAGACCAAATGGGGCGCGCTCGTTGCGGTGGGCGTGCTCGCCATTGCATTCGGTTGGCTGATCTACGGCGGCCTCGACAGCAACGTGGTGTACTTCCTCACGCCCAAGGAGCTGGCGGCCAAGGGTGAAAAGGGATACGACGTGCCGGTGCGGCTTGGCGGCCAGGTGAAGCCCGGCTCGGTGGTGTGGGATGACAAGGCGCTCGACCTGCGCTTCGCCGTCACCGACGGCACCGGCGAAATTGCGGTGCACTCCAAGGGAGCGCCGCCGCAGATGTTCAAGGACGGACAGGGCGTGGTGGTTGAGGGGCGCTACGGCCGTGACGGCGTTTTTCAGAGCACGAGCCTGATGGTGAAGCACTCCAACGAGTACAAGGCGCCGAAGGCGGGCGAGCGTCCGGCGGAGATGTACAAGTCGCTGATGAAGAGCACCAAGACATGATCCGCCTGCTTGCTTCCAACGCCATCCTCGTCGCGCTCGCGGTGACCGCGCTCGGGGCGATTCTGACGCCGCTGGCGATCCACCGCGGACGGCGCGACTGGCTGATGCTGTCGTACGCCGCGGTGTACACGAACTTCGTGCTTGTCACCGTGGCGACGCTGGCGCTCGTCTGGGGCCTGGTGTCGCACGATTTCAGCATCTCGTACGTCGCGCAGGTGGGCAGCCGCGCGACGCCGACTTTCTACACCGTCATTTCGCTGTGGGGCGCGCTCGAAGGATCGATTGTCTTCTGGGCGTGGGTGCTCGGCATGTACGCGGCGGCGGTGGTCTGGTTCAATCGTAAACGCGAAGGGAACCTCGTTCCGTACGCGGCGATGACGCTACTCGTGGTGGCGTTGTTCTTCCACATCCTGCTGCTCGGACCGGCCAACCCGTTCCAGCCGGTCTTCCCGGTGCCGTTCGACGGACCTGGGCCGAATCCGCTGCTGCAGAACCACATCCTGATGGGTGTGCACCCGCCGCTGCTGTATCTGGGCTACGTCGGCATGACCGTGCCGTTTGCGTTCGCGATGGGTGCCATGTTCTCCGGCGAAGTGGCGAGCGACGACTGGGCGCGGATCACGCGGCGCTGGACGCTCGTGGCGTGGGCCTTCCTGACGGCGGCGATCATCGCCGGCATGTGGTGGTCGTACGAAGTGCTCGGGTGGGGCGGCTACTGGGCGTGGGATCCCGTCGAGAATGCGTCGTTCATCCCGTGGCTGACGGCCACGGCGTATCTGCATTCCGTCATCGTGCAGGAGCGGCGCGGCATGCTGAAGCTGTGGAACCTGAACCTGATGGTTGGCACGTTCGTGCTGACGATCCTCGGCACGTTCCTCACGCGCTCGGGCATCATTTCGTCGGTGCACGCGTTCACGCAGGGCACTATCGGCTACTACTTCCTCGGCTTCATCGCGCTCGTGCTGCTCGTCACGCTTGTCATGGTGGCCGGCAACAGCGACAAGCTCGGTTCGGACGGGCGCCTCGACGCCCCGCTGTCGCGCGAGACGGTGTTCCTGCTGCAGAACATGCTTTTCACCGTCTTCATGTTCACGGTGCTGATTGGCACGCTCTTCCCGCTGGTGGCGGAGGCCGCGCGCGGCGTGAAGGTGAGCGTGGGGACGCCATTCTTCAATCGGATGAGCATCCCCATCATGGTGGCGCTGCTCTTCCTCATGGGCGTCGGACCGGCGCTGCCGTGGCGGAAAGGCGCCGGGCCCGAGTTGAAGGGCAAGCTGATTCCCGGCGTGATCGTGGGCGTGCTGGTTGGCGTCGCGGCGCTGGTGGCGGGCGCGCGCAACGCGTATTCCGTGCTGGCGTTCGTGTTTGCCGGATTCGCGCTGGGCGTCAATGTCGAGGAGTTCGTGCGTGGAGCGAACGCCCGCGTCAAGGCGCACGGCGAGGGCTGGTTGACGGCGCTGATGCGGCTCATCAGCGGCAACCGGCGCCGCTATGGCGGATACGTGTCGCACATCGGCGTGGTGCTCGTGGCCTTCGGCGTGGCGGCATCGTCGACGTTCAAGTCGGAGCAGGAAGCGACGCTCAAGCCTGGTGAGTCGCTGACGGTCTCGGGGCATACCGTGCGCTTCAAGAGCGCCTGGATGCGCGAGGAGAAGCAGCGCCAAGTGGTGGGTGCGACGATGGAAGTGATGGACGGCAATCGCGTGGTTGGCACCATCGAACCGCGCATGAACTACTATCCCACGTCGGCGCAGCCGGTGCCGACGCCGCAGGCGCGCAGCCTGCTCACGGGCGACATGTACATGAACCTGATGGCGTTCCGGCAGGATGGGTCGAACGTCACGGTGAAACTCATCTGGGAACCGCTCGTGCCGTGGATCTGGTTTGGCGGCTATGTGGTTTGCCTTGGCGCGATCATCGCCATGTGGCCGACGCGAGAGCGCACGGCGGTGCGTGTTGAGTCCGCCGCGCCGTCCGCACCGCGGCTATCGGAGGGCCAGGCGTGAACTGGAAACGCGCGACCATTGCCGCGGCTACGGCCGCGCCTGTGATCGGACTGTTCGCGTGGGGGCTGACGCGCGATCCGAACAACATCCCTTCGCCGCTTCCGGGGCGACAGGCGCCAGCCTTTGCACTCGCCGTGTTTTCGCCGGGGCAGGGCGGGCTCATGCGCCCAGTGGGCGAGACGATGCGCCTCTCGGATCTGCGCGGCAAGGTGGTGGTGCTGAACTTCTGGGCTTCATGGTGCCTCGCGTGCCGCGACGAGCACAGTGCGCTCTCGCAGGTGGCGCAGACGTACGAGGGAAAGCCCGTGCAGTTCCTCGGCGTGCTCTACAACGACGTGCCCGACAAGGGACGCGCGTGGATCTCCGAGATGGGCGGGCAGTCGTATCCGTCGGTGGACGATCCCGGCGCGCGGGTGGCGATTGATTACGGCCTCTACGGCGTTCCCGAAACGTTCTTCCTCGATGCGAACGGCCGGGTGGCGTTCAAGAATACCGGGCCGGTGTCGCCGGGCATGGTGCGTCTGAAGGTCGATTCGCTCATGGCGGCGGCGCAGGCCGCGAACGTCAGCGCGCCGGCCGTGGCGACTCCGGCCAAGGACTCGTCGACGCCGAACGCGAAAACGGGGAGCCCCAAATGACCAACGTTCACAGTCCCAAGCGTGCCGTGCGTTCGCTCGCGGCGGTGTTCTCGCTCGCGGCCGCGATTTCCCTCGCGGCGAGCGCGGCCGCCGCACAGGCGCCCGCACTCCCCGGTGCGCCGGCGAGCGCACCGCAGGACAGCGGCGCGCTGCGCGTGCAGGTGCAGGGGACACTGACCGACGCGCAGAAGAACGACGCGACGCTCGAGTCCGCGACCAAGTCGGTGGCGTCGCAGCTGCGGTGCCCCGTGTGCCAGGGCCTCTCCATTCAGGATTCACCGTCGGAGCTGTCGCAGCAGATGCGCACGGTGGTCAAGGAGCAGCTCGCCGCTGGCAAGTCGCAGGAGCAGGTCAAGGACTACTTCATCTCGAAGTACGGCGAGTGGATTCTCCTCGAGCCGCAGGCGCACGGATTCAACGTGCTCATCTACGCGATTCCCGCGCTGCTGGTTGTGGGCGGGGCGATCTTCATCGTGTTCATCGTGAAGAAATGGACGGCGGCGGGGCCGGTGGCGGCCGGCGCTGAGGTGAATGCGGACGACGACTGACCGTCGCTGTCTCTCCGAGGCGTGATCAACCGGCGCGGGACTCGATCCCGCGCCGGTTTGCATTCGTGGCACCCATCGCGAGGACCGGCGTTGCTCGCGGTGGGGCACGCGTGGCGCGCTTCTTCGTGCCGCGGTGCGCCGCGCCGCATTGTGAGGCGGCGTACCAGATGCGAAGTTTGCTGCGACGCTTCCCTGACGGCTGATGCTCGATCCCATCGAACACCTCGCGCGCGACGACAAATGGTATCTGGGCGCCGGCGACGGTACGCTGTTCGCGCCGACGTATCCTGCCTGGCTCGATACGCCCGGGTTCTGGGACGAGGCGACGATCTACCAGTACGCGTTCGCGCCGCTCTTCACCGTGACGGTGCTCGACGCGTCGGGCCAGGAAGTGCCGGCGCGGGCCACGTCGCGACGCTGGACGCCCGCCGATCTCACGGTGACCTATCGACTCGAGTCGGGCATCACGGCGACGGAAGTACGGACCGTGCACCCGGGCGGCGTTTTCGTTTCTGAGTGGCGCTTCGCGGCCTTCGAGCCGGTGCGGGTGCATCTCGTCGCGTGGACGGCGCAGGACGGTGCCTCGGTGCCGCTGGGCGAAGCACAATGGGCAGACGGTGCCGTACGGTTCTCACGCGTTCTCAGTGACCGGCGGCAGCAGCCGCTGCGGGTGCGCGCCGAGCTGGCCTGCGTCGGCGAGGCGGCGAGCTGGGCGGGATCGCGCAGCGAACGGAGCGCGGCGCAGCCACTGTGGCGGCATACACCGTTCGTCGAACAGTGGCGCGCCGGCGGATTGCCGCGCACCGTGCGCGACGAGGGAATTTCGCCCGACGGCCTCTTCTATGCCGCGGTGCACCGCACGATTGACATCGGATATCAGGGCGCGTCGGCCGTCTTTGCGATGAAGATCGTCGCCGACGACAAGGCGCTGCCCGTCGTCGACGCGCCGCGCAGCGCACGCCCGACGCACGGGACGATCGCCGGCGCCAGCCGTCGCCGGTGGCACGCATGGTTTGAGCGCGTGCCGCAGCTCCGCTGCTCCGATCCCTATCTCGAGACGTACTACTGGTACCGCTGGTACGGACTGCACCTGCATGCGACGGCCGCCGGCCACGGCAATCACAAGTGGCCGTCAATGTGCGAGGGCCCCGGCTTCTTCCATCAGCCCATCTCCTACTCGGCGCAGTGCCACGCGCGCGAGCTGCGCTGGCTCGATGACCCGTCGCACGCGCGCGGCGTGCTACGCACGTTCTTCGCGCATCAAAAGGAGGACGGCTCGCTGCACGGGCGCGTCTACGCCAATCATCTCACCGGCACCGACTACTATCACGCCGACTGGGGTGGTGCCCTGATGGCGCTCGACGCGGCGTGGCCCGACGATGCGTTCATCGCCGAACTGTATCCGGCGATGGCGCGATTCGCCGAGTGGATGGTGCGCACCCGCGATGCCGGCGGCACGGGGATGTTCGACGTCGTCGACCAGTACGAGACGGGTCAAGAGTACATGAGCCGGTATCAGGCGGTGGATCCGGACGCCGACCGGTACGGCTGGGAGAACCGGCTGCGGCTCAAGGGCATCGACGTCACGGTCTATGCCTACGTGCTCTTCCGCACGCTCGAGCGATGCGCCGCGCGCGGCAACGGCGACGCCGCGCGCTGGAAGGCGTTGGCGACGCGCACGCGCGACGCGGTGCGCGACGACATGTGGGACCCCGCGCGCGAGATGTTCTCCGACGTGCATCCGGTCACGGGCGCGCGCACCGCCGTGAAGGCGGCCGTCTGCTTCTATCCGTACTTCACGGACATCGTGGACGAATCGCATCTGCGCGGACTCCGCCATTCGCTGCTCGATCCCAAACAGTTCTGGACGCCGTACCCGGTGCCGTCGTCGAGCCTCGACGACCCGCTGTTCAGCGCCGAAGCCGAATGGAAAGGCAAGCGGCACGTGTGCCCGTGGAACGGGCGCACCTGGCCGATGACGAACAGTCATCTGGTGGAAGCGCTGGCCGCCGCGTCGCGGCTCGGCGCGCACCACCTGCGCGAGCAGGCCGGCGAACTCATCAAGCGATTCGTGCGAATGATGTTCCACGACGGCGACTTGCGCCGTCCGAACTGCTTTGAGCATTACAATCCGTTCACCGGGCATGCGTCGGTGTACCGCGGCATCGACGACTACCAGCATTCGTGGGTGGCGGATCTCATCCTGCAGTACGCGGCCGGCGTGCGGCCGCACGAGCATGGCATCACCATAGATCCGTTCCCGCTTCGGCTCGAGCAGCTAACGCTGACGGGCGTGCGCGTGCGCGGCCGCACGCTCGAAGTGCGCATCGTCGGCGACAAGTTCACGGTCATCTCCGGCGGCGACCGCTTTGAGTCGGCGCTCGGCGAGGCCGTGGAGCTGGCGGACTAGCGGTGGCGGCGCTCGGCGTTACCCATCTCGTCAAGCGATTTGCGGGCGGCGTCGTCGGCGTCGATGATGTGACGCTCACGGTGGGCGAGGGCGCCTTCACGGCGCTGGTCGGGCCATCCGGCTGCGGCAAGACGACCATCCTGCGACTGGTCGCGGGACTAGAGGAGCCAACGAGCGGCGAGGTGCGCATTGGCGGGCGCGACGTCACGTGGCTGCCGCCGCGCGATCGTGATGTGGCGATGGTCTTTCAGAACTACGCGCTCTATCCGCACCTCACCGTGCGCGACAACATCGCGTTTCCGCTCAGAGTGCGCCGCACGGCGCCGGCGGAGATCGTGCGCCGCGTGCGACAGGCGGCCGAGCTCCTGGAAATTGACGCACTGTTCGAGCGCAAACCGGCGCAGCTCTCGGGTGGACAGCGCCAGCGGGTGGCGCTGGCGCGCGCGATCGTGCGCGAACCGGCGCTCTTCCTCTTCGACGAACCGCTTTCGAATCTCGACGCGCAAGTGCGCGCGCAGACGCGCGCCGAACTCGTGGCGCTGCATCGGCGGCTGGGCGCCACGATGCTGTACGTGACGCACGATCAGGTGGAAGCGATGACGATGGCGCAGACCGTCGCGGTGATGGCGAGCGGGCGCGTGCTGCAGGAGGGGGCGCCGATGTCGCTCTATCGCGACCCGGCGTCGCTGGCGGTGGCGAAGTTCATTGGCTCGCCCTCGATCAACACGGTCGCCGGACGCAGCACCGGTGCGCGGTTTGAGGGCGCGCTCTCCTGCGTCCTGCACGCTGCCGAAGCGTCGGGCGCCGTACTCGCCGTGCGCCCCGAACACCTGGTGCTCGGCGCGGCTGCCGACGCGTCGCCGGCGACGGTAACGCTCGTGGAGCCGCTTGGGCCGGAGTCGCTCGTGCGCATGCGACTGGCGAGCGGCGAGGAACTTGTCGCGCGGTGTGCCGGCGAGGCGCCGTGGCACATCGGCGACCACGTGCGCGTGGGCGTCGCGGAGGGGCGGGGGCTCTGCTACCGTGCGAGCGATGGTTCGCGATTGCTCTAGCGTGCGCGCGGCGCGCGCAGTGCGCGTCGTCGCGTCCGCGGCCCTCTTCGCGATGGCGTGCCACACGGACGAGGCGGTCACGCTGCGCATTACCTCGTGGCAAAGCCCCGAGGAGAACGCCATCGACGCGGTGGAGTTCCATTCGTTCGAGGCGGCGCATCCCGGGGTGCGCATCGTCAACGATCCGGTGTCGAACAGTGCCGAGTACCGCGAGAAAGTGCTGACATCCATCGGTGCGGGTACGCCGCCCGATGTCTTTCTCCTCGACGGCATCGACGTGGCCGCATTCGCGAAGCGCGATGTGGTGCTCGACCTGCAGCCGTTCGCGGAGCGCGTGGGCGTGCTGACCGGACTCTTTTTTCCACAAGTGCTCGAGCCATTCCGCGTCAACGGCAAGCTGGTGGCGTTCCCCAAGGGCTTCTCGCCCATGGTGTACTACTACAACCGCGAGTTGTTCGCGCGCGCGGGCATTGCGCCGCCCAAGAACGGTTGGACTCAGGAGGAATTTCTCGCCGCGGTGCGGGCGCTCACTCGCGATACGAACGGCGATGGCACCGTCGATCAGTGGGGCACCATCCTCGACCGGCGGCTCTACGCGTGGCAAGCGTGGATCTGGAGCGCCGGCGCCGACGTGCTCACCCCCGACGGCCGTCACGCTACGGGCGCCATCGACCAGGCCGCCGCCGAGAGCACGCTCAAGTTTCTTACGGATCTTCCACGCCGCGGGTATGCGCCGCCGCCGAGTGCGGCGGGCGGCGCGCTCGGTTTTGAGCAGCGGCTGTTCTACAGCGGCCGGCTGGGGCTGTTGACGAGCGGGCACTGGATGATCCCGCGCCTGCGCCGCTACCTCGAGCAGGGACGCGTAAAGCTCGGCGTCGTGTCGGTACCGCGGACGCAGGGGCATCAGGTGAAGACGCCGCTGTTCGCCAGCGGCTGGGCCGTGCCGTACAACACGCCGCACCGCAAGTTCGCCGTGGAACTCGCGGCGTGGATGGTGCGCGCCGATGCGCAGCGTCGCCGCGCGGCGTCGGGGCTGGAGATACCGACGCTGATGACGGTTGCATACGAATCGGCAGCCAAGGACGCCACAGGCATGGAGATGGATTTCCTCTGGCAGGTGCCGTACGGCGGTGTGCCGTGGGGCGCGCGCGTGGCGCAGTACCGCGAAATCGAGAAGGCCATGATGGATCTGGTCGACCGCGTGGTGGTGGAGCACGCGACGGTCCGGGATGCCGCGCGCGGCGCCGCGGCCGTGGTTGACGGTGTGCTGAACCGATGACGCGCGTGCATCGGCGCGTCGCGATGGCCACCGCCGTGTTGTGGGCGGTGGCAACGATTGCCCTGTCGTGGCGCGTGCTCAAGGGAATCGACGAGGCCGCACGCAGCCGCGAAGCGCTGTACCGGGCGCATGCGTCGCAGGGGCACGCGCCGTCGCCCGCGTTCCCGCCCAGCATCGAGGCGAGTGCGTTGGCGTCGGTGCAGCAAGAGGAACGACCGCTCATCGTCCACGATCCCGACGGCGTCGAGCTGGTCACCGCGCCCGTGAAAGACGCGGACGACTGGGAGATCATCGGGGCGGTGGCGCTCTACGGCCGCTGGCGTGAGTGCGCCTTGCGGGTCGCGGCACCAGCGATCGCAGTGCTGGTCGTCGCGCTCGTGCTGCTCGGCTCGGCGTCTGCGGCGCGCTGGTCTCGGCCGGGCATCACCGCGCTCGGCGGCGTTGTGGCGGCTGGTGCCGCGGCGGCGTTGACGCTCTCGCAACTGCAGGCCGCGGCCGCCGCGCTCGCGCCGCGATTGGTGGTGCCGCCAACACTTGCACGGCTCGCGCTGCCGTCGCCGTCGCTCGCCTTCGCCGCGCTCGCGCTTGTGCTGCTCGCGGCCGCCGGCGCGCTTGCGGTCTCCGCCGTGCACTGGCATGCCGAGGCGGCGGGCAGGCCGGCGAGAGTACGCGAGACACTGGCGGCGTGGGGGTTCATCGCCCCCAGTCTGGCGCACTTGCTGGTCTTCACCATCGCGCCGGTCGGGTTCCTGGTCTGGATTTCGGTGCACGACTGGGACCTGCTCGCCAGCGACCGGCCATTCGTCGGGCTTGCCCACTTTCGTGAAATAGGCGCCGACCCGTCGTTCTGGCGCGCGCTGCGCAACGGTCTCGTGTATGCGCTCTACGTGCCGGCAACAATGGTGGCGGCACTCGCCGCGGCATTGGTGCTTGACCAGCCGCTGCGCGGCATCAAGGTGCTGCGCGTCGTGGTCTTCCTGCCGTATGTGGCATCGACGGTGGCGATCGCGCTCGTCTGGCAGTGGCTCCTGCATCGCGACTTTGGATTGCTCAACGCGGCGCTCGCCGCGGTGCACCTGCCGCGCGTCGATTGGCTGGGCAACCCCGCCACGGCGCTGCCGGCGCTGATGCTCGTGAGCGCGTGGGGGCAGCTTGGCTACATGATGGTGGTGTATCTCGCGGGACTCCAGGCCATTCCGGCGTCGCTGCTCGAAGCGGCGCGCCTCGACGGCGCGGATGCGTGGCAGCGGTTTCGTCTCGTGGTGTGGCCAATGCTCCGCCCGGTCTCCACGTACTTGCTGCTCACCGGGATCATCTGGTCCTTCCACGGGTTTACGCTCGTCTATGTGATGACCGAGGGAGGACCAGCGCACGCGACCGACGTGCTCGTCTACCGCATCTACCAGACGGCCTGGGAGTTCCGGCGCTTTGACGTCGCCGCCGCGATGAGCGTGGTGCTCTGCGCACTGCTGCTGGCGCTGACCGCGCTCCAGTGGCGCGTCGTGAAGGGCGAGCCGGCCGATGCCTAAGGCGCGCGGGCGCCGCGTGGCGGGCTACGGGGCAGCGCTGCTGCTCGCGCTCGTGATGGTGGCACCGTTTCTGTGGATGCTCTCGACGGCGCTGATGGACGAGTTTGAGGTGTATCAGGCGCCGCCACCGCTGCTCCCCGCGTCGCCGCGCTTCGCGAATTTTACCGAGGCGCTCACGGCGCTGCCGTTTGCGGTCTACTTCCGCAACTCGCTCATCCTCGCCGCCGCAACGGTCGTGGGGCAGGTGGCCACCGCGGCGATGGCGGGTTACGCCTTTGCGCGGCATCGATTCGCCGGGCGCACGCCGCTCTTTGCCGTCTATCTGGGCACGCTGATGATTCCCGGCATCGCCCTGCTCGTGCCGCGCTTCCTGATCGTCGATGCGATGGGCCTGGTGGACACGATCGCCGGCCTCGTGTCGGTGGAGCTCGTCGCCGCGTGGGGGATCTTCCTCGTGCGACAGTATTTTCTCTCGCTGCCGCGCGACATGGAAGACGCGGCGCGCCTCGACGGCGCCTCGGAGTGGCAGGTCTTTTGGCGCGTCGCGCTTCCGCTTGCGCGCCCCGCGCTCGCGACCGTCGCGCTCTTCGCCTTCATCGATGCGTGGAAGGCGCTGCTCTGGCCGCTCATCATCGCGCGCTCGCCCGACCTCCGGGTCGTCGAGGCCGGCGTTGCGTCATTTCACGGGATGTACTACGCCAACTGGCCGTGGCAGATGGCGGCGGCCGTCGCCGCGCTGGTGCCGGTGCTGCTCGTCTTCTTCGTGGCGCAGAAGGCGTTCCTGCGCGGACTGGCGTTCGGGGGATTCAAATAGAATGGGTCGATCGGTCATCTTGTCTGCCTCCGTGCGGCGGGGTAGCTTCGCGATCTGGACAATGCGACCACAGTGACAGACCCGACCACCTCCACGGTTCCGACTCCGCGCGCGCTCGACGCACTCGCGGCGGTCATCGCCGAATTCAACGTCAGCCGGCCGCTCGAGACGAGTCTCGCCGTCGCACTCGACACGCTCTGCCGCTCGGTCGACGCCAGGGAATGTTCGCTCTGGCTGCACACGGCTGACGGATTGGTTCGCACGTGGGCTGCTGGCGAGCCGCAGGCAAGCGAGGCATCGGTGAATGCCTCGCTCGCCGACGGTCAGGAGGCGCAGGGCGTCCGCGCCGTGCGGGTGACCGCGGGCGACCGGCGCGTCGGCGCCCTCGTCTTGCGATTTGGCCGGCCCGTGCGCGACGAAGAGGTGCTGCTGCTCAACGCGGTGGCCAACCTGCTCGCGCCGGAACTCGCGCACGCCGAACGGTCGCGCCAGCTCGAAGTGGAAGTCGCCGCCCGCACGGCGGAGATCGATGGCCAGCGCCGGTTCACCGAGAAGATCATCGACTCGCTCCCGCTCGGCCTCTACGTGATCGACCGCGAATACCGCATTCACGCCTGGAACCGAAAGCGTGAGACGGGAATGCAAGGCGTGTCGCGCGACGAGGCCATTGGGCGCACGGTGTTCGACATTCTGCACCGCCAGCCATTCGAGATGCTGCGGCGCGAGTTCGACGAGGTCTTCGCCACGGGGCGCATTCAGGAATACCAGATGGAGTCGTCGGCGAGCGGCGACGCGCGCACGTACCGCATCACGAAGATTCCCATGCGCCTCGGCGACTCGGCGGTGACGCACGTGATCACCATTGGCGAAGACGTGACGGACTGGCGCCAGGGGCAGCAGCGCCACGTGCAGGCCGAGAAGCTGGCGGCCATCGGTACGCTGGCCGCTGGCGTGATGCACGAGATCAACAACCCGCTGGCCACCATCGCCGCGTGCGGTGACGGACTCGGCTATCGGCTCGAGGACCTGCAGCGCAAAGGCGCCGACGTCAACAAGGACTTGTTCGACTACCTCGAGATCATCGACAATGAGGTGCTCCGCTGCAAGCAGATCGTCGACCAGCTCCTCGACTTCAGCCGGCCCAAGCAGCTGGCCAAGTCGCCGGTCGATCTGAATGACGTGGTGGAGAAGACGCTGTTCCTGATGAAGCATCACGCGGGCTTCAAGAAGATGGCGCTCGTCAAGGAGCTGGCCGACGCGCTGCCGGTGGTGCCGCTCGGCAACGCGGAGCAGCTCGTACAGGTGCTGATGGCGCTGATGATCAACGCGGCCGATGCCACGGACGGACGCGGCAGCATCACGGTGCGGACGCGGAAGGGCCCGACGACGACCGACGGCGCCATCGTCGAGGTGTCGGACACGGGGCACGGCATCGCGCGCTCCGAGATGTCGAAGATCTTCGAGCCGTTTTATACGACGAAACCGCCGGGACGAGGCACGGGCCTCGGGCTTGCCATCTGCTACGGCATCGTGCAGGACCACCGCGGCCGCATCGAGGTGGACAGCGTGTCGGGGAAGGGAAGCACCTTCCGTGTGCTGCTGCCGACCATCGAATGGTGACGGCGCCGCCGCTCCCTGCCACGTCCGGACTGACGACGACGGATGGATCGCCGCTCACGCTGGCGGAGGTCGAAAAGCGGCACATCGCGGCCGCGCTCGAACGCACGGCCTGGCATCAGGGACGCGCCGCCGCGGAGCTTGGCATCTCGGTGAAGACGCTCTACCGCAAGATTCGCGAATACGGTTTCCAGCGTCCGGGGGCGCGCGCCCGATGAAAGTGCTCGTCATCGAGGACGACAAGACGGTCGGCCAGTTCGTCAAGCGCGGGCTCGAGCAGCAGCGCTGGAGCGTGGACCTCGTGACTGACGGCATCGAGGGCGAGCGGCTGGCGCGGTCGCAGCCGTATGACGTGGTGGTGCTTGACATGCGGCTCCCCGGCAAGCAAGGGCTCGACGTGCTGCGCGACCTGCGCACGTGGGGATTCGAGCGGCCCGTGCTCGTGCTCACCGCGCAGGACGCCGTGGACGCCAAGGTGACGACGCTGCGCGCCGGCGCCGACGACTATGTGACCAAGCCGTTTGCGTTCGAAGAGCTGCTCGCTCGCGTCGAAGCGCTCGCGCGCCGGCCGCGCGCCATCGCCACGCCCGTGCTCACCGTGGCCGACCTGACGCTCGATCTCGACACGCGCGAAGTGCGGCGCGGCACGCGCCTCATTGACCTCACGCCGAAGGAATTTCTGGTACTCGAGTACCTGATGCGCCACGCGGGGCGCGTGATGAGCCGCACGCTCATCACCGAGTACGCGTGGGGGTATCACTTCGATCCCGGGACGAACATCGTGGACGTCGTGATCAACCACCTGCGCAAGAAAGTGGACGCCAGCGCCGGCAAGAAGCTCATCGCTACCGTGCGCGGCGTCGGCTACGTCGTGAAGGGCTAGGCGGGGCGCGTGGCCTCGATTCGGTCCCGGGTCACCGCGGCGTACGCGCTCGCGCTGTTCGGGACGATGCTGGCCTTTGCCGTGGCGCTGTGGACGGCGCGCCGCGCCGCCGTGCTGCGCGAGCTACAAGACCGTGTCTCGATGCACGCCGACATCGCGCACCTCGTGCTGACGCAGGCGGGCACGCAGATCAACCCCGTGGTCATTGATACCACCGGCCCGCAGCGCAATCCGGTGCTGCAGCCGTTGCTGCGCGCGCGCCTCGACGCGGTCCCCGAGTACCTCGTGGTCGCCGACTCGACCCGCGCGCTCTACACGTCCGCGGCCACGCGCGGCCTCGCGCCGGACGATCTCGATGCGCTGGTGCGCGCAGTGATGCTGCTGACTGACCAGCGGCACGTCGCCACCGTGACGCTCTCCAGCGACAAGCTGCTGATGGTCGCGCGCTTCGAGTTCGGCGAAGCCGGCCCGGTGCGCCGCGTCGTCGCCGCCAGTTCCGTGGCGGCGGTCGACTTCATCGGCAGCGAGCAGTTTGGAGTCTTCGTGCTCATCGCGCCGCTCGTGATCCTGCTCTCCATCATCATGGCCTTCCTCATCACCGGCCGTGCCCTGGCGCCGGTGGACGAGATCATCCGCGAGGTATCGGCCCTCACCGACGGGCGCTCGCTGCACCGCCGGCTGCCGCAGTCGGAGAGCGATGACGAGCTGGCACGGCTGGCGGCGACGCTCAACGCGATGATTGCCCGCCTCGAACAGTCGTTCTCCGGGCTCCGCCGATTTACGGCCGATGCCAGCCACGAGCTCAAGACCCCGCTCACCGTGCTGCGCGCCGACATCGAGCGCGCCATGTCAGCCGGACCGCGCTCCACCGAGGGACTGGTGGCGCTCGAGGAAGCGTTGCAGGAGACGGCGCGCATGGCCGACCTCGTCGAGTCGCTGCTGACGCTCGCCCGCGCCGACGAAGGACGGTTCGACCTGCACCGTGAACCCGTTGCACTCATTCCGCTGATCCTCGACGTCGCGGAAACCGCCCAGATCCTCGGCGAAGACGCCGGGCTCAAGGTCAGCGTCACGGCGCTGGAAGAGGTCACCATCCTCGGCGATCCCCTGCGTCTGCGCCAGCTCTGCCTGAACCTCGTGACCAACGCGGTGAAGTACACGAGCCGCGGCGGACGGGTTGACCTGACGCTCGCGCGGCGCGTCGACGTGGTGGAGTTTGCGGTGAGCGACACCGGCATTGGCATCGCGGGCGCGGATCTGCCGTACGTCTTCGACCGCTTCTGGCGCGCCGACCGTGCGCGGTCGCGCCAATCGGACCGCGGCGGCGTGGGGCTGGGGCTCTCGATCAGCCAGTGGATCGCGCACGCCCACGGTGGATCGATCACGGTGGCCTCGCGCCTGGGGCGCGGCTCCACGTTCACCGTCAGCCTGCCGGTGGCAAGCGACGCGCCCGTCGAGATAGAGGAGAGCGCCGCGGCGCCTCCGACCGATGGGAAATCCTAACTTCGCATTAAGCGAAACTTAATGTTCCTGCGGTTACTCCCTTCATATGCGGTCCGTAGAATCACTTCCACGAACCGCCGTACCAGAATCACCGCAGCCACCAACGGGGTGCGTAGTGTTCAATAACTTGCTCGAGTCGAAGGCCAAGAAGGAGAAGCTCTTTGGCGGAGGCTTCTTCAGCTTTGTCGCTCACGGGTTTCTGCTCTGGGGCGCGGTCGTCGCGACCGCCAATGCCGGCCAGAAGCTGCGTGAAGCGAAAGAGCAGAAGGTCGACTTCGTCGAAGTAAAGAAGGAAAAGCCCAAGGAGCAGCCCAAGGACCAGCCGAAGGTCGAACAGGTCGCGCCGGTCGTGAAGGGGTTCCAGGTGCTTACCGCGCCCATCAACATTCCCGACGTCATCCCCGAGATCGACCTGTCGCGGTCGGTCACGAACGAGGCGGACTTTTCGGGTAAGGGCGTACAGGGTGGTGTCGCCAATGGCGTGAAGGGCGGCATTGTCCCGACCGACCAGACGCAGACGTATTTCGAGTTCCAGGTCGAGAAGCCGGTGGTGCAGGCGCCCGGGTCCGCGGCGCCCCGCTATCCGGAAATCCTGAAGTCGGCCGGCGTCGAGGGCGAAGTGCTCGCCCAGTTCACCGTGGATACCACGGGTCGCGCCGAGACCGGATCGTTCAAGGTCCTCAAGACCTCGCACGAACTCTTCGCCCTCGCCGTCAAGAATGCCCTGCCCGGGATGCGCTTTCTCCCGGCCGAGGTCGGCGGCAAGAAGGTGAAACAGCTCGTCCAGCAGCCGTTCGTCTTCGCCATCCAAAAGTAGTTCGTGACCACCACTGAACCGCGGGAGCCTTAACTCTATGTCACTGCTCGAACTTTGGCACTCCATGGGCATGTTCGCCAAGGGTATCGTCTACACCCTGATGATCATGTCGGTGTGGTCGCTGTCTATCATGGTCCAGAAGTGGTGGTATCTGCGCAGCGCGCAGGCCCAGACGCGCAAGTTCGCGCCCGAATTCTCGCAGTTCCTCGAAGAGGACAACCTCAACGAGGCGATCAAGCTGGCCGAAGGCTACAAGAAGTCGCATGTCGCCAAGGTGCTTGGCGGCGCCCTCGCCGAGATCAAGCCGCTCATTCAGGACGGCTCGGTGACGGTGTCGGACATCAACTCGGCCGAACGTGCGGTCGAGCGTGAAATGCTCATGCAGATCGTGCTCATGAAGCGCAGCCTCGCGATGCTCGCGACGACGGGCGCGACGGCGCCGTTCGTCGGCCTGCTCGGCACGACGATGGGCGTGGTGAACGCGTTCCAGGGCATGGCCGCCGGCGGCGGTGGTGGCATCAGCTCGATCGCGGCTGGTATTTCGGAAGCCCTGATCACGACGGCGTTCGGCCTGCTCGTGGCCATCCCGGCAGTGTGGGCGTTCAACTACTTCCAGACGAAGATCGACAACATCACGGCTGAGATGACGTATTCGTCGAAGGAAATGATCGACTACCTCATCAAGGGCGTGTCTGGCGAGTTTGGCCGTTCGCGCTTCACCCGTGAGTTCAACACGGCTGCGCAGAACGCCGGCAAGTCCCCGGTTTGATCCATACCATCCATCCATAAGGAGGGACGGCTATGGCGATGGCAGTCAGTGGAGCCAGCGGCGTAAAGGCCGAACCGAACGTCACGCCCATGATCGACGTGATGCTCGTGCTCCTCATCATCTTCATGCTCGTCGTGCCGGCCATCAATGCGGGCTTCAACGCAGTGCCCCCGCAGGGCCAGAACCTGAAGCCGCATCCTGAAGAGGATGCGGACCAGGTGCTGGGTATCGACTCCGAGGGGCACTACTATCTGAACAAGAAGCCCATCAAGAACGAGGATCTCCCCGCCCTGCTCAAGGCGATTTATGAGGCCAGGACCGAGGACAAGATTCTCTTTCTGAAGGCGCACAACCAGCTGAAGTACGAGAAAGTGATCGACGCGCTTGATATTGCCGCGAAGAACGGCGTGCGCGTCACAGGCATGATCACGGATCAGATCCCCGGTTCGCGGTCGCTGATCGAAGGCGACAACATCGGGCCCATGAAGAAAGCGGCGGGGAACTAATCCATGGCAATGTCTGGCAGTGGCGCTGGCGGGCTGAACTCCGAGCCCAACCTGACGCCGATGATCGACGTGCTGCTCGTGCTTCTGGTGATCTTCATGCTCATCATCCCGATGAGCCGGAAGGCGCTCGACGTGCAGCTTCCCGACCCGACGCCGCAGGACAAGGAAGCGAAGCCCAATCCGGACCAGATCGTGCTTGAGGTTCTGCCGGACGGTAACTTCGCGATCAACAGGGAACCGCATACGCGGGCTGATCTCTACCGCCGGCTCAAGGAGCTGTTCGATCCGCGGCCGGAGAAGATCATCTTCGTGAAGGGTGACCCACAGGTGATCTACCAGGACGTGATCTTCGCCATGGACGCGGCGCGCGGCGCCGGGGTCAAGGTGATCGGTGTGCCGCCCAAGGCGGCCCCGGAAGAGCCGGCCAAGTAGGGCACTCAGTTTCTTCAAGCGGGTATCAGTCGGCGGGCGAACCCTTCGGGGCGCGCCCGCCGTACTGATTTCAGGAACGGCCAGCCGCGGAATCCCGATGGCGGCGGTTTTTCGATATAGGTTATTAGCAGAGAGACGCCGGGAAGCCGTCGCGACGTTTCGACGCCACCGGTGGTCAGCGTTCGACGCCGTACGTTCCATCATCTACCATCAACCGACTCGACTCGCCTTCGTGACTGCCCCCAACGCGCGTGCACGCCGCCACCTGCGGCCGCCAGTCGGTCTTCCCATCCGTGAGGAAGGGAAGATGTCGGGGATGGTGACGTCGATTCTGCTGCACGCGCTGCTCCTCTTCCTCGTCGTGGGGCCCGTCTGGATGCACGACACGCTCTTCGCGGTGCGCGAGGGCGCCGGCGGCCCCGGTCCGGCCGGCGGTGGCGGCGGCGGAACGCGCGGCACCGGCGGCGTGCTGCGCGAGAGCATGCGGTTTATTCAGGTGGCTCCGGCGCCAAAGGCGGCCGTTCCCGTCCTTCAGCCGCCGGTCCCGACGCCACCTCCGCCGAAGCCCGAACCGACACCCACGCCCCCGACGCCGCAGCCGGTGGCAGCCGAGGCGAAGGACGCGAGCCAGGTCGCTGGCGTTGGGGGCGGATCGGGCAATGACGGCAGCGCAGGTTCGGGACCGGGGTCCGGCGGCGGCGTCGGTTCGGGCGTCGGAACGGGGCGCGGCAGCGGCATTGGCCCCGGAACGGGTGGCGGCACGGGGAAAGTCTACCCGCCGACGCCCACCAATCTGGTGATTCTCCCGATTCCGGTTCCGTCGAAAGTGCGGCCATACAAGCTCATCGCCTTCTTCGACGTGGACGAGCGCGGCAACACCACGCTGATTTCGTTTAACCCGTCGAAGGATTCGGGCTACAACAAGAAGATCCGCGAGATGCTGCTGGAGTTCCGCTTCCGTCCCGCGGTTCGCGCCGACGGCACGCCGGTGCGTGACACGACGTGGATTTCGGCGGAGGCACCGTAGCGTTCCGTCAGCTTGCCGTCCGGCGTTTGTGCGATGGGAGATTGGGCCCTGCCGATTGGCGGGGCCTTGGTTTGTTCGACCGGTTCCGCCGCAAAGCGTGCAACTGCTCCATACCACGGTTCTACAGCTTACCACGGATGTAACGGATTAGACGGATTGGCACGGATACGACGAACTGACGGGGGAACGACTGCGCACAGGCGGTGTGTTTTCCCTTCGAGACGCTGGTCGTTGCATGATCCGTGAAATCCGTTCCATCCGTGTCATCCGTGGTAGCCAGTTCGCCGTTCGGGCACTTGCATGCCGAGCCCAAACGAAGTTCCGCGTGCGCTGCGCGAGCACGAGCGAATCGACGTGTCGTCAACGCTGTTGAACACTGCGCGTAAGTCCAGCGCACACATTAGAGACACCGCCGCAACCTCTGGCCCAACCTCAAACCCGCGCATAACTTACGCGGATTCTGGCTGGTCCACGGTGCCACGGCGTCACTTCCGTCATGAGGCCCTGAATGAGCGACCGTTCGGCAGACCACGGTTCACACGCCCCAAAGGGTTTCGTCAAGGCCCTGACGCTTACCGACGCCACCATGCTCGTGGCCGGCTCAATGATCGGGTCGGGCATCTTCATCGTCTCAGCCGACATCAGCCGCACCCTTGGGTCGCCGGGCTGGCTGCTCCTCGCGTGGATTGTTACCGGCATCGTCACGATGCTCGGCGCGCTCGCCTTTGGCGAACTCGCGGCGATGTATCCGCGTGCCGGCGGGATGTACATCTTCCTGCGCGAGTCGATGGGTCCACTCATGGGATTTCTCTATGGCTGGACCCTTTTCATTGTGATCCAGACGGGAACCATCGCTGCCGTCGCCGTGGGCTTTGGCAAGTTCCTTGGCGTGCTCTTTCCCGCCGTCACCGCCGACCGCTGGATGCTCTCGTACGACTACGTGAGCCGTGGCAGCTCGATTGAGTTTGGATTGTCGTGGCAGCGGGTGGCGGCACTCGTGTCCATCTGGGTGCTGACGCTCATCAACCTGCGCGGCGTCAAGCAGGGCAAGTGGGTGCAGACGATCCTCACCTTCATCAAGACGGCGTCGCTGGCGCTGCTGATCCTGCTCGCGCTCACCATCGGCCGCAACGCCGGCGCCATCAGTGCGAACTTCGGTGCCGGCCATTTCTTCGAAGGCACACCTGACCTCGGCGCGCTCTTCGTGGTGACCTTTGGCTCGGCGCTGGTCGGCTCGCTCTTTTCCGCCGACTCGTGGCACAGCCCGACGTTTGCCGCCGCCGAAGTGCAGGATCCGTCGCGCAACCTCCCGCGCGCGCTGATGCTGGGTGTCGGACTGGTCTCGCTGCTCTACATTCTCGCCAACGTCGCGTATCTGGTGGTGCTGCCCATTCACGGCGCGGCCGATGGCGCCACCGTACTGGCACGCGGCATCGATCACGCCACGCAGGATCGTGTGGCCACCGCCGTGATGGAGAGCATGTTCGGCGCGAGCGGCGGTCTGGTGATGGCGGCCGCGATCCTCGTGTCGACCTTCGGCTGCAACAACGGCCTCATTCTCACCGGCGCGCGCGTGTACTACGCGATGGCGCGCGACGGCCTGTTCTTCGCCCGCGCCGGTGTGCTCAGCGAGCGCGGCGTGCCGGCGTACGCGCTGGTCGTGCAGTCGATCTGGACGAGCCTGCTCTGCCTCACCGGCACGTACAACCAGCTGCTCGACTACGTGATCTTCGCGGCGCTCATCTTCTACGCGCTCACGACGGTCGGTCTCTTCATCCTGCGCGCCAAGCGTCCGCGTGAGCCGCGCCCGTACAAGGCGATTGGCTACCCGGTGCTGCCGGCGCTGTATGTGCTCGCGGCGGCCGGCGTCGCCGTCACGCTGCTGCTCGCCGACAAGACGCGCGTGCAGGCGCTCTCCGGGCTGGTCATCGTGCTGCTTGGCGTGCCGGTCTACATGCTCTGGCATCACGGCAAGAGCACGCCGATGGCCTCGTAGCGCGCTCGACTTCGTGCCCGCCACTATCCGCCACCTACGACAGATGTCAGCGACGCGCCGCCCGAGCGGTGGTTCGTCGCGATTGAGGAATTGAGATGAAATTGTTTGCCCGCAAGCCGATCGCGGCCTTGGTGGCGGAGACGGAAGGGTCGGGACTGAGGCGCTCGTTAGGCGCCGGCGACCTGATCATGTTCGGGATTGGCGCGGTGATCGGCGCCGGCATCTTCGGCGCCATTGGATCGGCGGCGGCCGGACAGGTCGACGCGCTCGGCAACGTGATTCGCGTCGGCGCCGGCCCCGCGCTCGTGCTGTCGTTCCTGCTGCTCGGCTTTGTCTGCGCGCTCGCGGGACTCTGTTACGCCGAGCTCGCGTCGATGATTCCGCAGGCCGGCAGTGCGTACGCGTATACCTACGCCACGCTTGGCGAGATCGTGGCGTGGATCATCGGGTGGGACCTGATCCTCGAGTACGCGGTGGGCAACGTCGCGGTCGCGATTTCGTGGGGCGACTACTTCAAGTCGCTCACCGGCGGGTGGCTTGACTTGCCGTTGTGGATGACGACGGGGTATCGCACGGCGCTTCTCAGTGCGGATCCGGCGGTGCACGGGCTGCTGCAGTCGGCGCCGCGGCTGTTCGGTGTGCCGATGCTCATCAACGTCCCGGCGTTCGGCATCGTGGCGCTCATCACCGCGCTGCTGCTCTCGGGCGTGCGCGAGAGCGCGCGGGCCAACAACATCATGGTGGCCGTCAAGCTAGCGGTGCTGGCGCTCTTCCTCGTGATGGGCGCGCAGCACATCGACACGCGCAACTACCACCCGTTCGCGCCGAACGGCTTCACCGGCGTGCACCAGGGCGCGGCGATCGTCTTCTTCGCGTACATCGGCTTTGATGCGATCTCGACGGCGGCCGAGGAGACGAAGAACCCGCAGCGGAACCTGCCGATCGGCATTCTCGGTGGGCTCGCCATTTGCACGCTCATCTATGTGATCGTCGGCGCGGTGCTCACCGGCATGGTGCCCTATCGCCAGCTCGGCACCACGGCGGATCCGCTGGCCTACGCACTGACGGCGACGGGACTGACGAGCATTTCCCGCATCGTGGCGCTCGGCGCGGTCTTCTCGATGGCGGCGGTGCTGCTGGTGTTTCAGTACGGTCAGCCGCGCATCTTCTTTGCGATGGCGCGCGATGGGCTGCTGCCGCGATGGGCGGCCAAGATTCATCCCAAGACGCACATCCCGCATGTCACCACCGCGCTGACGGGTGTCTTCGTGGCGCTGTGGGCGCTCGTTGGCGATGCGGGCGAGACGTACGACCTGACGAACATCGGCACGCTGTTCGCGTTTGCGCTCGTCTGCCTTGGCGTGCTGGCGCTGCGCTATCTCGAGCCCGACCGTCCGCGTCCGTTTCGCGTGCCATTCATCTGGCCCGTGTCGCTCGTCGGCGCCGCGGCCTGCGTGTACGTGATGTGGGGCCTGCCCACGCTCGCGTGGGTTCGGTTCGGCTGGTGGCTGGTGATTGGCATGACGCTGTACGTGGCATATGGCTATCGCAACTCGACACTGCGCAGCGGCAAACCGCAGCGCGCGTGACGTGGCGGCGGCCGTGTCTTCCTTCCTCAACTCCAGGGACGACGCCGTCCCGACACCTTCTTCGCTGACATACCCATGATGAACGAGACCGCCAGCGCATCCCCCCGGCGCAAGCTCAGTTCGACGCAGTGGATCGCGATTGCGATGGTCGTCGGCATCCTCGTCGGCTGGCTGTTCCCGGCCGCGGATCATCCGGCGCTGTTTACCGCCGCCAAGGCGACGAGCGCCGTCTTCCTGCGGATGATCAAGTCGCTGATCGTGCCGCTGCTGTTCTCGACGCTGGTCGTCGGCATCGCGGGACACGGCGACGACATGAAGAAGGTGGGCCGGCTGGCGTTCCGCGCCATCGTCTACTTCGAGCTCGTCACGACGGTGGCGCTCTTCCTCGGCTTGGGCGCGGTGAACCTCGTGCGGCCGGGTGACGGCATCAACCTGTCGGGGGCGACGACGGACAAGGCCGCCGAGCTCGCGACGACGAAGATCACCTTTTCGGGCGTCATCGAGCACATGGTGCCCCAGAGCTTCTTCGAGGCGGCGACGCACAATGAAGTGCTGCAGATCGTCTTCTTCGCGATTCTCTTCTCGGTGGGGCTCTCGCGGGTGCAGGGCAAGTCCAAGCAGGTGATGCTCGACTTCTGCCAGTCGCTGAGCGAGGTGATGTTCAAGTTCACGGGGCTCGTGATGGCGTTCGCGCCGTTTGGCATCGGCGCCGCCATCGCGGTGACGGTGGGCACGAGCGGACTTGGCGTGCTGAAGAGCCTCGGCATGCTGGTGGTGACGCTGTACGGCACGCTCGCCGTGTTCATCATGTTCGTGCTCATTCCGATCGCGATGTTTGCACGGGTTCCCCTGCGCCGGTTCTGGAGCTTCATCAAGGAGCCGTGGCTCATCGCGTTCTCCACCGCGTCGTCCGAGGCGGCGCTGCCGCTGGCGATGGAGCGGCTGGAGGAGTTCGGCTTGCCCAAGCGGATCATCGCGTTCGTGTTGCCGACGGGCTACTCGTTCAACCTCGACGGCTCCACGCTCTATCTGGCGATTGCGTCCGTCTTCGCGGCGCAGGCCGGCCACGTGTCCATGACGTTTGGCCAGCAGCTACTGATGATGCTGACGCTGATGCTGACGTCCAAGGGCGTCGCGGCGGTACCGCGCGCGTCACTCGTCATTCTTTCCGGCGCGCTGACGATGTTCGGACTGCCGCTCGAAGCGGTGGCCGTCATCCTCGGCGTGGATGCGGTGATGGACATGGCGCGCACGTCCATCAACCTCGTGGGCAACTGCCTGGCGACCGCCGTGATGGCGCGGTGGGAAGGCGAGTTTCCCGATGAGGCGCCGGCGAAGGCCGCGTAGCGGCGGGGCGCATTGTCGCCTGACGCGCAGACGACGGGCGCGGAAGGAGTTCACGGGGCGGCCGCTATCGACAAGCGCGGCCGTCCCGTAATTTGTGCCCGTGCCCATCGCCTCCCCATCCGACGCGCGCCATTCTGATCGACTGCTGGTGGTCATCGGCGCGGTGAGCGGCACGTGCGTGGCATGGGCGCGCCTGGCCGCTTCCACCGATCCTGCGGGCTCCTCCTGGCTGATGGTCGTGCTCCAAGGCCTTGTCGCCGCGCAGGGTGGCGCCGCGCTCCTCTGGCTCGGGCGTGCCTTGCTTCGCGCGCTGGTGGCGCGCGCCTTCCGCTCCCACGCCGTGCTCGATGCGTACAGACAGCGCGACACGCTGACGTACGCCGTCTTCCTGCTCACGCTGGCCACGGCCATCGGCGTGCAGATGGTCACCCCGGTCGTCGTGCCGGTGCTGCTGCTCTTTGCGCTCGCGCAGTGGCGAGCGGTGACGGCGGCGCGCCGGTTGCGCGTATCGGCACGGCCGGATGGGCCGGCGTCGCGTCGAGTGTTGGCGGTGTCGGTGCTTTTCTTCGTCTCGGGCATGGCGGCGCTCGTGTATCAGGTGGCGTGGCAGCGCACGCTCTTCCGGTACTTCGGCGTGAACATGGAGCCGGTGACGATCATCGTCTCCATCTTCATGCTCGGGCTCGGACTGGGCGCGCTGGCCGGAGGCGCCCTGTCGCGCCGCGAGCCGCGCCGGCTGCCGCTGCTCTTCGTGGTCATCGAAGTTGGCATCGGTCTTTTTGGTGTGGTCTCGCTGCCGCTCATCCATCGTGTCGGTGAAGCGGCCATCTCGTCATCGCTGCTCACGGTGGCGGCCGCGGTGTACGCGCTGCTCGCGCTGCCGACGTTCCTGATGGGCGCGACCCTGCCCGTGCTCGTCGCGTGGCTGCACCACGCGTATCACGACGTTGGCCGGTCGGTGGCGCGATTGTATTTCGTGAACACGCTCGGCAGCGCGGCGGCGTGCTTCCTGACGGTGGACGTCATCTTTGCGTTCACGGGACTGCGCGGCGCCACGTGGGTGGCGGCGGCCTGCAATTTCACGGTGGCGGCGTTGGCCTACGCGATCCTCCAGCGCGGCGCCGTGGTGGGGCAAGGTGAGCATGGTTGAGCCGCGCGCCGCTTCGCACCGCCTGCTGTACCTCGTTGCCGGCGTCACGGGCTTTCTGTCAATCAGCCAGGAGACGCTCTGGATCAAGGTGATTGGCAGCGCCAACGACAACCGGCCCGAGACGTTCGCGCACGCGCTCGGCTTCTTCCTGCTGGGCCTCGCGTTTGGCGCGCTCGCCGGGCGCCGCGTGCAGGCCAGGCTGCGTCTTGGCAACCTCCGCTTTGTCGCGGTGATGGTGGCGGTGTCGGGCCTCGTGTTCTATCTCGCGATGCCCGCCGGCGCCGCGCTGCTCACGCGCAGTGACGATCTCGGACGCCAGTTCCTGCTCGTCGCCACCGCCCTGACGTCGGCGGCGATGGGCGGCGTTCTTCCGCTGTTGTGCGAGGCAGTCTCGGCCGGCGGGCTTGCTGCCGGCACCGCCACGGCGCGCGTGCTGCTCGCCAACGTGCTCGGTTCTGCCGCCGGGCCGCTGGTCACGGGATACGTGCTGCTCGAAGTCGAGACGCTGCAGCACAACATCCTGTTCATCGCGCTCGCCGCGCTCGGCGTGGCGCAGGCGCTGTGGCTGCTCGCCCCCGAACGACATCGCCGCGCCGGCGTCACGATCTTCTCGCTGGCCGCGCTGCTCGCATTGGCGGCGCAGCCCGCGCTCTTCACGCGCTTTCTCGAAAAGGTGCATTTCGGCACCGACGGATATCTGCCGGGCTACCAGTACGTCGCGCAGGGGCGCGCGGGCATCGTGGGCGTCTGGCCCGGCGGCCGCGAGTACGGCGAGGGGTTGTACGACGGCGGGTTCAATCTCGACCCCGTGTCGAACACCAACCTCATCAACCGCGCGTTCTTTGTTCCCGCGCTGCATCGTGCGCCGCGCCGCATGCTCGAGATTGGGCTGGGCACCGGATCGTGGGCGCGCATCCTCGCGGATATCCCTGCAGTGGACGCGCTCACGATCGTCGAGATCGATCCCGCGTATGTCGACGTGATGTGGCACTATCCCGACATCGCGAGCGTGCTGAGCGACCCGCGCGTACGGCTGCACTTCGACGACGGCCGCCGGTGGCTGGCCCGTCATCCCGAGCGTGCGTTCGACATGATCGTGATCAACGGCACGTGGCACTGGCGCTCGGGGGCGACGCACATCTTGTCGTCGGAGTTCCTGCGTGAACTGCGCGCGCACCTCGCGAGCGGCGGCGTCGTCTACTTCAATACGACCGGGTCATTTGACGTGCTCTACACGGCGGCCGGCGCATTTCGCCACGTGATTCGCGTGTCGAACTTCGTCGCGGCGAGCGACGCGCCGTTCGACCAGCGCGCGGACGAACGGCGCACGGCGATGCTCGGCATCCACGGCCCCGACGGCGCGCCGCGCATCCGTGGCGACAGCGCGGGCGTCACGCTCGATCGGTTCCTCGCGGCGGCGTCGGAGGATCTGGCGCCGCAGCTGCGCCGGGCCAACGACCTGTGGAACATCACCGACGACAACATGGCCACCGAGTTCAAGTCGAACGGGGCGGGGACGTGGTGGCGCTCGCTGCCATATCGCGTCTGGCGGCCCGATCGCGCGTGGCCGACCATCCTGTTCTGATGTCGTCGCCGACAACGCCTGTCCGCGAGCATCGCACCCGCGAGACGCGCGCCCAACTCGCGCTGCAGGCCGCGCTGGTCATCTACGGATTCACCGTGATGGTGCAGGGCCAGCTCTTTCTGCGCTACGTGCTTCCGTCGCTCGCGAGCGAACGCCCGCCGGTGCCGTTTCTGCTGGCGCTGCCGTTCCTGCAATGGCAGACGGTGATCGCCGCCCTGCTCGTGGCCGCCGCGGTGTACTGGGGCGCGAGGCGGCGCGCGCACGCCGGCATCGCGTGGTTCCTCGTGACGGCGGTGCTCGTGCTCGTCGCGTTCGATCAGCTGGTGTTCAAGCGCTTTCACGATCACATGACGCTCTCGCAGACGGACGGCGGCGTGCTCGACCTCGGCATCGCGATTCCGCGGCTGCTCGGATCCGCAGCGTCCGATGCCGACGTGATGACGTACATCAACTTCGCGATGCTCGCGGTGCTCATCCCGGCGCTCTATCGGCGCATCGTCGCCCGCGAAGCGCCGCGCGGGGCCGCGAACGTGCCGCGCACGGCGCCGGTGCTGATTGCGCTCGGCGCGTATGCGGCGCTGGCCGTGCCGCTGGTGCGCAACGTGCGCGACCGATTTGAACTCGATCGCTTCCCGCTCACGGGACTGCTCTGGCGCGACGCCGAGGAAGTCACGGAGCCCGCCGAGCCCACCAAGCGCGCCGGCGAGCTGCGGCGCCTGCGCGACATGACGTGGAAGCGCGACACCGCGGCCGACGCAGCGCTCTACGCGAGAGCCGGCACGCTGCGAGCGGCCCATCGCCGGCACGTGATCTTCTTCGTCCTCGAGTCGGTGGGCGCCCACCAGCTGCTGCCCAGCGGCCTGCCCGACTCCGCCGTGACGCCGAATCTGGCGCGGCTCGCCAACGACGCGCTCATCTTCCCGCAGATCTACGGCGTCTATCCCGCGACGACGCGTGCGCACGTGCCAATCATGACCGGCGGGCGCAGCATCACCTGGGGCAGCGTGGGTGATGAACTCACGCTGCCGCTCGCCGCACCGACGATGGTCAGCGTCTTTCGCGCGGCGGGCTATCGCACCGCGCTCTTTGCCGCGCCCGACCTGCGCTTTGGCTACCTGCGCGAGTTCTATCGCACCATGCCGTGGGACACCGTGGTGCATTATCAGGACGGCACGCCGACGCTCACGAAGGAGCAGGAAATTCACTCGTGGGGCGTGAACGAGGATGCGCTGCGCCCGCTCATCGCGCGCTGGCTGGACCAGTCGCCGGCGAGCCGCCCGCAGTTCATCGAGTTCCACACGATCGCCACGCACCACCCGTACGGCACGTGGGGTGGCGATCTCGGGCCGTCGTCGGGCGAGGATGATGCGGCGCGCTATAAGAACTCGCTGCATTACACCGACGCGGCCATCGGGCGGCTATTGGACGATTTGCGCGTCCGCGGCATCCTCGACCAGTCGCTCATCGTCATCACGGGCGATCACGGCGAGGCGTTCGCCGACTTGCACGCCGACAACTGGGTGCATCGCAACCGGCTGTACGAGGAGAACATCCGCAACTTCCTCTTCGTCGCGGCGCCCGGACTCGGCGGCGGCGCGGTGGTGTCGCCGCGCATCGGCCAGCACGGCGACCTGCTGGCGACGATGACGAACCTGCTCGGGCTGCCGCATCCGGACGTCCCGGGGCAGGATCTCACGTCCACCGGCTATCAGCCGCGCATCGCCTACTTCCATAAGGACTCGCGCCCCGCGCAGTTCGGACTGCGAGACGGGCGCTGGAAGTACATCGCGCACCTCGATGGGCGCCAGCCCGAACTGTACGATCTCACCGTTGATCCCACCGAGCAGCAGAACCTGGCGACGCGCCATCTCGACCGCGTGCGGCAGTATCGCGATCTCGCCGCCGAGTGGTTCGTGTGGGCCAACTACGACTATGCGCGGCTGCTCATTGGCTTCGATACCACGCGCCACCGCCGCGTCGTGACGAGGGCCAACTATGCACGCATCGAGCCGCCTCAACTGCGGGTGGGACATTTCCTGCGCGGCGAGGGCGAGGGCTTTGTCGAGACGCCGATTCTCGCGCCCAACGATCCGCTCTTCGTGTGGAACCGGTGGAGCTTCCTCCCCGACGACATCAACGTGCGCATCCGGCTCGTCTCGCCGCGGCGCGCCGTCTTTGAGTACGACTTCCACATCGCGGCCGAGTGGGAAGTGAGCTGGTACCATCCCGGGCTTGATCTCGCCAAGGAGGAAGGAGCGTGGGAGGTGAGCATCTGGTCGAAGGGCGACCGACTGGCGACCGAGTGGTTCCAGGTGCGCCGCTCGACCGTCCCGGCGTTGCGCGACAGCCGCTAGCGCCTGCAGCCGGTGTGGCGTGACCTCCTCGGGCACGGCACGCACGCTTGCGAAGTAGGGAAAAAGTCGTATGTTCGTAGGGAGTTGTCCTCCACTCGTGAGAGGGTTTACCTAGAATGCGTGCCCCCCAGCGCAAGTTCTACGCGGCGTCGACTGGCGCCATTCTCGGACTCGTCTTCCTGGCAGCGTGCTCGCCAGAGCGAATCCCGGGATCAACCGTAGATCAAGGTGATTCAGGCGTATCCTTTCTGAGTGTGGCGCGGCAGGCGAATGCCGGCAAGGCACCGTGCCAGCCGACGTCGAGCGCGTTGTCGGGCAGCACCGCGCCGTGCGGTTCGGGCTCCAGCGCCGGATCCACGTCCGGTTCCTCGATATCCGGTTCTGGCTCAACCGGTGGCGGTGCCGGATCTGCCGCCAGCGGCTCCGGTTCATCGACCAGCGGTTCAAGCGGAAGCAGTGGCGGCTCGATTGGCCACGGCGAGGGCAAGGACCACGAATCGTCCTCGTCGTCATCCCACGGCGACAAGGGGTGCAAGGCGGCGAAGGAGAGCAAGAAGAAATGCGGCGAGTCCGACGAGTAGAGGTCGGATCAATCGAAGCGGGGCGGCCCACTGGGCCGCCCCGCTTTCGTTTCAGCGGTCCCGCCGGCGCGTGATATTGCCGGCGACGAATCGTCCCTCTGTTGACGCTCTCTCCGAGGGCGGTCATGTTACATCGTTCGTCCACTCCATCCCTTCGGCGCACACGTGAACACCCGCTTCACGACTCGGCAGACCTACGGCACCACGCTGGCTCTCTGTGGGGTGCTGGTGGCCGCGTGCGCGCCAGAACGGATCCCGGGCTCGACGCTCGCTGGTGGGGATGTGGGCATCGCGTTTCACGCCGATGTCGCCGCGGCGCGAGGTTCGGCCGCGCCGAGTCGCGGGTCCAATGCCGTCGCGTCGTACGGCGGCGGATCGTCGAGCGCGAAGGGCAGCGGATCGTCGCTCGCGCCACTCCCCGCCCGCGAGACCAGCGGCACCGGCTGCGACTGGTTCAGCACGCAGTCGCCAGGGGCCACGCCAACGGCGCCCGCGGGCTGGGAGCGCTCGAAGGGCATCGGCATGGAGGGTTGGTTCGCGGCGAACTGCATTAGTACGGGCGAACTCAAGTAACGCGGCCACGGAGCACAAAAGAGGCGACGGCATTCAGCCGTCGCCTCTCGTGTTTGGGCGCCGTCGCTACTTGTCGAGTGGAATCAGTCCCGTCAGCCAGTGCATCACGTTGAGCAGGAACTGGGCGTTCTGCGGGGCGACGGGGTCGTTCATCCCCATCGGGCTGCGCTGTGCGCCCGTGACTTGCGCCGAGAACATTGCCGCCTCGCCGAAGACGGCGACCCGTCCGCTGCCGAACGCAACGACCGCGCCTTGCAGCAGGCCCGCACCGGATTCGGACGGTGTCTGGTCGTCGAACTGCCACGCGACGCGTGGTTCGAGGACCGTGGTCCCGGGCGCGAGTGTCATCAGGGCGCGGCCGGGGGCGTCCACGGTGAACGCCTGGCCCGTGAATGCGACTACGCTGTCGATGCGCTCCGCGGCGCTGCGTCCGTCGGTAAGCGGGTGCGACGCGAGGCGGCCGCTGCGGCGAGTGAAGGTGAACTTGCTGACCTTGCGGGTCGAGTCGTACGCGAAGCCGTTCCGCATGTGGATGCCGAACGCCGCGGCCAGCGCGCCGGCCGCGCCCGGGAAGGGCATGTGATCAGCGACGAGCAACAGCGAGCCGCCACCCTGCACCCAGTCGCGCACCGCGGCAATCTCGGCGCTGGTGAACGCGGATGGCGTCGGCAGCTCCCATTTGCCGCCGGCGTTGCTGGCGTGCAACGCGTTGGCAATGACGAGCACGCGCGCGCCGGCAAGCGCACCGGCGGAAAACGCCGTGCGGCTGGGACGCACCTGATAGCCATCGAGGCGCAGCACCTTGCCGAAGACGAGGTAGCGCCCATCCAGCGTGTGGAAGTTGTTATGCGCTTCGTCGAGGAGTACCACTGGGCCGTTGCCGGCATAGGCAGGCGCGGCGATGCGCGGCGCAAACGCGGTGTCGGCCACTTGCTGTGCCGCGAGCGGGAATGAGACCAGCCCTGCCGCAAGCGGGAATGACACCAGCCCTGCCGCGAGCAGCGGCAGGGCTGAGCGCCTGGCAATTGGGCCACGCCGCATCACGGCGCCATCGTGGGCGGTTTCTCCTTGTTCCACACAAAGCGCTTGAGGAACTCGTCGGTGCGCTCCCACGTGTTCACCCAGTTCTTGTGCAGCATCGACTCGTGCAGGTCGTCGGGGATGATGATCATCTCGTGGTAGATGTTGCGGGCGCGCAGGAGCTGCACGAGTCCCACGGTCTGCGCGAAGTCCACGTTGCGGTCATCGTCGCCGTGCACGAGCAGTACCGGCGACTTCCAGCTGTCGATGGCGCCAACCGCCGACGACCGGAACGAGAGCGCCGTCGTGTCGAGCGAGCTGCCGTAGAGGTGCACGCCGGCGTAATCGGCGCCGGCGACGAAGATGTCGCTGTTGCGCGCCAAGGCCTGCGACGTGAGCAGGCCGCCGTACGAGAGCCCCCAGATGCCGACGCGCGACGCATCGACATCGTCGCGCGTGAGCAGGTACTTGCCGCCGGCGACGACGTCCTGGTACTCGCTGTTGCCGGCCGCCTGCGCGCCCGGCGCGTTCTGGAACGAGCGTCCGTAGCCGATGCCGCGGCGGTAGTTGATGGACAGCACGATGTAGCCCTGCGCCGCGAGCCACTGGTTGTACGCGTACGCCCAGTGGTAGAACTCCATGTAGTGATACGCCGGCAGCATCTGGCGCATCGGGCCGCCGTGCACGAAGACCATCGCCGGACGCTTCTCGCCCGGCTTGAGATCCTTGGGCAGGAAGAGCTGGTTGCTGATCGCCTGCCCGTCGGCCGCTTTCGTCCACACGATCTGCGGCTTGACGTGCGCGTCGCGCGGGAACTCCTTGCCGAGCACCGGGAAAATTGTCTTGGCCTTGTCGGTGCCACTGGCGACGATGCCTACCGAGGCGGGCGTGTTGTAGTCGTAGTAGAGCACGGCGAGCGCCTTGCCCGACGCGAGGTGCGTCGGCGACACCTCGATGCCGTCGCCCGTCGTGAGCTGCTGCGGCGTGCCGCCACCCACCGGCACTGACCAGATGTGCCGGTGCTCGATGTCCTTGGCGTTCGTCGTGTAGAACAGCGTCTTGCCATCGCCCGAGAGCTCGGCCGATCCCGCGCCTTCGATGAGGCCATCGGTCGTGGTGAGCAGCACCGGCTTGCCGGGGCTCGTCAGGCTGATCGAGAACCAGCGGTCCCAGTCGTCGTTGGGCACATTGGCCGAAAAGACCACATGGCCGGCGGCGTGACGCATGCCATTGAGCGTCGTGAACACGCGCTCACCGGGTTCATTGTGCCACACTTCCTTGGCGATGCGCGTGGTGACGTCGGCCACCATCAGCGACAGCGTGTAGCCGCCGGGGAAACGCGACGTGAAGAAACCGGGGCGCGACGCGGCCTGGGCATTGACCGGCGCACCGGCGCCGCGGCCGCCACCACCACCGCCGCCAAATCCGAAGCCGCCGCCGCAGGCCGGGCCAAAGCCACCGTTGCGCATCCGCTGCAGCGCCGCCTGCACGTTGAACGTCGTGCCCTGCGGCGTCCCAATACCGCCGGCGCCTTCCTGATTCTGGGCGCCGAACGCCGTTCCCGGACGCCGCGTGAAGACGATCTGCTTCGAGTCCTCCGACCACACGGGATTTCCGTCGCAGTCCACGCTGGGATCGAGATACGCGAGCGTGCGCGACTTCACGTCGTAGACGGCGATGAAGGCGTGATTCTCGCGGTCACTCACGAACGCAATCTTCCTGCTGTCGGGTGACCAGCGCGGATTCGACTGCCGTCCCCATGCCGTGATGAATGGCTTGTCGCCGCGATCCATGGCCGTTCCGGGCTTCATCGGAACGATGGGCGCACGGTAGATCTGCCCGTCCTTCACGTACAACACGGCCTTGCCGTCGGGAGCAAGCGCGGGCGCCGCGCCGACCGCCACCTTCCACGCGGGGGCGCCGCCCGACGTCTTCACCGCCCAAATGGCACGCTCTGGCCCATCGGGATCGTGCGACGGATTGGCGACCCAATCGCGCGAGTTGGTGGCCGAGCCGCGCACGAACACCGCAACGGATCCGTCGTCCGAAAGCGCGATGTCCGAAATATCGATGCCGTCGTCCTTGGTGAACCTGGTGAGGTTCACCGGCTTCCACGACGGCGCGGCCGCCGTGTAGACGTTGCGCATCCCTTTCTCGTACGTCTTCCACGCCACGCGATCGGTCTTTTCGGCGGACGTGAGCGAAAGGGGAGACGCGACGTTGAAGTACGGTTCGAACTTCGTGTTCGTCTTCATGTCAGTGCGCTGCGCGGCCAGCGGCGTGGCGACGAGCGCAGCGGCGAGCGCGACAAGCGTGCGGCGGGATATCGACATACGGCCTCGGGTGGGGAGACAGTCGACGGCAGACGGCGGACAGCGGACGCTGTTGCCGAATGTACGAAAGTTCAGCCCCGCTCGTTGGGACCGGCCGCGGCGGCCGCTACTTCGCGTGCCGCAGGGCGACGCGCACGGCGCCGCGCACCGGAACCACAGGCTCGGCGCGCACCATCGCGCCCGGCACCGCGGTCTTGAGCCGATGCTCGACGAGCTTTCGCACGAACGAGCCGCGCTCCATCAGCCCGCCGGCCAGCGCCACCGGAATGGCCGCGCGCTCGTCGGCAAAGAGCTGCCGCGCCAGCGCGCGCACGTGCGTCACCAGTTCTTCCGTGGCGAGCGCGAGGAGCGAGTTGGCGCGCAGGTCACCCGTGGCCGCCACCGTAATGACGATCGTCGCCAGTCGCGCCAGCGCCGCCGGGTCGGCGTGCGCCGCCCACGCCACGAGGCCATCGCTGTTCTCGAGTTCGAGCGCGGTGAGCACGGCCGGCAGCAGTGCCGTTTCAGGCTCGCGGCCGTCGGCCGCCGCCGCGGCGATGCTCAGCGTCTTGCGGCCGATCCACGCGCCGCTCCCTTCGTCGCCGATGCTGAGTCCCCAGCCGCCGCACCGCCCGAACGCGCCCGTGGGGGAGCGGCCGAAGCACGACGAGCCGGTGCCGCTGACGAGCAGGATGCCCGGCCCGTCGCCGAACGCGTCTTCGAGCGCAATGGTCGCGTCGGGCTCGACAATCACGCGGTCCGCAACCTCCAGTCGCACGAGCGCATCGCGTACGGCCTGCCGTTCCGGCTCGCGGCCGGCGCCGGCGAGTCCGGCGCAGAGCACGCGCGGCACTTCGCCCGTGCGTTCACAGGCGGCCAGCGCCTCCGCCACGGTCTGCGCAATCATCTCCGCGGCCTGCGTGGTCTGTCCCGGACGCGCCGCACTGCCGCCGCCCGTCGCCGTCGCCAGTTCGTGCCCCTTCTCGTCGGTCACCGAGACCTTGGTCTTCGTGCCGCCGCCGTCCACGCCTACAATAAGAAAGCTCATGAGGTCCGGAGAATGACCGCGTGACGCGGCCCGTTCAAGGGGCTTGCGCGCTTAGCCCGCGTCAGATGGCGAACGCACGAACGAACTGAGGGTGCCGGCGGTCATCGTGATGGTCGTACCGATAAGCACGTACCACGGCCACGCGACATTGGCGAACGGGCCGAGGGCCGCGGCGAGCGACGGATACGCGGCCGAGAGCGGCTTGGCGAAGACGACGAACGCCATGATGGCGATGCCCACCGACATGCCGACGATCGCATCACGCTGCTTGGCGCGCTTCACGAAAATCCCGAGAAAGAAACCGCCGAGGAGCGCGCCCTGCGTGAACGACGCAATCGACAGCGCGATGACGACGACGGGCGTCTTCCCCTCGGGGAAGAGCAGCGCGCCAAAGGTCAGCGCGACGCCCCAGGCGAGCGCAAACCAGCGGCCGGCGCGGAACGTGGACGCTTCGGTCGCCTTGCCCTTCATCAGCGGCACGTAGATGTCGTGCGTCGTCGTCGCCGCCAGCGAGTTGATGGCTCCCGAGTGCGTGCTCATGGTCGCGGCGACGATCGACGCCACCAGCAGGCCGATGAGCCCGTGCGGCATCCGCTCGAAGATGAACGTCGGAAAGATCTGGTCGGGTGACGCGAACGACGCGGCGCCCTGATAATACGACCAGAGACCAATGCCGACCGTGAGGAAGAGCGTCATCAGCACCAGCACCGCGATGCCGCTGCCGATGATGGCTTTCTGCGCGTCGCGCAGCGAGCGCGCCGACAGCATGCGCTGCACGATGGTCTGGTCGGCGCCGTGTGACGCCATCGTCAGCACCGCGCCGCCAATGATGCCGGCAAACGCCGTGTGCGGCCGGTCGAAGCCGGTGTAGAAGTCGAAGACGCGCAGCTTGTCCTGCGCGCGGGCTGCCTCGAGAATGTGCGGCCAGCCGCCGGTGACGGCGTGCCCAACGAGCACGGCCGCCGCGATGCCGCCCGTGGCGTACACCCCTGCCTGCACTAGCTCCGTCCACACCACGGCGCGCATGCCGCCGCGGTACGTGTAAATGATGGTCAGCACGCCGAGCACGATGATGGCGGCCGGCATCACGTACTGCCGCGGCAGCACCGGGCCGATGACGATGGCAATCGGAATGGCCGACGCAAACACGCGCACCGAGTCGGCCATGCCGCGCGTCGCCATGAACACCACCGACGTGAAGCGCCGCGTCGCCGGCCCGAAGCGCGTCTCGAGCAGCGCGTACGCCGTCACGAGATCGCCTTCGAAATACCGCGGCAGCAGCACCGTGGCCACCACCACGCGCCCAAGCACGTAACCCATGCAGACTTGCAAGAACCCGAAGTTTCCGATAACGGCAAGCCCGGGCACCGAGATGAACGTCAGCGCGCTCGTCTCGGCGGCGACGATGGAGAACATCACCGCCCACCACGGAATGTTGCGGCCGGCGACGAAGTAATCCTTGGAATTCTTCTGGTCCCGGCCCAGCCAGACGCCAAGCGCCGTGGTGCCGGCGAGATAAGCGACGAGGACGACGAAGTCGAGGATGCCGAACCGGCTCGGCGTCACCGCGTGCCCTGCGACGTGCGGCTAGTCGACGACATACGCCTCCATGGCGAAGTACTCGGCGAGTCCAAGCTCGTCGAGGATGCCTGCGGTGTCCTTGTTGCGCTGTTCCACGCGCTGCCAGAACTCGCGATCGTCCTGACCGGGGAAGGGCATCGAGTCCTTCTGGCTCTGGTGCTTGAAGATTGCCTGGATCTTGAGGCGCAGCTCTTCCTGTGACATCGGCACGAGCCAGGTAGCCTCGGTCACCGGCCACTCCTGCCACGCGCCGCGATACAGCCAGACTTCAGGTGCCTCCGCCTTTGGCTGCGGGTCGGAGGCGCGGTGCATGCGATGCGCCTGCGGACCGCGCAGGCGATTCGGCCACAGTTCCGCGATGGCCTCGTCGATGGCTTCCTTGCACATGCGGTGCGTGCCGTGCGGATCGGACAAGTCGCCGGCGACGAAGATCATCTCCGGCTTCGTTTCCTCGAGCAGCGCGCGGACGATCGCCACGTCGGCGGGGCCGATGGGATCCTTCTTGACCTCACCCGTCTGGTAGAACGGCAGGTTGAGGAAGCGGCCGTTCGCGGCGCTCAGCCCCACCGTCTCGAGGCCGCTGATCGCCTCGGCTTCGCGGATGACGCGCTTGATGTCGGCGACTTCGGGAATGTCGACGTCGCCCGGCTTCTTGGCGGCGAGGAAGTCGTGCACTTTCTGCGCTTCGGTATCCACCTCGGCGCCGCCGATGCGGTGATCGCGGTGCATGCGCATCAGGAAGTCCACGTGCCGGCGCACATCGTAGTCGAAGACGGCGATGTTGCCGCTCGTCATGTAGGCCACGATGATGTCGTTGCCGTTCTCCGTGAGCTTGCGCAGGATGCCGCCCATCGAGATGACGTCGTCGTCGGGATGCGGCGAGAAGCAGACGATGCGCTTGCCCTGCGGCAGCTTGCTCTTGCCGCGGATCTTCGCGCCCAACTCGTTGAAGACAAGGCCGTTGACGGCGCCGGGACTGCCGTGGCGGGCGACGAGCGACGACAGCTTGTGTTCGGCGTAGTCGTGCTGCGTGAGCTTCAGGATGGCCTTGCCCACCTTCCGCGAGAGCCAGGTGACGGCCTCCAGCGTGAGCATCGGCGTCCACTCGACTTCGTCGAGCAGCCACGGCGTCGCCGTGCGCGTGAGTTCACTGCCGGCCGCGGCGTCCACGTAAAACGTCGTCGCCCGATGGCGCTGCAGGAACGTCGCGGCCACCTCGATGTCGATGGGACCTTCCACGGCGCGGTTCACCACGCGCGCCTTGTGCTCGCCGGTGGCGATAATGATGATCTCGCGCGCCTCGAAGATCGTGGCCACGCCCATCGTCACCGCTTCGCGCGGCACAAACTCTTCGCCAAAGAAATCGGCGGCCGCGTCGCGGCGCGTCACGGCGTCGAGGTGCACCGGGCGCGTGCGACTCTGCTCACCCGAGCCGGGCTCGTTGAAGCCGATATGCCCCGTCTTGCCGATGCCGAGAATCTGCACGTCGATGCCACCGGCATCGCGAATCGCCTGCTCGTAGCCCTTGCACCAGGCCTCGAGGTCCGCGCGCGCCACCGTGCCATCGGGGATGTGCACCCGGGCCCGGTCGGCGTCCACGTGGGAGAACAGGTTCTCCCACATGAAGCGATGGTACGAGTGGATGTTGTCGGGCGCCATCGGGTAGTACTCGTCAAGATTGAACGAGACCACTCGCTGGAAACTGAGCCCTTCGTCGCGATGCATGCGAATCAGCTCGCGATACACGCCGATCGGCGTCGAGCCGGTGGCAAGGCCGAGGACGGCGTCGCGCCCCTCGGCGTTGCGGGCGCGGATGACGCTGGCGATCCGCTGCGCGACATGGCGCGCGATGTCGAGGTGGTCGTCGAGGACGACCGTGGGGATGCGCTCGAGCGCGGTGAGGGCGCCGGAGACGGAAGGCCCGCGATGCACCGCCGTGGCGGTGTCGCGGGCCTTACGGGCATCTGCGGCGTCGTGGCGAAGGCCAGACGTCATCGCGAAAAACTCGTGGTTATGCGGAGAAAGAACTGCCGCAACCGCAGCCGCCGGTCGCGTTCGGGTTCTTGAAGGTGAAGCCGGAGCCCTGCATCGACGTCGTGTAGTCGATCTGGACGCCATTGAGATACTGCATCGAGAAAGGATCAACGAAGACGCGGAAGCCTTCCTGCGGCAGCACCGTGTCGTCCTCGGCCGCCTGGTCTTCGATCAGCAAGCTGTACTTGAAGCCCGAACAGCCGCCCGGCTGGACGCTCACGCGCAAACCGCCCACATCGGGCGACACGCCTTCCGCGGCCATGAACTTCTTGACCTCGGTGGTGGCGTTGGCGGAAATCGTCAGGGCGATTTCGGGAGTATTCATCGTGCTCATGACAAACTCCGGGAGTTGGGGGGCGGTGGAAACCGCCTTTGGTACGTCGGAATCTATAGAGGGGAGTGCCCCCCTTCAACTGCTCCGCGTGAGCGCGGGGAAGATCAGCCTTCGGCTCCCCCGCGCCATCTCGTTGTGTGCTAAGGCCTTGCCGCCGCGGCCAGCGCCTCCGCCATGTCGGCCACCGTCTGACGGACGCCCCCAATCTTGTTGTTCTGCCGGGTCGGGTTCACGCGATTGGTCATCAGCACCACGAACAGATCTCTTGCCGGATCGATCCAGATGCTGGTGCCCGTGAAGCCGGTGTGGCCAAAGGCCGGGCGCTTCATCACGCGCCCCGCCGAGTTGGTGCCGTTGGGCGTTTCCCATCCGAGCGCGCGGTTGGAAAAGGTCGAGTCAACGACGGTCGTGAAGAGCTTGATCGTTTCGGGGCTCCACACGCGCGCGCCGTCGAGCGTGCCGCCGTTCAGGTACGCCTGGCAGAGGCGCGTGACGTCGGCGGCTGTCGAGAAGAGGCCGGCGTGTCCGGAGACGCCGCCGAGGATGAAGGCGTTCTCGTCGTGCACCTCGCCGCGAATCTGTCGCTGGCGCCACGGATCCACCTCGGTGGGTGCGATGCGTTCCATCAGCGACTTGTCGGGCCGGTACTGCGTGTCGGTCATCTTGAGCGGACCGAAGACGTGGGCCGCCGTGTAGGCGTCGATGCGTTCTCCACTGACGCGCTGCACCACCTGCGCGAGCAGAATGAAGTTGAGATCGCTGTACAGCATCCGCGCGCCCGGCAGCGTGTCGAGCGGCGTCTGGAAGACGAGCTGCATTGCCTGCTCGGCGTTGGTCGCTTCCTTGTACAGCGGACGCCACGCCGGCAGACCCGACGCATGCGTGAGCAGGTGGCGAATGAGCACCTTCTCCTTGTTCGGTCCCTGCCAGTCGGGGAGGTACTTCTGCACCGGCGCGTTGATGTCCACGCGCTGCTGCTCGACCAGCTGCATCACCGCACTCGTGGTGGCGGTGACCTTGGTCAGCGAGGCCATATCCCAAAGCGTACGGGCGTCGGGAGCGGGCGACGGCTTCCAGTCGAGGTGTCCGGCGCTCACGGTGGCGAGCACGCGATCCCGGCGGCCGACCACGGCCACCGCCCCCGGGAACGCCGAGTCGCGCACGGCGCGATCAAGCAGGTGCTGCAGCGAGTCCTTCATGACAGTCGGGAGCGCTTCGAGCGCAAACGGAAGTGGGCGCGGAATGCCGTCACCGCGCGAGTAGAAGCCGGGGAGCGAAATCGGCGAGTGGCCGCTGATGGCGCGTTGGCCGGCGAGGGCCAGCGCCGACGCGTTTTCCACGGTGGCACCAGTGCCATAGGCCATCATGTACGTGCCGACGCGGCGGAACTGCCGAATGACGTACGGGTTGCCGTGCGCCACGAGCACGACCGGACTTACCGCCGCCACGGAATCGAGCCACTGCGCCACCTGCGGCGCGACGGCGAGCTTGCCCTCGCCCTCGATGGTGCGGCCGTGCGTGCTGAAGATCACGCGTGACGCGCCGCGGCCCAGCGAATCGAGCTCGGCGCGCGGCGTGCGCGGTCCAATGCGCTGTGCGCGAGTCCCCGGTCCCAGCGCACCGCGGAGCGAAGCGGCAAACGCGCGGCCCGCGGTGATGTCCGCTTCGGGGGCGTAGCTGAGGATGAGCGTCGGCGTGCCGCGCGTCATCGGAACCAGGCTGCCGCGATCGCGCACGAGGGTGATGGCCTTCTCGGCGATCTCCTGCGCGAGCTTGCGGTGCGGGAGCGCGCCGACGGTATCACGCAGCGCCTCGAGCGAAACGAACGGCCGCTGGATCACGCCAACGCGCAGCTTCTCCTCAAGCAGGCGGCGCACCGAGGCGTCAATGCGCGCCACCGGAATGTCGCCGTGCTCCACGGCCGCCACGACCGCGTCGATGGCGCGGCGGATGTCGGACGGCTTGAGCAGCACGTCGGCGCCGGCGAGCACCGCCGCCACCGCGCTTTTCTCGATGGTGTATCCCGCGCCGATGCCTTCCATCGAGAGCGCGTCGGTGTACGCCACGCCCTTGAATCCAAGCGTGTCGCGCAGGAGGCCGGTGATGACGTCCTTGCGCAGCGTAGCCGGCGTGCTGTCCTTGCCCAGGGCCGGCAGCGCGATGTGCGCCGACATCACGCCCTGCACGCCGGCGTTGATGGCTGCACGGAACGGAACCAGCTCAACCTGATTGAGCCGCTCACGTGAGCTCTTCACCACCGGCAGCGCGAGATGCGAGTCCGTGTCGGTGTCACCGTGGCCGGGGAAGTGCTTGGCCGTCGCCGCCGCGCCCGCCGACTGCACGCCACGCACGAACGCCGCCGACATCTGCGCCACCGCCTGCGGGTCCTCGCCGAACGACCGTGTGTTGATCACCGGGTTCGCGGGATTGTTGTTCACGTCCACCGTCGGCGCGAACACGACGTTGATGCCAACGGCGAGTGCTTCGCGCCCGGTGACCTCGCCGGCGCGCCGCGCCAGTGACGTATCACCGGTGGCACCGATCGCCATGTTCGACGGAATGACCGTCGCCGAGCCGGCGCCGTAGGTGTAGGGCGCAAAGATGCCGCCCTCGAGCCGCCCGAGATTGGGCTCGAGGTCCGAGTGCACGAGCATCGGGATGCGCGCCAGGCGCTGCAGATCGTTGAGCTTGGCGGCCACCTCAATGGGTGTGCCAAGCGACATGGTCACCGACCCCACTTCGTCCTTGACGACCCAGTCGCGAACTTCTATGAAGCTGGGATCGCTGGTGCTGGTGTAGTCGCCGAGCACCCAGGCCGAGGTCATCTGCCCGACCTTTTGGCGGAGGGACAGGCTGGCGAGGGTTTGCTCGATCCACGTCCGCGCCGCATCGTTGAGCGGCGCGGTGAGCGATGGAGTGAACTTCGGCGGTGCACCGCGTGTTACATCAGGGGCAACCGGGGCCGCGGTACGTAAGCGGCCGCACGAGGCCGCGGCGAGCGCGGCAATGGCCATTAGCGAGGCGAGACGACGAGCGTGCATCGGACCTTGGCGTGGATAGTCGGAGTGGCATTCGTGGCGGCGTGTGCGTCGTCGGGGCCACCTAGGGAATCTGCGGGTATTGCGCGTCCGGAGAAAGTGCGGGCGAGCATGACCGTGCTGGTGGAAGACAGTCTGCGCCTGCTGGCCGGACGTGGCGTCCTCTGGATTACGACGTCGCCGGGCGCCCACGCCGGCTTGCCGAGCCCGGAGGAACTGCGTGACGACGGACGCGTGCGGCGGATGAACGTGCACCTGCTTGCCGTGATCAGCCCCGACTCCGCGCTCAATGACGCGAGCTGGCGCGGCATCAATGGCGCGGTCATCGACCTGAATGACGGTGGATTTGCGGCGCGCTCGTCGCTGGGGAAGCTGCATCGGCTGGTCGCCATCGCGGCGCAGCACAAAGCGCGCGTCGTGATCCTCGACCATACGCCGTCGCTCGGCGGCGAGACGCACGACGGACCGATGTGGCGGCCGGTGGACGGCAGCGACGTGGAGCTCCCCGTGCGGTACGGCCTCTCGGTGGGCGAGGCGCTGCGGCTGTATAAGTCGTCGCTGCCTGCCGACGCCGACCTGCACGTCGTGCCGGCGCGCGGCGTGCGCCGCCGGAACTTCTGGGGCCGCGAGAGCAAACTGCCGTGGAGTTCGCCCGTGGACGAGGTCAAGGACGTTGACGACCTGCTCGTCGCGGCGGTGCTGCTTCCGCTCGAAGGCACGACGCTCTCGCTCGGCCGTGGGACGGCAGAGCCGCTGCTTCGCGTGGGCGCGCCCTGGCTCGATACCAAGCGCGTGCTCGATGAACTCGCCGACCGTCCGCATCCCGGTGTCAAGTTCGAAGCCGAACACTTCGCTCCGCATCGCCCCACCGATGGCAAGTATGACGGATTCAGCGTTCCTGCCATCCGCATTCGTGTGCTCGATCGCGAACGGGTGCAGACGGGGCGCCTGACGCTCGACCTGGCGTGGGCCGTATGGAAAGTGCACGGCGATTCCCTGCGGCTTGCGGGCGCCGCGTCGGCTCCAGGCCTCGGCCAGGCGCTGCTGCTCGTGTCGCGCGGTGCAGACCCCGATTCGCTGGTCGATGCCAGCTTGCCGGCGCTCGTCGCGTTCCAGAAGCGTGCCCGAGCGGTGATGATGTACCGCTAAGGCCGACGGCGGGATCGGGGAACAGCCCACTCGTGACTGTGTTGATCCCGCGTCGGTTGCGTCATAGACTGTTTTGAGCAGCGCCGTCCCCCGCGGAGCGCAGGTCAGCGCGCGCCGACTGCCGATGCCGTTCCGACCCAACGACTTTCGATGCGCTCCCTCTGGGACTCGATCATAGCCGGGTATCTTCGCGTCGTTGAGCCCTTCATCGGGTTCCTCGTGCGGCGTCGTGTCAGCCCCAACGCACTCACCACCATCGGCACGCTCTGCACCTGCGGCGCGGGCGTCGCGTTTGCGATGGGGCACATCAGCACCGGCGGATGGATTCTCTCGGTCACCGCCGTCTTTGACCTCGCCGATGGCGCGGTCGCACGCCGCACCAACCGCGCCACGACCTTTGGCGCGTTCTACGATTCCACGCTCGACCGCATCGCCGATGGGTTCCTCTTCGGTGGGCTCACGTTCTTCTTCGCGGCGAATGCGTGGCATCGGTCGATGCCGATGGTCGCGGTCGGACTGCTCGGCATGATTGCCACCTTCTCCATCTCCTACACGCGAGCCCGCGCCGAGACGCTGGGCATCGCGATGAAGGGCGTAGGGATGATGGAGCGCGCGGAGCGCATCACGCTCCTCGCCGCGCCTCAAGCGCTCTTCGGGCTTGCACTCGACGGGCTCGTGCTGCGCCTCATACTCTCGGTGCTCTCGGCCACCGCGATCGTGACCGCGATGCAGCGCATCGCGTACGTCCACTGGGTGACGAAGGCCGCGGCCGAGGCGCCAGAACCCGACGCGCAACCCGCCGCCGATCACCCGACTCCATGACCTTGGCTTCTCTCTTCATATGCCAGCTGCTCAGAGGTCCGCAACGATTCGCCCCGCACAGGGCAAACTCGGCATCCTCACGCCGGGCCTGGGCGCGGTCGCCACGACGTTCATTGCCGGCGTGGAGTCCATCCGCCGCGGGTTGAGCAAGCCCATCGGGTCGCTCACCCAGATGGCCACCATTCGGCTTGGTCAGCGTGCGGACAAGCGCTCGCCGCTCATCAACGAGTTCGTTCCACTGGCCGGGCTCGGCGACATCGTATTCGGCGCGTGGGACCCGATTCCCGACGACGCCTACACGTCCGCCAAGAAGGCGGGCGTGCTGGAAGACAAGCATCTCGAGCCGCTCAAGGACTTCCTGCAGTCCATCACGCCGATGCCGGCGGTCTTCGACCAGCACTACGTGACCCGCATCCACGGCACGCATGTGAAGCAGGGCAAGACCAAGCGCGACCTGGCGGAGCAGCTGCGGCAGGACATCCGGAACTTCAAAGCGACGCACGGCTGCGACCGGCTGGTGGCCGTCTGGTGCGGGTCGACGGAGATCTACATCACGACATCCGCCGTGCATCAGACCATCAAGTCGTTCGAGACGGCGATGGAGGACAACCATCCCGACATCGCGCCGTCGATGCTCTATGCGTGGGCGTGCATCATGGAGGGCGTGCCGTACAACAATGGCGCTCCCAATCTCGCGGTCGACACGCCGGCGCTACTGGCGCTGGCCGACCGCGAGGGCGTGCCCGTGTCAGGGAAGGACTTCAAGACGGGCCAGACGTGGATGAAGACGGTGATCGCGCCGGCGCTCAAGGCGCGCATGCTCGGCCTCGCGGGCTGGTACTCGACGAACATCCTCGGCAATCGCGACGGCGAGGTGCTCGACGATCCCGCGTCGTTCAAGACCAAGGAGGCGTCGAAGCTCAGCGTGCTGCACACCATCCTGCAGCCCGAGATGTATCCCGAACTCTATGGCGGCTTCTCGCATGTGGTGCGCATCAACTACTACCCGCCGCGGGGCGACAACAAGGAAGGATGGGACAACATCGATATTGTCGGCTGGATGGGCTACCCGATGCAGATCAAGGTGAACTTCTTGTGCCGCGACTCCATCCTCGCGGCCCCCATCGTGCTCGACCTGGCGCTGTTCAGCGATCTGGCGCACCGCGCGGGCATGAAGGGCATTCAAGAATGGTTAAGCTTCTATTACAAGTCACCGATGGCCCCTGCGGGGCTGCTCGCGGAGCACGATCTTTTCATTCAGCAGACGAAGCTGAAGAACACGCTCCGCCACCTGATGGGGGAGGAGCAGATTACCCACCTGGGCCTGGAGTACCAACCGTGATTTCACTGCGACGCCTGGCCATCGCGGCGCTTCTGCCGGCCGCCGTGTCCTGCGCGCCGGCCGACCGCCCGAACTCCGACATCCGCCTCTGGACGCAGGACTTCGAGATTCGGGCGTGGAGCGACATCACGCCCCCCGTCTCGCTCGAGCCCATCCACTACACGATCGTCGTCAAGGACAAAAAAACGAAGGAACCCATCGCGGATGGGCAGGGACGTATCTACGTTACCAATGCCGACCACATCACCAAGTGGGACGGGTTCAAGTACGGGCCCGAGGTCGGCACGTATCACGCCACGCTGATGTTCCCCGCCGCCGGTGAATGGGCGCTGGGGATTCAGTTCCGGCGCGATGCGACGCAGTTGCTGCAGAAGACCGTCGAGGACTGGCACCAGACCGTCTTTGTCGGTGATGAACCCGGAGCGCCATCCACGACCGCCAAGCCAGCCAAGCCCTGAGAATCTCATGAAGCATTTCCATCGCACCACTGTTCATCCCGATGCCGTGCTCGCCGAGGCCGATGCGTTCTTTCCGACGATCGGGCTGACGCTCACGCACACGACCAACCGTTCGCGCACCTATTCGGGCGTGGTCGGCGCGCCCGACGTGAGCGCCACGCTCACGGTGGCCGTCAAGATGGAAGGCGGCCACTACACGTTCGTCGAAGGCACCACCGACCAGATGGGTGAGAGCCGCATCGATCGCAACGTCAAGAAGTTCTTTGTGCAGCTTCATCGCCAGGCGGACGCCCGGCACGAGATGACCGCGGCGTTCTGACGTGATGGCCGGGCCGGGGCAGGCGCGCTCGCGTCGCGGGGGTCGCTAGAATGCAGGAGATGCCGGAGACGCCGTCGGGTGGGCAGGGCGCGCCGTGGGCGCGCACGCTGGCCATCGGATGTTTCATGATGCCGCTCGGATTCTTCTCGGGCGGCATGATTGCGGCGTTCGTCTCGAAGTTCGTGGCGTACGTGACGCACGCCAAGCCCTGCGACGGGGTGCCGGCGTGCAACTGGCTGGAGTTCACGGTGGTCGGCGGCGCGATTGGAATGATCACGCTGCCGACTCTCGTCATGTGGGCGCTTCGCTCCCCGAAGCGTTCGGAACCGTAGAGGAGGCCCCCTTGGCCCGTGTGGACGTGGAAATGCCCCAGATGGGCGAGTCGATCGCCGAGGGGACGCTGTCGCGGTGGCTGAAGAACGTCGGCGACGACGTCAAGCGCGACGAACCCATCTTCGAAATCTCCACCGACAAGGTGGATGCCGAGATTCCGTCGCCGGTGAGCGGCGTGATCGCCGAGATCCTCGTGGGCGAAGGCAAGACGGTCGCGGTGCAGACGGTGGTCGCGCGCATCGAGACGGAGAAGGGCGCGTCGATTGTGCCAGTCGCGCCGGCACAGGCGCCTGTTGCGGCGCCGCCGGTGGCGCCGGCACCGATGGCGCCGGCGTCCCCGCCGCCCGCCGCGGCGCGTCCAGCTGTTACCGCACCGGCAGCGGCCACGCACACGCTGGTGCCGCATTCATTCGAAGAGCGCGTCCGCACGCGTTCGTCGCCACTCGTGCGCCGCATGGCCGCGGAGCACGGTGTCGAGCTCGCGGCGCTCACGGGCTCCGGCATCGCCGGGCGCGTCACCAAGAAGGATCTCGCGTCGTTTCTCGAGACCGGTGCGGCCGGTGCGCCAACGCTGCCCGCGGCTGTTCCCCCACCAATGATCGTCCCTGCCGCCGATGCGCACGCGCCGGCGGCGACCGTATGGCCGGGTGATGTCGTCGAGCCGATGTCCAAGATCCGCCGCCTGACGTCGGATCACATGGCGCTGGCCATTCGCGTGGCGACACACGTGACCACGGTGCACGAAGTCGACCTCACGCGCCTCGCGCGCGTGCGGGCCAGGATGAAGGCCGAGTTCGAAGCCACCACGGGTCAGAAGCTCAGCTTTCTCCCGTTCATCATCCACGCGGTGGTGGCGACGCTCAAGCGGCACCCAATCATGAATGCGGTGGTGAACGGCACTGACATCATCTTCCGCAAGCGCTACAACATTGGCCTGGCCGTCGCGCTTGAGCCCACCGGCCTCATCGTGCCGGTGATCAAGAATGCCGAGGATCTCTCGCTTTCCGGACTCAGCAAGGCGGCCAACGACCTCGCGCTGCGCGCCCGCACCAAACGACTGAATCCCGCCGACGTGCAGGACGCGACGTTCACCATCAGCAACTACGGCACGTTCGGCTCGCTCTTCGGCACGCCGATCATCCCCGTGGGTACCACGTCGATCCTCGGCATCGGTGCCATCGAGAAGCGACCCAAGGTCGTCACGGGGCCGGACGGCGAAGACACCATCGCCATTCGCACGTGCACCTATCTGGCCTTCTCGTTCGACCACAAGGTGGTGGACGGCGCCGACGCCGATCGGTTCGTCGCTGACTTGCGGAAGACGCTGGAGAATATTCCGGAACAGGGCTTCTGATTCACCGGAGCTGACGGCCCCGCTGCCGTCGCTCCCGACTCTTATTCGCCGAGCCCCCCATGTCCCGCGCGCTGAGCATGCAACGCACCGTGGTCACTCCTGGTGACCGCGTGAAGTTCCTGGAGCGCATGCGCTCGCGCGAGGCGCACTACAAGGCAGCCGGGTGCCAGTTCTGGGTCTTCGAGGAAGCCGCGCTCTCGGGCGCCTTCATCGAGTTCACCGAAGCGCCGGACTCGGCCACGCTCAAGAGCGCGCACGCGACGGCCGTCGAAGCACCGCTCGATCCGGCACGCATCTATACCATCGTGGAGCTCTCGTAGTGCCTCGCTCTCATCTCGACGCCGGACTCGCGCCATGACGACGCCGACCGCAGCGTCCGCGCCGAGCGCGGCCATTCGCATCGACCTCCACGCGCATAGCACCGCGTCCGACGGCACCGCGTCGCCGACGCTCTTCGTCGAGACGGCGGCGCGCGCGGGACTCACTGTCGTGGCGCTCACCGACCACGACACCGTGGCCGGCGTCGCCGAGGCGATGGCTGCCGCCGAACCGCTCGGCGTGCGCGTCGTCGCGGGCGTTGAACTCAGCGTGATGGACGGCAAGGACGAAGTGCACCTGCTCGGCCTTCATCTGGCCGACGTCGGCGCCATTGGCGGCGCGCTCGAGACGTTTCGCGATGGACGCACGGTGCGTGCCGAGGCGATGGTGGCCGCGCTCAACGCCAACGGCATCGCGGTGACCATGGAGTCGGTGCTGCGCGAGGCGGCGGGTGGCGCCGTGGGACGGCCGCACGTGGCGCGCGCGCTGATTGGCGGCGGATTCGTTGCCGACTCGCGTGAGGCGTTCGACAAGTGGCTCGCCGCGGGACGCCCGGCGTTCGTCGAGAAGCCGCGGCTCGACGTCGCCGACGGCGTGACGCTCGTTCACCAGGCCGGCGGGCTCGCCATCTGGGCGCATCCCGGGGATGAAGGTCGCCGCGGGAAGTTCGAGCGTCTCGTCTCTGCTGGCATCGACGGTGCCGAAGTTCGTCATCCCGGTCACGACGCATCCGACGTTGCGCGCATCGGGGCACTCGTCGAGTTCTTCCATCTCGTGCCGAGCGGCGGTTCCGACTGGCACGGTGCCGCCGCCGGGCCGCGCATGCTCGGCGCCGTGCAGGTTCCGTCCGAGTGGCTCGCGCGCCACGAAGAGCGTCTCGAGATGCGGCGGCGCGCCGTGCCGGTGCGCGAAGAATGAGCGCGCTCAAGGGCAAGGTGGCGCTGGTTACTGGCGCGGGTCAGCGCGTGGGGCAGGCCATCGCGCTCGCGCTCGGCGCGGAGGGGATGCGCGTCGCGGTGCATCACCGCGCGTCGGCGGCCGGCGCGAAGCGCACCGCATCTGCGCTGCGCGGTCTCGGGGTAGAAGCGAGCCTCTTTGCTGCCGATCTGCGTGACGCGGAAGCTCCGGATCGCCTTGTCGGCGAGGTCGCCTCGGCGTTTGGCTCGCTCGACGTGCTGGTCAACTCGGCGGCGATCATGCGGCGCGTGTCGCTCGATGCGGTGACACCGGCGGACTGGGACGAGACCTTCGCCATCAATGCGCGGGCGCCGTTCTTCCTCGCGCTCGCCGCGGCGCGCGCGATGGGCAAGCGGGGCGGCGCCATCGTGAACATCGCCGATCATCTGGCGCACGAATCGTGGCCCATGCTCGTGCCGCACGCCGCCAGCAAAGGCGCGCTCGAAACCATCACCCGTCAGCTGGCGGCGCAGCTCGCGCCGCGCGTGCGCGTGAACGCCGTCGTGCCGGGGGCGGTGCTTCCTCCCGAAGACTGGCCCGACACGGCGCGCAAGAAGTTCGAGGCCGGCACGCCGCTCAAGCGGTTGGGTTCGCCCGATGACGTGGCCCAGGCCGTAGTGTATCTGGCGTCGGCGCCCTACGTGACCGGCACGCTGCTGTTCGTCGACGGCGGGCGGCACCTGCGCTGAGCGTGCGCCCCCTTTCAGCGCCCTTGACGGCTGGGTGATCTTTCAAGGACGGGCAGGGCAGTCCCTGTCGCGACGCACTCCCTTCATTCCGACATCACGTGGCAACGCACGAATACGAGGTGGTCATCATTGGCGCGGGCCCGGCAGGGCTCTGCGCCGGCATGTACGCGGGCCGGTCGATGCTCAAGACGGCCGTGCTTGAGCAGGGACTCCCTGGCGGCGAACTGCTCAATACCGAGATCATCGAAGACTATCTGGGCTTCGAACACATCCTCGGCTCCGAACTCGCCGACAAGTTCCAGGCGCATGCCATGAAGTTTGGCATGGACCTGCACACGTTCGTGCGCGTGGAGAAGGTTTCCAAGCAGGCAGACGGCGCGTTCCTCGTCACGACGGAAGGCGGCGACAGTTACAGCGCCCCCGCGGTGATCGTGACGGCCGGCGGCACGCCCGTGAAGCTTGGCGTGCCCGGTGAGATGGAGTACGCCGGTAAAGGCGTCAGCTACTGCGCCATCTGCGACGGCGCGTTCTACAAGGGACATACCATCATGGTGGTCGGCGGCGGCGATGCGGCGCTCGAAGAGGCCGACTTCCTCACGCGCTACGCCAGCAAGGTCTACCTCGTGCACCGGCGTGACGAGTTCCGCGCCTCCAAGATCGTGCAGAAGCGCGCACTGTCGAACCCCAGGATCGAAGCGGTGTACGACACCGTCGTCGATTCGATCCACGGCGATGCGCAGGGACTGATGACGCACGCGCGCGTCCGCAACCTCAAGACCGGCGAGTCGCGCGAGCTCGCCGCCACGGGCTGCTTCGTCTTCGTCGGATTCCGCCCGAACACGGGTGTCATCGATGGCCACTTCCAGCACGACAGCGCCGGCTACATCCTCACCGACGCCAACATGATGACGTCCATCGAGGGACTGTTCGCCGCCGGCGATGTGCGCGTGCAGTTGACGCGGCAGGTCACCACCGCCGTGGGCGATGCGACCACGGCGGCGATTGCGGTGGAGAAGTACCTCACGGCCCGGCGCACCGGACAGCCAGTGCCGGCGCCCATGCCCATGCTCACCAAGTAATGCGCGTTCAGACGCTCACCGTCGGTCCGTTTCAGGAGAACTGTTACTTCGTCACCGACGAGGCGACGAGCGACGCCGTGCTCATCGATCCGGGCGACGAGGGCGAACGGCTGATCTCCATCATTCGTGAGAGCGGCGCGACGCTGCAGGCGCTGTGGATCACGCACGGGCACATCGACCACGTGGGCGCCATCGCGGCCGTGAAGCGCGCATTTGACGTGCCGATCCATCTGCATCCGCTCGACCGGCCACTGTATGATCGCGCGACACAGCAAGGACTGCTGTACGGACTGCGCATCGAGACGCCGCCCGCCCCCGAGCGGGAACTCGCCGATAGCGACGTGATGACGCTCGGCGCGCTGTCGTTCGACGTCATCCACGTGCCCGGACACGCGCCCGGACACGTCGCGTTCGTCGGGCAGGGCGTCGTCTTTGGCGGTGATTGCCTCTTCGCGGGTTCCATCGGCCGCACCGACCTTCCACTCAGCGATCCGCTGGCGCTGCAACATTCGCTCGAGCGGTTCGCGGCGCTGCCGCCGGAAACCGTGGTGTACCCGGGGCACGGCCCGTCGACGTCGATTGGCGAAGAGAACCGCAGCAATCCGTTCCTCACCGGCGCGGCGCGCCTGATCGTCCGATGACGCGTCCCTTTGCTGCGGCCGTGCTGGTCGCGCTGTGGATTGGTGCAGCGCTGATTACCGTCGCCGTCGTCGCCCCCGGCGCATTCGCCGTCCTTCCGACGCGCGCGCTCGCCGGCGACATGGTGGGCCGCGTGCTGCCAGTGCTCTTTGCGGGCGCGCTCGTCGTTCCCGCGCTCGCGCTTGTCATCGCCCCGTCGCTCCGGCGCTCGGCGCTCGGCGTCGCGGCGCCGGTCGTCGCGGCGCTCGCGGCCGCGGCCGCGCTGTGGCTCGTGAATCCGCGCATCGCCGCGCTGCGCGCGACGGCGGTGATTCCCATCGATCAGCTCGCGCCCTCCGATCCGCGGCGCGCGATGTTCGGCGTGCTGCACGCCATCTCGGTGGCGCTGCTGGGGCTCGCCACGATCGCGATGGCCGCATTGCTCGTTCCGCTCGCGCGCGCCACTGTTGAACACGCCCCCACGTCCGGAGACGCCCGATGACCCGCCGCCGTGCCATCCCGCTCGCCGTCGCGGCCGCCGCGACCGTGCTCGTCGCCTGCCTCGGCGGCACCGAGCTGAAGGCGGTGCCGTACGGTTTCATCACGCTCACGGCGCGGCAGGCAGGCACCACCTACCGGGCCGTGCCCGTCGGGTCGTTCTTCTCGGCGGCGGGCCTCGGTGTTCCCGCGGAGACCTCGCCGTGGGACTCGTGCCGGCTCCAGACATACACGTCGGCCAACTCGGTGAGCGTCGGCGATGTGTATCCGTTCCTCGACGCCGGCCCCTCCATCGAGATGAAGCTTCCCGGGCGAACGGATTCGCTCTTTCCGGGCATCGTGAGCAACCAGATGGAGTACGCGACGCGGTCCAACCTCTCGGTGCCGTACACGCCAGGCGATTCTGTGAGCTTCGTCGTGCCCGGGACCAGCAGCGGCTTTCCCGCCATCAGCTTCAAGGCGAAGACCGCTGAAGCGCTGCTCGTGACGGACTTCGGCACGCCAGCGGCCGGCACCCGTATAGACCTTCGATGGAATGCCGGTCAGGACCTCAACGCCACGATGGCCATTGCGCTGCGCTATGGCGCGCTGAACACCGACACGCTCAACAGCCAGGTCTACTGCCAATTCAGGGACGACGGCACCGATTCGATTCCCGCGAAATACGTCTCGGCGTGGGCGGCGGCGAAGCTTCATTCCTGGGTGGCCACGCGAGTGCGCACGTACCTCGCACCCGTCTCGCGCGGCGGGTACTTCGATTTCATCAGCACGTTCGACGTGCCGACGATTCAGGCGACGACGGTGAGTGCGCAGGCATTGCGGCGCAGTGCCGTGCGGCTCCCCAGCGGCCGCGGCGGCTGGTAGCGGCACTTCCACCGCGCGATTCCCATCGGTAATTTCCGAGTATGCGCATTACGACGTGGGCCGAATACGGCGTCATCTGCGCCCTGCACCTCGCGAAACGCGCTGACGACGGATTGGTGAGCGGGCGCGAAATTGCGGAGCGGGAACAGCTGCCGCCCGACTACGCCGAGCAGATTCTCCTGCGGCTGCGGCGTGCCGGCATCGTCACGAGCACGCGCGGTGCGCGCGGCGGTTACGCGCTGGCGCGGTCGGCGGCGTCCATCACGCTGCGCGAGATCCTCGCGGCGTCGGAACTCGTGACGTTCGACTTGCACTGCGATTCACATCCGGTGAACGAGGCGCGATGCGCGTCGTCCCACGAGTGCTCCATCCGCCCGGTCTGGCAGATGCTGCAGCAGCGCATCGATGAAGTGCTGGAAGGCGTGCACCTCTCCGACCTCCTCGAGGAGGAGACGGCGGTGCGCCAGCGCTTCGGGCTTCCCGTCCTGCACTAGCGCCGTGTCACCACTCCCGTTCATCGGCGCCGCACTGGCCCGCCGCCGCCGCCGTCGCCGCGCCGAGAGCGTGGTGGCGCGCCTGTTTCGGGAGCCGAACGAAGCAGACGTGCTCTGGCTCGCGGATGCCGCGGCCGGCGGCGACACCGATCATGCGCGCTGGGAGCTGCGCTACGCCCGTCGCGCGCTCGGGCTCATCGCCGCCCAGCGCGACGCCCTCGATGACGCGACGGCCTCCGATATCGCCACGGCCATCACCGGCGCGTTTGCGATCGACCCGCACGTCTCGCCCGAACACCGCCCGCTCGCCGAGCGTCAGTTCAACGATCGGGTGACCACGTACCGCGAAGCGCTGCAATCGCGCGGCGGGACCATCGGCCCGGCGGACAAGCTCGGGCGCATGCTCCTCGCCTTCGCATCGGATTCCGCGCGAACCGCCGGGTCGCCGTTGCAACGCGCCATTCAGCTAATGGACAGCTACCTCGTGGAGGCCGGTGTGGCGCTGCGCGAGACGTACGGCGGCGCACCCGAACTTCCCGAAGACCGAAAGCCGTCCGAGGCAATGAGCAACTCCTGAGTGCGGGGAACGGGCACGGCGGAGTGCCAGGGAACGGGCACGGTAGAGTGTGCAAGATGGGGAAAAACGAAAAGGGCGACGCCGCGAGGCGCCGCCCTTCGTCGCAATCGGTCGTGCGGTGATCCCTGAGTGCCGAAGCCGGGACTCGAACCCGGACGGGCGTAAGCCCACTGCGCCCTGAACGCAGCGCGTCTACCAATTCCACCACTTCGGCAGGAGTCGAAACGTATCCGGCCGTGTAGGGTGAATCAAGGCGTTGCGGTGTAGATTTCCGCAGCGTCGTCCCACTCCGCCTTCCGTCCGTGACCAAGCCGCCCCCAGACACCGAGCTGATCGCCCGCAACAAGCGGGCGCGGCACGACTACGAGATCCTCGACACGCTCGAGGCGGGGCTCGTGCTGCGAGGGACCGAGGTCAAGTCGCTGCGCAATGGCAAGGCGAACCTCTCCGACGCGTACGGCATCGTGAAGGACGGGGAGATTTGGCTGATCAACCTGCACATCGCGCCGTATGAAAAGGGCACGGCGTGGAACCACGAGCCCACCCGCACCCGCAAGCTCCTCCTGCACTCCGCCGAAATCCGCCGCCTCATCGGCGCCGTCGAGCGCAAGGGACTGACCATCATCCCGCTGGAGATGCGCTTTCGCAAAGGGCGCGCAAAGGTCGTGATCGCTCTTGGGCGCGGCAAGAAGCTCCATGACAAGCGCGCCGACCTCAAGGAGCGCGACGCCAAGCGCGACGTCGAGCGCGCGCTGCGGAGCAATCGCTGATGTTCGCGGCGACGCTCGCGGCGACGCTCGCGGCGGTGCTGGCGCTGCATGCCGACTCGCTGCGCCTCGTCGTGAGCGGCCGCGATTCGGCCATTGCCGTTCGGTCGGACGCGCAGGCCGCGTTCGTCATCGCTGACGCCGCCGTCTCGGCGCTCGGCGGACGATTGCAGCGGCTCACGAATCACCGCTACCTCGTCACGGTCGGCGGCGTGGCGTTCGAAGTCGCGGATCGCGTGCCGTATGCGATGTCGGACGGGAGGATGTATCCGCTCATCGCCCCCGCGCGCGAACGCGACGGCCGCTTGGAAGTGCCGGTGCAGCTCTTCACCGACGTCGCTCCGCGTGCGGGGGCGCGGCTGCGCTGGGACGCCGTGCGCCGTCGTCTGATGCCCGTCGCCAACGCGACGGTCGCAAACGCCGCGACAAACGCGACGACAAGCGCGACGACAAGCGCGACGACAAGCGCGGCGGCAAATGCAGGGGCAGCCGCAGGGACAAACGCGGCGGCTAGAACCGCGGCAAAGGCGCCGGTACACGCACCCAAAGTCGAACCACCCGGCGGCAACGCACCGGCGCGCCCCAACCGCCGCCGCGTCATCGTGGTGGACGCCGGGCACGGCGGTCGCGACCCCGGTATGCGCGGATGGAGTCCCGAACGCACGCCGGTGCGCGAGAAGGACGTCACGCTCGGTGTCTCCCTGCAGCTCGAACAGGAACTGGAGCGGCGCGGCTTCGCCGTGGTGATGACGCGCCGCACCGACACGCTCATTGCGCTCGACGATCGCGGTCGCATCGCCAACCGCAGCAAGGGCGACTTGTTCATCTCGGTGCACGTCAACGCGGCGAATCCCAACTGGCGCGACCCGCAGGCCGCGCGCGGCTTTGAGACGTACTTCCTCGCCGAAGCAAAGACTGAGGACGAACGCCGCGTCGCGCAGATGGAAAATGAAGTCGTGCGCTTTGAGACCGACGCTGATGCGCCCAAGCACGACCCGCTCGGCTTCATTATCAACGACATGGCGCAGAACGAGCATCTGCGCGAATCAAACGATCTCGCGGAGACCATTCAGGGAGCGCTGCGGCGCGTGCACCCCGGGCCAAGCCGCGGCGTGAAGCAGGCAGGCTTCCGCGTGCTCGTGACCGCGTACATGCCAGCGGTGCTCGTCGAGGTGGGCTTCGGCACCAACGGCGCGGAAGCGGCGTTCATCAGCTCCGAGTCAGGACAGCGCACGCTGGCCAATGCCATTGCCGACGCAGCGGCGGAGTATCTCGTGCGGTACCAGCAGCGCATCGGCAGCGGAGGCGGACGATGAGCGAACGCCTGTCGTCCCAACCGCGAGCAACCACGGACCGCCGCCCGTCGTCAATCGTGTTCCTTGGCCACGCCCATCGATTGCGACGGCGCACCGCGCTCGCACTTCTGTCTTCGTTGACCGCCTGCGACTACGACACCGACATCGACAACGCCACGGTCGAACTGAACGTCGGCGACAAACTCGCCGCGCAGGGAGCCATTCCATGACAGAGGCGTTGCGCACGACGGTGGCCGGGCTCGAGTTCGCCAATCCGGTGCTGCTCGCGTCGGGCACGGCGGGATACGGCCGCGAACTCGCCGGCGTCATCAACCTCGAATGTGTCGGCGGATTCGTCACCAAGGCGGTGAGTCCCGAGCCGCGCCACGGCAACGCGGCGCCGCGCGTGTGGGATTTTGACGGTGGGATGATCAACGCCGTCGGGCTCGCCAACCCTGGGCTCGATGCGGTGCGCGCCGAGGCGCTGCCGTGGCTTGCCGCCCACGTGAAATCGCCGCGCGTCCTCGTGAACGTGGTGGGGCGCACGATCGAGGACTTCACGCGGGTGGTCGCCGGACTCGACGCGTCGCCGGGTTTTCACGCGTTCGAGCTGAACGTGAGCTGCCCCAACACGCGAAAGGGCGGCCTTGAGTTTGGCGCTGATCCTGACGCGCTGCGCGCGCTCGTCTCGGACGCGCGCGCCGCCACGTCCAAGCCGCTGTTCGTGAAACTCTCGCCCACACTGCCCGATGTCGTGTCGACGGCAGGGGTGGCGATGGGCGCGGGCGCGACTGGCGTGACGCTGTTCAATACGATGCCCGGCCTTGTCGTCGACACGGGGTTGCGCCGGCCAGCGCTCGGCTTTGGGAGCGGCGGCGTGAGCGGCCCGGCGCTTCTCCCCGTTGCGGCGCTTGCGACCTACCGCGTCACGCAGGCGCTGCGCGGCATTCCGGTCATCGGCACGGGCGGCGTGCGCAGCGCCAACGATGCGCTGCAGTTGATCATCGCGGGCGCATCGCTCGTCGCCCTCGGCACGGCAAGCATGGCGGATCCGCACGCGGCGGAGACGGTCGTGCGCGACCTTTCACGCTGGTGCGAGTCGCACGGCATCACCACGCTCGCCGACCTTCGCGGTTCCCTGGAGTGGCCGTCCTGATGAGTGCTCCGTCTGATCTTCACCGGCCTCCGACGCCGATTGTCGCGCTCGATGTGCCGACGATGAACGCCGCGCGCGCGCTCGTTGAGGCGTTGGGCGAGAGTGCCGACTACTACAAGGTGGGACTGCAGCTCTACACGGCCGAGGGGCCGCGCGTGGTCGAGTGGCTGCGCGAGGCGGGAAAGCGCGTCTTCCTCGACCTCAAGCTGCACGACATTCCAAACACGGTGCGCGGCGCGGCGCAAAGCGCGGCGGCGCTGGGAGTGCAGCTCCTCACCGTCCACGCGGTGGGTGGAGAGGCGATGCTGCGCGCGGCGGTCGAGGGCGGCGGCGCGGCGACCGGGATTCTCGCCGTGACCGTGCTCACGTCGATGACGCAGGGCGATCTTGAGACGGCGCGCGGACACCGCGTGCCCAGTGTCGCGGAGGAGGTGCTGCGACTCGGCGGCGCGGCGCAGCGTGCCGGAGCGCATGGGGTGGTCTGCGCCGGGACGGAAGTGCCCGTGATCCGCGCCGCGTACGCCGACGCGCTGCGCACGCTCGTACCGGGCATTCGATTGGACGGCACGCCGTCGCACGACCAGGCGCGGGTGATGACGCCGCGCGAAGCGGCGGAGGCCGGCGCGTCGTATGTCGTGATCGGCCGCACGGTGACGGCGGCGGCGGAGCCAGCCGCGGCGATGCGCGCGGTGCTGGGCGAGCTCCGGCGCTAACGCTGGCGGCCGTCGACGGGGCCGAATAAAGGCCAAAAATCGCGTGTAGCGCATTTTGTACACGTCAGCATGAAAATAAAGTCAAGGGGCCCGCTTGTATTCAGTCCTGCAAGTGGTTACGATCCTTGTCTGCCCCAAAACACCTCGTCTTCGTACCACCGGGAGTTCGTGTGAAAGTTCGCAGCAGCGTGAAGCCGATTTGTGAGCACTGCAAGGTCGTGAAGCGCGACGGCGTGACTCGCATCATCTGCAAGCGCAATCCCAAGCACAAGCAGCGGCAGGGTTAACCGACTATGGCTCGTATTTCTGGTGTCGATCTGCCGCGCGAAAAGCGCGTGGACATCGGCCTGACGTACATCTTCGGCATCGGCCGCACGGTCGCTCGCCGCATCCTTGAAGCCGCTGGCGTTGCCCCGGAAATCCGGGTCAAGGACCTCAGCGACGCCGACGTCAACAAGCTCCGTCAGGAGATTGAAAAGACGTACCGTGTCGAAGGTGCCCTGCGCACCGAGGTCGCGATGAACATCAAGCGATTGATGGACATCGGCTCGTACCGCGGCATTCGCCACCGTCGTGGGCTGCCCGTTCGCGGCCAGCGTACGCACACCAATGCGCGCACCAAGAAGGGCCCGCGTCGCGCGATCGCCGGCAAGAAGAAGGTGACCAAGTAATGGCAACAGGCAAGAAGACCAAGCGCGTGGTGGAGGCCGAAGGCGTGGCCCACATCAGCGCCACGTTCAACAACACCCTCATCACGATCACCGATGCCCACGGCAACGCGGTGTCGTGGGGCTCGGCGGGCAAGGCCGGGTTCAAGGGTTCCAAGAAGAGCACCCCGTTCGCGGCGACGGTCGCCGCCGAGCAGTGCGCGCGCGAGGCGTTGACCGCCGGCGTGCGCAAGGTGCACGTCCGCGTGCAGGGGCCGGGGTCGGGGCGCGAGTCCGCGATCCAGGCGCTCGCTGCCGCCGGGCTCACCGTCAAGTCGATCAAGGACGTCACGCCGATTCCGCACAACGGCTGCCGTCCGCCGAAGCGCCGGAGGGTCTAGGCCATGCGGTATACAGGTCCCAGTTGCCGGCAATGCCGGCGTGAAGGCACCAAGCTGTTCCTCAAGGGAACGAAGTGCTTCACGGAGAAGTGCCCCGTCGAGCGCCGTCCGTTCCCGCCGGGCCAGCACGGGCAGAACACGTCGCGCCGCCGGAAGGTGTCGGAGTACGCCAAGCAGTTGCGCGAGAAGCAGAAGATCAAGCGCATGTACGGCGTGAGTGAGCGGCAGTTCCGCAACACCTTCGAAAAGGTGTCGTCGCTGCCTGGCATCACCGGCCACAATTTGCTGGCCGCGCTCGAAAGCCGTCTCGACAACATGGTGTATCGCATGGGCTTTGCCGCCAGCCGCAAGGCTGCGCGTCAGCTCATCGCGCACCGCCATGTCGAAGTGAACGGCAAGACGGTGGATATCCCGTCGTTCCAGGTGCAGCCGGGTCAGGAGATCCGCGTCCGGCAGCATGCGCGGGAGAATGTCGGGATCCAGGCCGCGCTCGAGCAGTCCGCTCGCGGCCAGGTGCCGAGCTGGCTGGCCGTCGACAAGGACACGTTCAGCGGCCGCATGCTCGAGCGCCCGCAGCGCGCGTCCATCCCGATCGCCGCGCAGGAACAGCTGGTCGTGGAGTTGTATTCGAAGTAAGCGCGGCGAAGTGCAGGAGCGGACGCAGCGTGCTGTGCCTCCTCCCCTGCACTTGGCAGCGCCGGTCTACCCTGACTGTCACACGGGCCTGCCGCGCGTCAGGGGCGAGGCAGGGCGTAGGTGGCGCAGTTCGCGTCGCCTGACCAAACCACGGATCTCACGGACGTATGGCTCAGACTATTGATTTGCGCGGGCTGGTTCGGCCGCAGCTCGTCGAGATGACGAAGCGCGACGACAACCCGAACATCGCCGAGTTCCGCCTGCAGCCGCTGGAACGCGGCTACGGCCACACGCTTGGCAATGCGATGCGTCGCATGCTGCTCTCGTCGCTGCGCGGCTCCGCGGTCTGGGGCTTCCGCATCGACGGCGTGCTCCACGAGCACCAGACGATTCAGGGCGTCGTTGAGGACGTGCACCAGATCATCGGTAACCTCAAGACGCTCACCCTCTCGCTCGCGGGCGACCTCGAGGAGACGGTGCTCCGCATCAACTGCACGCGAGCTGGTGCGGTCGTGGCGGGCGACATCGAAGACCAGGGCGGCGTGAAGGTGATCAACGGCAAGCACCACCTGTTCACGATGCAGGACGACCGCGATCTCACGGTCGAGCTCTACGTGAACAAGGGGCGCGGCTACGTTGAGGCCGATCAGCACCCGGCCGACCGGTCACTGCCGGTGGACCTCGTGCGCATCGACTCCATCTACTCGCCGGTGCGCCGCGTGAACTTCCACGTCAGCGAGACGCGCGTCGGCCAGCGCACGGACTACGATCGCCTCGTCCTCACGGTCGAGACGAACGGCACCGTGTCGCCGGAAGAGGCGGTCAGCTACGCCGCCGCGCTGGCGCAGACGCACTTCCAGCATTTCGCCGGCTTCGGCTCGCACAGCGCCGCCATCGCCGCCGACGGCACGAGCGACGCGCAGCGGCTCGCGCAGCTGCTGTCGACGTCCATCGACGCGCTCGAACTCTCGGTGCGCTCGGTGAACTCCCTGAAGAACTCGAACATCCGTTCGCTCGGCGATCTCGTCCGGCAGACGGAAGGCCAGATCATTCAGGTCAAGAACTTTGGCAAGAAGTCGCTCCAGGAGATCGCCGATCTGCTGGAACGTGAAGGATTGAACTTCGGAATGAAGTTCGAGGACAGTGGCGACGGCGTCCGGGTCACGGACTGGGGCACGCCGCCGAGCCGGGCCGCGGCCAACGCGCCCGACGACGAAGAAGAGGAGTAACACCCGATGCGTCACCGCAAGGCAGGCCGGCAGCTGCGCCGGACGAGCGAGCAGAAGCTCGCCCTCATGCGCAACCTCGCGACTTCGCTCATCGAGCAGGGCGCGATTGAAACGACGGAAGCGAAGGCCAAGGAACTGCGGCCCTTCGTCGAGAAACTGATTACCAAGGCCAAGGCGGGCACGCTCCACGCGCGCCGCGAGGCCGGCAAGCACGTCCACAAGCGCGCGGCCGCCGACAAGCTGTTCCAGGAAGTCGGTCCGAAGATGGCCAAGCGTGCCGGTGGATATACGCGCATCCTCAAGACGGGCCATCGCAAGGGCGACGGCGCGGACATGGCGCGCATCGAGATCTTGGAGAACTAACCGATGATCGCCAGGAACAAGTGCTTCGTCTGCGAGAAGGGCATTGCCTTTGGCAACAATGTCTCGCATGCCAACAACAAGACCCGCCGTACCTGGAAGCCGAACCTTCAGGTCGCTCGCGTCGTGCAGGACGGAAAAATCATCAAGGTCAAGGTGTGCACGCGCTGCCTGCACGCCAACAAGGTCGCGCGCGCCCCGCGCGGCCGGCAGGCCGCGGCGGTCTGACCGTCGCCGTGACCCTCGATTGGGGTTGTGAGAGGGGAGCCCCTGGGGCTCCCCTTTTTGCTGATCGCCATTCTCCCATCCGCCACCGGTAGCATGCCCACTGCACTGATCACCGGAATCACCGGCCAAGACGGCTCCTACCTCGCCGAGTTCCTGCTCGACAAGGGCTATCGCGTGGTCGGTATCGTGCGCCGGTCGTCGACGACGCCGTACGAGCGCATCGCCCATTTGGTCGATCGCATCGAGCTGCTCTCCGCGGACCTGCTCGACCAGACGTCGCTCGTCGATGTGCTCGATGCCGTGCAGCCCGACGAGATCTACAACCTCGCGGCGCAGAGCTTTGTCGCCACGTCCTGGACGCAGCCGGTGCTCACCGGGGAGTTCACCGCGCTTGGCGTCACGCGCATGCTCGAGGCGATGAAACGCGCCGCCCCCAAGGCGCGGTTCTATCAGGCGAGCTCGTCGGAGATGTTCGGCAAGGTCACCGAGACGCCGCAGAAGGAAGACACGCCGTTCTATCCGCGCTCGCCGTATGGCGTCGCCAAGGTGTACGGCCACTGGATCACGGTGAACTACCGCGAGTCGTTTGGGCTGTATGCGGTGAGCGGCATCCTGTTCAATCATGAGAGCCCGCGCCGCGGGCTGGAGTTCGTGACGCGCAAGGTCACCGACGCGGTGGCGCGCATCAAATGCGGACAGGCGAAGGACGTGGTCCTCGGCACGCTGACGGCGCGCCGCGACTGGGGCTACGCCGGCGACTACGTGGACGCGATGTGGCGCATGTTGCAGCAGGATGAACCCGGCGATTACGTCATCGGCACCGGGCACACGTGGACGGTGCAGCAGCTCTGCGAAGCGGCCTTCGCGCACGCCAATCTCGACTGGCACGATTACGTGAAGCACGACGCGCGCTTCATGCGTCCGGCGGAAGTGGACCTGCTCGTCGCCAACCCGTCGAAGGCCCGCACGGCGCTCGGCTGGGAGCCGACGGTTGATTTTCATGCGCTCGTGCGCATGATGGTGGACGCCGACCTCGCGCGGCATCGCGTGGCCGGCTGACGTGCCGCGCGCCCTCGTCACCGGCGCCGCCGGCTTCGTAGGGCAGTGGTTGTGCCGATCGCTCCTCCGTGACGGATGGGACGTGACCGGCGCGTCGCTCACGGCTCCCGCGCCCGGCGGCATTCTCGCTGACGACGAACGGCAGGGCGTCCGTTGGATGTTCGCCGATTTGCGGAGCGAGGACGCGGTGGCCGAGGTGCTCGACGCGTCGGCGCCGGATGCGATCTTCCACCTGGCCGGCATCTCGTTCGTGCCGACGGCGCGTGAAGAGCCGGTGCACGTGTGCCAGACGAATGTGATGGCCGCAGTGGCGCTGTTGGCTGACGTGCGCCGGCGCCGGGCCGCCGGCGCGCTGGATCCGGCCATCGTGGTGGTCGGCAGCGCGGAGCAATACGGCGCGCACGATGTCAGCGAGGGACCGCTCACCGAGCAGGCCGCGTGCCGTCCACTCACGATCTATGCGGCGAGCAAGGGGGCGCAGGAGGTCTTTGCGCTCGAGGCGGCGCGCGCTGACGGACTGCGCGTGGTCTGCACGCGCAGCTTCAATCACTCGGCGCCTGGCCAGGCGCCACACTTCCTGCTCCCGGCGCTCGTCGGCCGCGTGCTGGCGGCGCGCCGCGCGTCGGCACCGCGCCAGATCTCCATCGGCAACGGACACACGACGCGCGACTTCCTGCACGCCGAGGACGTGGCGAACGCGTATCTTTCGCTCGCCGCGCGCGGTGTTCCCGGCGAGGTCTACAACGTGTGCTCCGGCACCGGCGTGACTGTCGAGGACCTCGCGCGCGAAGTCTGCGCGCGCGCTGGCGTCGACGCCGAGCTCGTGAGCGACGCGGCGCTGCGGCGCGCGGTGGATGTGCCGTGGCTGGTAGGCGACAACTCGAAACTCCGCTCGACGACCGGCTGGATGCCCCACCGGTCGCGCACCGACATCATTGACGACTTGTTGAATGCCGCGCCGTACTGACATCCACCGCATCCTCCTCATCGGTTCCGGGCCCATCGTCATTGGGCAGGCCGCCGAGTTCGACTACTCCGGCACGCAGGCCGCCAAGGCGCTGCGCGAGGAGGGGTACGAGGTCATCCTCGTCAATTCGAATCCGGCGACGATCATGACCGACCCGGAGGTCGCCGACCGCACGTACATCGAGCCGGTGACGCCGGAGTTCGTGGAACTGATCATCGCCCGCGAGCGCCCCGACGCGCTCCTGCCAACGATGGGCGGCCAGACGGCGCTGAATGTCGCGATGGCGCTGCACGAGAACGGCGTGCTCGCCAAGTACGGCGTGGAACTCATCGGCGCCAACGCGCGCGCCATTGCCGTGGCCGAGGACCGTAAGCTGTTCGGCGAGGCGATGGAGAAGATCGGCCTCAAATGCCCGCAGGGGAAAATCGCGACGACGATGGACGAGGCGGGCGAGATCGTCGAGTTCACGGGTTTCCCCGCGATCATCCGGCCGGCGTTCACGCTCGGCGGCTCGGGCGGCGGCGTGGCGTACAACCGCGACGAGTTCGAAATGATCGTCCGGCGCGGGCTCAGCGAGTCGCCCATTAGCCAGGTGCTGATTGAACGCTCGCTGATCGGGTGGAAGGAGTTCGAGCTCGAGGTGATGCGCGACAAGGACGACAACGTCGTGATCATCTGCTCCATCGAAAATCTCGACCCGATGGGCGTGCACACCGGCGACTCCATCACGGTGGCGCCGGCGATGACGCTGACCGACCGCGAGTACCAGGAGATGCGCGACGCCGCGGTGAAGGTCATCCGCGAGATCGGCGTGGATGCGGGCGGCTGCAACATCCAGTTTGCGCTCAACCCGGTCAATGGCGACATCGTCGTCATCGAGATGAACCCGCGCGTGTCGCGCTCGTCGGCGCTGGCGTCGAAGGCGACCGGCTTTGCCATCGCGAAGATTGGCACGAAGCTCGCGGTTGGCTATCGGCTCGACGAGCTGCCCAACGACATCACGAAGACGACGCCGGCGAGCTTTGAGCCCGTGCTCGATTACGTCGTCGTAAAGTGCCCGCGATTTGCCTTTGAGAAGTTTCCGGGCGCCAATCCCGGCCTGACGACACAGATGAAGAGCGTCGGCGAGTCGATGGCGATCGGGCGCACGTTCAAGGAAGCGTTCCAAAAGGGGCTGCGCGCGCTGGAGAACGGCCGGCAGGGATGGGACATTGGCCAGCGCCTCATCGACGACCGGCTCCCCGATGCGTCCCACGACACGCTGCGCGCCGCGCTGCAGACGCCGACGCCGGAACGCATTTATCAGGTGAAACACGCGATGCTCGCCGGCATGAGCATCGACGAGTTGCACGAGCTGACCGCGATCGACCGATGGTTCCTCGCGCAGCTGCAGGAGCTGGTGGACGCGGAGCGCGAGTACGCGGCGCTGCCCGCGGTGAGCGACAACGTCCTGCGGCGCATGAAGCGCATGGGCTTCGCCGATGCACAGCTCGCGACGCTGCGCGGCGAAGCCGAGTCGGCGGTGCGCACGCGCCGGTGGGCGGCCGGCATCCGCCCCGTGTACAAGATGGTCGACACGTGCGCCGGCGAGTTTCCGTCGAGCACGCCGTACCTGTACAGCACGTGGGAGGAGGAGTCCGAAGCGCCGCGCTCGGGGCGGAAGTCGGTGATCATCCTTGGCTCGGGGCCGAACCGCATCGGACAGGGCGTGGAGTTCGACTACTGCTGCGTGCGTGCGGTGATGGCGCTGCGCGAGCAGGGGTACGAGACGATCATGATCAATTCGAATCCCGAGACCGTCTCCACCGATTACGACACCAGCGACAAGCTGTACTTCGAGCCGCTCACGCTGGAGCACGTGCTCGAAATTGTGGAGCGCGAGCAGCCGCTGGGCGTCATCGTGCAGCTCGGCGGGCAGACGCCGCTGAAGCTCACGCGTGGGCTCGAGGCGGCCGGCGTGACGATCCTCGGCACGTCGCCCGACGCGATTGACGCGGCGGAAGACCGCCGCCGTTTCGAGGAAATCGCGCGCAACCTCGGCATCGCGCAGCCGCCCAACGGAACAGCGACCAGCGTGGACGCCGCGGTGGAGATCGCGGCGCGAATCGGATACCCCGTGCTGCTGCGACCGAGCTACGTGCTGGGCGGGCGCGCCATGGAAATCGTGTACGACGAGCCGGCGTTGCGCGACTATTTCCAGCGCGCGGTGCGCGTGTCGGAAGACCGCCCGGTGCTGATCGACAGCTTCCTCGAGGATGCGTGGGAAGCCGACGTGGACGCGCTGAGCGACGGCGAGACGGTCGTGATTGGCGGCGTCATGCACCATATCGAGGACGCCGGCATTCACTCCGGCGACTCGGCCTGCGTGCTGCCGCCGATTCAGCTGTCGGAGAAGGACGCCGACCAGATGCGCGCCCACACCGTGGCGTTCGCCAAGGCGCTCGGCGTCGTCGGGCTCATCAACGCACAGTATGCGGTGAAGCACGGCGTGGTGTACGTGCTCGAGGTCAACCCGCGCGCGTCACGCACCATTCCCTTCGTGTCCAAGACCATTGGCGTGCCGCTCGCGTCGCTGGCCGCGCGCGTGATGCTGGGCGAGAAGCTGACAGACATCGGATATACGAAGGAGATCATTCCGCCGTATGTCGCGGTGAAGGAAGCCGTGTTCCCGTTCAGCAAGTTCCGTGAGTACGACCCCATCCTCGGTCCCGAAATGCGCTCGACGGGCGAGGTGATGGGCATCGCGGATGCCTTCGGCACGGCATTCGCCAAGGCGGAACTCGCGGCCGGCAACGGGCTACCCCTCGAGGGGATGGTCATGCTCACCGTCAACGACCACGACAAGCCGCTGGCGGTGAAGATCGCGCAGCGCTTTCATGACATGGGCTTTGGCCTCGTCGCCACGACGGGGACGGCGCGCTACCTGCGTGAGCGCGGCGTGCCCTGCGACGCCGTGAAGAAGGTGAGCGAAGGGCGGCCCAACGGCATCGACCTGCTGGTGAACGGCGAGGTGCATCTGCTCATCAACACGCCACTCGGCAAGCGGTCGCAGAAGGACGATTATTCGCTGCGCCAGGTCGCCATCACGCAGCGCGTGCCGTACACGACGACGCTGTCCGCGGCGAGCGCGGCCAGCGATGCCATCCAGTCGCTGCGCGATCATCCCAAGACGGTGCGCAGCGTGCAGGAGTGGCTGGCGGATATCGCGTGAGCCGCGCGCGACGCCTCGCCTCGGTGCTGCTGCCGAGCGTCGTGGCGGAACCGCTGCGCCGGCTGCTGCGGCGACTCGCGGTGGCGCGGTACCGGGCCTACGATGCGCGGCATCTGTACGCGGGGCGACCGCTCGTCATTCACATCGCCGATCCGCTCGCCGAGGGGTGGTATGACCACGATTGGGATCTCGGCAGCGAGATGGCGCTGCTGCACACGCGCGGCCGGCTCGTCGAGGGCGCGCGCGTGTTCGACGTTGGCGCGCATCAGGGCGTGGTGGCGCTGATCCTCGCCGGTCTCGTGGGCCCGCAGGGGACCGTCGTCGCAGTTGAAGCCGTGGCGCACAACGCGCGCGCGGCGCTGCGCAATGCGCAGGCCAACCAGTATACCCAACTGCAGGTCGTGCACGCCGCGATCAGTGACGCGGATGGCACACTCTGGTTTGAGGATCGCTGGAACGGCGCGGTGAGCCGCGCCGCCGGCGTCGGCGTCAAGACGGCGGCGGTGACCGTCGACACGCTGGCCGAGCGGCACGGCGTGCCCGACGTGCTGTTCATCGACGTCGAGGGGTATGAGCTGCACGCCCTGCGCGGCGCGGCACGGACGCTCGCGTTGCATCGGCCGGACTTGTTCGTCGAAGCACACGTCGGCCTCGGCCTCGATCATCACGGCACGGTCGACGATCTGCTGGCGCTCGTGCCGCCGGGGTACGAGTGGCTGGTGGCACCGGGCGAGGCGGGGGCCTTCGTGCCGCTCGCCGAGGGACGGGCCCTGTTGGCCGACCGCTGCCGCCTCGTGGCGCTCGCGCCGCGCACTACCGAGATTAGAGACCATGACTGAAGCTTGGGTTCATCCATCGGCGTTCGTTGACGACGGCGCCATCATCGGCGCCGGCACCAAGGTCTGGCACTTTTGCCACGTGATGCCGGGTGCCGTGATTGGCGCGCGCTGCTCGCTCGGCCAGAACGTGGTCGTGATGCCGGGCACCAAGATTGGCGAAAACGTGAAGATCCAGAACAACGTCTCCATCTACGAGGGCGTGGAGCTGGAGGATGACGTGTTCTGCGGCCCGTCGATGGTCTTCACCAATGTGGTGAATCCCCGCAGCGCCGTCTCGCGCAAGCATGAATACCAGCGGACGCTGGTGCAACGCGGGGCGTCGATCGGCGCCAATGCCACGGTGCTCTGCGGCACGACGCTCGGCCGGTACTGCTTCGTGGGGGCGGGCGCGGTCGTGACGCGCGATGTCCCCGACTACGCGCTTGTCACCGGCGTGCCGGCCAAGCGCACCGGCTGGATGTGCGAGTGCGGCGTGAAGCTCAAGGACGAGATGATGCAGCTCACGTGCCCGGCGTGCGGCCGGCAGTATGCGCGCCGCGGCGAAAAGGTGACGCCCTTGCCGGCGGGTGATCGGTGAGCGCGAAAGAGTTCAAGATTGCGCTGGTCGGCTGCGGCCGCATCGCGCGGAACCACTTTGACGCGATCGCCGGGCTCGATGGCGTAGCGCTCAGCGCCGTCTGCGATATCGTTCCGGACCGTGCGCGCGAGGCCGGCGAGCAGTGGGGCGTGCCGTGGTTCACTTCGTACGACGACATGCTCAAGCAGTCGGAATGCGACGTAGTCGTGGTGGCGACGCCCTCGGGCGTGCATCCGGCGCAGGGCATCAAGGCGGCGCAGGCGGGCAAGCATGTGGTCTGCGAGAAGCCGATGGCCATCACGCTCTCGTCAGCCGACGCGCTGGTGCAGGCATGTGACGATGCCGGCGTGCAGCTGTTCGTCGTGAAGCAGAACCGGCTGAACCCCGCCATTCAGCTGGTGCGGCGCGCCATCGACCGCGGCCGCTTTGGCCGTATCTACATGGCCAACGCCACCGTGCGCTGGGCGCGCCCGCAGGAGTACTACGACCAGGCGCCGTGGCGCGGGACGTGGGAGTTTGACGGCGGCGCGTTCATGAACCAGGCGTCGCACTACGTCGACCTGATCCAGTGGCTGGTGGGTCCGGTGGAGAGCGTGATGGCGCGCACCGCGACCATGGCGCGGCGCATCGAAGCCGAGGATTCGGGGGCGGCGATCCTCAAGTTCCGCAACGGCGCCATCGGCGTCATCGAAGTCACGATGCTCACCTATCCGCGCAACATGGAGGGGTCGATCACCCTCATTGGCGAGACGGGGACGGTGAAGATCGGCGGTACGGCGGTGAACAAGGTGGAGCACTGGCAGTTCGCCTCCTATGACGATGATGACAAGCTCATCGACGCCGCCGCGACGAACCCGCCGAACGTGTACGGCTACGGCCATGCGGGCTACTATCGCAATGTCCTTTCGGTGCTGCGCGGCGAGGGTGGGCCCGACACCGACGGCCGCTCCGGGCGCAAATCGCTCGAACTGATTCTCGGCATCTACGAGTCAGCAAAGACTGGGCATGAAGTGCCACTGCCACTCCGGAGCAAGCTCTAGGGACTCGGGGGAGGGGACGGCGGAAGACGCAGGGGCGCGTTCACGCGACCTTTCTCCGCAGTCGTGCCACTGGGAACACCGCGGCGCCGCGGCCCTGTGACCGCTTTTTGGGTCCCCCAGCGCCCTCCAGTTGGCGCCCCGGATGCCTCCCAAAAGTTGGTCAAACCCGGTAACTTTCTCCGGTTACGACAACTATAAAGGGGGACCGCGTTCCCCTCAGCCCATAGGACCACCATGTCCGTCCCGTTGCTTGATCTCCGCGCCCAGCACGCGACCATCCGCGACGAAGTCGTCGCGTCCATCATGAAAGTCGTCGATGACCAGGCGTTTATCCTCGGCAAGCCGGTGGCCGACCTCGAAGCCGAAGTGGCGAAGCTGTCGAACGCCAAGTACGCCGTGGGGTGCGCCAGCGGCACGGACGCACTGCTCATCGCCTATCGCGCCGTCGGCGCGGTAACCGGCACCGAGGTCATTACCTCACCGTTCACGTTCTTCGCCACGGGAGGCGCCATCCACAATGTCGGCGCCAAACCGGTCTTCGTGGACATCGATGCCCGGACGTTCAACATCAATCCCGCGGCGGCCGCGGCGGCCATCACGTCGAAGACCAAGGCGATCGTTCCGGTGGACCTCTTCGGCCAGGTCGCGGCGGTAGAGGAGATCAACAAGATCGCCAAAGGCATTCCGGTCATCGAAGACGCAGCGCAGAGCATCGGCGCGCGGCGCAAGATCGATGGGACGTGGCGCATGGCCGGCGAGGCGGTGACCATCGGCACGTTCTCGTTCTTCCCGTCCAAGAACCTGGGCGGCTACGGCGACGGCGGCGCGGTGGTGACGCAGGACGAAGGGCTGTTCAACGAGATGAAGCGGCTGCGCACGCACGGCAGCGTCTCGACCTACTTCCACGAGATTGTCGGATACAACTCGCGCCTCGACGCGCTGCAGGCGGCGGCGCTGCTCGCCAAGCTGCCGCATCTGCCGGCGTGGAGTGCGAAGCGCCGCGCCAACGCCGCGTTCTACAACCAGGCCTTTGCCGACGTCGCGGAAATCACGACGCCGTACACCGAACCGGCGAGCGAGTCGATCTTCAACCAGTACACGCTGCGCGTCGCACGCCGCGACGAACTCAAGGCGCACCTTGCGAGCAAGGGGATCGGCCACTCGGTCTACTATCCGCTGCCGCTCCATCTGCAGCCGTGCTTCAGCTACCTCGGCTACAAGGAAGGGCAGTGCCCCGAATCGGAGCGCGCGTCCAAAGAAGTGATTTCGCTCCCGATCTATCCCGAGCTCACTCCGGCGCAGCTCGACGAAGTCGTGTCGGCGGTGCGCGGATTCTTCGGCAAGTAACCAGGACGTGATGATGACGAGTATTCGCGACCGGCTGCAGCAGCGCATCGATTCTCGCCAGGCCGTCTGCGCCGTGGTGGGGCTGGGCTATGTGGGGCTCCCGCTGGTGATGGAGCTCTGCGAAGCCGGCTTCCACGTCATCGGCTATGACGTGCAGCAGCGCGTGGTCGACCTGCTCATGCGCGGCGAGTCGCACATTCAGGACGTGTCGGCGGCGCAGGTGGCGAAGCACGTGAAGAGCGGGTTCTTCGTCGCCACGACCGACGAAACGCGGCTCGCCGAGTCCGACACCGTATCGATCGCGGTGCCGACGCCGCTGGCCAAGACGCGCGATCCGGACATGACCTACGTCATCGCCGCCTCGGACGCCGTGGCGCGGCAGGCGCACCCGGGCATGCTCGTCGTGCTCGAGAGCACGACATATCCCGGCACGACGCGCGACCTCATGATGCCACGCCTCGAAGCGCGCGGGCTGACGATCGGCGAGGACGCGTTCCTCGCGTTCTCTCCCGAGCGCGTCGATCCGGGCAATCCGGTCTACAACACCAAGAACACGCCGAAGGTGGTGGGTGGCATCACCGCCGCCTGCACGGCGATGGCGACACGGCTCTACTCGGCGTGCATCGACCGCACCGTTCCCGTGTCGTCGCCCGAAGCGGCCGAGTTGGTGAAGCTGCTCGAGAACACGTTCCGCTCGGTGAACATCGGGCTCGTCAACGAGATGGCGATCGTCTGCGACCGGCTGGGCGTCGATGTGTGGGAAGTCATCGAGGCCGCGAGCACCAAGCCGTTCGGCTTCATGAAGTTCACGCCGGGCCCCGGCATCGGCGGCCACTGCATTCCGCTCGACCCGCATTACCTCGCGTGGAAGATGCGGACCCTCAACTACAAGACGCGCTTCATCGACCTCGCGAGCGAGATCAACAGCGCGATGCCGGCGTACGTCGTGCAGAAGGTGGCGCGGGCCCTCAACGACGCACGCAAGTCGGTCAACGGCTCGCGTGCCCTCGTGCTGGGTGTCGCGTACAAGAACGACATCGACGACATGCGCGAGAGTCCGGCGCTCGACGTGATCAAGCTGCTCGAGGAGCAGGGCGCGCATGTGGAGTATCACGATCCGCACGTGGCACGCTACCGTGAGGACGGGCACGAAGTGGTGGGCGTGACGCTGACGGACGAAGTGCTGATCGCCGCCGACGTCGTGGTCATCGTCACCAATCACAAGGCCGTGGACTACCAGCGCGTGGTGGACCTCGCGTCGCTCGTCGTTGACACGCGCCACGCCACTGCCGGCCTCACGCCCGGCAAGGCGCGCATCGTCTCGCTCACGCCGGACGCGCCCCGCGTTCCGCAACCCGCCTGACCGTCTGTCCACGGTCTGCCACCTGCCGTCTACCATCTACTCTCTCTGTCGATGAACATCACTGTCGTCGGTTCAGGGTACGTCGGCCTCGTCGCCGGCGCCTGCTTCGCCGAAACCGGCAGCAATGTCACGTGCGCCGATATCGATCAGGGCAAGATTGACGGACTGAAGAAGAACGTCCTGCCGATCTTCGAACCCGGACTCGACACGCTGGTTGAACGGAACCAGTCGGCTGGGCGCTTGAAGTTCACCACCGATATCGCGGCCTCCGTCGCGTCGGCTGACGTGGTCTTCATCGCCGTCGGCACGCCGCCCGATGAAGACGGGTCCGCGGATCTCAAGCACGTCATCGCCGTGGCCGACAGCATCGGCAAGCACATGGCGCGCGAAACCGTGGTCGTCACCAAGTCGACGGTGCCGGTGGGCACGGCGGAGAAGGTGCGCAACGCGGTGGCGGTAAACGCCAAGTTCCCGTTCCACGTCTGCTCGAACCCCGAGTTCCTCAAGGAAGGCGCGGCGATCGACGACTTCCTCAAGCCCGATCGCGTGGTGCTCGGCGTGGAGAGCGACTTCGCGCGGTCGGTGATGGCGGAGCTGTACGCGCCGTTCGTACGCACCGGGAAGCCCATCATCTTCATGGATATTCCATCGGCGGAGATGACCAAGTACGCCGCCAACTCGATGCTCGCCACGCGCATCTCGTTCATGAACGAGATTGCGGGGCTGTGCGAGAAGGTGGGCGCCAACGTCGATCTCGTGCGCAAGGGCATCGGCAGTGACAGTCGCATCGGACCCGCGTTTCTCTTCCCGGGTCCCGGATACGGCGGCTCCTGCTTTCCCAAGGACGTGCAGGCGCTGCTGCGCACGGCGCACGGCGTGAGCGCCCCGCTCGCCGTGCTCGAAGCGGTGGAACAAGCCAACTACCGGCAGAAGTCGGTCGTCGGGCAGAAGCTCGAGGCCGCGCTCGGCTCGCTCAAGGGCAAGCATATCGCCGTGTGGGGTCTGGCCTTCAAGGCGAACACCGATGACATGCGCGAATCGCCGGCGCTGGTGCTTATCGACCAGGTCCTCGCGGCGGGCGGCACGGTCTGCGCGCATGACCCTGCGGCGATGCACGAAGCGAAGCGCCGCGTTGGCGATACGATCCAGTTTGCCGACAACGGCTACGACGCGCTGCAGGGTGCCGACGCGCTCGTCGTCGTCACCGACTGGAACGAGTACCGGTTCCCGGATTTCGGGCGCATCAAGGCGGCGCTCAAGACGCCGGTGCTCATCGACGGCCGCAATCTCTACGATCCGGCCAAGATGGCGAAGTTCGGCTTCACCTACCGGTCGATCGGGCGGGAGCAGGCATGAAAGTTCTCATCACCGGCGCGGCGGGCTTCCTCGGCTCGCACCTGTGCGACCGCTTCCTGCGCGACGGCCATGAGGTGGTCGGGCTCGACAACTTCATCACGGGGCATCCGGACAACATCGCGCACCTGATGGGGAACGAGCGCTTCTCGTTCCTGCGCCACAACATCTCGGAGTACACGTACGTTGCCGGGCCACTCGACGGCGTGTTGCACTTTGCCTCGCCGGCCAGCCCCATCGATTATCTCGAGCTGCCCATCCAGACGCTCAAGGTCGGGTCGCTCGGCACGCACAACGCGCTGGGCATCGCCAAGGCCAAGGGCGCACGCTTCTTCCTCGCCTCCACAAGCGAAGTGTACGGCGACCCGCTCGTGCATCCGCAGGTGGAATCGTACTGGGGCAACGTGAATCCCATCGGGCCGCGTGGCGTGTACGACGAGGCCAAGCGTTTCGCCGAAGCGATCACGATGGCGTATCACCGTTTTCACGGCATCGACACCCGCATTGTCCGCATTTTCAACACCTACGGTCCGCGCATGCGTCCGCGCGACGGGCGCGTCGTCTCGAACTTCATCGTGCAGGCGCTCAATGGAGAGCCCATCACCATCTACGGCGATGGCTCGCAGACGCGCTCGTTCTGCTACGTCGAGGACGAAGTGGAGGGGCTGTACCAGCTCTTCCTGAAGGGCGACGCCAATCCGTGCAACGTCGGCAATCCCGACGAGTACACGGTGAAGCAGCTCGCCGAGATCGTGGTGGAGCTGACGGGATCGCGCGCGCCCATCACGTTCGAGCCGCTCCCCGAGGACGATCCCAAGGTGCGCAAGCCCGACATCACCCGCGCCCGCGCGATGCTGGGCTGGGAACCACAGGTGGACGTCCGCACCGGTGTCCAGCGCACCATCGATTACTTCCGCACGCTCGTCGGGTCGCCGCGCATGGCCCCGCGCGGCCGCTGACACTCCGAACCATCGCCCCCTTGCCGGGTACCTTTCCGACGTGACTCTTCGCACTCGCCTCTCCGTACTCCTGCTCGTCGCGCTCGCGGCGTGCAAGCCCGGCTTTCTGCCCAATAAGTTCACGAACACCGACGCCCTGTTCCGCGCCTCGCTCGACCGGCTGCAGAAAAAGAAGTGGGACGACGCGGTGGCGGGGTTCGAGAAGCTGACGCTCGATTTGTCGAGCCGCGATTCGCTGCTGCCGCGCGCGCACTGGTATCTCGCCAAGGGGCACACCGGCCGCTACGAGCATCTGCTCGCCGCGCAGGAGTTCAGCAAGCTCGCCGAGAGCTTTGCCGACGACTCGCTGGCCGATGACGCGCTCTTCGAATCGGGGCGCAGCTATTCGCGCCTCTGGCGCCGTCCCGGACTTGATCCGCAGTACGGCCAGCTCGCGCAGGTGCAGTACCGCCTGCTCCTCACGCTGTACCCGGACTCGCCGCTCAAGAAGGACGCCGACGCCGAGCTGAAGCGTCTTGAGGAGTGGTTCGCCACCAAGGACTACGACACGGGCGACGCGTACTTCCGCCGCAAGGCATACGATTCGTCCATCATCTACTTCCGCGACGTCGTCAAGAACTATCCCAACACCGACCGCGCGCGGCAGGCCATGATTCGCATGGTGGAGGCGTATCGCTCGCCCGTGATGAACTACAAGGAGGATGCGCGCGAAGTGTGCGCGACGCTCCATACGCTCTACCCGACGGACCCGGGCGTGCTCAAAGCGTGCGTGGGCATGGAGCCCAAGGACTCGACGGCCACTCCGGCCGGAAACTCCAGCGCAGTGCCGGCCAAGCCGGCGCCCTAGCTCGTGAAGATCGGCATTTTCGGCGGGACGTTCGATCCGCCGCACCTCGGACACTTCCTGGCGGCGGTGGACGCCGCCGAGTCGCTGGCGCTCGACCGGGTCATCTGGGTGCCCGCGGCCCAGCAGCCGCTGAAGGGGGCGGATGCCTCGGGGGCGGAGCACCGGCTGGCCATGACCAGGCTGGCGGCCGAGGGGGACGCCCGATTCAGCGTCGATGCGCTGGAACTGGACCGCGGTGGGTTATCTTTCACCGTCGACTCGCTCCGCGCATTCCGGGAGCGGTACTCTGGCGCGGCACTGTTCCTGCTCATAGGGACAGATGCGGCGGCGCTGCTGCCGAAGTGGCGGGAGCCCGAGACCATACGGGCGCTGGCGGAGATCGTGGTGCTCACCCGGAGCGGGGACGGATTCTCCCTGCCGGCCGGCGTGACGGCACTGTCGACGCGGCGCGTGGACATCTCGGCGACCGAGATCCGCGCTCGTGTGGCGGCGGGGCGTTCCATCCAGGGCTTCGTGCCGGATGCCGTCGCGGCGTATATCGCGGCGCACGGCCTGTACCGATAGAGGGGATTGCATGTTCAACAAGTTGCTGGGCGCCGTCTTCGGCACACGGCATGACCGCGAACTGAAGCGCATCAAGCCGATTCTCGCCGAGATTGACGAGCACGGCCAGCGCCTGGCGTCGGCGAGCGAAGATGAGCTGCGCGCGCAGACCGTGAAGTTCCGCGCCGTGATTACGGAGCGCACGCAGTCGCTGCAGGGTCGCATTGCCGAGTTGAAGGAGCGCAAGCGCTCGGTGGCCGACGCCGCCGAGCGTGACGCGATCGACGACCAGCTGATGGGCGCCGACGCCCGCGGCGGCCTCGAGGGCGAGTACCGCCGCGCCATTCGCGACGTGCTCGACGAACTGCTGCCCGAGGCGTTTGCGACGGTGCGGGAAGCGGCGCGCCGCCTGCTCGGCACCAAGCTGATGGTGACGGGTCGCGAGACCGATTGGAACATGGTGCACTACGATGTGCAGCTCATCGGCGGCATCCAGCTGCACCTCGGCAAGATCGCGGAAATGGCGACCGGCGAAGGCAAGACGCTCGTCGCCACGCTGCCGCTGTACTTGAACGCGCTTCCCGGGCGCGGCACGCATCTGGTGACGGTGAACAACTACCTCGCCCGCCGCGACTCGCAGTGGATGGGGCACCTGTTCAGCTACCTCGGCCTCACCGTCGCCGTGCTCGACGACACCGAGCCGGGCACACCCGAGCGCCGCGCCGCGTATTTCGCCGACATCACGTACGGCACCAACAACGAGTTCGGCTTCGACTACCTGCGCGACAACATGGTGGTCGCCACCGACCAGCGCGTGCAGCGCCCGCACGTCTACGCCATCGTGGACGAAGTGGACTCGGTGCTCATCGACGAGGCGCGGACGCCGCTCATCATCAGCGGCCCGGTGGGGAACGAGAGCGACGGCCAGTACGCCGAGTACAACGCGGCCGTGGTGCGCCTTGTGCGCCGCCAGACCGAGCTCGCCAACGACCTCGTCGCGCGCGGCGAGAAGGCGATGGAAGAAGACGACCACACGGCGGCGGGGCTCGCGTTCTACAAGGCACAGCTCGGCAATCCCAAGAACAAGCGGCTGCTGAAGGGGCTGCAGGAACAGGGCGTCAAGATCCTCGTGCAGAAGCAGGAGCTCGAGGTCATCGCCGACCGCAAAGTGCCGCCGGCCAAGCAGCAGTTCCGCGACCTCGAGGACGACCTGCTCTTCGTGCTCGACGAACGCGGGCACACGGTGCACCTCACCGACCGCGGCGTCGACTTCCTGAGCCCGTCGGACCACGACCAGTTCGTGCTTCCGGACATCTCGTTGGAAGTGCACCGCATCGAGCACAGCCACGACCTGTCGGCCGCCGAGAAGCTCGAGGCGCGCCGCGTGATCGAGGGCGAGTACGCCATCAAGAGCGAGAAGCTGAACATCATTCATCAGCTGCTGCGCGCGCATTCGCTGTACGAGAAGGACGTCAACTACGTCGTCGTGGAAGGTCAGGTGCTCATCGTCGATGAGTTCACCGGCCGCACGATGCACGGGCGCCGGTGGAGTGAGGGCTTGCACCAGGCGGTGGAAGCCAAGGAAGGAGTGCAGGTGAAGGGCGAGACGCAGACGCTCGCCACCATCACCATCCAGAACTACTTCCGCATGTACGAAAAGCTGGCGGGCATGACCGGTACCGCCGAGACCGAAGAGACGGAGTTCTTCCAGATCTACGGGCTCGAAGTCGCCGTCATTCCCACGAACCGGCCGATCATCCGTGACGACCGTCACGATCTCGTCTACAAGACGCGGCGTGAGAAGTACAACGCGATTGTCGAGGAAACGCAGCGCCTGCACGGGCTGGGCTTCCCGGTGCTCGTCGGCACGACGTCGGTGGAGGCGTCCGAGACGCTGTCGCGCCTCTTCACGCGCGCCGGACTCAAGCAGCAGGTGCTGAACGCCAAGTACCACCAGCGCGAAGCCGAGATCGTGGCACTCGCCGGCCAGTACGGCGGCGTGACGATCGCGACGAACATGGCCGGCCGCGGCACCGACATCAAACTCGGCGAGGGCGTGCTGCCGTCGAAACCGTCGCGCATCAAGGATCCCGACGGCAAGGACATCGATGTGTCGGAGTGCGGCGGCCTGCACATCATCGGCTCCGAGCGGCACGAGTCACGGCGCATCGACCGCCAGCTGCGCGGCCGCGCCGGCCGCCAGGGCGATCCGGGCGCGTCGCAGTTCTTCCTGTCGCTCGAAGACGACCTGATGCGTCTCTTCGGGTCCGACCGCATTGCGCGGTTGATGGACCGGCTGGGCGCGCAGGAGGGCGAGATGCTCACGCATCCGCTCATCACGCGCTCCATCGAGCAGGCCCAGAAGCGCGTCGAGCTGCAGAACTTCCAGAGCAGAAAGCGGCTGCTGGATTACGACGACGTGATGAACCAGCAGCGCGAGGTGATTTACAACCTGCGCGCATTTGCGCTCGAGGGCGGCGAAGAGCTGAAGGGCGAAGCGATCAAGATGGTGGAGCAGGCCGTCGGCCGGCGCATCGAGACGAGCCTCGCCTCATACGACACGTCGCTCGATTGGGATCTCGATCTGCTCCGGCAGGACCTGCTGATGCACTACCTCCTGTCGGTGCCGTGTTTCGAGCCCGACGGCACGCGTCCGCAGACCATCCCCGATGCGCGGACGCACGGCGCCGAGGCCGGAACGAAGGCGTTCCACGCGAAGCTGGAGCAGCTCGCCGACCACGGCGCGCAGGTGCTTGCCCTCGTGATGCTGAACGTGCTCGACGAGAAGTGGAAGGATCACCTCTACGACCTCGACCAGCTCCGCAACTCGATTGGCTACCGCGCGTGGGGGCAGAAGGATCCGCTGCTCGAGTACAAGCAGGAAGCGTACACGATGTTCGTCGACCTGATGACGGACATCCAGCACACGTTCACCGAGCGGTTCCTGCGCGTGCAGCTCGTCTACGAGCAGCCCGCACCAGCGGCCCCGCCCGAGACGAAGCGCCGCTTCAACGCGCTCGGCGTCGCCGAGGACGTGCCGGAAGAGGAAGTGCTCGACATCGGGCCAGGTGAGCCGGGAGCCGAGGACGAGGCGATCAAGCCTGACCCGATGATCCTCGGCGCGGGGCGGGCGCGTTCGCTGAGCGGTGCGATTGTGGGAGCGCCGTCGGGCGCGGCGGGCGTGCAGGACTGGTCGACGGTCGGTCGCAACGATCCGTGTCCATGCGGGTCAGGGAAGAAGTTCAAGAAGTGCCACGGGGCGTCGCTGTAAGCGGGGCCGTGACCACGCCTCAGCGAGTCTCTGCACGCATCGCTCGTGCCACCGACGCTTAGAGGCTCCGCACACTGGCTATTGCGCGGCAAGCGGGCACTCGCGAGTCTTCCAGTAGAGGCAGTTCCCAGCCATCCAGAACTGGAGGGGCTATGCGCATGCTAGAGGTTGCGGCACTCGTGGCGATCAGCGCCGCCGCGGCGGCCGCGCAGGCTGACCGGCCGCTCGAGGCGTCATTGCGCCATGGCTCGGGCGAGGGCGTGTTCTACATCGACCAGCCCGCGTACGTCGTGGTCTTCGAAGTCATCCCCGGACAGGGGGTGCAGCAGATCTACCCGCGGTCATCGTACGAGTCGACACACGCGGCCGACGCGGGTGAGTACCTGCTCTCGCGCCCGTTCCGGTCGCAGTACAACTACGCCGGCTGGAACAACTCGATGCCCTACGCGCGGCCCATCTACATGCTCGACGGCGCCGGCCGCATCGCATCGTACTACTACGAGACCGGCTGGACCGGCTCGCAGTCGTTCGGCATGGTGCGAACGTTGCTGCTCGTGGCCTCGCGCAAGCCGTTGCGCCGCGTGGGCTCGCCCGAGGGGGCGCAGCACTGGCTGCAGCAGGTGGTGGGATTCCGCGCGATCTCGAACAGCGTGTACGCGCCCGAAGCGATGCTCGACGACATCGTGAACGCGGTGACTCCTGCTGGTGCCGGCGTGGATGATGTCGTGGTTGACATGCTGGAGATCGCCGACGATATGTACCGCCAGCAATTTGCGGTCCAGAGCGTCCAGTTCCGTTGCCCGAGCGGCGTGTACACGGTGTCCGCCGAGTTCTACTTCGGCTCGGGAATGTTCGTCTGTCCAGGGCCGCGGCCTACGCAGGCACAGCAGGCACCGCCCACGACTCCGGGCGCCGACAGCGGCAAGACGGAAGATCTGAGGTTCCCCGCTCGCAAGATCCCGCCCAAGACGGACGCCCAAATCGAAGATGCGCGCGTGATCCGCCGTGGCATTGGCTCGACGCCCGCGACGCCGAGCGCAACGCTCGAGGAAGGGTACCGCGTAGTTCCGCGCGGGGTGCGTCCGACGCCAGCGGTGGTCGGCGCGCCGGCGGACGAGGGATATCGCTCGTACCGTCACGGCGTCCAGAATCCGGCAGCGCCCGGAAGGGCCACTATTGTCATGGGCGCGCAGCCGCCGATGGAGTCGTTCACGGGGCGCGCGATCAACACGACGGGCGCGTGGGTGCCGCCGAGCCGAACGCTGACTCCCAGCGAACAGGGTTACAGGGCGGGGAGTGCGGGTGACCCCTCGGCATCAGGTGGCTATCGCGGCGGGTCGCGCGTTGGCACGACGTATAACGGCACGTCGTCAGCCACGGGCTCGTCGTCGGGCTCGTCGTCTGCTTCGTCAGGCACATCGGGTGCCGCGGCAAGTGCGCCGACGCCCAGTACGTCGTCATCCTCGTCCGGCCAGACGGCGTCGCAGGCGCAGTCGTCGCGCAGCGCGGAATCGCGTGCGGCCGTCGGCGCGGCCGCGTCGTCGTCGAAGGTGCCGCCGACTCCGTAAAGCCGAGCCGCACGGATCGGTGTGCACGTCGGCGCGCGGGAATACCGCGCGCCGACCTGCGTTTGATGGATGAGGGCCCGCGGCGTCTCGGGTGTTACGGTGCGGCATGAGCGCACTTCCTCTCGCCCCGCAGGGGCTTTCGCCCACCGATCGGCCGCGCGAACGGCTGCGCGCCCTCGGCGCGCGCGCCCTCTCCGCTCCTGAACTGCTCGCGCTCGTCATCGGTCCCGGCACCCGCGGGCGGCCGGCGCTGGCCCTGGCTCATGAGGTGCTCAGTCGTTCAGACGGATCGCTGCGTCGCGTGGGCGACCGTCCGCTCGCGTCGCTCGCCGAGGTGCCGGGACTCGGCGCGACGCGCGCCGTGGCGATTCACGCCGCGCTCGAACTCGGGCGGCGACTGGCGAGCGAAACACCGGGCGAGGCGCTGCCGCTGCGGGCGCCGCGGGACGTGTGGCGCGCGTTCGCGCCGCGGCTGGAAGACCTGCCGGTGGAGGAATTCCACGTGGCTATTCTGGACGCGCAGCACCGGTTGGAACGCGACGTCTGCGTCACGCGCGGCATCCTGAACTCGTCGCTTGTGCATCCGCGCGAGGTGTTTCGCGAGGCCATCGCGGAGCGCGCGGCGGCGATCATCCTCGTGCACAACCATCCGAGCGGCGATCCCACGCCGAGCGCCGATGACCGGGCGGTGACCGATCAGCTCGTGGCGGCGGGGCGGCTGCTCGACATTCCGGTGCACGATCACGTGATTGTCGGTCGCGGGCGGTATCTGTCGTTTGCGGAGGCGGGGATGATGTGAGCGCCATGGGCGGCACTACATCGGCGTATTGCACGGCATCCCCTTGACACCGCGCATCTGGGCGTCAGTTTGAGAGGAGAAGCATCTGCAAACGGGGTCCCCTCCGCAGCCGCGGCGGGCCCCGTTTTCTGTCAGCGGCGCACCGTGCCATCGCCATCCAATTCCGAAATCGGAATCCAGGATCGGAATTCGTGATCTAGGTCCTCAATCGTGATCTCCCCCGTCCTCGCCGACATCATCCCGAATTGGGAACTCACGGCCGACGCGCATCCAGAGCGCCTCGACGCCGATCTGCTGTCGCGCGCCTACCGGTTCAGCGAGAAGGCGCACCTCGGCCAGACGCGGATGAACGGCGATCCTTACGTCACGCACTGCGTGGAGGTGGCCAAGATCCTCGCCGAGCTGCAGCTCGACACGGTGACGGTGGCCAGCGCGCTGGTGCACGATGTCATCGAGGACACCGAGATCACGCGCGAGGAGCTGGAGCGCGAGTTCGGGCGCGAGGTGGCGCAGATCGTCGATGGCGTCACGAAGATCGGCCATCTGCCGACCGGTTCGCGTGAGGAGCGCCAGGTCGAGAACTACCGCAAGCTGCTGCTCTCGATCGCGAAGGACGCGCGCGTCATCCTCATCAAGCTGGCTGATCGCCTGCACAACATGCGGACGCTCGAGCACATGCCCGAGGAGAAGCGGCGTCGCATCGCGCTGGAGACGCGCGACCTCTACGCGCCGCTGGCGCATCGCTTCGGCCTCGCGGCGATGAAAGCCGAGCTCGAGGATCTCGCGTTCCGCTACCTCGAGCCCGAGGAGTACCGCACGCTCGCGCGTCTCGTGCAGCAGACGCGCGGCGATCGCGAGGCGCTCATCCAGAAGATGTCGACACCGCTGATGCAGCGGCTCAAGGAAAGCGGGGTCCTGGTACACGAGGTGAGCGGCCGGCCAAAGCACCTGTGGTCGATCAACAAGAAGATGCAGAAGGGCGACAAGTCGTATGATGACGTCTACGACCTCTACGCCATCCGCGTGCTCGTCGAAAATGTGCCCGAATGCTATCACGCCCTCGGCGTCATCCACGGCGCGTGGTCGCCGCTGCAGGAGCGCATCAAGGACTACATCGCGCAGCCGAAGTCAAACGGCTACCAGTCGCTGCACACGACGGTCTTCGGGCCGGATGGCCAGCTCTTCGAGATCCAGATCCGCACGATGGAGATGCATCGCACGGCCGACTACGGCATCGCGGCGCACTGGCGGTACAAGGAAGGCGAGAAGAACCGCGGCGATGACCTGGACCGCGCGCTGCACTGGTTCCGCCAGGTGCTGGAACTGCAGCTCGACGCCGAGACGCCGGACCAGTTCCTCGAGTTCCTGAAGCTCGATCTGTATCAGGACGAGATCTTCGTGTTCACGCCGAAGGGCGACGTGATCCAGCTCCCCAAAGGGGCGACGCCCATCGACTTCGCCTTTGCCGTGCACTCGGAGCTTGGCCTGCACGTACAGGGCGCCAAGGTGAACGGTCGCATCGTGCCGCTGTCGCGCGAGCTGCGCAACTCGGAAACGGTGGAGATCGCGCGGTCGGCCACGGCGCGGCCCAGCCGTGACTGGCTGGCCCACGTGCACACCGGCCGCGCGCGGCACAAGATCCGCCAGTGGCTGCGCGTCGAGGAGCACAAGGCATCGCGGCAGATCGGGCGCGAAATCCTCGACCGCGAACTGCGCCGCCGCAAACTGGCGAAGCTGAGCGACGACGACCTCGCCAAGGCGGCGGGCGTGCTCAAGCTCTTCGATGCGGACCACGTGCTCGCGTCGATCGCGCAGGGCGACATCAACATCACGCAGCTGCTGAAGGCGCTCTTCCCCGAAGTCGACGAGCACACGGACCCGCAGCAGCTCAAGGCGAGCCCGCTCGAGCGCCTGCTGGACCGCATGAAGCGGTCGGACACGTCGAAGGGCATCCGCGTGCAGGGCGCCGACGGCCTGATGGTACGCTACGCGCAATGCTGCCAGCCGGTGCCCGGCGACAAGGTGGTGGGCTACGTGACGCGCGGCCGCGGCGTGAGCATCCACCGCGGCGACTGTCCGAATCTGCTGTTTCTGGTTCACGAACCCGAACGCCGCCTCGAGATCGACTGGAAGGAACGCGAGGGCGAGCGCTTCATCATCCGGCTGCACATCGAGGGGAACGACCGGCGCGGCCTCTACGCCGATCTCGCGTCCGCCGTGAGCGCGACCGGCACGGACATCAAGACGCTCGAACTCAAGTCAATCGATGGCCGCGTCACCGGGGCCGCGCTGGTGGAAGTGGAGAATCTCGCCCATCTCGACAAGATCATTCGGGCCGCGCGGCGCGTGAAGGGCGTCACCGAAGTGTCGCGGCGGGAGCGGCTGACGGCGGACGGCTAAGGGCGATTCAGGACAGGGATCACGGATCACGATCCGTGATCAGGATTCCGGATTGCGATTGCGATTAGACGGGCGCGGCCTGAATGTTCGGGTGCTGTCCGAATCGCCCTGTGCCGCCAGACTGTCACGAGTTCGCCTGCCGTCCGAGTGGCGCCAAGGCCTCGCTGTGCCGCCGCAACGCAACCCACCCGCTCCACCAGACCATCGCGATCAACTTCCTGATTCGTGATCCTTGATCGAGATCCGTGATCCCTGTCCTCAATCTCCCATGCTTCTCGCCCTCCATAACCTCCTCCGCTGGCTCGTCCTCATCCTCGCCGTCGTCGCGCTGCTCCGCGCACTGAAGGGCGTCAACGGCGGCGTCGAGTACGCGGGCGGCGCCAAGCGCGCGCTCTCGTTCTTCACGATGTCCGTGCACGTGCAGTTCCTGCTCGGCGTCATCCTCTACGGCGTGAGCCCGCTGACGCGGCAGGCGATGGGCGACCTGGGCGCGGCGATGCGCGAGCCCGGCGTGCGGTTCTTCGTCGCCGAGCATCCGTTCGTGATGCTGCTCGGCGTCGTCGCCGCCACGGCATCAGGGATCATCGCGCGGCGCGGGCCGGACGACGCCGTGCGGCACCGCCGGGCCGCGATCGGCGTGGCGCTCTCACTCGCGCTCATCCTCGCCGGCGTGCCGTGGCAGCGCCCGCTGTTGCCGCACTTCTAGGCCGACGACGGACTCCTACGCGACGCGAAGGCGCGGCGGTGAAGCGCCGCCGGAGAGCTGGAAGCTTCCGACGAGTTCCGACATCGACTCCGCCTGCGCCGCCAGTTCACGGGCGCCGGCGGCCGACTCTTCCGATGTCGCCGCGGTGTCCTGCGTGACGCGGTTCACCGACTCGACCGCTTGCGCGATATCGGCGGCGCCGCGCCGCTGCTGGTCGGCCGCCTCGACGATCTCGCCAATGACCGCCTGCACGCGAGCGACTCCCGCACCGATCTGATCGAACGCCGTGCGCGCTTCCGCCGAGATCGACGTGCCGCGCGCCGCACTCAGCACCGCGCCCTCGATCAGCTCGGCGGTCTGCTTGGCGGCCGCCGCGCTGCGAATCGCGAGCGCGCGCACTTCCTCCGCCACCACGGCGAAGCCGCGGCCGGCATCTCCGGCGCGCGCCGCTTCCACCGCCGCGTTCAACGCGAGCAGGTTGGTCTGGAAGGCGATCTCGTCGATGGTGCGCACGATCTTCTGCGTCGCCGCGCTCGACGCGCTGATCTCGCCGATGGCGGCGCCGAGCCGCTGAATGGAATCGCCGCCGGCGACGGACGCGTCGGCGGCCGCGTCGACGAGGCTGCGCACGGTCTCGGCGTGCTCGGCGCTCTTGCTCGACATCGAGGAGAGTTCCTGCAGGTTTGACGACACTTCCTGCAGCGCCGCCGCCTGACGCGACGCCCCGTGTGAGAGCGTTTCGCTCCCCGCCGTGATCTGGGCGGCAGCGGCGGAGACTTCGGTCGATGCGCCGGCGACGTCGGCGAGTGCGGCGTCGAGCGTGGTAATCGCGCGGTTGAGCGCCTCGGCGGTCGTTTGGTACGTGGCGGCATAGCGTCCCGTCAGTCCCTGGCACAGATCGCGCGCCTCGAGGCGCGCGACGACGTCGCTGAGATCGCTGAGGAAATGCGCGGCGTGCTCCTGCTCATCGCGCGCCGCACGCGCCGACCGCTCGGCGGCCTGAACCGTGGCGTTGGCCCCCTCGAGCGCTTCGCGGAACGCGCCCTGTGAGCCGACGGTGCTCACGCGAGCCGAGAGATCGCCGCGATCGACCGATTGCGCCAGTTCGCGCAGCTGCGAGACCAGTCCGCGCACGGAGAGCACGACCTGCCGCACGGCGGCGGCGACGCCGTCGCCTTCCGGCTCGTACGACACGTCGCCAATCGCCAATCGGCTGGCGGTCTCGAACACGGCATTCGTCGTGCGTGCTTCCCCGGCGAAGTGCTGCGCCTGGAAGATGATCGTCCCCGCTTCGAGCGCGATGAAACCGAGGTGGATGGCAAGCGGAATCAGCCCGCTGAGGCCCGTGCTCAGCTTCGAGGCGGTGAAGAGGAAGACCCCGGCGCCGTCGACCTGCAGCAGATAGAAGACGATGTGGTGCGCGCCGATGGTGGCTGCCGCGATGGCCGGCACCCGCCAGTCGCGATAGTAGATGAGGAACGCGAGCGACGCGAAGACGTGAAAATGCGCCTCGGCGACGCCGTGCGTCTGATGTATGAAGAGCGCCGAAAAGCCCATCAGCGTGATGGCGACCGTCGCGCGGCTCGCCATCGTGCCGGGCATCAGTCGGGTCGTGGCGAGCGCGGCGGCTGCCAGCGCGCCACCGACAATGATCGCTGCCCACCAGGTGCCGTATTGTGCCGCGAGAACGAGAGCGACCGGAAAATGGGCGGCGATGTACAGCCCGAAGAATCGGTCCGAGAAGCGGTATCCGGCGTCGAGGACATCGACAGCGGTATGTGAACGACTCGCGTCGGCGCGAGAGGACGTCATGGTCGCGGCTGGTTAGGTGGACTCGTCAGGACTTCAACTACCGAGAGGATCGGTTCAGGGCGCGCCGACCTTGACTCCGCGTCCCTGAATTCGACAAAGCACGCGCGTCGGACCGCCGAAGGCGGCAGATCGAGCCGCGTCCGACTTTTGTCGCGCGCTCAGTGCGACGGGCTACCGAATAAACACCGAATCATTATATTGCACCGAATGTCGACCGTTCCTTTCGACCTGCAGGCGCCGTTCGAACCTGCCGGCGATCAGCCCAAGGCCATCGCCGAGCTGACCGCGGGGATCGTGCGTGGCGACCGGTTCCAGACCTTGCTTGGCGTCACGGGTTCGGGGAAGACGATGACGGTCGCCAACGTCATCCGGAACCACGGCCGTCCGACGCTCGTGCTTTCGCACAACAAGACGCTGGCGGCGCAGCTCTACGGTGAGCTCAAGTCGTTCTTCCCGAACAACGCCGTCGAGTACTTCATCTCGTACTACGACTACTATCAGCCCGAAGCGTACGTCCCGACGAGCGACACGTATATCGAAAAGGACGCGTCGATCAACGAGGACATCGACCGGCTTCGCCTGCGTGCCACCTCGTCCCTGATGGAGCGCGAGGATGTCATCATCGTCGCGACGGTCTCCGCGATCTACGGCCTCGGCGACCCCGTGCAGTACCGCGAGCAGATGGTGCATCTCACGACGGGGCAGAAGATCGCCCGCGATGAGATCCTGCGCGGCCTCGTGAAGATCCAGTACGGACGCAACGACGTCGCGTTCGAGCGCGGCACCTTCCGCGTGCGCGGCGACACCGTGGAGATCTTCCCGGCGTACGAGGAGCAGGCGGTGCGCGTCGAGATGTGGGGCGACGTCATCGAGCGCATCTCGAAGATCAACCCGATGACCGGCGAGACGATCACGCCGCTGACGCGTGCCGCGATTTACCCAGCGAAGCACTTCGTGACCTCGCGGCCCACGCTCGAGCGCGCGATTCGCCTGGTGCAGGACGAGCTGCGCGAACGCCTCGCCGCGCTGAAGGAGGCGGGGAAGCTGCTCGAGGCCCAGCGACTCGAGTCGCGCACGAACTTCGACATCGAGATGCTGCTCGAGGTCGGCACCTGCGCCGGCATCGAGAACTATTCGCGGCACATTTCGGGGCGCAGCGCCGGCGAGCGGCCCGCCGTGCTCTTCGACTATTTCCCCGAGGATTTCCTCGTCGTCATCGACGAATCGCACGTCACGCTGCCGCAGATCGGGGGGATGTTCAACGGCGACCGCTCGCGCAAGACGACGCTCGTCGAGTACGGTTTCCGCCTGCCGAGCGCACTCGACAACCGGCCGCTGATGTTCGACGAATTTCTCACGCTGACGCCGCGCGCGATCTTCGTCTCGGCGACGCCGGCCGATCTCGAACTGCAGCTCTCGCAGGGCGTGGTGGTGGAGCAGATCATCCGGCCGACCGGACTCATCGATCCCACGCTCGAGATTCGTCCCGTGCGAGGCCAGGTGGATGATCTGCTCGGCGAGATTCGCATTCGCGAACGCAAGGGTGAACGCGTGCTCGTCACGACGCTCACCAAGCGGATGGCCGAGGATCTCACCGACTATCTGCAGCAGATGGGGTGCCGCGTGCGCTACATGCACGCGGACATCGACGCCATTGAACGGATGGAGATCGTGCGCGGCCTGCGCCTCGGCGAGTTCGACGTGCTGGTCGGCATCAACCTGCTCCGGGAAGGGCTCGACTTGCCGGAGGTCTCGCTCGTCGCGATTCTCGATGCCGACCAGGAGGGCTTTCTGCGGTCGGACCGTTCACTGATTCAGACGATGGGGCGTGCGGCGCGCCATGCCGAAGGGCGCGCCATCATGTACGCGGACCGGATTACCGGTTCGATGCAGCGCGCGATTGACGAGACCAACCGCCGCCGCACCGTGCAGGAAGCGCACAACCGCGAGCACGGCATTATTCCGCGCGGCGTCACGAAGAGCACGGAGCAGATCCGCGTGCTGACGCGCGTCGCCGACGCCCGCGACGAACGCGAGGGACGCGAGAAGGCGCGCGAGAGCACCAAGCATCAGAAGAAGGTGGCCGAGGCGGCCGCGCACTACGGCGTCGAGGATCTGCCCAAGCTCGTCGTGCAGCTCGAAGAGGAAATGAAGGAAGCGGCGAAGGCGCTCGACTTCGAGGCGGCGGCCCGATTGCGCGACGAGTTGTTCGAGATCAAGGCGGCGATGGGCGAGCGCAGCCACGGCGCGCGCCGGGCGCCGTGGCGGGCGGGGCGATAGCGTGGACGCTCCACTGTCCGCATTGCTCGGTCACGGGGATCGGGTGATGACGCTCGAGGAGCTCACGTTCTTCGGGATGAACATCGGCGAGATGGCCAAGACGCTGCTGCCAAGTGTCATCACGCTTGCCGGCGACTTGGGTGCGGGCAAGACGACGCTCACCCGCGCGATCGGGCGCGGCTTCGACGTAGTGGAGCCCGTGACCAGTCCGACGTTCGCGCTGGTGCACGAGTACACGGCGCGCGAGCACCGCCGGTTCTATCATCTCGACCTCTATCGCATCCGCGGCCCGCACGAACTGGCCAACATCGGATGGGAGTCGCTGCTGGCGGAACGCGCGCTCGTCGTCATCGAATGGCCCGATCGCGCGGGGGCGTTGCTGCCGGACGACGCGCTGGCGATCACGCTCGCGCATGTCGAGGGCGACGACACGCGGCGGAGGGCGACGTGGTGAGCGCGCCGGGTTTGACGCTGGCGCTCGATGCGTCGACGTACGTCGGGACCGTCGCGGTGCTGCGCGACGGCGTGCTCGTGTCGGCGCGCGAGGCGCTGATGCGCGGCGAGCACGAGGAGCGGCTGATGCCGGCGGTGCTCGCGGTGCTGGCCGACGCGCGGGCGGTGCCGCGCGACGTGGCGCGCGTGGTGTGCGGGGCCGGGCCGGGGAGTTTCACGTCGCTGCGCATCGCGGCGGCCATCGCCAAGGGCATCGCGCACGGGGCGGGCGTGCCGCTGTTCGCGATGTCGTCGCTGGCGCTCGTGGTGGCAGGATCGGAGCCGCCGCTCGCCGCAGGCCGCTACATCGCGACGCTCGACGCGATGCGTGGCGAGCGATACGCGCAGCCCGTTGTGATGCATCCCGACGGGCGCGTGACGATCGATGGGGTGGCGGCACTCGCGACGGTTGACGAGTTGCGGGCGACGGACGCGGTGATCGTGGGGCCGTTGGAATCGCCGCCGCGGCCGCCGCACGCGCGCGGCGTCGCCGCGCTGCTCGACCGGTGCGTCGCGGACGGACCGGTCGACCTCGATGCGTGGGAACCCTCATACGGACGGCTCGCCGAGGCGCAGGTGCGGTGGGAGGCGGCGCACGGTCGGCCGCTGGCGGGCGGTTCGTGATCACCGTTCGTTCGGCCACCGAAGCCGATCTCGACGCCATCGCGGTCATCGAACAGGCGTCGTTCGGCGATCCGTGGTCACGCAAGAGCTTCAGTGAATCACTCGCGCGCGACTTTGTTCGCGTGAGCGTTGTGGAAGACGGCACGGGCATCGCCGGCTACTCGGTGGTGTGGACGTCGGGTGAGGAGTGTGAACTCGCCAACCTCGCGGTCGATCCCGCGCGGCGCGGGGCCGGGCTGGGGGCGAGGTTGATGGAGGCGCTGCTCGCGCAGGCACATGCCGACGGGGCGATGGTGATGTTTCTCGAGGTGCGCGCGTCGAATGCGGCGGCGCGGCAACTGTACGAGGCGCGCGGCTTCCATGAGGTGGGCCGGCGGCCGATGTACTACAAGAATCCGAGCGAAGACGCGCTGGTGCTGCGGCGCGATCTCTAGCGGCGCGATTTCCAGCGGCGCTCCGCGAGGCCTCCGCAATGAGACGGTGTCAGGTGCATCGGATTGGTGGTGTCAGACCGTGGGGGTACATTTACCGTCAACGACGACGTACGGACTTCATACGACAGGAGGAGTTGTGAGCCGCAGCTTGAACAAGGTGACGCTGATTGGGAATCTCGGGAACGATCCCGAAATCCGCACGACGTCGACGGGGAGCAAGGTGGCGTCGTTCTCGCTGGCGACCAGCCGCTCGTGGGGCGGGCAGGGCGGGAGCGAGAAGCAGGAGAAGACCGAGTGGCACAAGTGCGTCGCGTGGAACGCGAAGGGCGCCGGGCAGGGGCTGGCCGACATCATCGAGCGCTACTGCAAGAAGGGCGAAAAGCTCTACGTCGAGGGGCGCATCGAGTACCGCCAGTACCAGGACAAGGAGAACCAGACGAAGTACGTCACCGAGATCAACGTCCGCGAGATCATGCTGCTCGGCGGCAAGGGCGGTGGCGGCGGCGATTTCGACAGCAGCAGCGCGCCGTCGCGCGGCCGCGCGGCCTCACCGGCCAAGAGCGGCGCGGCCAGCGCGCCGTCGGGCGACTTCGAGGAGTTCCCGGGTGGGCTCGAGGCGGACGACGATTTGCCGTTCTA
>JAHFCT010000116.1 GCA_023249375.1 Gemmatimonadota bacterium | reverse complement strand
GGAGACGTCTCTTCGTAGTCGGACGGCGAGTAATCGGAGTTGAACCCCGCGGTGTGCGTGAGCAGCTGATGCAGCGTGATGTTGCGCTTGTCGGCCGGTGCTGCAGGGAAGAAGCGCGCGATGGAGTCGGTGGTGTGCAGCTTGCCGAGTTCTTCGAGGCGCAGAATGGCGGCCGCCGTGAACTGCTTGGTGATGGAGCCGAGACTGTAGACCGTGTTGGTGTCGGCGCGCAGATTAGCCGCGCGGTTGGCCCAGCCGTAGCTGCGTTCCAACACCACCTTGCCGCCGCGCACGACCAGGACGCCGCCGTTGTAACCGAAGCTCTCGAGGCGGCCCATGTACTCGTTGACGCGCGTCACGAGCTGCGCGTCGGTGGGCGGAGTCAACGGCTCCTGCGCCGCGACGACGAATGGTACGAACAGGCCGGCGATCGCGGCGCACCCGAGCACACGCGCGAAACGCACGGTGTGCGCGACGCGACGTTCGGCGGCGATACGGCTAGTGATGGAACGCTGGCTTGTCGTGCGCATGTGGATCCTGAATTGAGTTGGCGACAGTCCCCGCCCGTAAGTCAGTGACTGGGCGGCGATTGGTTGCCCCGTGCCCTCGAAAGATAGGGGAGCGTCCCGTGCGGGCGTGGCGGGCGTGGCTGTGCCTGTGTATGGTGAGAGGCTGGCATTCTGACGCCCTCCCCGCCCCCCATGACCGACGACCAGCCGCGCCCCGTCCGACCGCGCTCGTCGCGCGCGCGATTTCGGCAGTTCCTGAAGGACTACCACGAACGCCGGCTGGACGAGCGCGCGAATGCCGCCGATCCAGCACTTGGCGAGCCGGCGAACGCCGCCGTCGCTGTGGCGAAGAAGGGGCGCGTTCGCCGCGAATACCTAAAGGAGTACCTGCGCTGGCTTCGGCCGCACGTGTGGGGAGTGGCGGCACTCTTCGTGCTCGCCTTGGCTGCGGCTGGCCTGCAAATGGTCGAGCCGCTGTTCATTCGCTACATCATCGACAAGGTGCTGCTCGCCAGCGGGCTGACTGCGCCGATGCGGCTCGCTCGACTGAATGCCGCCGGTGCGCTCTTCCTCGCGCTCATCATCCTGTCGAACCTGCTCTCGGCGCTCAAAGACTATCGCCAGCGTCTGCTCAACACCAAGGTGATGCTCGCGCTGAGGCGCGCGCTGTTCGAGCGCTTGCTGCACTTGCCGCTGCCCCGTCTGTGGGACATGAAGACCGGCGGCATCCTGTCGCGCATCACCGGCGATGTGGACACCACCACTGGACTGCTGCAACTCGCCATCGTGTCGCCGGCGGTGTCGCTCATCCGGCTTGTTGTGGCGATCGTCATCCTGATGGTGCTCAACTGGCGCCTGGCTCTCACGGCGCTGGCAATCTTGCCCGGCATCGTGCTCATCAGCTTCATCTCGGCGCGGCGCATCCGGCCCATCTACCGCTCGGTGCGCAAGGATGCCGAAGCGGTGGACGGACGCGTGGGCGAGACGTTCTCGGGCATTCGCGTGGTGCGCGCCTTCCGCCGCGAGATGCAGGAGCTGCTCGATTACCTGCGCGGCCGGCACACGATCCTGCGCAAGGAGATGTTCGCGCAGCGCCGCGAGATGGTGATCTGGACGTCGTGGGGGCTGCTGCTCGGCATCGTGAACGTCGTGATCATGTGGTACGGCGGCGTGCTGCAGCTGCAGGGCCGCGCATCGATCGGCGACATCATGGCGTTTCAGTGGTTCACGTTCCTGCTGCTAAATCCAGTCTGGCAGATCGTAAATTCGTTCTCCGAGTTGCAGCGATCGTTGGCGGCGATGGAACGCGTGTTCGAATTGCTCGCGCTCGAGAATGACAAACCCGACCGGCCCGGCGCCACCGATGCGCCCGCGCTGGTGCATGAGCTGCGCATCGAGGCGGTGGAGTTCGAGTATCGCGAAGGGCGCCCGGTGGTGCGCGACTTCAGCGTGACGGTGCCGGGCGGTTCGGTGGTGGCGCTGGTTGGGCGGAGCGGCGCTGGCAAGACCACGGTCACGGATCTCGTGGCGCGGTTCCACGATCCCTCCAAGGGACAAATCGTTCTGAACGGCACGGACATCCGCGACTACAAACTCGCGACGTATCGCGATCTGCTCGCCATTGTGCAGCAAGACGTTTTTCTGTTCGACGGCTCGGTGCGCGACAACATCGCGTATGGGCGCCACGATGCCACCGATGCGGACGTGGAGGACGCGGCGCAGCGTGCGAACGCGCACGAGTTCATCGTGCGCCTGCCCGACGGCTACGAGACATTCATTGGCGAGCGCGGCGTGAAGTTGTCGGGCGGCCAGCAGCAGCGAGTCGCCATTGCGCGCGCCATCCTCGCACGTCCGCAGATCCTGATTCTCGACGAGGCCACGAGCAACCTCGACACGGAGAGCGAACAGCTCATTCAAGCCTCAATGGCGGGGCTGCTAGCCGG
>JAHFCT010000044.1:7255-26495 GCA_023249375.1 Gemmatimonadota bacterium | reverse complement strand
GCGCACGCCAGGGTGCATTCGGCACGAGATCGGGAAGTGTCTGGGCCCATGTGCGGGCGCGGTGCGACGTGATGACTACGCGGCGCGGTTTGCCCTGGCCCGCGCATTTCTCGAAGGGGCCAACGACGTGCCGGTGGCGTCGCTGCGCAGCTCGATGGAAGAGGCGAGCGGCCAGCTTGAGTTCGAGCGCGCGGCAACATTGCGCGACAAGATCACGCGGCTCGAATCGCTACGCACGCAGTTCGCGCGGTTGCGTTTTGCGGTGGAGTCGCTCTCGTTCGTGTACACGCCCCCGGCGGTGCACGGCGACGATGTGAGCTACGTGATTCGTCGCGGCCGCGTGCGGGCCATGCTGCCCGTCCCCCGCACCGCCGACCAGCGTCGCGCCTTTGACGCCAAGGTCGCGAGCATCGTCGCGCCGGTCGAACGCACGGACGGCACGGTGCCATCGCACGAGATCGACGAGTTGCTGCTGGTGACGAGCTGGTTCACGCGGTTTCCGAAGGAGATGGAACGCACGTCGGCTTTGGCGCCGTCGGCGGTGCCGCGGACGGCGTAACGCGCGGCAACCATGCGGCGTTTCTGGGTGCCCAATCACCGTACGTTTCGTTCTACGCTTCTCTCTCCGTGCCGTCCCCACTGATGATGAATCGCGCGCTGGCTGCCACGCTCCTCGCCACGATCGCCGCTGCGCGTCCGCTGATCGCGCAACAGCGTCCCTCGTCCTCCGAGATTGATCGCACGCTTCGCGCCCATGCGGACCGCGTCCGCTGGCCGGGGTTCGACGCACTCGCCATCCCGCTGGCCATCTTCGACGGCACAACCACGACGCTCTTTCGCCATCCCGCGCCGCCAGCGGGGTTCTTTCCGATTGCGGGCAGTGCCGGCTTCGGAATGACCGGCCGACACCCGTCCGTCAGCGCCAACTCGAGCGCTGACATCGGAGGGCAGTCCACCGCGACGCTGATGAACGACGCGCCTGGCGCCGCGACGACGGCTGACGAACTCGCCGCCGTCGCGCTGCACGAGTCGTTTCACGTGTATCAGCGGCGGCGACATCCGACGTGGCAGGGGAACGAAGGCGACGTTTTTCTCTACCCGATCGACGATGCGCGCCGCTTGGCGCTCCGCCGGCTGGAGACCGAGGCGCTTCACCACGCGCTCGACGAGAGCACACCGCGGCAGGCGGTCTGCTGGGCGCGGGGATTCATCGCGCTGCGCACGTCTCGCTACGATGGGCTCGACTCGGCGTTCGTGAAGTACGAGCGCCTCACCGAACTCAACGAAGGACTCGCGGCGTACGTGCAGCTTCTCGCCGCGGGCCGAGCGACGGTGCCTATCCCGGCGGGCGAGTTCGCCGCATCGGCGCTGCGACTGCGCACATACACGACCGGTCCGGCCATCGCGCTGCTGCTCGATCGCTTTGCGCCACAGTGGAAGAACGAGCTGGAAGCCAACGACAAACAATCGTTGGATGAGATGCTCGCCGCCGCGCTCTTGCCGCAACCGCCTTCGGCTCCCTGCGCGCCCGACGAGGAGCGGCGCGAAGCGGCGCGCCGGACCGCCGCCGCAGATTCCGCTGCCATCGCCGGCACGCGAACGGCGCGCCGCGCGGCCTTTGATCATCGCCAAGGCTGGCGGCTCATCGTCCAGCCGGCCGAGGGCGAGCCGCTCTGGCCGCAAGGCTTCGACCCGCTCAACGTCGAGCGCGTCGACGGCGGCCTGCTGCACACGCGCTATCTCAAGCTCGGCAACGCCGCCGGCACGATCGAGATCATCGACGAGTCGGGCAGCGACGTCGACGCACTTACTGTGTCCGCCGGCGCGCATCCGCTGTTCAACGGCGTGCGCGAACTGCGGGTCGCGGGCTTCGCTGAGCCGGCGATCGGTGAAGACGCCGGCACGCTCAGTATTCAGGCGAACGGTGTGCACCTGACGCTGCGTCACGCCACGCTGCGCCGCGAGGACACCACGCTCGTGGTCACGCTGACGGCGGCGAAGTAGCACCGTTTCAGTCCTTCGCCGAGCGCGCCGTGCTAGCCCACGATCCCAACTGGCTGTAGACTCACGGTGCTTGGCAGCTGCGTGGGCGAATGCCCGCGCGGCCGCTGAGTGAAGTGAGACCCGGAACCGGGGACACCGCAGGATGAACATAGTCTGGCTCTTGCTCATAGGCGCGGCGGTCATCAGCGGCGCCGTGAAGGGACACATGGCGGATGTGTCGAACGCCATGTTCAGCTCCGCCACCACCGCCATCGAACTCGCCATCGGCCTCGTCGGTGGCATGACGCTCTTCCTCGGACTGATGCGCGTCGCCGACGATGCCGGATTGGTGAAGCTGCTCGCGAGGGCCCTGCGCCCGGTCTTTCGCGTCCTGTTCCCCGACGTGCCGCGCGATCACCCGGCGCTCGGGGCGATCGCCATGAACTTCGGCGCGAACATGCTCGGGCTCGGCGACGCCGCGACGCCGTTCGGCATCAAGGCGATGGAGGAGCTGCAGACGCTAAATCCGGACAAGGAAAGCGCGACGGATGCGATGTGCATGTTTGTCACGCTGCACTCCAGCTCGCTGCAGATCATTCCGGTCATGGTCATCAGTCTTCGCGCGGCGGCGGGTTCGAAGAACCCGTCCGAGACGATTGTCGGCACCATCTTCGCCACCGCGATGTCGATGATCGTCGCCATCGTCGTGTCGAGGCTGTTCGCCCGCTGGTTCGCGCTGCGCAAGAAGGCAGGTGCCGCATGAGGGAACTCGCGAACAGTGCGTCCAACTGGATTGTCCCCCTGCTGATCCTCGGCATTCCGCTGTACGCCTACGCGGTGAAGCGCGTGCGCGTCTACGAGAGCTTCATCGAAGGCGCCAAGGAAGGCTTCACGATTGGCGTGCGCATCATGCCGTATCTGGTCGCCATTCTGGTGGCCATCGGCATGTTCCGCGCGAGCGGCGCCATGGACTGGCTGGTCTGGGTTATCCGCCCCGTGGTTTCGTGGGCCGGATTTCCACCCGAAGCGCTGCCGTCGTCGTTGATGCGCTCGCTCTCGGGGTCGGCGGCATTCGCCATGAGTTCAGAGATCTTCAAGGTCAATGGCCCCGATTCCTTCATCGGACGGCTGGTGAGCGTGATTCAGGGAAGCACCGAAACGACCTTCTACGTGATGGCCGTGTACTTCGGCGCCGTCGCCGTGCGCAAGACACGGTACACGCTCGCGGCCAGCTTGATCACCGACGTCTCAGGAATCGTCGCCGCGTATGTCATTTGCCGACTGCTGTTCTGAGGAAGAGTGATTGCACCGCTGATCGTTCCCCGGCGTCTCGCCATCGGCGACGAAGTGGCGCTCGTCGCCCCCGCGTCGCCCGTGTTGAACGCGCGACTGCTGGCGCTTGGCCGCGAGCGCCTCGAACAACTCGGGCTCCGGGTGAATCCGGGCCGACACGCGCTGACGGAACGCGGCTATCTAGCCGGGACCGACCGGCAACGGCTGCACGACCTCGAGTCGGCGTTTCGAAACCCGCGCATCAAGGCGATCTTCTGCGCGCGCGGCGGATATGGCGTCAGCCGCTTTCTGTCCAGCTTCGATCCGGAACTCGCGAGGCGCCATCCGAAACCGCTGGTCGGTTTCTCCGACATCACGGTGCTGCACCTGGCGCTGCAGAACGCCGGCATCGTCTCGTTCTGGGGGCCGATGCCCTGCACCTCGCTCGGGTGGAGTGCATTCTCCGCGCGTTCGCTCGAGCGCGCGCTGATGTCCGCCGCTCCGGCTGGACGCGTGCCATTCTCCCCGCGGCGCCGTGCGGCGACGCTGCGCCGCGGGATCGCCCAGGGAGCCCTGACCGGCGGCACGCTGACTCTGCTGACCGCGAGCCTAGGCACGCCGTACGAAGTCGAGACGCGCGGCCGGATCGTCTTCCTCGAAGACGTGGACGAGGAACCATTCAAGGTCGACCGCATGCTGGCGCAGTTGACTGCGGCGGGAAAGCTGTTGGATGCAGCGGGCGTGGTTTTGGGGATCTTCACGGGAACTCGCGTCAGCAACTGCCCCGCCCGGCGAAGCCTCACGATGCGCGAGGTCTTTGCCGATCATCTGCTGCCATTGAGGGTGCCGGTCCTCGGTCACGTCGCGGTCGGGCACGTCCGCGATCAGGTGACGTTGCCCTACGGCGTGCAGGCCCGGATGAATGCCGGCGCGAGGACCCTGGAGATCCTGGAAGCGGGCGTGCGCGAGTAACAGCAGGACCACCGCTGCTCTCTCGCGCGGATCGTGTCAGTCCGGCAACTCCACGCACGACACCTCGGCGCGCCCATCGATGATGGTCAGGCGCGCTACGCACGGCAGCAAATCAAAGCGCCGTGCACCCGCCGCGCCGGGATTGACGACGAGCACGTCACCGAGGCGCTCGACCTTCTGAATGTGCGTGTGTCCGTAGACGATCACGTCAAAGCCGGGATACGCCGCGGTGAGCCGCGCCGCACTGGGCCGGCCGACTTCGTGACCGTGCGACACGTGGATCCGTACGCCGGCCACCGCAACGATCTGCTCACTCGGCAGATCGAGCTTCCACGGCGCGTCGGTGTTGCCGAGCACCGCCCGCACGGGCGCAATTACGGCGAGCTCGTCGAGAATCGCCTGCTCGCCGACATCGCCGGCGTGCAGAATCAACGACACACCGGCCAGCGCGTCGTGCACCTCCGTGCGCAGCCAGCCGTGCGTGTCGGAAATGAGGCCGATTTCGGTCACGATTGCAGCACCCGCCGCGAGACGCCGGTGAAGATGATCAGCGATATGATCACCGTGATGATCTCGGCGCCAAGCATGCCCGTCATCCCCCACGCGTCATGCGCCCATCCGGCGCCCTTCACCAGTCCGAGCGAGCCGAGCGTGTTGAACGCAATGAACAGGCTCACCTTCGTTGAGGCAGCGCCGCCCTTGGCGAGCGCAAGCGCCATGCCGGTGAGCGCGGCGGTGCACGTGCCGAGTGTGGCGGTGTAGCCGGCGGTGAGCACGGCGAACGCCCACGGTTCGCGCGGCGAATACAGCAGCACGAGCGCCAGCACGCCCTGCGCCGCGCACGCCCAGAAATACGCGCGGCGATGCGGCACGCGATCGGTGAACCATCCGCCGCCCAGCGTTCCGAGTGTGATCGCAATGCCCGCGACGATGCCGAGTACCAGCGACACAAAATCGGCTGACGCCTTCCACTCCGACGCCACCGCCGAGAACAGAAACTGCGCGTTACCCGTACCGATTGGAAGAAACGCGAGCAGCAGCGCAAGGCGGCCGTCGACCTTCGACAGCATGGTGCGCAGCTCATCCCAGACTTCGCGCGCCCTCACGCCGAGCGTCCCTTCGCCGACACGCGGCGGTTCGCGCAGCGCCAACAGCGGCAGGTTGCACAAGAGCACTACCGCGGACAGCACCGCGCCGCCCATCCACGGCGCCGGAAGGTGTCGCACCAGATACAGCGCCACGCCGCCGCCCAGCGTCTGCCCCAGCATGTTGCCCGTCTGGTAGAAACCGGCGGCGCGTCCGAGCATCGCCGGATCGCAGTTGTGCAGCAGCAGCCCCTGCAACGCGAACGCGATGAACGTTGCCGACACCGCGCCAGCGAGCACGAGCCCCGTCAGCATCGGCAGCGTCTTGGCACTCATCGGGATGGTGCACATGCCGAAGAAGACCGCGGCGCAGCACGCATTAGCGATGACGTACCATCGTTTGCGCGTCAGTGTGAGATCGCCCACCGGCGCCCAGAGGAACTTGAACGCCGCCGGCGCAAAGGCGATGCCGACGATCGTCGCCGCCGCACTCACCGGCAGTCCCGCGCGCGTGGCGAGCCAGCCGAGCATGACGGCGGGAACGCCGACCATGAGGCCATAGGGAAAGTAGAGGATGCCGAAGAGACTTGGGTGCTTCATTGATTGAGGACTGGGATCACGGAATCCGGAATCGAAATCGGACTCCGGATTCCGATTTCGATTCACTGCGCGCCGCCGCGAAACCGTGCTCTAGCGGTCTGACTCTCCCCACCGCGGCGCCAGTCCATTCTCCACTCCGAGATGGTCGAGCACACGCGCCACGACAAAATCCACCAGTTCCTCGATGCGCGCCGGCTTGTTGTAGAACCCCGGCGACGCGGGCATCACCACCGCTCCCGCATGCGTCACGCGCAGCATGTTCTCCAAATGGATGCTCGACAGCGGCGTCTCGCGCGTCACCATCACGAGCGGGCGGCGCTCCTTCAGGGTCACGTCCGCCGCTCGCTCCACAAGCGAACGGCTCGTGCCGGCGGCGATCGCGGCGAGCGTTCCCATTGAACACGGGCACACGACCATCGCACACGCGCGATGCGACCCGCTCGCCGGTCCGGCGCCGCGATCCGCATCGTCGTACGTCGTCACCCAGCGATCCCACGCCGCGGCGCCCACATGACTGCGCAACGCCTCGATGGAACCAAGCGACGTCTCCGTCTGAATCAGCCGCAGCCCATGGCCGCTCACGATCAGCGATACGCGGCGCTCGGCCTGTACCAGCGCCTGCAGTAGCCGCACACCGTACGGCGCGCCGGATGCGCCGGTGACCGCCATGATGATGGGGCGCATCTCACTCACAAGAAGACCCGCTCAGCGAGCACAAAGAGAAAGAACGTCACGCTCAGAATGCCGTTCACACTGAAGAACGCCGCATCGAGCTTCGACAGGTCGTTCGCCTTCACCAGTGAATGCTCCCACGCGAGGATGCCGGCCGCAACGGCGATGCCGGTGAAAAACAGCACGCCCGAGTGCGATGCGACGCCGGCGGCGGCGAGTGCGAGCACCGTGAGCGAATGCATGGTGCGCGAGACCCACAGCGCGCGCGCTATGCCCATCGACGCCGGCACCGAGTGCAGTCCGTGCGCGCGATCGAACTCCGCATCGGGCAGCGCATACAGCACATCGAAACCGCCGATCCACGTCAGGACGACGAGCACGAGCACGGGGAGCAGCCACCACGGATGGCTCCATGCGCCCGTCACCGCCAGATACCCGCCGGCTGGTGCGATGCCCGTGCCGAGGCCGAGTGCCACGTGAGCCCAGCGCGTGAAGCGCTTGGTGTAGCTGTAGAAGAGCACGATGGCGAGCGCCACCGGCGACAGCTTCAGGCAGAGCGGGTTGATGCGCCACGCCGCAAACACAAACACGGTGCACGCCATCACCACGCTCACCGTCGCTTCGCCCACCGTCATCACGCCGCGCGGCAGTTCGCGCATCGCGGTGCGCGGGTTCAGCGCATCGTAGTGGCGGTCCGCAATGCGATTGAAACCCATCGCCGCGAAGCGGGCGGCCGTGAACGCGACGATCACCCACAGCACGATCGACGCGGTCACCGGTGCCACGCGGCTGGCGAGCACCACGCCCACCAGGGCGAAGGGGAGCGCAAAGACCGTGTGCGGAAGCTTCACGAAGTTGACGTAGCGCACGAGACGCGAGGTCCCGTGGTACGTCTGCCCTTCGCGTGCCGCCGCACTCACTTGGCGAGCCCCATCTGCGCCCACAGCGCATCCATCTTCGCCTTCGTCGCGTCGTCCATCTCGATCACCTTGGGCCAGTCACGCGTGAACCCTTCCTCGGGCATCTTCTTCGTCGCGTCGAGCCCCATCTTCGACCCAAACGTGAACGCGCGGCTCGAGTGATCAAGCACATCCATGGGCCCCAGCGTGAACCGCACATCACGTTCGGGGTCGATGTTGTTGAGCGCCACCCACCACGCTTCCTGCGTATTGCGCACGTTCACCCAGTCGTCCACCACCACCAGCACCTTGGCGAGCGACATGAGCCCCGCGCCCCAGAGCGCGTTCATCACCTTGTACGCTTGGCCGGGATAGCTCTTCTTGATCGACACGAAGACCAGATTGTGAAACCCGCCCTCGGCGGGCATGTGGTAATCGACAATCTCCGGCGTCGTCAGCTTGAGCAGCGGCAGGAAGATCCGCTCGGTGGCGTGTCCGAGATAGAAATCTTCCATCGGTGGGCGTCCGACGATGGTGGCGACGTATGTCATGTCGCGCCGCATCGTCACGGCGGTGAGGTGCACCTTCGGATAGAGATCGGCCTCGGAGTAGTAGCCCGTGTGATCGCCGAACGGTCCTTCGACGACGAGTTCCTCCGACGGATCGATGTAGCCTTCGAGCACGAGTTCCGCGTCCCACGGCACTTCGAGATCACAGGTCAGCGCTTTCACGAGCTTCACCGGATCGCGCCGCAGGAAGCCGGCGAAAATGAACTCGTCGATCCCCGGCGGGAGCGGCGCGCTGGCGCTGTACATCGACGCGGGGTCCGCGCCGACCACGATGCACACGGGCATGCGTTCGCCGCGCTCGGCCATCTCGCGCCAGTGCGCGGCGCCCGTCTTGTGCCGCTGCCAGTGCATCGCCACGGCGCGCTGGTCGAGCTGCTGCACGCGGTACATCCCCACGTTGCGAATGCCGCGCGAGGGATCCTTGCTGATCACCGCCGTCATCGTGAAGAACGGCCCGCCGTCCTCCGGCCACGTGGTGAGCACCGGGATCTTGTCGAGATCGATCTCGTCGCCCTGCCACACGATTTCCTGGCACGGCGGCGCTCCGCCCTTCACCCGCGGCGGGAACTTGGACATCTCGAACAGCCGCGGCAGCAGCGACAGCTTGCCGACGAGTCCTTCAGGCACCTTGAGGTCCATGAGCTTCGTGATGCGGTCGCCGTGCTCGTCGAGATGCTCGACGGCGAGCGAAAGCGCCATGCGCTTCATCGACCCAAACAGATTGATCGCCACCGGATACGGCGACACGGTGCCATCGCGAAGCACCGGCTGCTCGAACAGCAGCGCCGGTCCACCGCCGGGCAGCTTCATCGCGCGGTCGGCGATCTCGCACATCTCCAGATGCACCGACACGGGCTCGGCGACGCGCACGAGCTCGCCGATGTCGTCAATCGCAGTTATGAACTCAGAAACGGTGTCGAGTGACATGTGCTGGTCGAGAGTCGATCGGAGTCAATCGTGCAATTCAGGTGGCCGTGGGTGATGCCCTGCCGTGGGTCACCAGTCGTCTACCGTCTACCTGCTGCCTTCTGCCTTCTGCCTTCTGCCTTCTACCGTCTGCCGCCGACGTCTGATGTCGGCGGCCTCGTCCCCACGTGGCACGCCGCGATGCCAAACGTCAGCGACGTCCACTGCACATCCGCATATCCCGCCGCACGCATCCGTTCCGCAAGCCGCTTGGTCTCGGGAAAATTCTTCACCGAGTTCGGCAGGTATGTGTACGCCGTCTTGTGACCGCTCACCAGACCGCCGATGCGCGGCAGCACATGATGGAAGTACGCGTGGTAGACGGCACGCACCAGCGCCACCCGCGGCGTCGAGAACTCGAGGATCACGAACCGCGCGCCGGGCCGCAGTGCGCGGTGCACTTCGCGCAGGCAGGCGTCGAGGTCGGCGACATTACGAATGCCGAACGCGACGATGGCACCCGCGAGCGACCCGTCGGCAACCGGCAGCGACTGCGCATCCGCCACCACCGGCGTGATCGGCCGCCCGGTCAGCTTGGCGCGCCCGGCGCGCAGCATCGGTTCCGCAAAATCCGCCCCCAGCACATGCCCGGAAAACCCACGGCGGGCGCTCAGCGCCGCCGCCACGTCCAGCGTGCCCGCGCAGAGATCCAGAAAGGTGCCGTCGGGGTTGCGCTCCCAGCCCACCCGGGCCAGCGCCACCCGACGCCAGTACCGGTCAATGCCCATGCTCAGCACACGGTTGAGCAGGTCGTAGCGAGGCGCGATGTCCGAGAACATCCGCTGCACATAGGCGCGCTTCACGGCGGCGCCGGCCGCCGCGGCACTCGCCTCTTGCGCCTCGAAGTCGGTCGCTGGCGTCACCCCCGAAAGCTGGTCGCTCGTGCGCGCCAACGCTACCTTTCCGCCGCTGCGCATGGCTCCCGCCCTCGACCTTCCCAACCTTCCCGACGCCGATGTCGCCCGCCTTGCCCAACACGGGCGTGAGGCGGCCTTTCGGGAACTCGTGCGCCGCTATGAACGGCCCGTCTTCTCGCTTGTCTTCCGTATGGTGCGCGACAGCGCCACCGCCGAAGACCTGGCCCAGGACACCTTCATCAAGGTCCTGAACCACATCGACAAGTACCGGCCCGAGTTCAAGTTCTCGAGCTGGCTGTTCAAGATCGCCAACAACGTCGCCATCGATCATCTGCGGCGCCGCCAGCTCGACACGATCTCCATGGACGGCTCGCCCAACGCCGCCACGGCCGCCGACATCGAGGCCACGTCGTTCGACATCGCCGACAAGCAGGAAACGGCGCTCGATGTCATGGAAGCCAAGGAACTGGGCTCGGCCATCGAGCGCGCCATCGGTGCCCTGCGCCCTGAGTACCGCTCCTGCATCATGCTCCGGCACGTCGAAGGGCGGTCGTACGAGGAAATCGCCGCCACTCTCGATCTGCCCCTCGGAACTGTAAAGACCTACATCCATCGCGCCCGGCATCAGCTCCGGGAGGCCCTCGAGCACCTCAGGGAATGAGGGTCCGCCGCCGGACCCCGAACCCCCGCCCTGAAACCCGTTCTCAGTCCCGCCCGTAAGGCTGCCCAGGAGGACCAGTGCAACACCGCCATCTGCTCACCAACGAAATCGACCTGCTGCTCGACGGCGAAGCCGGATTCGGCGTCGCGCCGTTGCGTTCGCATGTCGATGCGTGCGACGAATGCCGCCAGCGCCTCGACGAGGCGCAGGTGGTGGCCGACGCGTTGGAGCGCCTCCCGCACTTTGCGCCGCGCACCGGCTTTGCCGATCGCGTCCTGACGCAGGTGCACATCGTCGAGCCGTGGCACGTCGCCGCGCTCGACGCTGCCCGGCGGTTCGTCCCTGAGTCCCGCCCCCTGCGCGGGCTCGCGCTGGCCACGGCGGCGGTGTCATCCGTGGCCATCTCGGCAAGCGCCGTGTGGATCGTGCTCAGCGCCAACCTCACCGTGGGCTCGGCGACGGTCATCACCGGTCGCGTGCGCAACGCGCTCGTCGGCGGCGCCCAGCAGGCGCTGGAGTCGGCGTTCGGCACCGGTGCCGCTGACGCGCTCCGGGCCAATGGCTCGATCGCCGTCGCCGCCGCGGGCGTGGCCCTGCTGGCCGCGGTTGGCGGCGCCGCATTCGGATTCCGCGCTCTCGCCTCCGCCTCCCGCCAACGCGGGAGCTGACCATGCGCCGCACGCTGATGTCCGCCGTCGCGGCGCTTCTCGCGATCGGTGGGTTGGACTGTTTGGAAGCGCAGCAGCCCGCGGCCGCGCCGGCGGCCGCGCCGACCGCGGGAGCGCGCGATTCGCTCGCGCAGACGCTCGATCGTGAACGCGCCACGCCAGCCCGCCGCTCCCTGCCCGCCGCCAGCCGCTTCACCTGGGGCGACCTGAACATCCCCGCTGGCACTTCGGTCGAGGGTCCGATTGCCGCTGCGCGTGGCAACGTGAATGTCCGCGGTTTGGTGAACGGCGACGTCTACGCCGTGGGCGGGGACGTCGTCGTGCATTCCGGTGGTGAAGTCACGGGTTCCGCGCTCGCCTTGCAGGGCAAGGTGATAATCGACGGCGGACGCGTCGGTGGCGAAATGAAGGCGGCGACGCCAATCGGCGCACCCACCGGCGAGGAGCAGGCGCTTGTCGGAGCGGCCGCCGTGCAGCACGCGCTGAAGATCTCGCTAGGCTGGTTCGTCGTTGTCCTGCTCGTCGGGCTGGGCGTCATCATTTTTTCGGGCGCGCAGCTCGAAGCCGTGGTGCAGGCGCTCGAGAATCGATTCTCCACCGCGCTGTGGCTTGGCATCGCGGCCCAGGTGGGCGTCATTCCGCTGCTCGTGGTGCTCTGCCTCGCGCTGACGCTGACCGTCGTCGGCATCCTGCTCATTCCGTTTGCGATCGTCGCCTGCATCCTCGGCGTGGCGGGTCTCGTGACGCTCGGCGCACTGGCCGCCGCGTCGGTGGCCGGCCATGCCATTGTGCGCCAAGGACCGAACGTCCGTGTGCGCGCCATTCAGTCGCTGCTTGTTGGCACCATGATCCTCGTGATTCCCTGGCTGGCCAACGCCCTGCTCGTGAACAGTGCGTGGGCCGAGATGCTCGCGAGGCTCGCGGCGATTGCCATTACGTGGGTGGCGGCGAGCGCCGGGTTGGGCGCCGCACTGATGGCCCGCGGCGGAGTGCGTCGGGTCCAGGTGCGCATGGCGAGCGTCGAAGTGCAGCCCGCCGGCTGGCAGACGCCGACGCCGATCGGCGGCATCGTGGCGGCCCGCCGTCCCTCGGCTACTCCGTCGGCGCCGACCGGAACGCCGCGATAGTGCGTGCTACGCTGCGCCGCCTTCGCGGCGCAGCGTCACCGGCGTGCCGCGGCCAATGCCCAGCGTGCGTGCCGCATGTCCCCCGCGTACCGCCACCTCAATGAGGCCGTGCGATCCGACGAGCGCCAGCAGCTCGCCCTCGGTGACATCGGCGTAGGTGCGTGAAACGCGCAGCAGCTTGCCGGCGATCTCCACGGTGCCCTCACCACGACCAGTCAGGTTGGTAATGAGATTGCCGAACCGGTCGACGGCCAGCACGAGCCCATCCTGCCCGCCATCCTGGCGCCGCTGCGCCTCGGGCGTGCGCCGCAAGGCGGCATCGCTGTACGGCGAGCCGAGATCGTCGAGGGCATCGCCGTTCAGCAACCGCACGGCGGCCGGCGCAAAGACATCTCGGCCGTGGAATGTGGGAGACGCGCCCTGCGGAATGTGCAGCGACACCGCGCGCGCACCGGGCAGCAACATTGCCGGCGAGAGCACGCCATTGTCCGGTCCCACCGCGAAGCGTCCGTCGCTCTCGATGGCCAGCGCCTTGCGTGATGTGCCCACGTCGGGGTCTACCACCACGATATGCACCGTGCCCGCAGGAAAGCGCCGCCAGTAGCGCGCAAAGGCGAGGCGAGCGAACTCCACGTCCTGCGCGGGCACGTCGTGCGACACATCCACGAGCTGCGCCGCCGGTGCCCCGCTCAGGAGCACGCCCTTCATTTCGGCGACGTACCCGTCGGCGGTGCCGAAGTCCGTGAGCAGAGTCGCGAGAGGGGGCATGAAAAGGGCGGACGAAGGGCGGACAGTCGACGCGCGGCTATTGGCACGTACCAGCAGACAGACTACTGACAGCGGAGACCACCGAGTGCAAGCGCCAGGTGCTTCGACACGCGCAGTGAGGCGCCGTGCGAGCACGGCGCCTCGCACTCTCTACGCGGTGCGTCGCATATCCGTTCGCACCAACGCTCGCGACGCCGTGAGCCTACGCCGTTCCAGCCACCTTGTTCGCGATCTCCACGAGCTTCACGGCGGCGCCGCACATGGGATCCGCCACAACGATCGGTCGTCCCACGTCGCCGCCCTCGCCCACGGGCGGGTACAGCGGCACCTGCCCGAGCAGCGGCACGCCCAGCTCGTCCGCCAGCCGCTGGCCGCCGCCGGAACCGAAGATGGCCATCGGCTTGCCGGTGTCGGGTGATTCGAACCAGCTCATGTTCTCGACGATGCCGAGCACCGGCACGCCCACGCGCTCGAACATCTTGGCGCCGCGCAGCGCGTCGCCGACGGCGACCTCCTGCGGCGTGGTGACGATTACCGCCCCCTCGATCTTGGCGGCCTGCACCAGTGAGAGCTGCGCGTCGCCGGTACCCGGCGGCATGTCGACAAACAGATAGTCGAGCTGGCCCCATGCCACGTCACGCAGGAACTGCGTGATGATCTTCATCACGATGGGTCCGCGCCAGATGGCCGGCTGGTCACGCTCGATGAGGAAGCCGAGCGAAATCACCTTCAGGCCGTGCGCCTCGAGCGGCACGATTTGTTCGTTCGCCACCATCGGCGGCGCATTGACACCGAGCATCAGCGGCAGATTGGGGCCGTAGATGTCGGCGTCGAGAATGCCAACGCGCTTGCCCTGCGCGGCAAGCGCCACCGCGAGATTCACGGTCACCGTGGACTTGCCCACGCCGCCCTTGCCTGACGAGACGGCGATGATGCGGCCGAGGTTTGGAAAGACCGACGGCTGCGGCGCCTGCGGCGTGCTGGGCGCTCCGGGCTGGCTCATCACGGGCAGGCTGCGCGCGGGTTTAGGCGCCGGCGCATCGGGCGTGACGGTGACTTGCACGGCCTCGCGGACGTCAACGCGCACGTCGGTGACGCCGTCCACCTGTTCGGCGGCGAGACGCACGGTGCGCGCGAGCGTAGCGTCGTCGGCCGAGGTGAGGCGAAGTTCCAGCCGCACCTTGCCGTCGAGCGTGACGGCGATGTTGGCCACCTGTTCGCTGCTCACCAGGTCTTCGCCAGTGCGCGGATTGACGATCTGCTGCAGCGCGGCGGAAACACGCGCGGTGAGGGGCTCGGACATGGGTGTTCGGGGCAGTTGGGTGCGGGGCTTGGAATCCTAGAAGGATAGAGAGTGGCCCGCGCTGGCAGTAGCCTGCCGCGCCCGAGGCGCCACCGCGCACATCGCCGTCCGACGAACGCGCGCACCGCGAAGCTAGACGCGCCTGCCCACGAACACCCGCGCCTCGTCGAGCACCTTGGCCCGCACTTCGGCTAAGGAACCGGCGATCAGCGCCCCGGACGCGCGGGCATGTCCGCCACCTCCGAAACGTCGGGCAAGGGCGTTGCTGTCCACGCTGCCGACGCTGCGAAACGAGACCTTCACCTTTCCGTGTCCGAGGTCGCGGAAGAGCAGCGCCAGCTGCGTGCCTTCGATCGACCGCGGATACTCGGCGACGCCGTCAAGATCTTCGGCGGACACCGCGTATCGCTCGAGGAGTCCGGCCTCAATATCGACCCAGGCGATGCCGTGCTCCGCGTCGACCTCGAGCGTCGCCAAGGCATCTCGAATCAGCGACAGGCGTCCGCGCGGCACCGAGGCGTAGATGCGGCGGTACATCGCCTCGGGGTCCACACCCACCTGCAACAGCGCAGCGGCGACCGCGTGGCAGCGCGGCGACGTGTTGGCGAACCGGAAGCCGCCGGTGTCGGTGAGCATCGCCGTATAGATGGCCGTCGCGATGGCGGGGGTCAGGTCCGCCCCCATCACCTGCGAGACGTCGAACACGAGCTCACCGGTGGCGCAGGCCGTCGTGTCCGTGACGTGCAGCGTGCCCGGCGGTTCGTCGCCCGGCAGATGGTGGTCGATGACGAGCGGCGGCTTGGGCAGTGCGCGCACCGCATCGGCGAGTACGCCGAGCCGCTTCACGTCGCTGATGTCGAGCACGATCAGCCGGTCGGCAGCGGCCAGCGCCTTGGGTCCCTTGGCGCTGCGGTCGTCGATGCCGCCCTCCTCGAGGAGGTAACGGAACATCGCCGGCCACGGCGTGGGATTCACGATGTAGGCCGTGATGCCGCGCTGCGCGAGCAATCCGGCCAGCGCAGCCTCGGAACCGCAGCCGTCGCCGTCGCTGTTGATATGCGTGGAGAGCGCCACGGTCTGCCCGGACGCCAATTCGGCGAGCAGGCGTTCGATGTCGGCGCGGCGGCCGGCGGGAACGGAGAACAGGTCGGTGATCACGTGCGCGGGGACAATGGGAAAACGATGCGGCGGCGTCCGGGCTTCCGGACGCCGCCGCAAAGATAACAGTGAAGACTCAGCGCTGCGCCTGCTGCAGCTTGGAATGGTTGCGGCCGTACAGGAAATAGATGACCAAGCCGATCGCCATCCAGATGATGAGCCGCAGCCACGTATCGCGCGGCAGGTTCCACATCAGCCAGCCGCAGACGAGCACGCCGCCCACCGGCACGAAGGGCACGAACGGCGTACGGAACGGACGCACCAGTTCGGGCTGCGAATAGCGCAGCACGAGAATGCCCGCGCAGACGATGACGAACGCCAGCAGCGTACCGATGGAGACCAGCTCACCCAACAGACCAATCGGGAAGGCGCCGGCGACAAACGCCGCTACCAGGCCCGTGATGATGGTCGACACATACGGCGTCTTGAACCGCGGATGCACGCTGCCGAACATCTCGGGCAGCAGGCCGTCGCGCGACATCGCGTAGAAGATGCGCGGCTGGCCCATGAGCATCACCAGCACCACCGACGCGAGGCCGGCAATGGCGCCAATCGTCGTCAGGTACTTCAGCCACGCCAGGCCCGGGCCGGCGGCGTCGAGCGCCACGTAGACCGGATCGGCGACGTTGAGGGTCCTGAACGGCGTGAGGCCCGTCATCACCAGCGCCATCAGGATGTAGAGCACCGTGCAGATGGCGAGCGACGCGAGAATGCCGATGGGCAGATCGCGTTTGGGATTCTTGGCCTCCTGCGCCGCCGTGGAGACGGCGTCGAATCCGATGTACGCGAAGAAGATCACGCCGGCGCCGGCGAAGATGCCCGGCCATCCGAACCGCGTCGTCCCGGTTGACGCATCCACCACTTCAACGGGCGGAATGAACGGATGCCAGTTCCCCGACTTCACGAACATGAAGCCGAAGCCGATGACGAGGAGGACGATGGCGAGCTTGACCGCCACGATGGCGTTGTTGAAGCCGGCCGACTCCTTGATGCCGACCACGAGCAGCGTCGTGAGCGCCAGCACCAGCAGCACAGCCGGCAGATTCACGATCGCGCCGGTGCGGATCAGCGTGTGCGTCCCCTCCACGCGGTACGGCGCGCTGGCCAGCGCATCGGGAATCGGGAACCCGATGTCCTTCATGATGCGCGAGAAGTAGCCCGACCAGCCCACCGCGACCGTCGAGGCTGCAAACAGGTACTCGAGGATCAAGTCCCAGCCGATGATCCACGCGAAAAACTCGCCGAGCGTCGCGTAGCCGTACGTGTACGCGGAGCCCGCGATCGGGATCATCGACGAGAACTCGGCGTAGCACAGGCCGGCGAAGGCGCAGCCGAGTCCAGCGAACATGAACGAGATGACGATGGCCGGGCCGGCGTGATTGGCCGCCGCGGTTCCCGTGAGCACGAAGATGCCGGCACCGATGATTGCGCCGATGCCGAGCGCCGTGAGGTTCAGGGCACTGAGGGAGCGCTTGAGGGAATGTGAATCCTCAGTGCTCGCCTCCTTCATCAGGATGTCCATCGGCTTCTTGATGAGAAGTCCCATTCAGAGTCTCCGAGTAGTAAAAAAGATCGGCAGGGCTGGAACCCGCCCCGCCGCGGTTCGTGCTGGCAACGCACTGGAATGAAGGTGGCGGTCCGCACCTTCCGGCGTCAATCCGCGCGCCGGGCAACGTGAGCATACGCGCCGGCGGCGCGTCGCGCTGAAGTTGCCGCGCGCTGCGGTCGCCGCGCGTTGATCTCGCGGGGCGACGGGGCCGGGTTGGCGCAACGGTGCCTTGCTGCTCGACCGCTGGACGCGCTTCGGCCGGGGACGCACCTTTGTTGCCTTCACCATCAGACGAGGAGTCCGACTTGGCTTCCAGTGATGCCGGCACATCTCACGAGGCGTGGGGCAGTCGCATTGGGTTGATTCTGGCCATGGCAGGAAACGCCGTCGGCCTGGGCAACTTCCTGCGCTTCCCGCGCCAAGCGGCGGCGAACGGCGGCGGCTCCTTCATGATCACGTACTTCATTGCGCTCATCCTGCTCGGCATCCCGCTGATGTGGATCGAGTGGGGGATCGGGCGCAACGGCGGCCGGTATCGCAAGGGCCACATCCCGGGAATGTTCGCCGCCATCTGGAAGCACCCGGCGGCGAAGTATGTGGGCGCGGTGGGCCTTGTCGTGCCGCTCGTCGTGATGATCTACTACACGTACATCGAGAGCTGGACGGCCGCGTTCGCGTGGTTCTCGCTGACCAAGGACTACTGGGGCATCACCACGCAGGACGGCATGGTTGGCTACCTGCAGTCCTTCCAGGCGATCGCCCCCGAAGGCGCCAAGATCTACCACCACACGTACACGCCGTACGCGTTCTTTGTCGCGACGCTGTTCGTCAACATCTACGTGCTCTCGAAGGGCATCTCCGCGGGCATCGAGAAGCTGGCGAAGATCGGCATGCCGATCCTGTTCCTGTTCGCCATCATCCTCGCTGGCGTCGTGCTGTTCCTCCCGGCACAGCCGGGCATCGGCGCCACGCCGTGGCAGGGACTCGAGTTCATCTACAAACCCGACTACTCGCGCCTTGGCCAGCCAAGCGTCTGGTTGGCGTCGGCGGGGCAGATCTTCTTCACGCTGTCGGTGGGCATGTGCACGCTGACGGCGTACGCGTCGTATCTGTCGAAGAAAGACGACATCACGCTGAACGGTCTCGCGACGGCCGCCACGAACGAGACCGCCGAAGTGGTGCTGGGCGGCACGATCGCCATTCCGGCGGCAGTGGTGTTCTTCGGCGTCTCGGGCGCGATGGCCATCGCGCAGAGCGGCTCGTTCAACCTTGGCTTTGCCACGATGCCGGTGGTCTTTCAGCAGCTGCCGTTCGGCAACCTGCTGGGTGTCGCCTGGTTTGGGCTGCTCTTCTTTGCGGGCATCACGTCGTCAGTGGCGATGCTCACGCCGATTACCGCGTTCTTTCGCGAGGAGTTTGGATTCAAGCGCGAGACGGTGTCGTGGTCGCTCGGCGTGCTCTGCCTGGTGTTCGGGCTGATGCACGTACACTGGCTGCAGCACGGCGTGCTCGACGAGTGGGATTACTGGGCCGGCACGTTCGGTCTGGTGGTCGTCGCCGTGCTCGAGGTGATCGTCTTCATGTGGATCTTCACGCCGGCCAAGGCCTGGGAGAGCATGCACCAGGGCGCCGACATCCGCATTCCCGCCGTCTTCAAGTTCATCATGACGTACGTCACGCCGATCTACCTGCTGTTCATCCTCGGCTGGTGGGGATGGGTGGACGCGCTGCCGATTCTCCTCAATGAGAAGTCGGCCGGCGGCGGGGCGTTCAACCCGGTCAACGGGCCGTTCATTACGCTATCGCGCGCCATCATCGTACTGTTTTTCGTCGTGGCGGTGGTGCTGATCAAGATGGCGTGGACGCGCAACAAGTACGACGATCGCAAGGGCTTTGTGGAAGTTGACCACAGCGGGGAGGCTGCCTGATGTCTACGTCCGCAATCATCTTCATGGCCGGCAGCTGGACGTTCGTGCTTGGCCTGACGTTCTGGTCGTTCCACCGGTTGCTGAAGGACAAGGAGCACTTCGACCCGGATGGCATCGGTCCCAAGGCGCCGCCGAAGAAGGGCGAGACGGAGCAGTAGGGCTGGGCTTCGTTGAGGGACGGTGATGGAAGATGCCAGCGGCGG
>JAHFCT010000044.1:0-7245 GCA_023249375.1 Gemmatimonadota bacterium | reverse complement strand
CGGGGCGGCACCCTTGGGTGCCGCCCCGCCTGTTATCTGCTGTCGTCGCGCGGCCCGTGCGCGCAACGCCCGCGCACGCGGGGGTAGCGCAGCCTACACGCTGTAGTTGGGCGCCTCGCGCGTGATCGTGACGTCGTGCGGATGCGACTCGCGCAGGCCGGCGGTGGTGATGCGTACGAAGACCGGCCGCGTGCGCAGCGCGGCGATGTTCTCGCAGCCCACGTAACCCATGCCGCTGCGCAGACCGCCCACCATCTGGAAGAGCACGTCGCTGACGGGTCCCTTGTAGGGCACGCGCCCTTCGATGCCTTCGGGAACGAGCTTCTTGGCGCCGAGTTCGCCGTCCTGGAAATAGCGGTCGGCGCTGCCGTCCTGCATGGCGGAAAGCGAGCCCATGCCGCGGATCATCTTGAAGCGGCGCCCTTCGAGGAGGAACGACTCGCCTGGACTCTCTTCCGTGCCGGCGAGCATGGAACCCATCATCACCGACGACGCGCCGGCGGCGAGCGCCTTGACGATGTCGCCCGAGTACTTGATGCCGCCGTCGGCGATGACCGGCACGTCGCCCGCACCCGCCACCGCGTCGAGCACGGCGGTGAGCTGCGGCACTCCAACGCCGGCAACGACGCGCGTCGTGCAAATCGAGCCCGGGCCCACGCCCACCTTCACTGCGTCGACGCCGCGTTCAACGAGCGCTTTGGCCGCCTCGCGCGTGGCGATGTTGCCGGCGACGAGCTGCACATCAGGCAGTGCCTGGCGAACGGTCGCGGTGGCCTGCAGCACGCCGTCCGAGTGGCCGTGTGCCGTATCGATGATGACGACGTCGACGCCCGCGTCGACGAGCGCGCGCGCGCGGTCGAGGTAGTCGCCAGCCGCGCCGATGGCCGCCGCCACGCGAAGGCGGCCGTGTTGGTCCTTGTTGGAGCCGGGATACTGGCGGCGCTTGTGAATGTCCTTGACGGTGATGAGGCCGATCAGCTTGCCCGCCGCATCCACCACGGGAAGCTTCTCGATGCGATGCTTGCCGAGGATCCGCTCGGCTTCGTCGAGCGTGGTCCCTTGCGGCGCGGTGATGAGCCGCTCGCTCGTCATCGCCTCGCGAATGGGGCGGTCGAGCTCACGCTCGAACTGGAGATCGCGGTTGGTGATGATGCCCACCAGCTTGCCGGTGGCGTCGACGATCGGGACGCCCGAGATGCGGAACTTGGCCATCATCGCGACGGCTTCGCGCAGGTTCGCGTCGGGCTGCAGCGTGATCGGATGCAGGATCATCCCGCTCTCCGATCGCTTCACGCGATCGACCTCGGCGGCCTGGCGGTCGATGCTCATGTTCTTGTGCAGCACGCCGATGCCGCCGGCGCGGGCCATGGCGATCGCCATCTCGCTCTCGGTGACCGTGTCCATGGCCGCCGACACGAGCGGCACGTTGAGCGGGATGCCGCGCGTGAAGCGCGAACTGGTCTCGACGTTCTTGGGGTGCGCAAGCGAATGCGCAGGGGCGAGCAGAACGTCGTCGAACGTGAGCGCCTGCTCGTCGCGAATGCGTGGATTGGTCATGGGAGGGTCGTATTAAGCGCGACGGCCCGCCTCCGGATAGCACCGGTGCGGGCCGTACGTGGGACAAACGTGGTCGCCATGGCGAATTGTAGCGTCGCCCCGCGGTCCGGTCTAGGGCTGAGGCGGTTTGGCGGGCGCGGGGGTGCTCGCTGCGGCACTCGGCGCCGGTACGTTCGCACTCGTCTCCGTGTCGGGCGGCGCCGGTGGCCGCGCCAGCGGATTCGTGGCGATCTGCGACGCCGTGGTCACGATGTCGCTGGCCACCGACTTGCCGGCCGCGGTCACACCGCTCAGCACACCCATCGCCTTGTTCATCAGATCCATGGTCTGGCCGATGGCCTGCGTCGATATGCGGCCGGCGCGCATGGTGTCCTCGACACCCTCGGCGAAGCGCTGAAAGACGTTCGGCTGCGGCGTCTGCCGCTCCGCGTACTTGGACTCGAGAAACTCAACGTAGTCGAGCACCTGATATCCGCGCTCGTCGGAGAGCGCGTCGAGCCGGCGCAGAATGCGGTCGCGGAGATTGGGATTCATCGGTCGACGATAGACGGTTGACGGAAGACTGCAAACGGTTGAGGGGAGACAACGGACGGCGCCGGGCGGAGATGCGTCAACCTTTCCAGCGCGCCTTCTTCCCTCGCACATCAATGTGTACGTACGGCGCGCCGTTCTGGTTACCGTAGAGCCCCAGCCCGCCCGCATACTCCGGGAAGTCGCGCTCCACCTGCTCCACTTGCAGCGAGACGAGCATGCCGTCGCGCCAGGTCACCCGGCCGTCGCCATCGGCGTCAATCGCCAAGTCCGCCGCGTCCCCGTATTGATGGCGGCTGTCGCGCGCGGCACGCGGCACGCGCCGGTTGTACACGGGTGAGCGAAACCCCGAATGCACATCCACTGCGACCGTGCGGTTCCGCCCGCCGCGGAACGCGCCCACGTAGGCGATGATGAGTTCGGCCTTGTCGAGTACACGGGCGTCGAGCGCGACGTACTTGGGCCAGCGGTCCTGCTGCTCGTCGTGCGTGATGAAATCGGAGAGCCGCATGTGCTTGCTGACCGCGAGATCCGCCGTTTCGGGCGTGACTTCCACGAATCCGCGCGGCGGCGGCGGCGCGTCGGCGTCGATGCCCGAACGGTAGTTGCCGATGCGATAGCCGTTGAGCGACTGTCCGATCTTGGCCGAGTAGGGGACCATCACGGCGACGAGGATTGAATCGACGATGCGATGGCCCGCGTCACGTTCGATCTCGAGCCGATAGACGCCGGAGAAGCCCGGCGCCACGACTTCGGCGCCAGCGAGTGCCTGGGACGGCGTGACGACCGCGCTGTCTTGCGCGCGCACCCAGGCGTACGTCAGGCCGCCGGGATCGCCCTGCACCTCGAGGGGAAACTCGAAGCGCTCGTTGGGAAGCACCATCTGGATGCGCACCTGCCCGCTCTTGCCGAAGACGGCGGGTGACGCCGAGACGGACGGGGCCCGCGAGTCGCGCGCGAAGGGCGACGACAAGAGAAGGCTGGGCGGATGAAGGATCAGCAGCACGGCGCCGAGCAGCGCCAGCCCCCCAAGCAGCAGCGCCCACCATCCAGCCCGGGATCCGCCGTTGGCGGACTCGCCGGGATACGTCACTGCTAGAACCGCCCCCACCGCGCGCGAACGCCGCGCACGTCGACGTGGATGAACGGAGAGCGGGAACGCGTGGCGCGGTACAGGCCGAGGCCGCCGACCAGCTCCGGATACTGGCGCTCCACCGACTCAACCGCCTCGGCGAGGATGCGCATGTCCTTGGAGTTGATCTTGCCGTCGTGATTCAGGTCGTCGAGCTTGCCGTCGTGATTGTTGTCGACGAGGATATCGGCGGCATCGCCAAACTGGTGCCGGCTGTCGCGCGCACGTCCGCCGCGGCCAACGCCCTTCTGGTTGTACTGCGGCGAGCGGAAGCCGCTCACGACGGTGAGGCGCTGCGCATCGATGCCGCGGCGCTGCAGTTCAACGAGCACGAGTTCGAGCTTGTCGATGAGCGCCTCACGCAGCACCAGGTACTTGGGCCAGACGTCCTTCTGGTCGTGCGTCAGGAAATCCGCGAGGCGGAAATGCTCGGAAACCGGCGTGTCCTTGTTCTCGAGCGTGACTTCGATGAAGCCGTCCGGATTCACGTACGCCGGGGAGCGGAGCCGTCCCTTTTCCTCGGGGAAGCGCCCGATGTGGTAGTCGCCCACGCGGCCATTCACTTTTTCGGTGAAGGGGAGCAGCGTGATGAGCGACATCGAACGGCCGCTGGTGGAATCGGTGACGGCCACCGTCGAGTTGCTCTTCTGTTCCTTTTTGCCGAACAGGCGGGCGATGGGTTCGATCTCCATCGAGTGCCGCGGCGCGAAGAACCGCGCGAGCAGCCGCCCGCTGCGGCCAAAGATGGTGTCGGTGGCGGCCGGTTCCTTGGCCCCCGGCTCGACCGGCGTTCCCTGCCCCGATGCCTGCGCAACCGGCACCACGAGCGTGGCGGCGGCTAATGCGAGGAGGGGGAGCAGTCGGCGCGGTGCGATCACGGACCCTGGGGCAGGAGACGACGTCGCCGCAGCGCGGGGGGCGCGGCGGCGGGGATCTTGGAAACTAAACCATACCCTGCCCACCGGCTACCGGTTCCCGTTCGGGTGCGCCGCGGTGCCAGCGTCGGGCGCGGCTCCGGGACGGAGCCCTTGCGGGAGAGACGGAGCCCTTGCGGGAGGGACGGAGCTCTTGCTGGAGGGACGGTGCAACGCGACCGCGGACGTGGTTGCGAACGCCAGTGCGTCCAGACAGGCTACTGCATGCAACTGGTGCTGGCGACCGCTCACGCGAACTCCAAATTCACCCCGCTCGCGCTGCTGTATCTCAAGGCGCAACTGGTAGAGAGCGGCGCGCTCCCGGCCGACGCGGTGCGGATACTGGAGTTCACCGCCGGCGACGCTCCCGAGGCGATTGCCGCGCGCGTGCTGGCCCAGGCCCCCGACATTGTTGGGCTCTCGTGCTACGTGTGGAACGTGACGGCGCTTCTCGAGGCCGCGCGGCTGATCAAGGCAGCGCGGCCGGCGGTGCGCGTCGTGCTTGGCGGTCCGGAGGTCGGTCCCGAGGCGCGTTCCGTACTCGAGCAGAATCCGGACATCGATTGCGTCGTGGTGAGCGAAGGCGAACGCGTGCTGGGCGCGCTCGTCGAGGCGTGGCGCAACGGCGACGACCTCGCGCCGGTGGAGGGAATCTGGTTTCGGCGCGGCAGTGACATCGTCGAGACGCCCGCGGCTGCGCCACTGCTTGACCTTAACCTGCTCGCCTCGCCGCATCTGCTGCCCGACGTTGATCCAACGGGGCGCGTCGTGTGCATCGAGACGCAGCGTGGCTGCGTCTTCAAATGCTCGTTCTGCTTCTACAACAAGGATCTCTCGATCCGGAACCGGCGGTTCGATCTTGACCGCGTGCGCAGCGAGCTGGCGTACTGGCTGCAGCAGGACATCGCCTCGCTGTACTTGATGGATCCGATCTTCAACCTGTACGCGGCGCGCGCCAAGGAGATCTGCCAGTTCATCGCCGAGCACAACACGCGCCGCATTCCGATTCATACGGAGCTGTGGGCCGAGTTTGTGGACGACGAACTGGCTCGCCTGATGCACGAAGCGAACTTCCGCTACGTGGAGGTCGGCCTGCAGACGACCGAACAGGCGGTGCTGCAGAACGTGGATCGTCGGCTTCGCCTGGAGCAGTTCACGGCCGGCATCGACCACATGCGCCGCCACGACGTGCCGTTCGAGATTCATCTGATTCACGGCTTGCCGGGCGAAACCCCGGCGACGTTTAGCGCCTCACTCAACTTCGCCGCGGCGCTGCAGCCTCCCATCCTCTCCATCTTCCAACTGCTGGTCCTGCCTGGCACGGAACTGCGGCGCAAAGCCGACACGCTGGGCATCGTGTTCGAGCAGGCACCGCCTTACGGGGTCGTGTCGCACGCGACCATGTCCGCCGAGGACATTGCGTATGGCCGGAAGATCCGTCGGGCCGTGCATCGTGTCGGCCGCTTTGCCACACTCCGCTATCTCGCGCGCGCGGCGGATATCACATTCGCCGACATCATGGATGCGTGGATCGCGTGGAGCGACGAGCGGTCCACACCCGACGCGGACAGCGCGACGGTTGGAATCGGGCGTTTTGTGAGCGATTTCTGTGCGGTGCGCGGGATCGCGCCGGCCTTCTTCACCGTCTCGGCAGCGGCCGAGGAACAGGCGATTGCGTCGGTGGCCGCCGTCTATCAGTAGATGTAGACGGGGGTCCCCACGGGGACGATGCGGAACAGCGTCTCGATGTCTTCGTTGCGCACACGCACGCAGCCGTGGCTCGCACCGCGGCCGATGCTCGTGGGGGCGTCGGTGCCGTGGATGCCGTAGCCATCGCCGAGGTAGAGACGGTTGACGCCGAGCACGCCGACGTAGCGGCGCTGATTCGTGTTCATCGGCGGGATGATGAGGTCGCGCCCCGCGACAATCTCCTTGCCTTCCATCACTTCGAACGGCACTTCGTGGCCGTCGGCGTAGCGCGTGACGACGTCGCTGCCCGAAACGGTGATAACGGCGCCGTTTGCGAGCGCGATGGGCTTGCCCGGTTCGAGGCGGCGCAGCCGTTTGCCCGCCTTGCGCGCCATCTCCACGTAATGCCAGTCGGGGGGCACCCACGCGGGATCGACGTCCTTGCGAATCACCACGAGCCGGCCGCGCGGCGTCTCGAACTTCCAGCGCGCGCCGCCGGCGCGTTCGAGATACTTGCCGGTGCCGGTTGCGACGCGCGTGCGGAACAGCACCGTAGAGCCGCGCTTGTACCAGAGGCGATTCTCGGCGATGGAGATCACGATGTACGGCTGGTCGCCGAGCGAATCGGGCGAGGCGGCGAGCACGCGGTCGAGCGAATCGCCAGCGGTGGCGGCCTGCGCGCGGACGGTGGCGAGGATATCGGCATTGTCGTTGAACACGGCCTGCGTGAGATCACGGTCGCGCCGGGCAGCCTGCGAAGCGCGAAACTCGACGACGGCAAGGACGAGCGCGGCCGTCACGGCCGTGACATACAGTACGGCGACCGCGCCGCCGCTGGCCAGAAAGCCGCGCACGTCGGGACGCGAGACCATCAGTAGAAGTACACCGGAAGGCCGGCCTTGAGATTCGGCACGATCGACCTGAGGTAGGCCGCGCTCACGCGCACGCTTCCGGCGCGCACCGGCTGCGACGGATCGCCGCGATAGAGCGTCGCGCCACCCGAGAGGATCACCAGTGAATCGCCGCGCACTTCCTCGACGCGCCGCACGCCGCGCGGCGAGGCGATGGGAATGGAATCGCCGGCCGCGCGCTCCCATCCGTCGGCGCCGACTTCAACGGTGGCCGAACGCAGGATGGCGCCCTGCTGTTCGAGATGAAGCACGCCGCTGTCGACGGCAATCGAGAGGTGCAGGCCGCCGTTGGTCCGCGCCTGCCGCAGCGCGAGCGCCATCATCACTTGCAGGCGCTTGGCATCCGAAGCGAGCGCGAGGTCGGCCTTCACCTGCTCGATGCCGCTCATGCCCGCGCGAAGGGCCGTGATTTCGCGGCGGTACTCGGCGCTACGCCACGCCAGCGCGCCCGAGGCGGCGAGTGCCGCGAGAAACGTCCACGTGAGCGCGCGCATGATGCGCGGATGCTCAC
>JAHFCT010000115.1 GCA_023249375.1 Gemmatimonadota bacterium | reverse complement strand
TGTAGAGGAACTCGATCGCGCGATGCGCGCCGTACATCGTGTCCGGCCGGTCCACCATCCGGTAGGCGTATCTCCAAACGCCAGGCAGCGTCAACTCGGCTTTTACTGAGGCAATCTCCTGCGGGAACGGCGGGAGTATGGATGCTGGCGCTGCCACGACGCTGCTTCCAGGCGTCGTCGCATCTTTCTTGTCGCAGGCCGCGATCAAGATGACGGGGACAAGCAGCCGGAGAAGTCGCAGCGTGCGATGGGATGATGTGGACATCGGCCTTTGGGCGGAAAGTGGAGGCCGGCCTGATCGCCGACATGTGCTAAACATAGTTCCGCGTCTCTCTCTGCCGCGCCTCTGCGTCGGGCACCACCGCCTCACGGCGAGCATCGGCGCTCCGTGCTGGCGTCCGCATGCTCGTGTCCGGTCGCGTCGCAGGATATCGCGCGCGCGGCTTCAGTGGCGGGCGGCGTCACCACCAGTACCGCGGTGGCGACAATCACCAGGAGAGCGGCGATCAACTCCACCATCGCAGACCGCCGCAACCGCGTTGTACCCGCGTGGTCGCCGAGACGCGGAAGTACGCGCCGCCAATTGTAAGCGCCCGCCGTCACCATGAGGGCCAACAGGCCCAGTTTTCGAAGCAGCGTTTGTCCATAGGTGCTCTCCCACAATGCCGAGAGCGATCCGAGGTGAAGCCATGCGTTGAAAGCGCCAGTCACGCCAACGAGCAGGGCACACCCAAGCGCCACCGGACTGAATACGATCACCAATCGGGCGACGGTCCCGTGGCGCTCGTCGGCGGGCAGCGCGGCTGCAGAAGGGAGCAGCACGAAGAACAGCACGGCGAGGCTGCCAACCCATCCGCCCGCCCCAAGGAGGTGAACGATATCCAGCGTAACGGCGACGGCACGCCGCGGCGCGGCCGCAGCATGTCCCGAGAGCGATAACGTGGCCACGAGAGCGAGAATCGCCACCGCCTGAAAGACGCGCAGGAACGGACGCCCCCCGTGACGATGTGAACTTGAGAGCCAGCCGACGCAGATGGCGAGCACGGCCAGCATCCATGCCCAACCCCACAGTGAGTCAAGCAGCAAGGCGCGAAGCGTCTCGGTGGACCAACGCGCATCAAGCCCGAAGACGGCGGCATGTTGGGCCGCGAGTCGCGCGAGCGTGGCGGCCGCCACGACCAGCAAGGCACGCTGCACCAGCAGCGTCAGGCGACGGGACGTCTCTGCGATGAAGGTCGCAGGCTCCGCGGCGACTTGCATCGCACGCGGCAGGATCATCACGCGCACCGTCAGCACGCCAATCAGCAGCATGATGCCGCTGAACTGAATCACGCGAATCGTGACATACGCCAATGAGGATACGCCAAACTCACCTTCGCGACCTACGGACCGGTCGAGCACCCGAGGTGGAGCGGACGGCGGCGTGGGCGACACTCCCGCCACGACGCTCGGTCCGTCGATGGTGAACGTGTACTCTCCGGTGACCGGATGACCGTCATCGCCCACCAGACGCCACTGCACCGTGTACCTACCCGCAGGCAGCGCGCCGATGATCGCCGCATGCAGCATCCGGCCCCCAGTTGCGTCGGCATCTAGGAGTCGCAGCGCGACCGGATTCCGCGATGGTCCCAGCAGCGTCAGCTGGCTCATCGACGCGATCGGCTTTTCACTGAAGGTGAGCATCAGCTGCGACGGCGCCGTCGCCAGATGCGCTCCCGCGGCAGGTTCCGCCTTGACGAGGTGTGCATGTGCGAACGCGGTACTGAAAGGCGTCAGCAGGATCAACGCCGCCACAAGGCTGCGGGCGCCGATCAGCCAAACGTCGCCCGGCAGCCTGGTTCGCCTGGCGGAGAGGTTCATGTCATCCTCGCCTCTGCAGCCCGCTTCGCGATGCCGACGTCCAACTCCTCGCGGCGCACCTCCCGCTCCTTCCACAGCGAGTAGACCGCGGGAATCACCACCAGCGTCAGCACCGTGCTGGAGATCATTCCGCCCACCATCGGCGCCGCGATGCGCTTCATGACGCTCGCGCCCGTGCCGTTGCCCCACAGAATGGGGAGCAGGCCGGCCATGATCGCCGTCACCGTCATCATCTTGGGTCGCACACGTTCCACCGCGCCCTCGATCACGGCCCGATACAGATCGCCGACCGTCGGCGTCCCCACCCGCGCGAGTTGTTCCTTCCACGCGTGGTCGAGGTAGATGAGCATCACCACGCCCGTTTCCGCGGCGACGCCGGCCAGCGCGATGAAGCCGATGGCGACCGCCACGGACCAGTTGTACCCGAGCGCCCAAATGAACCAGATGCCGCCAACCAGCGCGAAAGGCAGTGAGAGCATGACAATCAGCGTCTCACCCACGCTCTTGAAGTTGAAGTAGAGCAGGAGGAAAATGATGGCCAGCGTCGCCGGGATCACGAGTTTCATCGTCGCCTTGGCGCGCTGCATGTATTCGTACTGGCCGCTCCACACAATCGAGTAG
>JAHFCT010000043.1 GCA_023249375.1 Gemmatimonadota bacterium | reverse complement strand
CCAGCGAAACAGAACTCCCAGTCAGCACCACCGCGGAGCGTCAGGCCGTCACGTCGCAGACGGGGGCCACCCCGGGGCGTGACTGGGTCATCGTGACGCGCGGCATCAAGCGTGAATACGACATGGGCGGCGAAATCGTGCGCGCCCTGCGCGGAGTCGATATCGCCATTCGCCGCAACGAGTACGTGGCGATCATGGGGCCGTCGGGCTCGGGCAAGTCGACGCTGATGAATCTCATCGGCTGCCTCGACACGCCCACCGCAGGCGAGTACTGGCTGAACGGCACGCTCGTGTCGTCCATGAAAGACGACGAGCTGGCGCGCATCCGGAACAAGGAGATCGGCTTCGTCTTCCAGACGTTCAATCTGCTTCCCCGCGCCACGGCACTGCACAACGTGGAGCTGCCGCTCGTCTACGCCGGCATGTCGGCCAAGCAGCGCAAGGAGACGGCGGCCTACGCCCTCGACCGCGTGCAACTCACGAGTCGCATGCATCACAAGCCGAACGAGCTGTCCGGCGGCCAGCGCCAGCGCGTGGCCATTGCCCGCGCGCTCGTGAACAACCCGTCCATCCTGCTGGCCGACGAGCCCACCGGCAACCTCGACTCCGCGACGTCGCAGGAGATCATGAAGGTCTTTGAGTCGCTCGCCGATCAGGGCCAGACGGTCATCATGGTGACGCACGAAGCCGACATTGCCGCCCACGCCCGCCGCGTGGTGGCGCTCCACGACGGGCAGGTGTCGAGCGACACGCGACAGGAGCACTTCCTGGCGGCGAATGAGGATATCATCGAGGCGAAGCGAAAGGCGTAGGGCCGATTGAGGACCGGGATCACGGATTGCGATTGGTGATCACGAGTCCGGAATTCGATGGCGATTGACTGGTGTGAAGGGCGGCTCCTCTCCGGGGCCGCCCTTCTCGCATCCCATCACCCCACCCTGCCCCTTCCCCTGCACCCCACCCGGCCCCTTCGCCTGCACGCCACCGTGCCCCTTCCCGTGCACCCGGAAACACCCTCCTCGCAGCGCTCGTAGTGAACTCATGCTTTTCTTCGAAGCCGTCCGCCTCGCGCTGTCGACCATCCGCTCGCAGAAGCTCAAGAGCTTCTTCACCCTGCTCGGCGTCTGCATCGGCGTGATGTTCCTCATCGCCGTCGTGTCGATTGTCGAGGGGATGGGGCGCTACATGGAGCAGGACCTCATCGGCAAGCTCATTGGCGTGAACTCGTTCGAGCTGCGGCATCGCCCCAACATCCAGATGGGTGACATGGACCCCGCGGCGTTCGAAGCGCTGCGCAAGCGGCCGCGGCTCTACCACGACGACATCGCGCCCGTCGTCGAAGCACTCGGGCCGGGCATGCGCTGGGCGATGGCCAGCGACGGCCGGCTCGCGGTGTCATCGCGCTACTCGAGCGGACCGCGCAATGCCATGATCAGCGCCATCGAAGGCGAGTGGTTTGGCATCAAGAAGTTCGTGATCGTCGATGGGCGTGAGTTCACGCCGCAGGAGATCGCGATGGGCACGCCGGTCGTGATCATCGGCCCCGACATCGTGAAACGGCTCTTTCCCGCCATTAGCCCGATTGGACGTGAGCTCCGCATGGGCGGCCTGCCCTACACCGTGGTCGGCGTACTCGAGACGCAGGGGAGCGCGCTTGGCATCTCGTTCGACAATCAGGTCATTGCGCCCTGGCAGTCACCGGTGCACCGCCTCCTGAATCGCGTACCGACGATGATCGACGCCATCATCATCCAGGTGCCGACGGCGTCGCAGATGACCGAGGCGCAGGAGCGCGTGCGCCAGGTGATGCGCGCCCGGCACAAGCTGCGCCCCGGCCAGCCCGACAACTTCTCGGTGCAAACCGCGGAGAGTGCGCTCGAGTTCTGGAACAAGATCAAGCGCTACCTCGTGCTAGCCGGCGTCGCCCTCCCCGCCATCGGGCTGGTCGTGGGCGCCATCGTCATCATGAACATCATGCTGGTGGCCGTGGCCGAGCGCACGCGCGAGATCGGCATCCGCAAGGCGCTGGGCGCGCGGCGGACGGACATCCTCTCGCAGTTCCTCATTGAGGCGGCAACGCTGAGCACGGTCGGCGCCGCCCTCGGCATCGCGCTTGGCATTGGGCTGGCCAAACTGATCTCTGCCGTGAGTCCCTTGCCGGCGACGGTCGCGCCGTGGTCGATTGCCGTCGGCGTCGCGTTGGGCGCGGGCGTCGGCATCATCAGCGGCGTATATCCGGCGAGCCGAGCCTCGATGCTCGATCCCATCACCGCACTGCGCCAGGAGTAGCCGTGACCGCCCTCGCGCAGCAGGTGTATCAGATCTTCGAATCCGTCCGCATCGCCATTGACGCGCTCAAGGCCAATCGCGTGCGCGCGGCGCTGACGATTCTCGGCATTGCCGTCGGAGTCTTTGTGGTGGTTGTCATCTCGGCGGCGGTGCACGGCATCAACGTGAGCGTGGCCAAGGATCTCGAGTCCACCGGGCCGACGACGTTCTATGTGCAGCGGTATCCCATCACGTTCGAGGCCTGCGACGGGTCGGGCGACACGTGCAAGTGGCTGCAGAACCCGCCCATCACGTTCGCCGAAATGGATGCGCTCAACCGGCTGGAAGGCGCGGCCACCGTGGGCGCCGCGATGTACTGGTCGGGTTCGGTGAAGTATCGCGACCACAATCTGCCTTCGGCCGGCATTGAGTCATACACGGGCAACTGGGCGGTGCTCGGCGCCCCCGACATGATCGAAGGGCGCGCGTTCACCGATCAGGAAGCGCGAAGCGCGGCGCGGGTGGCGGTGCTGACCACCGTTACAGCGCAGCGCTTGTTCGGCGAAGCCGACCCGCTGGAGAAGCAGATCTTCGTCAACGGCACGCCGTTTACCGTGATCGGCGTGTACCGCGACAATGCCAGCTTTCTCTCGGGCGGCGGCGACCGGTCCAAAGTGGTGATGCCCATCCAGTCGCTGGGGCGGCACCTCAACGTACCGATTCGCGACATGGGGCTGGCCGTCAAGCCGCGCGAAGGCTATCGGCCCGCTGAGCTCATCGATGACGTGACGGCCACGCTGCGCGGCTTGCGCGGCCTGCGACCGGGGCGCGAATCCAATTTCGCGATCATCACGCAGGACAAGATCATGGACGTCTACAACAAGATCTTCGGGATGTTCTTTCTCGTGATGATCGCGTTGTCGGCGGTGGGGCTGATCGTGGGCGGCGTGGGCGTGGTGGCCATCATGATGATCTCGGTGACCGAACGCACCCGCGAGATCGGCGTGCGCAAGGCGCTGGGCGCGACGCGCAGCACGATCCTCTGGCAGTTCCTGGTGGAGGCGGTGACGCTTACCGGCATCGGCGGCGCCATCGGCCTATTTGTTGGCTGGGGCGTGGCAATGCTCGTCCGCATATACAGTCCGGTGGCCGCGTCGGTGCCGCCCTTGGCTGTGGTCGCCGCGTTAGGCGCGAGCGCGGTGACGGGGGTGCTCTTTGGCATGCTCCCGGCGGCGCGGGCGGCACGGTTGGATCCGGTGGATGCGTTGCGGTATGAGTAAGGGGTCTCGAGGGTAGGCGCCCGGGGGTGCTTGGTCGACGGTCCGAAACCCGACGACGTCTCGTCTCGTAGAGCGTTCGTGCCCTTCTTCGAAGCCATTCGACTCGCCCTCAACACCATTCGCGTGCAGAAGCTGAAGAGCTTCTTCACGCTGCTTGGCGTGATGATCGGCGTGATGTTCCTCATCGCCGTCATCTCGATCGTTGAGGGGATGAGCCAGTACGTGGAGAACGACTTCGCCGGCAAGATCATTGGCGTGAACACGTACAACTTCCGCCGCCGGCCCGACTTCACGCCCAACGAGACCGAGGAGCAGTGGCGCGAGTACCAGCGCCGCCCGCGCATCTACGCGGCGGAGGCCGAGCTCGTGCGCGCGACCATTCCGCCCGGCTCGCGATCGGCGATCACCAACGAGAACTTCCTCTATGCCACCGGCGGCACGGGCCGTCCGCGCATGGTGGAGGCCGTGGCCACCGAGGCTGATTACTTCCAGATCAAGAAGTTCGGCATCACCAACGGCCGTGCGTTTACGCAACAGGAAGTCCAGGCCGGGTCGCGCGTGCTGGTCATCGGCGTCGAAGTTGCCGAACACTTCTTCCCTGACCTTGACCCCGTGGGACGCGAACTGCGCGTCAAGGGAATTCCGTATCAGATCATCGGCGTCATTGAAAAGCAGGGTTCGGTCTTCGGCTTCTCGATGGACCGTCTCGCGATTGCGCCGTGGACTTCCCCGCTGCACCGCGCCATTCGTCCGCGCGGCGACGTCGAGTCGTTGCTCGTGCAGGCGCCGTCGCTGGAACTGGTGAACGAGGGCATTGAGTCGGCGCGCGAAGTCCTGCGCGGCGAGCGGCACCTCGGGCCCGGCAAGCCGGACAACTTCGCGCTCGAGACGCAGGACTCGGCGATGGAGTTTTTCCGCGGGCTCAAGTCGAAGATGGTCGTCTTTGGCACGGCGCTCCCTGCCATCGGGCTCATCGTCGGCGCGCTCGTCATCATGAACATCATGCTGGTGGCCGTGGCCGAGCGCACGCGGGAGATCGGCATTCGCAAGGCGCTGGGCGCGACGCGCGGCGACATCCTGTCGCAGTTCCTGATTGAAGCGGCGACGCTGTCGGTGCTCGGCGCCGCCATCGGCATCGGGGGCGGCATCGCGCTGGCCAAGCTGGTGCAGGCGCTCACGCCGCTTCCCGCGGCGGTGGCCATCTGGTCCATCTTCGCCGCACTCGCGCTCGGCGCGGGCGTGGGCATTGTCGCCGGCGTGTACCCCGCGAGCCGCGCCGCGCGGCTCGATCCCATCGAAGCCCTCAGGCAGGAGTAGGCGATGCGCTTCTGGGACCGCGTACGGATGTCGCTCGAGGGCGTCACCATCGCGCTCGACGCGATGCGCGCCAACAAGGTGCGTGCGGCACTGACCATTTCGGGTGTTGCGGTGGGCGTGTTTGTCGTGGTGGCGATGGGCGCCACCATTCACGGCATTCGCCAGAGCTTCCAGCAGGATCTCGACGAGTTCGGCGCCAACACGTTCCAGGTGCGGCGGCGCGGCATCGGCTTTAATACGTGCGACGGCACCGACGAGAACTGCCCCGACCGGCGCAATCCGCGCATCACGCTCGACGATTGGCAGGCCATTCGCCGCCTGCCGGAAGTGTCGCACGCCATGGCGTGGCTGTTTGCGCAGCAGGACATGACGTACCGCAACCGCACGGTGCGCAACGTCGGCATCGATTGCCAGAGTTCGGAGTGGATTCAGACCGACATCGCCGACATCTCGCCGGGACGGTCGTTCTCCGAGTCGGAGCATGATGGCGCCGCGCCGGTGCTGGTGATCAACGACTCGCTCAAGAGCCAGCTCTTTGGCGACAGCGATCCGATCGGCAAGGAAGTCATGGTGGGCGCGCTGCAGTTCACGGTGATCGGCGTGTACCACACCAAGGCCGGCTTCCTGAAGTCGATGGACGGGCGCGGCCCCGACCAGCCGCGCGCCGTGCTGCCGATGATGACGGCGTGGCGCCGCATGCCCGTCTGGCGCAGCATGCTCATCATGGTGAAGCCGCGCGATGGCGTGACCCGCGACGCGGCGATGGACGCCGTGACCGCGACGCTGCGCGGACGGCGCGGCCTGCATCCCGACCAGCCGAACAACTTCTACCTGATCGGCATGGAACGCATGCTCGACGTCTTCAACCAGCTCTTCGGCGCCATCTTCATCGTCGGGCTGGCACTGTCGGCGGTGGGGCTGCTGGTTGGCGGCGTGGGCGTGGTAGCCATCATGATGATCTCGGTGACGGAGCGCACGCGCGAAATCGGCGTGCGGAAGGCACTGGGCGCGACACGCGGCACCATCCTCTGGCAGTTCCTGGTGGAGGCGGCGACGCTCACCAGCCTCGGCTCGGTGATTGGGCTCATCATTGGCGCGGGGCTCGCCGCTGGGGTGCGTGCCAACTTCCCGTCGATTCCCGCGGCGGTGCCGTTCGCCAGCGTCGTGGCCGCGCTCGCCACGGCGGTGCTCACGGGCGTGGTGTTCGGCATGGTGCCGGCGATGCGCGCCGCCAAGCTCGATCCGGTGGACGCGCTGCGGTACGAGTAGCGCGGCCGCGAGTCCACCCGGCGTCGAACGCGGCGTCGAACGCAGCGCGGGGTGCCACGACGTGTTCCTCTCGGTAGTTTGAAGGAATGTCTTCTCCTGCCGTGCCGCGCGCGAACCGGCGTGCGCTGACGTTCATCTTCGTCACGATCCTCCTCGACATCATGGGCGCGGGGATCATGATGCCGGTGGTGCCGTATATCGTGCAGCCGTACAGCGCGAGCGCGCTCACCATCGGGCTGCTGGCGGGGGCGTTCTCGGTGGCGCAGTTCTTCGCCGCCCCGCTGCTCGGCGCCGCGTCGGACCGGCACGGTCGCCGGCCGGTGCTCGTCATCAGCATGTTTGGCGCGTCGATTGGCTATGCCCTGTTTGGCGTGGGCGGCGCGCTATGGGTCTTCTTCCTCTCGCGCATCGTCGCGGGCTTTACGGGTGGCAACCTCACCGCGGCGCAGGCCTACATCGCCGACGTGTCGAGCGAAGAAGACCGCGCCAAGAACTTCGGACTCGTCGGCGCGGCGTTCGGGCTCGGCTTCATTCTCGGCCCGGCTATCGGCGGATTGCTTGCCAAGATCAGCCTGAGCGCCCCCGCGTGGGCCGCCGGCGGCGTGGCGCTCACTACCGCCAGCTTCGGCTGGTTCGTGCTGCCGGAATCGCTGGCCCCCGAACTGCGGCGTCCGCATCCCTTGCACGCCGGCGATTTCAATCCGTTCCGCCTGCTGCTCAAGGCCATGAGCACCAAGCAGCTGCGCGCGCTCTTCCTTGGCATTTTCCTGACGCGATTTGCGCACATGGGCCTGCAGACGAACTTCGCGGTCTATTCGCTCAACCGCTTCAAGTTCACGCCGTCCCAGAACGCGCAGGTGTGGGTGGTGCTTGGCGTCACATCAACGGTGGTACAGGGCTTCCTCATCCGGCGCATCGCGGGGCGATTCAGCGACCGCAGCCTCCTGCTCACCGGGCTCGCGATCATGATCGCTGGCTTCATCTTCATTGCTGGCGCGTCGGCGGGTTGGATGCTCTCGCCCGCCATCGCCGTGCTGGCGCTGGGCACGGGACTCGTCACTCCCACTCTGCAGAGCCTGATTTCGAAGGCCGGAACCGCCGAGGAGCAAGGCATGCTGTTCGGCGCCAACGGTGCGATCACCAGCCTCACGGCCATCCTCGGCCCGGCGTGGGCGGGCGTGATCTTCGACCGCATCTCGTTCACGGCTCCGTACTGGTCGGGCGCGGTGTTTCTCGTCGCGGCGTGGTGGGCCACGCATCGCGCGGTGCGCGAATAGCCGATGATGCGTCCCGTCGACGTCATTGGCATGGCGATGGGGCAGATCGCGGCGAACAAGCTGCGCTCGTTCTTCACGCTGCTGGGCATCATCGTCTCGGTGGCGTTTCTCGTGGCGGTGGTGGCGATCATCCAGGGGATGAACGCGTACGTGAAGGAGAACATCGCGGGAGCGGTCATTGGCGCCAACGCGTTTCAGGTGCGCCGCACGCCGCTGCAGATCGGGCTCTTCGATGATGAAGGGTGGGAGCGCGTGAAGCGCCGGCCGCGCGTGACGGCTGCCGATGCCGACGCCGTGCGCGCGGCGCTCCCCGACGCGGAGGCCGTGGCGCTGAACTCGGGCTGGCCGACGCCGATGAGCGACGTCATCTGGCGCGACCGCGAAATCGGCGACGCGCTCGTCTTCGGCATTACGCCCGAGTATCAGGTGGCGCAGGACTACCGGTTCGCCGAGGGGCGCGGCATCGAACAGGTGGACGTCCTGCAGCGGCGGCCGGTCTGCGTGATTGGCCACGACATCGCGCAGAAGATGTTTCGCGACTTCGGCCTGCTGCCCGTGGGCCAAACGGTGCGCGTCGGCGGGCGGCCGTGCGAAGTCGTCGGCGTCACGACACCCAAGGGGAAAGTGCTGGGCCAGTCGTTTGACGGTTTCGTGCTGCTCCCGGTGTCGTTTCACGAGACCATCTACGGGCGCCGGCTCACGGCAACCATCAGCGTGAAGATGGCGAACGCCGCCGACGTGGCACCGGCCATGGCACGCGCCGAAGAGGCGATGCGCGTGTCGCGCCACCTGCGCCCGGGCGCCGAGAACAACTTCTCCGTGGAAACGGCCGACGCGCTCGTCGAGTTCTGGAAGTCGCTGACGCGCGTGCTGTTCAGCATCATCCCGGCGATGGTCGCCATCGGCATCGTGGTGGGCGGCATCGTCATCATGAACATCATGCTGATGAGCGTGAGCGAACGCACCCGCGAAATCGGCATTCGCAAGGCGCTCGGCGCGCGCGCCAAGGACATCGAACGCCAGTTCCTCGCCGAGGCGATTGCCCTGTCGAGCCTCGGCGGCATCATCGGGGTGTTGTCCGGCTGGCTGTTCGCGCTGCTCGTCGCGGCGGTGTCGCCGCTCCCGGCGCGCATCACCTGGTGGTCGGTAGGCGTCGCCTTGCTGCTCGGCGCGGGCGTCGGCGTGCTCTTCGGGGTGTATCCCGCGCGGCGCGCGGCGATGCTTGATCCCATCACCGCCATTCGGCAGGAGTAGCCGGTGATCCTCGACCGCATGCTCCGCCATACGACGATCGACGAGAACATCGAGATCGCGTTCGACAACCTGCGCGCCAACAAGATGCGCTCGGCGCTGACGATGCTGGGCGTCGTGATCGGCGTGGCGACGGTGATGACGATGGCGAGCATCGTGCGCGGCGTGCGCGAGCAGATATTGCAGACACTCGAGATCGCGGGGCCGACCACCTTCTACGTGATGAAGGTCTTCAGCCAGCAGCCGCTGAACCCCGAGGCGCTGCCCAAGTGGGTGCGCATCCGCCCTGATCTCACGGCCGCCGAGGCGGATGCCATTCAGGCGCTGCCCGAGATCCGGTATGCCGCCATCTGGGCGCAGCTGATCGGGCGGCTCGAGTATGAGGGACGGCGCACGCAGAACCTGGGCGTCTTTGGCGCCGACGCCGGATACACCGAGCTGCAGGGCGGCCAGCTGGTGGCGGGGCGCTGGTTCACGTCGACCGAGGTGAAGAAGGGGAGCGCCGTCGCCGTGGTCGGCGAGACCTTTGCGCGCCGGCTGTTCGGCAACATCGACCCGTTGGGTAAGACCATGCTGGTGATCGGGCGGCCGGTGACGGTGATCGGACTCTACGAGCCGGCCAAGAACATCTTTGCGCCGCCCGGCCAAGAGACCGGTGCCGTGGTGCCGTACAAGTTCGCAGACCACGGGTACCGCATTGACCCAGTCAACCAGATGTTCATTGCGGTAAAGCCGCGCGACGGCGTGTCGGTGGCGAACGCCGAAGGGGCGGTGACGGTGCTGCTGCGCGAGCGGCGCAAGCTGCGTCCGGGCGACGGCAACACGTTTGACCTCATCGCACAGGACCAAATCCTCGACACCTTCAACAGCATCACGGGCGTCTTCTTCGTGGTGATGCTGGTGCTCGCGTCGGTGGCATTGATGGTGGGCGGCATCGGCGTGATGGCCATCATGATGGTCTCGGTCACCGATCGCACGCGGGAGATTGGCCTGCGCAAGGCGATGGGCGCGACGCGGCGCGACATCATGATGCAGTTTCTCATCGAGGCCGCCACGCTCACCGGCGTGGGCGGGATCATCGGCATCATCGTCGGCCTCGTGGCGGGCAATGCCGTGACGCGCCTGCTCAACATCCAGGCGTCGCCCCCGTGGGGGCTGACGCTGATCGCGGTCGGCGTGTCGGTGGTGATCGGGCTGATCTTTGGTGTGCTTCCGGCGCGGCGGGCGTCGCTGCTGGATCCGATTGAGGCGCTGCGGTACGAGTAGTTCCTGCGGCGCCGAGCGATTGTGGCGCCGAGTGACGGGCGGACCGCGTGACCGTGGGCGCCGAGTGAACGGCGCGCCAGGTTAGTCGTTCGCGCTTGAGAACCGCAGCGTCGCCACGTAATCGCCCTTCACCGGCGATCCGGTGCTGGCGGGGTACGGCTTCATCGCCACCAACCACATCTGCTTGCCCCGTACGATCGCGTGGGCGGTCGCCGCGCTGGCGCCGAGCGTCAGTGTGACGTCATCCTTGCCGCCGACGGTGAAGCGCGCGGTCACCTCGCCGGCCCAGACGCACTGCACGCTCGTCGGACAGCGTGAATCGGCGGTGACATCCACGAACCGCACGTTGATTGTATCGCCGGGGATCGCGGCGGTGGTGGCGTAGCGCAGGTCGAGGTCGGCACTCAGTGGCTGCTCCGTGGCGGCCGACTTGCCACAGGCGGCGGCAATCGTGGACATCGCGATCAGCGAAACGACCGAGACGAACGCGAACACGCGCGGGAAGGATCGCGTCATGAGACCTCCTACTGTTTGCACGGCGCGTTGGGGGACGCGGGCTTTGGCTTGTCGACCATCATCCGGTGCTCCGCATTGGCCACGGCCAGCGCCACGTCGTGCACCAGCTGGCTCACCGCCGCCATGTGCGGATAATCGATGTAGGACGCTTCGTCGGTCACCTGATGGTAGTCCGCGTGCAGCCCCGTCGTGAAGAACGTCACGGGAATTCCGTAGCGGGCATAGCTCGCGTGATCGGAGCGGCAGTAGATGTTCTCGGGATGCCCCGGCGCATCAAAGGTGTAATCGAAGTTGAACGGCGTCTTCTGCATCTTGTTCACCGTCTCAACGAGGTCGCCAAGCTCGGTGGAAAGCCGGCGCGAGCCCACGAGCTGCAGGTAGCTGGGCCCGCCGCCCTTGATGTCGCCGGCAGCGCCGCGTCCCACCATGTCCATGTTCAGCTGCGCCACGATGGAGTCACGCGGCACGGTCGGATGCTTGGTGTACCAGTCGGAACCGACGAGCCCGATCTCCTCGCCCATATGCCAGACGAAGAGGATCGAACGCTTGGGCCTCACCTTGTCCGCCGCAAACGCCTCGGCGATCTCCGCCACCGCCACCGTGCCCGAACCATCGTCGTCGGCGCCATTCGAAATCGAATCGAGGCGCGCTCGGCGGATCACGCGGATGGAATCGACGTTGACCTTGATCGCGGCGAGCTGCGCCGGCGTCGCCTTGCCGTCGGCGGCAGCGTTCTTCAGCCGCTCCACGTCGAGGTTGAACGCGCGCAGCGAATCGTGATCCACCGCCGCCGGCTGCACGCCCACGTGATCACTGTGCGCGCCGATTGCCACGTACTCGCCCTTCAGCGCGGGGTCGCTCCCCTCGAACATCGCCACCACGTTGCGAGCCGACGTCGCGGACTCCGTCAGTTGCACCTTGCCGGTGTAGCGACCGGTGACGGTCCCCCACTTGGCCGAGGTCAGCGGACCGCCCGCGAGCGCCTGCGCCATCGCGTTGGATGCAACGATCACCGGCGGCAGGGACATGCCGGGCCCGCTCGATGCCGGAGAGATACTCTCGACCTTCATGAAGAACCCGCGCACCGCGGATGGCGCGGCATCGAGCAACGGCAGGACGACCGCCGCCGCGCCGCTCACCGGACGCGTGAGCGCCGTCGTGATCTGCACCTGCAGCCCCTTGGCGGCGAGTTCGGGCGTGAACCCGAACACCACCACTTTGCCCTTGGTCTGGTCAGCGGTGAGGTGCACCGCGGTGTCGCCGAGCAAGCCGCCGAAGACAACGTCGGCGCCATCAAACGGCTTGGGCACCCACTGCGCGAAGACGCCAAAGTCCTTCTGATACGTGAACGTGGTGTTCCCGACCGTCACTGGCGTCGCGTCCCAGACCCGCCGCGCCAGCGGTACCGCCTGGAAGAACGTCCCGCTGTCACCCATCGGCTTGAGTCCCATCGCCTTGGCCCAGCCCGCAATGATCGCCGTGGCCTTGTCGTGGGACGGGAGCCCGGAGGCCCGGCCTGCCAGCGAGTCATCGGAGTAGACGTACAAGCGCGACATCAAGTCTTCGGCCGTGATGGCGGGCCGCGTCGGCTTGGGAGGTCGCTTGACCGGAAGCTGCTGCGCCTCGGCAACGGACGCGGCGGCGAGGAGGGCGGTAAGCAGGTAGCCAGGTATGCGCATGGGATGCACGGTCGAGAGTCGGGGGAGGGCGTCGGATGGGCGGTGGCCCGGATGCGCGACGCGTACGTCTAATACAAAGCTCGCCCCCTCGGAGTTTCATCGCCAGCGAGCGGTCGCCGCGGACGCGCCAACGCGCCGGGCTGGACGATCGGAACCGGCGCACGCATACTGATCGGTATTCCGACGACACCTCAGCCCGGAGTCCTATGTCCGCCGCCCTTCGCATCGCGTACGCCGCCGCCACGCTGTGCGTGCTCGCCGCGCCCGCCGACGGCCAGAGCCTGGCCGAGCGACTGAAGAAGCGAGCCACGGACGCGATCCAGAAGAAGACCGAAGACAAGGTGGACGCCAAGATCGACCAGCTGGCCCAGCGCGCCGTCGACAACTCCTTTGCGATGGTGTTTGGCGAGTCGGCTGCTCCCGCCGCGGGCGGCGCGTCCGCCAGTGGCGCGTCCGCCGGCGGTCGCCTGCCCTTCTCGCTCGGCGGAAACACGGCCACCGAGAGTGAGTACCGGTTCAATGTCGTGATGACGGTGCGCATCGAGACCAGCGCGCAGGCCGGCAGTCAGCCCACGGCGGCGGTGGTCAACCTGCACTTCAACACATCGCAGCCGTACACCGGCACCGCGGTGGTCTCCGCGGACGGGCAGCCGGTCAACGGCGCCGGATTTGTGGTGCTGGACGCGAAGAACCACGCCATGGTGATGTTCGTGGCGACGGACAAGAATAAATTCTCGATGGCCTACGACTGGAAGGATGCGCAGCAGTTCGCCGTCAATGCGTCACACGCCGAGCAGGTCAAGTGGGACACGGTCACGACGTGGAAGGGGTACCGGAGGATCGGGAGCAAGACCGTCGCCGGGTACGCCGCCGACGGCTACCGCGCCGAGACCCCGGATGGAGTGATGGACCTGTGGCTCACACGCGACGCGCGGCTCGCCGTTGGCAGCATCTTCGGGGCGACAGCGAGCATGAAGCAGTTCAAGGGCCGGATGCCGGAGGACATGCCGCAAGGCATGCTGCTGGAGATGACGAGCACCAAGACCGCGTCCGGCGAACGGGTGACGATGCAGGTGACCCACGTCGACGCCGATGCGCACGTGTCGTACGCGCTCTCGGAGTACCCCAAGATGGAACTCGGCAAGAAGTAGGCGGTACGGAGGAGGCGCCCGGCAGCCGTGGCGTCGAGGTTGGCTAACGAACGGATGGGGCCGGGCGTTAATATTTTGATCCCCTGGCGATCGGCGCCGGGACACCACCACGCGGAGGAAGGATGAAGGTGATTCGGTTTCTTGCCGTAGCGGCGATTGCGCTGACGGCGTCGACGGCGATGGCGCAGGGCGGCCCGCCAATGGGCGGCGGCCAGGGCGGTGGTCAGGGCGCTGGCAACCGCCAGATGGAAGCGATGATGAAGGACATCACGCTCACGGATGCGCAGAAGACGAAGATCGACTCGGTCGTCGCCGCCGCGCGCGAAGAGAGCATGAAGCTGCGCTCGGAGATGCAGGCCGGCAGCCCGCCGAGCGACGAGCTGCGCGCGAAGATGACGGCCGTCACCACCAAGCGGAACGACGCCATCAAGGCCGTGCTGACCGCTGAACAGCAGGCCGTGTTCGCGAAGAACCTCGAGAACATGCCGCAGATGGGCGGCCGGCGTCCGCCGCGCTAACCCGCGCCCAGCCGTACCAGCGTTCTGAACGAAGATCGGGCCACGGTGACTTTCACCGTGGCCCGCTTTCGTTGCGGACGGCTGCGTGGCAAACCGCACCACCCGCGCGAGGTCGCGTTATCTCCCCCGCGCCATCGCCTGCGACGCCATGCGGTCGACGAGCGCCGGCATGAGCAGCTTGAGCCACATGCCCAGCCGTGCCTTCGACGTCATCACCAGTTCGCGATCCCGGTGCTCGGCGGCGTCGAGCAGCTGTCGCGTGCACTCGGCCACCGTCATCATCGCCGCCTCGTTCACCGGACTGCGGCCTAGCGGCAGGCCGTCCGCGCCGAGGTTGCGGGCGCGCGAGCCGGTGCCGACGAATCCGGGACAGACAATGGTCACCGACACGCCCGAGCCCATCAGCTCGATGCGCAGCGAGTCGAAGAATCCGCCCAGCGCCGCTTTCGCTGCGGCGTAGCCCGTGCGCATCGGGACGCCTGTCTTGCCGGCGAGGCTCGACACGACGACGACGCGTCCCTGCGAGGCGCGCAGGTGCGGAAGTGCGGCCAGCGTGCAGTAGACGGCGCTGAGGTAGTTCACGCGCATCAGCCGCTCGAACACGCCCCAGTCGGTCACCTCGTCGGCGCGCGCCCACATCGCCTGCCCGGCGTTGCAGATCAGCGTGTCGAGACGGCCGAATCGCTGGATGGCGCGGTCCACGAGTACGCGGCAGTGCGCCTCGCCCGTGACATCGCCGGCAACCACTTCGACTTCTGCCCCCGCCGTGCGGCAGGCGGCCGCGATCTCGTCCAAACGCGCCGCGTCGCGCGCGGCGAGCACCAGCCGCGCCCCCTCCGCCGCCAGCGTGCGTGCCACCTCAGCGCCGATGCCGAGTGAGGCCCCACTGACGACCACCACCTGACCGCGCCATGCGCTCACGCGCTGGCCTCCATCTCATTGAGCGCCGCGATGGCCTGCACTTCGATCTGGTAGCCGTAGTGCAGCGGGTTCACCGGGACCACGGCCCGCGCGGGACGATGCGCGCCCATCAGCTTGGCGTACTCCACGTTGAAGCGCCCCCACAGTTCCATGTCGGTGATGTAGACCGTGACTTGCAGGAGGTGTGAGAGGTTGCTGCCGGCGGCGTGGAGAATCGCACTGATATTGGCGAACACCTGCACGGTTTGCTCTTCGATGGTGCCAACGCGGTGCTCGGATTGCCCGGGGACGATGGGAAGTTGGCCGGCGACGTAGACGCAGCCGTTGTGGATCATCGCCTGCGAATAGTGGCCGGCCGGCGTGGGAGCGGAGAGAGTCGAGAGGGAATGCATGGCGGGAGAGGTAGATGACACAGTGCGGTTATCGCTTGTAGCTTATACCGTAGGAGGCCGCTTCGCCTCCGCGATTGCTCCACTCGCCTTCACCATCGCCTGCATGCACTCCTCCGCGACGCTCGACGTCCTCGCCATCGCTCCCCACCCGGACGATGCCGAACTGATCTGTGGCGGCACGCTCGCAAAGCTCGCGCGCGAGGGGCGTCGCACAGGGATCATTGACCTGACGCGGGGCGAGATGGGGACGCGCGGTTCGGTGGCGCTGCGCTCCGAGGAAGCTGCGCGTGCCGCGGCGGTGCTCGGCGTGGCCGTGCGGGAGAATCTCGGACTTCCCGATTCGCGCATCGAGAATGGGCCGGAGACACGCACGGTGCTCGCCAGGGCCATTCGTCGGCTCCGGCCGCAGGTCGTCATTGCGCCCGCGCCCAAGGGACGGCATCCCGACCATCGCGCCGCGGCGCAGCTCGTTCGCGATGCGTGTTTCCTCGCCGGCATTCGCAAGGTGGATCCGGCAAGCGACCCGCACCGGCCGCTCAAGGTCCTGCATGCCATCACGTATCGTGAAGACCACGTGAAGCCCACGTTCGTGGTGGACATCTCGCAGGACTTCGAGACAAAGCTGCGCGCGGTGGCGTGCTACGCCTCGCAGTTCGAGGGCGTGACGCAGGCGGGTGAGGTGTATCCGACGGGGGCGCCGCTGGCCGACGTGATTCGGCATCAGTCGGCGCACTACGGATCGCTCATCCGCTGCGCCTACGGCGAACCGTACTGGACGCACGAGACGATGCGCGTGGATGACGTGATGGCGCTGCAGGTGGAGACGTTCTGAACAGCACGCGGCCTTCGTCGACTCCGTCACCGTCGCGCACGCACCTCATGATCGACATCTCCATCGTCGTCACCGCTTCCACGCCTGAATGGCCCGGCGACACGCCGTTCAGCTGCGGCTGGACGTGGCAGATGGCCGCCGGGGCGAGCGTGAACGTCTCCTCGATCACGATGAGTCCGCACGTGGGGACGCACGCCGACGCGCCGCTGCACGTGCGCGACGGCGCGGCGCCGAGCGAGGAGCTGCCGCTCGAGGCATTTGTCGGGCCGGCGGTCGTCGTCGACGTCAGCCACCTTGCGGGCGACGTCGATCGCCGCGCGCTGCGCGCCGCGGGGCTGGACGCCACGCCCGCGCGACTGCTGCTGCGAACCGGACGCTCCATTGTCCGCGGCCCGTTTCCGGCGGATTGGCCCGCACTCACCGCGGAGTGCGCGGCGGCGCTCGTTGCGGACGGCCTGCTCCTGCTCGGCGTCGATTGTCCGAGCGTCGACCGGCGCGAGGCGAAGCACCTGGTGATACACCACGCGCTGTTCGATGGCGGCGCGTTCATTCTCGAGAACCTCGACCTTTCGCAGGCCGCCGCCGCGTGGTACGATCTGATGGCGGCCCCTGTACGGTTCGGCGGACTCGACGCCGCGCCGGTGCGCGCGGTGCTGCGACCAACTCACACTGGATTCTGACCCATGCGTCTTTCTTCGATCACTCATCGTCCCCACCTCCGCGCCGTCGCCATCATCGCCGCCCTTGGTGCGATCGCTCTGTGCGCCCGTCCGATGGCCGGCCGTCCCGTGCCGCCGCAGGGCGGCGCCGTCGTCCAGATTCGCGACTTCCCGGCTGCGTCGATTGTCGAAATCGTCGCGTGGGATGTCATGTCGCCGGCGTACGGCATCCGCACCTGGGTGCGCCGAAACGGCGGCGTGCCGGACCGCTACCATCGTTTCTGGGTGAACAGCGATTACACCGGCGCCCGTGACGTCGTCTCGGTCTCGGGACTCAACCGGCCGATGCAGCTCTCGAATGCCACCGACAATCAGAACTGCTTCAACGGCAAGTGCTCGCCCACGTCGACGATCGGCGCGCGGGTTCCCGACGGAGCGCTGCGCGCGAGCAAGGAAGACCTGGCCGTGAAGTTCGTGACGAACAGCGGCAGCGAAATCAACCTCGCGGCGCGGCGCTCACTGGTCGATGCGTACCTCGCCGCGGTGGACTCGGTGTCGAAGGCGCTGAAGAAATAACCGCGTCATCCACCGATGTGGTCTTCGAACCCCGCCCTGCGCTCAGGGGCGGGGTTTCGCGTGTGCCGGCTTTTCGCGCGCGCGGAGTCCCACTCGGCGCGCCGCGGCCCGCACTGATTGGCACTGCCGGCTCGGAATCGGCATGATATGCGCATGCCTGCCCATACCCACTACCTCTGGTTCAACACCAAGCACGCGCAGGAAATCATCGACATCACCGAGGAGGTCGCCGAGCAGGTGCGGGCCAGCCGCATTCGCGAGGGATTCGTCCTCGTGTCGGCGATGCACATTTCCGCCTCGGTCTTCGTCAACGACCACGAGTCGGGACTCTGGCACGACATCCTCCACTGGCTCGAGCACACCATCGCCCCGTGGGACCCGCCGCGCTATCGCCACAACGAAACCGGCGAGGAAAACGCCGCCGCGCACCTGCGCTCGCTGACCATCGGCCACGAGGTGATCGTGCCCGTGACCGCAGGCGCGTTGGACCTCGGCCCCTGGCAGCGCATCTTCTACGGCGAATGGGACGGCCAGCGGAAGAAGCGTGTGATCATCAAGGTGCTCGGCGAGACATAACATGCCCATTCCGCAGGTGCTCGCCGCGCTCGCCGGCCACTGGATAGGTGACAACTCGCTCTGGCTGAATCCGGACGCCGCGCCGCGCCGGTCACGCGCCACCGCCGATATCAGCGTCGAGGCCGAAGGACAGTCTTTGCTCGTGCGCTACGCGTGGGAAGATCGCGATGTGCCGCAGTCCGGCGTGCTGTTCGTGGTCAGTGATGCCCGCTCCAACGCGCTCGCCGGTGCCTTCACCGACTCGTGGCACTACGCGCATCAGTTGATGGAGTGCCGCGGCAGTTGTGCCGCCGAAGAGGCATCGGTGCACGGCACGTACGCCGCGCCGCCGGGCCCTGATTGGGGATGGCGCGTCAGCATTGCCGCGACGGCGATGGACGAATGCGCCTTGCGCATGTTCAACCGCTCGCCCGACGGCACCGAATCAGTGGCCGTGGAAATGCGGTTCGCTCGCGCGGAGTAAGTGCACACCGCGCGGTGGCGGCGAGGCTTGGTTGCCGGGGATACGGCCCGTCCTCGTTATATTTGAACGATGCCGCAGCCCCCCATCTATCTCGACCACGCCGCCACCACGCCGGTGCGCGCCGAGGTGCTCGAGGCCATGCTCCCTTACTTCAGCGCGAAGTTCGGGAATGCGTCGAGCACTCACCGCTGGGGGCGTGAGGCGCGCGCCGCCACCGACGCCGCGCGCGAACGCATCGCCGCCTGCCTCGGCGCCAATCCCGATGAAATCTGCCTCACGTCCGGCGGCACCGAGGCGGATAACCTCGCCGTGCTCGGCGGCTGGCGCGTGCAGCAGGGGCATGCGAAGCCCGGCATCGTGAGCACGCCGATTGAGCACAAGGCGGTCCTCGCGTCCGTGCACCAGGCGGCGCGCGAGGGGGGTGATGAGCGACTGCTCGATGTCGATCCCGGCGGCGCGGTGAATCTCGATTCCGCGCGGCGGCACATTCGCGGCGACGTCGCGCTCGTCAGCGTGATGTGGGTCAACAATGAGACCGGCGTCATACAGCCGATCGCCGAACTTGCCGCGCTTGCCAAGGCGGCCGGCGCCATCTTCCACACCGACGCCGTGCAGGCGTTCGGCAAGATCGCGGTGGACGCGACGCAGATTCCGTTCGACTTCCTCTCGGTCAGCGGCCACAAGTTTGGCGCGCCCAAGAGCATCGGCGCGGTCTTCGTGCGCCGCGGCACGCCGCTGGCGCCGCTGTTCTTCGGCGGCTCGCAAGACCGCGGCCGCCGTCCGGGCACCGAGAACGTGCCGATGGCGGTCGCGCTGGCCACGGCGATGGAGCTCACCCTGAAGGAGAAGGACGCCGAGGTCGCGCGGCTGCGCGCACTGCGGGACCGGCTCGAGTCGTTGCTCGTGGCGTGCGTGCCCGAGATCGTGGTGCACGGGCGCACGGCGCCGCGCGTGCCGCACATTCTGCACGTCTCGGTTCCCGGCACCGACAGCGAATCGATGCTCATGGCGCTCGACCTGCAGGGCGTCGCTGTGTCGAGCGGTTCGGCGTGTCAGAGCGGAAGCGTCACGCCCTCGCACGTGCTGAGTGCGATGGGCCTGCCAACGGAGCTTGGCAGCGCCGCGGTTCGCATGAGCGTCGGCAAGCTCACCACGGACGAGCATGTCGATCGCGTAGCGGCGATCTTTCCCGAAGTCGTGCGCAGTGCGCGCGCCATGGCGGGGCGATTCACGTGACCGCTCCGCGCGTACTCGTCGCAATGTCCGGCGGGGTGGACAGTTCCGTCGCCGCCGCGCTGCTCGTGCGCCAAGGGTACGACGTCGTCGGCGTGACGATGAAGCTCTTCGAGGACGGCGCCGAACTGCCGGACCGCCCCTGCTGTTCCCTCGACGCCACCAGCGACGCGCGGCGCGTGGCCGAGCAGTTGGGCATCCCGCACTACGTGCTCAACATGGTGGACCACTTCGGCCGTGATGTCATTGCTGATTTTGTGGCCGAGTATGCGCGCGGCCGCACCCCCATTCCGTGCGTGCGCTGCAACACCTTCACCAAGTTCAGCGATCTCGTGGCCAAGGCCGACGGCATCGACGCGCCGTTCGTCGCCACCGGGCACTACGCACGCGCCGTCAACGGCGAACTGCATCGCGGGCTCGACGACAACAAGGACCAGACGTACTTCCTCTGGGGCATCCAGCAAAAAGTCGTCAAGCGCCTGCTGCTCCCCGTCGGCGAGATGACCAAGGCCGAGACGCGCGCCGTCGCGCGCGAGTTGCAGCTGCCGCGCGTGGCGGACAAGCCCGAGAGCCAGGAAATCTGCTTCGTTCCCGACGGTGACTACGTGCAGATCCTGCGGCGCGAACTCGGCGACGCGTCGCCGGCGCTCTCGCCCGGCGCGATCGTCACGACGAGCGGCGAGGTGATTGGCGAGCATGACGGCTTCGCGCGCTACACCATCGGGCAGCGACGCGGACTCCCCGGTGGATCCGCCGATCCGCTGTACGTGATTGCCCTGCGGCCCGAGACCCGCGAAGTGGTGGTCGGCCCGCGCGAGGCGCTGCTCGGTTCCTCGCTGACGGCGACGGGCGTGAACTGGCTGGTCGATGCACCGCCAAGTGTTGGCGACGACGTGCAGGTTCGCATTCGCCACCGTGCACCGCTCGCGCCGGCGCGTGTCGAGCGCATCGACGGCGACGTCGTACATGTGAAGCTGGACGCACCGGTGAGTGCCATCTCACCCGGACAGAGCGCCGTGCTGTACGACGGCATGCGCGTGCTTGGTGGCGGCTTCATCGACTGATCGAGCGGCAAGCAGCGAGGATCCAGCGCAGACGGTCTACCATCTACCATCTGCCATCTGCCATCTGCCATGTACCATCTGCCCTTCAGTACTTCAGCCCAGCCTTCGCCGCGAACGCTTCCATCGCCGCCTTCGCTTCTGGTGTCAGTTCCGCGGGTGCGTCGACGCTCACCTCGACGAGCAGGTCGCCCCGCTTGCCGTCCTTCTCGATGCCCTGCCCGCGCACGCGGAACCGCTTGCCCGACGGCGTCCCCGGCGGAATCGAGATGGTCACCTTCTTCTCGTCGAGCGTCTTCACGCTCACTTTCGATCCAAGCGTCGCCTGCACGATGTTCACCGGCACGTGCGCAATGAGGTCGAGCCCGTCGCGCCCGTAGAACTTGTCCGGCTCCACCTTGAACGTGATCAACAGGTCGCCCGGCACGCCGCCGCGCACGCCACGTCCGCCTTGCCCCTTCAGGCGGATCTTGCTGTCGGTGTCGGTGCCCGCCGGCACGGTGATCAGTACCTTCTTGCGCTCGCGCTTCTCGCCCTGACCGCCGCACGCGCCGCACTTCTCACTGGCCACGCTCCCCTTGCCCAGGCACATCGGACACGGACGGCTCACGGCGAAACTCCCCTGCCCAAACGAAATCGACCCGCGGCCGCCGCATTCGGGGCACGCCGAGACCTTCGCACCCTTCGCCGCGCCGCTGCCGCCGCACTGCGTGCACTCTTCGTTGACTTCAAGCTCAATGGGCACCTTGCCGCCCACCGTCGCCACGCGAAACGGCACCTCGAGCGTCGTCTCGATACTCTGCCCCTTCTCGGGTTCGCTGGGCTTCTTCTGCTGCGCGCCGCCACCGAACATCGAGCTGAACAAATCGCCGAGTCCGCCGAAGCCGCCGACGTCAAAGTCCTCGAACTTGTAGCCGGGCGGCGGCGTGCCCGCACCGGGTCGCGCGCTGGGCCGCGGGCCCGAGCCGCGATAGCCGCCCGTCGAGCCGCCGCCGGGGCGGCGCACGAAGTCGCCGAACGCGCCCAGCCGGCGCATCTCGTCGTATTGCGCGCGCTTCTTCAGGTCGCCGAGGACGTTGTACGCCTCCGAGATCTCCTTGAAGCGCTCCGACGCCCGCGGATCCCCCTTGTTGGTATCAGGGTGATACTGCTTCGCCAGGCGGCGATACTGCTTCTTGAGCTCGTCGGCCGTCGCCTTCTCGGGGACGCCGAGCACGGCGTAGAAGTCCTTGCCCTGGGCCATCAGCGGATCAGCCGTGCCACTGCTTGACCACGACGCGCGCCGGGCGCAGCAGCTGGCCGTTGAAGGTGTAGCCCACCTGATACACCATCGACACCATCTCGTCTTCCTCGGGGAGCGCCGCCGGCATGGTGCTCAGCGCCTCGTGCACCGCGGGATCGAACTTCTCGCCCTCCGGATTCACGAGCACGAGTCCGTGCCCTGACAGCGACTTGATCACCTTCTTCTCCACCATCGCCACGCCATCGACGATGGCCTGCGCCGGAGTGGTGGCCGCGTCGAGATGGGCGACGCGCCCAAGGTCGTCGAGCGCATCGAGCAGCCCGCTGGCCATCACGCTCATGCCCTTCGACTCGGCCTCCATTCGCTCGCGCGCGCTGCGCTTGCGAAAGTTCTCGAACTCGGCGAACAGCCGCAGGTACTTGTCTTTCTGCTCGGCGAGCAGGCGCAGCGCCTCAGTCTCCGCCGCGCTGACGGCATCAAGCGGCGTTTCAGGAGGCGGCTCATCCACCGGCTCGTCGGACGTCACTTCAGGATTGGTGATCGGATCAGTCATTGGAAATCGGTTCGCGGTCATCCCGGAGGTCAGGGCGATCGGCTCGGGATGGCCGACCCCTGAATTTCACGGTGCGCCGACCTGCAGTGCAACCGTTGCGCCAGTTATTTCTGCCGGTTTGGCGGCTCTTCCGCCCTACGGCGCCGTCTACGCTGGCGTTTCGCCGGCTGCAGCGGCCGCGAGCAGCCGACGCACGAGGCTCAGCGCGGCCTGCGTGCTGCGCAGCCGCACCTCGTGCCGGTCACCGATCATGATCGCACGGAGACTTCGCACGGTGCCACCGACATCGGCGGCAATGCAGACCGTTCCGACCGGTTTTTCGGGAGTGCCACCGTCCGGACCCGCGATGCCGGTGATGCCCACGCCAACCGACGCACCCAGCGCCGCCCGTGCGCCGCGCGCCATCTCGCGCGCCGTCTCTTCGCTCACGGCGCCGTGTGTCACAAGCGTGTCGGCGCCCACGCCGAGTTGCGCCATCTTCACGTCGTTGTGGTACGCAATGACGCCGCCCAGCATCACGTCGCTCGAACCGGGAATGGCGGTCAGCCGCGAGCCGAGCATGCCGCCAGTGCAACTCTCACCGACGGCAATGCGCTGGCCCTGCGCGCGTAACGCAGCGAGCACCACGGCGGCGAGATCATCGTTGCCCGCTCCATAGACATGGTCGCCCGCCACCGGGCGCAGAACGTCGGCCACGCGCGCCAGCCGCACGTCGGCCTCGTCGCTCCCGAGCCCGCGCGCCGTGAGCCGCAGGTCAACGCCCTCCCAGCCCGGGAGGTACGCGAGACTCAGGCCCTCGAGATCCCATCCATCGATGGCCTGCACGCGATCGGAGAGCGCGCTCTCGGCGATGCCCGTCGTGCGAATGGTCAGCGACCGCACGACCGTCGGCGCGCCTGTCATCAGCCGGCGGATGCGAGGCAAGAGCGCATCGGCGAACATGCCACGCATCTCGCGCGGCACGCCCGGCAGCATCGCCACCCAGCGGCCGCGTTCGTCCTCGAGCCAAATGCCGGGTGCGGTGCCGTGCGCGTTGGCGAGGATCACCGCGCCCTCGGGAACCAGCGCCTGCTGGAAGTTGCTCCGGGGAATCTCGCCCGTGCGTCCCAGCGACTTCCATCGGCGATGCAGCGACTCCACGACACCGACGTCCACGTACATCTCGCGCCCGAACAGTCTCGCAATTGACGGTTTCGTGAGGTCGTCGCTGGTGGGGCCGAGTCCGCCGGTGGTGATCACGGCACCGGTGCGCTCGAGCGCTTCACCCACGCCCGCGGCGATTTCGTCGGCGCCGTCCCCCACCGACGTGCGGCGCGCAACGGTCACGCCATACGGCGCGAGTTCGCGCGCGAGGTACGCCCCGTTGGTGTCGACCGTGAACCCGAGCAGCAGCTCATCGCCGATCGTTACGACTTCAATCTGCATGAGCCCGTCCGCCGTCAGCCGTCTGCCCTCTCCCCTCTCCCATCTACTTCAACACGCTCCCGTACCGCCGTACATACAGCGCAAAGCTCCACACCGTCAGCACCACCGCGACGGCCATCGACAGCGTGCCGACCGCTCCCGCAAACAGCGCGAGCTGATCCCACGCCGGCGCGGTGAAGCCGTGCTCCTCCACCCACGTGCGGAACGCAAACCAGAAATACGCGGCCCCCACCCAGATGAACTGGAACGTTGCCTTCGCCTTCCCAGGCCCGAGCGCCGCAATCACCACGCCGCGCTTGTTGGCAGCCCACCGGAACCAGGTCATCACGCCCTCGCGGCCCAGCACGACGAGCAGCACCCACGCGGGCAGCGTCACCGTGCCCAGCGCCCACGTGACAAACGGATAGCCCGACGATTCCACGACGCGCGGCAGGATGCGCGTCAGCCACTCGCCGCGCGGCGCCTGCAGCATGTACATGGGGATGAACGTGGCGAGCAGAAAGATCTTGTCGGCCAGCGGATCGAGCAGGCGGCCGAGGTCGCTCACTTCATTGCGCGCGCGCGCCAGCTTTCCGTCGTAGTGGTCGGAGATGGCGACCACGAGAAACAGCACGAACGCGAGGCCGCGCAGCGTCGCCGAATGGATGAACGGCAGCCACGCCACGAGCGGGGTGAGCGCGATCCGCCCGACGGTGATCCACGTGGGGAGGTTCACGGCCGCTCGCCAGCGCTCAGGCGAGCGCCTTGAGGACGAGCTTGGAGACGGCTTTCAACGTGTCGAATACGCCATCGCCCGTGATGGCCACCGCCTCGAAGTACGTCGCGTGTTCAATCCACTCGCCGGTCGGCAGCTGCTCGATCAGGTTCTCCGTCGGGTGGAACGGATCGGGCGTGACGCGCTGGCGCGCGTCGTCCACGACTTCCCACCCGGGATTCAGCGACGACTGCAGTTCGGCAAGCGGCGCGGCGTTGGGCAGATCGCGCTTATTGTACTGCACGACAAACGGCATCTTCGTCAGGTCGTACCCGTACTCGGCCATGTTGTCGTACAGGTTCTGCATGGCCTCCTGATTCGCCTCCATGCGCTCCATCTGCGAGTCGGCCACGAAGACGATGCCGTCCACGCCCTTGAGGATGAGCTTGCGCGAGGCGTTGTAGTAAACCTGCCCCGGCACCGTGTACAGGTGGAATCGCGTCTTGAAGCCGCGAATCGTGCCAAGATCCACCGGCAGGAAGTCGAAGAACAGTGTGCGCTCGGTTTCCGTGGCGAGCGAAATGAGCTTGCCGCGCGTGTCGGGCTTCACCTTGCCGTAGACGTGCTCCAGGTTCGACGTCTTGCCGCCGAGCCCCGGCCCGTAATAGACGATTTTGCAGTTGATCTCGCGTGACGCGTAGTTGATCATCGACATGGCCGTTCTCTCCTAGCTGAACAGCTGGTCGATCTCGTCGTCGGCGCCGGCGAGAAGATGGGGTTGCTGCGGCTGGCCGTCCTTGCCGCGCGAGAACACTGCTTCGAAGAGTCGCGTGAGTTCACCCACGGTTTCCTTCATCTTGAGCCGCACCAGACCCAGCGTGGTGCGGTTGTCGAAGAGCGTGACGAGGATGACGCGGCGGGCGACGTCCGCCAGATACATGGATTCCTTCTCGCCCTGATGAAACAACGAATTGAAATCCGTCTCGCCGATCAGCCGCGCCAGCTGGTCATTGGCGCTGAAATCGGCGGCGGTCAGCGTGGCAAACGCCGTCGGGTCGAAGTTGGGCTGCTCTCCCACCGTTGCCACCAACTGTCCGGTGCGATCCACAAGGAGCGCGCACCGGGCATTGCTGTCAAACAGGAACTTCTGGAGCGTATGCGTAATCGCCCCGAAGTCATCTTCGGTGAAGGACCAACTGGCGGCACCAACGGGCATGGAGGAGGGCTGTAGGTGGGACGAAAGATGGCAAATGTCGTGACTGGGGGACAGGGGTGAGGGGACGTTCCGTGCCCACCGTGACGGCGCGCCCTGCCCGAGGCGCTACAACGGTCGCCGCGCCGTGATCGACTGGGCGATCGTCACCCCATCGGCGTACTCCAGATCCCCACCCACGGGCAGTCCGCGCGCGATGCGGCTCATCGCCACGCCACTCGACGCCAGCTGTTGCTGCACGTACAGCGCGGTCGCCTCGCCTTCCAGCTTGGCGTTGGTCGCCAGAATGACCTCGCGAATGCCGCCCGCGCTCACGCGGGTCACCAAGGGCGCGATCGCCAAATCATCAGGCCCAATGCCGTCGAGCGGGGCCAACCGTCCGCCCAGCACGTGGTACGTGCCGCGATACTCGCCCGACCGCTCGATGGCGCCGATGTCCGATGCCTCCTCCACCACGCAGATGAGCGCGGCGTCGCGGCGCGGATCGGTGCAGATGCCGCACAGCTCCTGCTCCGTCAGGTTGAAGCAGCGCGGGCACGGATGGACTTTTTCGGCGAGCGTCACCAGCGCGTCGGCGAGCCGTCGCGACTGCTCGGCTGGCTGCTTCAGGAGGTGATACGTGAGCCGCAGAGCGGACTTGCGCCCGATAGTTGGCAGTCGCGACAACTCGGCGACGAGATCGTCGATGGCCGACACGTCAGAACGGAAGCGGGAATGGCAGGTTGAGGCCGCCCATGAGCGCGCGCATTTCCTTCTGCGCCTCTTCCGCCGCCTTCTTCTGCGCGTCCACGGTGGCGACGGTAATCAGGTCTTCGAGCATTTCGATGTCGGCAGGATTCACCGCGGCGGGGTCGAGCCGAACCTTCTTGACGTTCCCTTTTCCGTCGGCTTCCACCGTCACCATGCCGCCGCCAGCGGAGCCCATGACGGTAACTTTGAGCAGCGCGTCGTCCAGCTGCTGGGCGCGCTGCTGCATCTGCTGCGCCTGCGCGAGAATGTCCTTGAGGTCCATGATGTCTAGGGCAACAAGCGAAGGTCGAGGGCGTCGATGGCGGCATCGAGCACGGAGTCGCGTTTGCGCAGCTGCGCCACCCGATTCTGCATCACGCTCTCCTCGGTGAGCCGCTCCATCG
>JAHFCT010000088.1 GCA_023249375.1 Gemmatimonadota bacterium | reverse complement strand
AGCACGGAGAATCGGGCTTCGCCACCGTCGGAGATGCGCCCCGAGGTGCTCGGCGCCGTTGAGAAGCTCACGAAGGAGATGTTCGGCGACATTCCCGTGGTGCCCACGATGTCCACCGGCGCGACCGACTCGCGGTACTTCCGCGCGGTCGGCGTGCCGGCGTTCGGCGTGTCGGGGCTGTTCAGCGATCCGACGGTGGACGCCCGCGCCCATGGACGCGACGAACGCGTGCGCATCGAGTGGTACTACAAGGCGCAGGAGTTTCTGTACCAGCTCACGCGATTGCTCTCGTCAAGCGTCCCCGTTCCCTGATAGATTTGCGACGGGCCCGGCAGGACGCCGGGCCCGTCTCGCATCCCCACCGCCCTGTTTCTGCCATGATGCTCCTGACGTTGCGGCGCGCGCTTGTGCTGGCGCTCGCCGGTTTTCCCTGCGTGCTGTCTTCACAGCCCCGCCCGGCACGCATCGGCGCCGCGACCGCCACTGATAAACCGCCAGTAATCGATGGCCGCCTGAGCGATGAAGCCTGGCGCATGGCCAGCGTGCTGAGTGGCTTCACGCAGCGGGAACCGATGGAAGGCTCCGCCGTGAGCGAACGCACCGAGGTGCGCTTGCTGACGGATGGCCAGGCACTGTACATCGGTGCGTGGCTCTACGATCGCGACGTGACCGGCGTAGTGGATGGCGAGAAGATCCGCGACGTCACGCTGACCAACAGCGATTACTTCGGCATCCTGCTCGACACTTACAAGGACCGCCAGAACGGGTTTCTCTTCGCCACCACGCCGGCTGGCGTTGAATACGACGGCCAGATCATCCGCGAGGGTGAAGGCGGTGGCATCTCGCTCGCCGGGCAGAACCGGGCGCAGTCTGGGGCGATGGGCGGTTTCAACCTCAACTGGGATGGCAGTTGGACCGTGGCCGTCTCGAAAGATTCGGTGGGATGGTACGCGGAGTTCCGTATTCCATTTTCGACGCTGCGCTACGGTGGCGGCGCGCGGCAGGATTGGGGTTTCAACCTCGTGCGGATGATCCGGCGGCGCAACGAAGAGGCGTTCTGGTCACCGATTGCCCGTCAGTTCAACCTGTACCGCATGTCGTCGGCCGGCGATCTCGACGGACTGCAAGTTCCCGTGCGCCGGATCGCGACCGTTACGCCATATGTGCTCGGCACGGCACAGCGCAATTTCGCGGAGAGTTCGGCGGCCACGTATCCCACGGAATTCGGCGTGGACGCCAAGTACGGACTGACGCCAAGCCTGACCCTCGACCTCACGTATAACACCGACTTCGCGCAGGTCGAGGTCGACGAGCAGCGCAGTAACCTGACGCGTTTTCCGCTCTTCTTCCCAGAGAAACGCCCGTTCTTTCTGGAGAACGCGGGCACGTTTGCGGTCGGCACGCCGCAGGCGCTGGACCTGTTCTTCACGCGCCGCATCGGCATTGACTCGCTTGGTCATCCGGTCAGCATCCGGGGTGGCGGACGGCTGACCGGGCGCATCGGCGCGGCAACTGTCGGTCTGATGCAGATCTTCACGGACAACGACCCTGGCGTGCAGTCCGCGCAGTCGTACACCGTCGGGCGCGCACTCAGGGAAATCGGGCGCCGGTCGCGCATTGGCATCATTGGCATTCAGCGGATGGCGGTTGGCACGCCACTAGCATCGTCGTGCAGCGGGCTGCTGATGTGCGCGCCCTCGCAGGACGACTACAACCGGACGTTTAGTGTGGATGGTCGGATTGGGCTTGGTGACGCGTGGACGGTGGACTGGTGGGGTGCGCTGACGGAGACGCCAAGGCGTACCGGTGACGACTTTGCCGGCACTGTGCGCGCCGTGTATCTCACGCGCACTTGGAACAACAGCGTCCGCGTTCTGCGCGCCGGCGCCGATTTCAACCCCGAAGTCGGGTTTCTCAGCCGCACGCCGGGCTATTCCTTCACGGAGTTCCAGTTCATGCGGATGGTGCGCCGTGACAGTTGGAAGCACGTGCGTGAATGGAACCCGCACTTTACGTACCGTGAGTACTACGGCCTCGACGGCTTCCACCAGTCGGGACAATGGCACCTCGACTTCACGGAGGTCGCGTTCCGTAAAGGCGGTCGGTTCGGCCCGGAGTTCAACATCTACCACGAAGGATTGCAGAAACCCTTCACAATTGCCTCGGGTGTCACGTTGCCGGTTGGCAGTTACAACTTTCCCAGCATTGGACTTGATTGGGAGACCAACGCCGCTGCACCGCTGTCGCTGACCCTGCGTGGTGATTTCCTCGGGTTCTACAACGGCACGCGCTACGGCGGGACTACGACGCTGACCTACCGCCGCGGCGCGTCCATCACGTCATCGCTGTTGCTCGACTACAACGACGTGCACCTGGACCAAGGGCATTTCATCAAGTCCATCATCGGCGCGCGGGTGGCGTACTTCTTCACGCCGCGTGTTTTCATCCAGACGCTGGCGCAGTTCAACGACCAGGCCGCGGCGTGGACGACGAACGTGCGGTTCGGCTGGCTGAATACCGCAGCCACCGGCTTGTTCATCGTGCTGAATGATGGCGAGCAGGCCGACAGTTTCTTCAATTGGCAGCGTCCGCAGTCGCGTGCGCTGACACTGAAGTTCACACGGCAATTCGGCTCCGGGCAGTAGCGCTGCATACCGCCCGAGGCTCGTTTCAGGGCGCTGCTCGCATTGACATGCATCGCCGGCGCATTTCTGCGCAGGCGCGGTGGCTTGTCATCCGGGGGGCCGGGGTCGTCAATTCAATTACGCTCGCATCCCGTCCCCATGACTCAGATTGACCTTATCGGTGTTCCGCTAGATCTCGGCGCGAGCCGCCGCGGCGTGGACATGGGTCCGTACGCCGTGCGGGCGGCTGGCCTTCGGAGCACGCTGCTCGCGCTTGGCCACGATGTGTACGACCACGGCAATCTCGCGGTGGCTGATCGTGGCACGTTCCCGCCGGATGCGCGCGGCGCCGACTTTCTGCCGACGATCGCGGCGGTGTGTGCCGAACTAGCTGCGTTCACCGATGCCTCGGTGACGGCCCGGCGTTTTCCTGTGGTGCTCGGGGGCGATCATTCGCTCGCTACGGGATCGGTGGCGGGTGCCGCACGCGCCCTGACCGCGCGCGGCGAGGCCATGGGCCTCGTCTGGATCGACGCGCACGGCGACCTCAACACGCCCGAATCGAGCCCCTCGGGAAACGTGCACGGCATGCCCGTGGCGCACTTGCTGGGCCACGGCGATCCGCGCCTGCATTTTACGAAGGAGCGCGCTGCCGTTCGACCCGAGCAGACGTGGCTCGTTGGCGTTCGCGACCTCGACGCTGGTGAACGCGCGCACCTGCGTGCTTATGGCGTGCACGCCTTTACCATGCACGACGTTGATCGGCGTGGATTGTCCGACGTGATGGAGGAAGTCCTCACCATCGCGAGCATCAACACGTCCGGGTTATGGGTGTCGTACGACGTGGACGTGCAGGATCCGGTGCATGCACCGGGTGTCGGCACGCCGGTGTCCGGCGGCTTCTCATGGCGTGAAGGACACCTTGCGATGGAGATGGTCGCGGAATCCGGCCGGCTCGTGGGGCTCGACCTCGTGGAAGTGAATCCGATTCTCGACGTCTCCAATCGCACGGCCGAACTGGCCGTGGGATTGGTGGCGAGCGCATTGGGAAAGAGGATTCTCTAAGGCGTCAGCCGGTACTCGCGCCCGCGGATGGCCACGAGTAGTGTGGGCACGATGAACAGCGTGATCGGTGTCGAGAGCGCCAGGCCGCCGATCACGGCCAGCGCCAGCGGCTTCTGCATCTCGCTGCCCGCGCCGAGTCCGAGCGCCAGCGGCAGGAGGCCAAACAGCGTGCACAGCGTCGTCATCAGGATGGGACGCAGGCGTACCGCCGCGGCCTCGCGGATCGCCGTCTCAAGCGCAAGTCCGCCTTCGCGCATGCGGTGTCGCGTGAAGTCGAGCAGGATGATGCCGTTCTTCACGATCAGCCCGACGAGCAATATGAGCCCCATGAACGACGACACGTTGAGCGGGGTGCCCGTGATCAGCAGCAAGACCAGCGCGCCGACGAACGACAACGGAGCGGCCACCAGCACGACGAGCGGTTCGATGAACGACTCAAACTGCACGAGCATTACCGCCACGACGCTGACCGCCGCCAAGGCAAGGACGATGAGCAGGGCACTGAACGCTTGCTGCTGACTCCGATACTGCCCAGCCAGATCAAGCCGAATGCCCGCAGGCGCCGGGTGTTCCGCAAGAATTGATTGCATGTCGCGCACGATATCGCCCAGCGAACGTCCTGTGATGTCGCCGGTCATCATGATCATCTGCTGTTGATTCTCACGCCGCAGTTCCGCGCGCGTCTCGGTGGGTGCGAACGATGCCACAGCTCCCAGAGGAACAGCGGGTGAGCCGGGCGCCGACAGCACGGGCAGTGCATCAAGCCGCTGCGGTTTGAAGCGCACCGAATCTGGCGCGCGCACGCGAACGCCCACAGCCCGATCATCAAGCCGCAACGATCCCGCCTCGACGCCCAGCAACGTGCCGCTTACCATGCCGCTTACCTGCGCCGGCGTGAGGCCCAACCGGTTCAACTCAGCCCGGCGATACGTCATTGCCAGCTCGGCGCTGGGCTCGCTGACGCCGTTGTAGAAGTCCTCCAAGCCATCGACTTTCTCGAGCGCCGTACCAAGCATCTTGCCATACCCCTCGAGTGCCGCGAGATCAGGGCCGAACAACTTGACTTCGATTGGCCGCGCGTTGCCCGACAGGTCACCGATCACGTCGGCGAGGATCTGCACGAACTCGACGCGCAATCGCGGCTCCTCCGACTCGATGTATTTGCGCACGTCGTCAATGATCTCCTCGCTTGTGCGCGAACGCTGGCTGCGCGGCCTGAGGCGGACGACGAGGTCCCCCCGGTTCTGTTCAGTGGCAAAGAGTCCCAGCTCCGCCCCTGTGCGTCGCGAACTGCCTTCGACATCGGGTGTTTCGGCAAGGATGCGTTCGGCCGTGCGCACCATGCGATCGGTCTCGGCGAGAGCCGTTCCGCCCGGTGTCCAGTAATCGAGGACGAACGCGCCTTCGTCCATCTCGGGCAGGAAGCCAGTGCCGACGAGGCGGTACGCCAGCACGCCACCGGCCACGAGCAAGATCGCCACGATCAGCACGGTCCGGCGTCTCCGCATGACCGTGCCAAGCGCCTGCTCATAGCGATGCGACAAGCGGTCAATCCGCGCGCCGAGGCGCGCCAGCAGGCCGGTTGCCCCGCGTCCGTTGGTCGCATCATCGGCATCAATGGTCCGCAGGAACTGCGCGCTCAACAAAGGAATGAGCGACAGCGCCAGCCCCAAGGAAACGAGGACGGCGATTGTGAGCGTGACGGACAGCGTCTGAAAGAACTGTCCTTCGACGCCCGTGAGGAGCCCGAGCGGGAGGAAAACCACCACCGTCGTGATGGTGCTCGTCGTCACTGGCCAGACCAGTTCGCGCAGCGCCTCGCGAATGGCGTGCGTGCGATCCGACGTGAGATGCAGATGCCGGATAATGTTCTCGGTGACCACCACGGCGTCGTCAATGACGAGTCCGATGGCGATCGCCATGGCGCCCAGCGTCATTAGGTTGAGCGTCTGCCCCATGCGCGCCATCACGAACGTCGTGATCGCCATGGTCAGCGGGATGGAGGACGCGCTGATGGCCGTGATGCGGGCATGGCGCAGGAAGACAAGCAAGACAAACACGGCGAGCACGGCACCGACGAGCATCGCGTCGCGCACCGATGCCACTGCGTCGCGCACGAGCAGCGCCTGGTCGTACATAGGTACTAGGCGCACCCCGGGGGGCAACACGGGCCGGATGGCCGCGGCCAGCGCCTCGACGCTGTCCGCCACCGCCACGGTGTTGCTGCCGATCTGCCGCATGATGTTGAGGAGCGCCGCGGGACGCCCGTTGCCGGCTACAATACGTACATGATCCTCGGTGCCTATCGTCACCGTCGCGACGTCGCGTACGTGCAGGCCGTGGCCGATCATCACATTGCCCACGTCGCGGGCGGCGCGCGCTTCGGTCGTCGTGACGATCAGGTACTGCCGATAGTTGGCCGGCATGCGGCCGACGGCGTTCACTGTCGTCGCCTGGCGAATCGCGTCGGCGAGAGCGTCGTACGTGAGCCCGAGTGCCGCGAGTTTCGCGGGATCGGCAATGACCTGCAGCTCGCGCACGTCACTCGCCTGCACGTCCACCCGCGCCACGCCTGGCACGCGCGAGAATTGCGGCCGGATTTCATACTGCGCGATGTCGTACAGCGTCGCGGGATCGCCGCCCTCGAGATTGTACGAGAGCACAGGGAAGAGCGACGGCGTCATGCGCTCAATTTCGATCTCGAGCCCCGCGGGCAGATCGCCGATGATGCGGTTCACCCGCGCTCGAGTTTGTTCCAGCGCCGACTGCATGTCCGTCTGCTCGGCGAACGTGATGTTTGTCTCGCTCCCGCCGCGAATGGCGCGGCTCTGCACGCGCGTGACGCCGGGGACGACGCTAATGGCCTCTTCAACGGGACGCGTGATGCTGAAGAGCACTTCGCGCGCGCCAAGCGCCGAACCGTTGACGACGATGGTGATGCGCGAGAAGACTAGTTCGGGGTAGATCGCCGCGGGCAGGTGCGTGGCAGCCCACAGCCCCGCGGCGCTGAGCAACGCGACAACGAGATACACCACGCGCCGCTGCGCGATAAGTAGCGTGAAAAGTGCTTTCCGGGGTGAGGTCGCGGGCGCGGTCACTTTTCGGCCGGCGTCGCCTTGGCGGCCGCCTTACCAGGCACCACCTTCACGCTGTCGTCCATGCCATACGCGCCATACGTCACGATGCGCTCGCCAGCAGAGAGTCCCCTGGTGATTTCCGCCAGCGCGTCCGAGCGGCCGCCAACGTCCACGGGCCGAGCATGCGCGATGCCCGACGCGTCTACGACAAACACCTTGAACGATTCGCCGTCGGGCACGAGCGCCTCAATCGGCACTACAATCGCCCGTGGGTGCGTGGCGACCGCAATTCGCACCGCGATCGTCTCGCCAATGTGCAGCGGCCATGAGCTGCGCTCCACCTGCGCGCGCACCGCAATGGCGCGTGTTGCACTGTCCACCGTTCCGCCAACCGCAGTCACCATGCCGCTCCCTGCGCCGCTGGCGCCCTTGCCCTCGCCGAGTAGAACAACTGTCGCGCCGACGTGCAACCGCGCGGCCTCAGCTGGCGGTAGATTGAGCGCGAGGTCGAGAACGCTGCCATCGGCCACTTGTGCGAGTACCTGAGCCGGATCGGCCGTCGCGCCTAAGACTGCCGATACCTGCGTGACCACGCCGCCGATCGGCGACCGGATCGCCGAGAGTTCCGATTGCCGGTGCGCTAATTCCGCGGTAGCGCGCGCCGCGGCAAGTTCCGCCGCGGCTAACTCCACGTCGCGGCGCGGCGCGATGCCCGCATCGGCAAGGCGTTGCTGGCGAGCATGTTGCTGTGTGGCCGCCGCGAGTACTGCGTCGGCGGCATTCACCGCGCCGCGGAATGCCACCTGGTCGAGTTCAAT
>JAHFCT010000042.1 GCA_023249375.1 Gemmatimonadota bacterium | reverse complement strand
GCGCTTCCGTCACGCCCGTCTCTGATCGTGCGGCGAGTGCCGTGTCATTTGCAGCGTGCTCGATTCGGCCGAGCAGTCGCAGCAGGCCGTCGAGAATCGTGAGTGGATGCGGCGGGCAGCCCGGAATCCAGAGGTCCACCGGCAGATCGTCCGGGACACCGCCGTTCACTTGATCGCTCGCGCGGAACGGCCCGCCGGTCGCCGCGCATGCGCCCACGGCGATGACGATCTTGGGTGAGGCGACAGCGTCGTACGTCATGCGCAGCGCCTCGCGCATGGTCTGGCTCACCGCGCCGGTCACGACGATGCCGTCCGCGTGTCGCGGTGAGGCGACAAACTGGATGCCGAAGCGGGCCATGTCGAACACGACATTGCTAAGCGCGGTCATCTCGGACTCACACCCGCCGCAGCTGCCGGCTGCCACCGATCGCAGCCGCAGTGAACGACCGAACAGTCGGCGCATGGATGCCTGCAGCGGCCGGATCAGTTCGAACTCGGACTCCGGCGGCACCAGTCCGGCGCGAGCGGAACTCGCCATGCGGTGGTCGCACGTAAAGGCGACGTGCGCCGTCGTCTCCTCGGGCGAGAACAGGCACGCGCCACGATCGAACACGGGAAGCAGTCGGCCGTGTTGTGCGCCCGCGGACGGGGCGTCGATCACCTGGCCGTCTGCTGCGTCGCCACCTGCGAGGTCGGCGACCGCGACCGGCCGTCCGCGGAAGCGCGGCGGAAACGCCGTCGCGTCAAACGGCAGCGGCACCGTTGGCATGCCTTGGGCGACGCGCGCCCGGAGAAAATCACGCATCGGTCGGCGAGGGCTGAGGGGAGTTACTCAAACGCCTAGAGGTCATGGCCCGCGTACGACAGGTTGAAGCTCTTGTTGCACAGCGGGAAGTCGGAGATCTGCCCGCCGGCCATCGCGAGTGACAGCGCGGGCCAGAGTCGAAACGACGGATCTTGCACCTTGTGACGCCGCACGCCGCCGTTCGCATCCGAGACGACGACATGCACGACCTCGCCGCGCCAGCCCTCCTCGAGTGCGACGGCGATTTCGTTCGGTCGCAGCACGCCATGCGACGCGCGCGGCGCGCCGTTCGGAAGGGAGCGCGCCTGTTCGATCACGAACGCCATCGAACGCTGGATCTCGAGCCATCGCACCATCGCCCGCGCCGACACGTCGCCGGCCCACGCCGTCGCGACGGGAATCTGCGCGAAACGGAAGATCCCGTACGGATGGTCGTGCCGGACATCACGCGCCACCTCGGCGCTCCGCGCCACCACTCCAACAAAACCCTGGGCGAGGACGCTCGCCCTCGTAACAGGCCCCACGCCCTCGAAGCGCGACTGCACGGACGATTCGCCGAACAGCATCCGCGCGGCCGGCGGCACCTCCTGCTCGAGTCGCTCCACGCGGCCGGCAATCTCGGCGGCCATCGCGGGCGTGATATCGAAGGACACGCCGCCGGGCCGCACGAGTCCGCGTCCATACCGATTGCCACTGATCGTCATCAGCAAGTTCAGGCATTCGCCGCGCGTCCGGCCGAAGAACGCCGCCGCTGGTGCATAAGCGACGTCACCGGCCATCGCGCCAAGATCCCCGAGATGATTGGCCAGCCGCTCGAGTTCCAGCGCAATGCCGCGGATACTCTGGGCGCGCGGGCTCTTTCGGCTGCGCGCCAGCGCTTCGAGTGCACCGCAGTGCGCGCTGGCATGCGCGATCACGCTGTCGCCGGCAATCGACTCGGCAACCTGCATCGCATCGTGCGCGCTCTCGCGCTCCAGCAGGCGTTCGACGCCGCGATGCTGGTAGCCGAGTAGAATATCAAGCGCGAGCACTTCCTCGCCGTGCGCCTGAAAACGAAAGTGGCCAGGCTCGATGATCCCGGCGTGTACTGGACCGACGGCGACCTCATGCACTTCGTCGCCGGTGATCCGCGTGAACGGGGGCGCCGCGCCAGTGCGCTCGGACAGGTTCCACGACGACGGCGCGTGATCCGGCGCGTGTCGGCGCAGCGGCTTCAGCGATGGATGTCCTTCGGGGCAGGCGCCGCACTGCTCGGCGATCTCCCGCTCGAACAGCGCCGCCGACGGACAGTGCGGCGTGATCGATGGATAGCGCTGGCCGACCAGCGAACTCACGGCCCCAAGGCGCCCGCGACTATCGTCGGCAATGATACCGATCAACCGCAGCGTGTCATCCATCTCGGGCAGTCCGAACAGCGTGAGCAGTCGCCCGCCGCCCGCCATCCCCGCGGAGAGCGCGTCGCCGAGATGTTCGATCGGAACGAGCGGCAACGCCTCGAGCGGTACGGCGCGCCGATTGCCGAGGCGCGCCAGTAGGGGTGTGGTCACGGCGTGGGCCCTCCAAGCGTCGCCGCCGCGCTGGCGAGGAGCGTCTGCAACGGCGCCGGAATGTAAATGCCCAGCAGCAGCACAACGCCGACCAGCACCGCCGGCCCAACGACCAGCCAGCCGGATTCGGCGGCGCGGTCTGCGTCGTTGCCCGGTGGTCCCTTGTCAGCGAGCACGATGTCGAGGATCATCGCCGACAAGCCAACAAAGATGATCGACAGCAGCGCGATGACGACGAGCGCGATCCACAGTTGTCCGTTCTGCACGGCGCCGCGAAACATCGCGTATTCACTCAGGAACAGCCCGAACGGCGGCGTCCCCGTGACGGCAAACAGCCCGGCCACGAGCAATGTTGCCGATCGCGGACGACGGCGCAGCAGTCCGCGCAGGTCGGCGGCCACCGACGATCCCGAGGCGAGCACGAGGTTGCCGACCACGAGGAAGAGCGCCCCCTTCAGGAGTCCATTGTTCAGCACGTGAAGAACGGTGCCGTAGGCGCCGAGGCCGCCAATGCCGAGGCCGAGCACGAGCAACCCCATGTGCTCCACGCTCGAGTAGGCCAGCAGGCGCTTGAGGTCCGACTGCCCTATGATGAACGCCGTGGCCACGACCAGCGATAGCAGTCCGAACGCGATGAAGAGCGGGCGGATGAACACGACGTCATTGGCGGCGACCATCACCTGGGTGAAACGCGCAAGCCCGAGAAATGCACAGCTCGTCAACCCGCCGGACATCAGGCCGCCGATAAGACTCGGTGCTTCGCCGTAGGTGTCCGGTTTCCACGTATGCAGCGGCGCGAGCCCCATCTTCGTCCCGAAACCGATCAGCGCAAAGACGAACGCCGCGCGCAGCCACCAGCGGTCGAGCGCGGCCGCACCGTGCACCAGGTCGGAGAGCAGCAGGGGGACAGTGTCCGGCAGTGACGGCTGTGCCGTCGCGAGCAGGAACACCGCGAGCAGGGCGAACGCGATGCCCACCGACGACAGCACGAGATATTTCCACACCGCCTCGAGCGAACGCCGGTCGCGACGATGATAGATGAGCGGCGCGACTGACAGTGTGGTGGCTTCCATGCCCACCCACAGCAGCGCCACATGCTGGCTGAGCGCGACCAGGCTGACCGCGCTCAGGAAGGCCAGAAGCCCGCTGACGAACGCTCGGCCGCCTCGCGGTTTCTCCACCCGCAACAGCCCGACCGAATACGTGGCGACGACGACGAAGAGCGCGCTCTCCAGCGTGAGGATCAGCAGTCCGAGCGAGTCGTCGGCGAGCCAGCCGGCGAGCGCCACCTGCGCTGGGCGCGACCAAAGCGTCGCGACCATCGTGGCGTGCGCGGCCGCCGCCAGGAGCAGCACGACGACCTGCCGGCTGCGCGCGGTCAGCGCGGCGGCGATGGCCGCCGCGACGGCCGGCACAAGAACGAGAGCAATCAGCAGCATCGGCGCGGCGGCTACTGATCTCGCAGCTCAGAGAGCTGCGCGGATGAGATGGAGTCGAACTCGCGGTTGATGTGAAACACCACGATGCCCATGATGAACACGCCGACGAACACGTCGAGCAAGACGCCAACTTCGAGCAGGAACGGAACCCGTCGAAGCTGGGTCAGCCCGAACAGGAAGATGCCGTTCTCGAGAATCAAATAGCCCGCCACCTGATTCACGGCCTTGTGCCGTGTGACCAGCACGATCAGACCCGTGATCAGCCCGAGGAGTGCCGTGGGAATGAGCAGCCCCGCGTGCTCCAGCGTGGGCAGACGCTGCGCCACGGCGAACGAAACGCCGAGCGCCACGAACCCGAGCAGCAGCGACGTCATGTAGCCGACCACCGGTTCGACTTCGCGCCGCACCGAAGCTTCTCGCATCGCCCAGCGCAGCAGTCGCGGCAGGAGCACGGCCTTCACCGCGATAGTGCCCGCGGCGAGCGTGATCACGTGCCACGATCGCGGATCCTCGAGGAAGAGCGGCAGCAAGCCGAGCAGCAGTCCCTGCCATGCGACGGCGCGAATGCACGCGCTCAGCCGCGACGTGCCAAGGGCGGCAAAGTCGGACAGCGCAATGCCGAGCAGCAGGAGATCAGACATGGATTGCATGCAGACTCACCGTAGGAGCAGGATGAGGCCGAACCCGCCAAGGGCGACGCTGCCCGCGATATACAGCGGGACCTTTACCATGCGCAGCCGTGCCATCGACGATTCCACGATCCCCACCGCCATCGAGCAGAGGAACATCCCGCCGAGGAGCCCCAGCGCAGAAGCCATCGGCGACCACGTGGCGCGCGGCAGCGCCACGGCGGCCGCCACCGCGCCGAACAACGCGAACTTCACGGCGCCCGCGTACGCAATCAGCGCCAGGTCGGGTCCGCTGTGATCCAGCACCATGACCTCGTGCACCATCGTCAGCTCGAGATGCGTCGATGGGTCGTCCACCGGCACGCGTGCGCATTCCGCCAGCAGCAGCGCGAAGAGACCAATGGCGACGAGAATCAGCGATGTCGTCGCCGCCGGCCATCGCATCGCGAGCGGTTCGCCGAGCATGCCGGTGAGCGACATCTCACCGGTGGCGATGACGAGCGCGGCAAAGCTGAGGAGCAGCCCGAACTCAACTGCCGTCGCGAACGTGACCTCGCGACTCGCGCCCATGCCTTCGAAACTCGACCCGGTGTCGAGCGCGCCCAGCACCAGCGCGAACCGGCCGAAGCCAAGCACATACGCGAACGCCACCGCGTCACCCGAGAAGCTGACGAGCGACCGATGTCCGTCGAACGGCACCAGCGCGGCCGCGGCGAGCACCGCCGTCAACAGCGCCACCGGCGCCGCACGAAATACCCAGGTTGTCGTGGTGCTGTAGACCGCGCCGCGCTGCGCGAGTCGCCACAGATCCGCATAGAGTTGCCACACCGGTGCGCCGCGCCGGCCCGTGAGCAGCGATTTCGTGCGGGAGGCGATGCCCGGCATGAGCGGTGCGGTGCCAAGCACCAGCAACAGGAACACCAGCGGGGCGAAAAACACGGGCATCACACGGGCCAGAAGACGAAGTACGCGAGCGTCGCCAGCAGCGTGACCACGACGTACAGCAGGTACATGTGCAATCGGCCGTGCTGGATGGCGCGCAGGCGAAGGGCCTGCTCGCGAAGGAACATCCAGGACGCGAGCACTCCCCGGTCGAGCACGAAATCGGACACGCTGGTGTGGAAGAGCGTGGCGCCGCGATGTTCGCGCACGCCGGAGAGACCGGCAAACACCTCGAGCAACGGCGTGGCGAACGACGACGCGGTGTACTGCATCCGCGGCGTCGGCTCTCCGAATCCGCAGCCCCACGTCGGCCCGCGCACCACCGTGCGCCCGCGCAGCAGCAGCGCGCGCACACCCCACACGGCGAAGAGCATCCCCCAGATACCGAACGCGAACCACGACAGCCGCTGCGTGTCGGCCATCGTCTCGGTGACCTCGGCCACGGCATGCACGTCGGACGCCGCAAGCTGCGCGCCGACGTGCAGCAGGCTCGGCATCACCAGCACCGGGAACAGGCCCAAGGCAACGCATGCCAGCGCCAGCACCACGGGTGGGCCGACGAGTCCGGGAGAGAGCGGCCGAGTCGTGCGCGATTTCTCCGAGCGCGCCTGGCCGAGAAAGACCACACCAACGACTTTCGCGAAACAGGCGAGGGCCAGTCCGCCCACGAGCGCAAGCAACGGCACCGCGAGCACCGCCAGTCGCGTCCCGCCACCGGCAATGCCGGTGCGGAACAACCCCTGATAGACGAGCCACTCGCTGACAAATCCATTCAGCGGCGGCACGCCAACGATGGCCGCGGATCCGACGATGAATGACAAAGCCAACACGGGCATCTGTCGCCCCAGTCCGCCCAGCGATTCGATGTGACGCGTTCCCGTCGCCCGATACACGGCGCCAGCCCCGAGAAAGAGCACGCTCTTGAACAGCGCGTGATTCACCGTGTGCAGCACCGCCGCGGCATAGCCAATCACCGCGATGGCGGGCTGGCCGTTGGCGGCGCCAAGTGCACCAACCCCGACGCCCATCAGGATGATGCCGATGTTCTCCACGCTGTGATACGCGAGCAGTCGCTTGAGGTCGTGCTGCGCCAGCGCCCACAGAACGCCAAGAACCGCCGACGCCACGCCAAGCGCGAGCAGCGCCCACCCCCACCACGCCGGCGCGCCGCCGGCCATCACCACCACGCGCAGCAGGCCGTAGATGCCGGTCTTGATGACGACGCCCGACATCAGCGCCGACACGTGCGACGGCGCCGCCGCGTGCGCCGGCGGCAGCCAGAAGTGAAACGGCACCGCGCCCGCCTTCACGCCAAAGCCGATGATGGCCAGCGCCATGATCGGCGTGATCCCGTGCGGCAGCTGGTGCGTGTTCGCGGCGAGCGCGGCGAACGACCAGTCACTGCCGCCGTTGCTCCAGAGGGCGAACATCACGAACAGGGCCAGCGTACCCGCATGCGTGGCCACCAGATACATCAGTCCGGCGCGGCGGACTTCCGTCTGTTCGTGCTCCGTGACAATCAGCAGATACGACGCAATCGCCATCACTTCCCACGCGCCGAGGAACGGCAGTACGGCCTGTGCGGTCACCACCACCGCCAGCGCGATGATGAGCACCACGAGCAGGGCGTGGTTGAGCCACACGGCGCGCTCCGCGCGCTCCTCGGCGAAATAGGCCGCGCCGTAAAAAGTTGCGGCAACACCGACGCCAACGAAGACGAGCAGAAAGACGCTCGAGAGCGCATCAAGACCGAGCACCCAGTCGCCGCCATGCACCAGCATCGACACGCGAATGGAAACCGGATCGCCCGTCAGCAGCACACGCACGGCGGGTATCGCGGCGGCGACGCTGCCAATCGCCACGCACCCCTTCATCACCGCGTCGCCGCGCGTACCGTGGCGCCACAGCGCAACGAACACCGCTCCGGCGGCGAGGACTCCCAGTCCGATCAGGAACAGCAGCATACTCACTCGGGGGTGGGCTTGGTCGCGGCGAACTCGCCCGTGTGCCGCGTGCTTTCAACGGCCTCGATGCGAGCGATGATCTCCTCCGCCGGGGCCCGGCGCCGCAGCAGCGCTCGCACGCCGTCGTCGCGCAGCACGAACGCCAACCGCGCGAGCAGCCCCAGATGCGCCGTCACCGCCGGACTCACCACAATGAAGAGCGCGTGCACCGGCAGACCGTCCAGCGCGCCAAACTCGACCGGGTGCGCCAGCAGGCAGAGCGAGACGAACGGATCGTCGAGCTGCAGCACGATGGGATTGCGCACGTGCGGAATCGCGATGCCGTCGCCAATGCCCGTTGATCCCAGCGCTTCGCGCGCCTCGAGCACGTCGAGGAGGAACCGGCGATCGTGCTCCGGCGGGAGGGGAAGGCGCTCGACGATGGCCCGGAGCACGGCGGGCTTGGACTCGCCGGGCACATCGTGAAAGACGCCGCCACGGGCCAGCAGCTCGGAGAGCGCGGGAATATCGGCGCGTGACTTGCTCGCGTCGCTGAGCAACGCGCGCGACACCGGGAGTCCCTGTTCCACCGCCCACTCCCACAATTCCATTGGATTGACGTACCACCGTTCGTGCGCCCGGTGCGCGGGGAGGCCGCGGTGCCCGATCCACCGCTCGGCCGTCCCTTCGCTGACGCCGAGATACGACGCGGCCTGGCGCATGGTCAGCTGCATATCGCTCGCTCCGTCAGGCGTGCATTGAAGCCACCCACCGCGCGCGAAATCGCGGCGACCCTCACTCCATCCGCCGCGCACGACACGGTGGCGATCATCACGCCGCCGCCGGGCGCAGCATCAGCGCCATGAGACTCTCGGTCGCCGCGAGGAATTGTCGAATGTCGAAGTGCTCGGGATCGATCATCGCTTGCACCGCGCATCCCTTGATGACACTCACGCTGACAGCGGCCAGCCCGTCAGCCGTCACGCCACGAAACTGGACGGGATCCCCCGCCAGCACCGAGGTGGCCAGCGGCCGAAAGGCGTCGCGATACCGCTGAAGCTCCTGCTGCATCTTGAGGCGAATCTCGGCATCCCGAATGCCCGCCGTCCAGAAATCAAAAGTCAGCCGGATGCGCACGGGTTCGTTCGAGAGGCGATTCATCTCCTGACGCAGCAATGCCTGCAGCCTGGCCGCCGGCGAACGCAACCGTATGATGTCTCGGCCGACGTGCAGTACGGTCGTCGTGGCGAGCAGCCAGTCGAGCAGCGCGAGCAGCAACCCGCGCTTCGACTTGAAGTAGAACAGCACCAACCCGTGGCTCACGCCGGCGTGCTCGGCGACTTCCTGAATCCGCGTTCCCTGCAATCCACGGCGCGCGGCGACCGCGTAAGCGGCCGAGAGGATCTGTTCGCGACGCGTCGATTCCGAGGCCTTGGTGCCGGGCATGTCGCACTCCGTCCGACCATGAGTGGATGCGCCGAAGCTATTGACTCGTCAATCAATACGCAATAGACTCCGCCCCACGGCCCAGTACGTTCGAAGCGGTCCGCTGCTCCCCTTGGCGAAGAGAAGACCTGGTGCTTCTTCCGAAGATCGTCAGCACGCTGCGCGGCTATTCCCGGGCGCAAGCACTCGCCGATGTCACAGCCGGTGTCATTGTCGGCATCGTCGCGCTGCCGCTCGCCATCGCGTTTGCCATCGCCAGTGGCGTGACGCCCGATCGCGGGCTTTGGACCGCCATCATCGGCGGATTTCTGATCTCGCTGCTTGGTGGATCGCGCGTGCAGATCGGCGGACCCACCGGCGCCTTCGTCGTCATCGTCTACGGCATCGTGCAGAAGCACGGCATCGACGGTCTGCTCGTGGCCACGCTCATGGCGGGCGCCTTCTTGCTGGTGCTCGGACTCGCTCGTCTTGGCTCGGTCATCAAGTTCATTCCGCAACCCATCGTCACCGGCTTCACGAGCGGCATCGCCGTCATCATCTTCTCGACGCAAATCAAGGACTTCTTCGGGCTGTCGATTGCCAAGGTGCCCGCGGAATTTCTCGCGAAGTGGGAAGCGTACGCGGCCGGCGTCAACACGATCGATCTGAATGCGTTCGGGGTTGCGTCATTTTCGCTCGCCATCATCCTCATCTGGCCGCGGTTCAGCATCAGCCGCAAAGTGCCCGGTCCCTTCGTCGCACTCGTGGCGGCCACGCTGCTCGCGCAGTTCCTGCACCTCCCCGTCGAGACCATTGGCAGCCGGTTTGGCGCCATCGCCGCGCAGGTGCCGATGCCGCACCTGCCAAACCTCGTGGGACTCGACTGGCGACCGCTCGTTGCTCCCGCGTTTGCGATCGCCATGCTCGGCGCCGTCGAGTCGCTCTTGTCGGCGGTGGTCGCCGACGGCATGATCGGCGGCCGGCATCGTTCGAACATGGAACTGGTCGCGCAGGGCGTCGCCAACATCGTGGTGCCGCTCTTCGGCGGAATCCCCGCGACCGGGGCAATTGCTCGCACGGCGACCAATGTGAAGAGCGGCGGCCGCACGCCAGTGGCCGGCATGGTGCACGCCATCACGCTGCTGCTCATCACGCTCTTCGTCGGGCGCTGGGCGTCGCTCATTCCGATGGCGACGCTCGCCGCCATTCTCGTGGTCGTCGCCTACCACATGAGCGAGTGGCGCACGTTCCGCAGCGAGCTGCGCGCCCCGCGCAGCGATGTGGCCGTGCTGATGGCGACGTTCCTGCTGACCGTCTTCGTCGATCTGACCGTGGCCATCGAGGTCGGCATGGTGCTGGCCGCGGTCCTCTTCGTCCGGCGCATGGCGGAAGTGACGAACATGGGCGTGCTCACCCGCGAGCTCGAGGACAACGGCGACCGCTACGCGACCGATGCCAATGCGGCTCGCTTGCGCGACATCCCCAAGGAAGTCGAAGTCTTCGAAATCAACGGGCCGTTCTTCTTCGGCGCCGCCGAGGAATTCAAGGAAGCCATCAGCCACGTCGCCGGGCGCCCGAAGGTGCTCATCATCCGCATGCGAGACGTGCCGGCCATCGACTCCACCGGGATGCATGCGCTCAAGGATGTCGTGGACCGCACGCGCCGGGACGGTACGCTGGTGCTGCTCTCCGACGTGCATTCCCAGCCCTTCCTCGCGATGTCCAAATCGGGCATGCTCGACGAAGTCGGTGAGGACTCGGTCTTCGGAAACCTGGACGACGCACTCGATCGTGCGCTCCGGCACCTGGGCCTGGCGCCGCGGCCGCACCTCGTGGGAGCGGTGCCGACCGTTGAACGAGAGAAACTCGCACTCGCGAATGCCAAGGCGTCGGCCGCCGCTTCAGCTGCCGCGTCGGCCGCCGCTACCGCCGCGGAACTGGCCGCCGCGTCCGCCGAGGCGCTCAAGGCGGCGTCGGCGGCCGCCGCTGCCGTCGAAAGCGCAAGCAAGACGACTCCGCCCGAGTAGGCCGTCCGAAAATATGGGCTTAGTCGTCGCCCCGAACGCGACGATCCCGCTTCTTGTCACCCGAACGCCGCTTGGCGTCGAGTCGCCGTTCCACCGACGCGCGGGTGGGCTTGGTCTTCCGGCGCAAGCGCGGCACTACCAGCGCGCGGCGCACCACCACGGCCAGCCGCTCCTCCGCGAGCACACGATTCTGCCGCTGGCTGCGCGTGTCGCTGGCCACCACGCGGAGCGTTCCCTCGGCGTCGAGCCGCGAGGCGAGGGCGAGCAGCACTCGGGCCCGCTGCGTGTCGGTGAGCGCAATTGAACGTCGCACATTCCATGTCAGCTCAACGCGCGTGGATGAGGTGTTGACATGCTGGCCCCCAGGGCCGCCGGCGCGCGTGGCGCGCACGGCAAGCTCAGCGCGCGGGATCGCGACGCTCGCGTTGATCAGCAGGGGTTCTTCGGCGGCCACGAGCAGTCCGGGTGCTCTGAGAGTAGGCGGATGTGAAGCGCGATGCGGCAATCTAATGAAGCGAGCGGCCACCCCGCTCTTGCATAATGCGGCAAGAACGCCGATCCTCAGGTTCTTGCATCCTGCAACACCGAACGAGGCTAGGGATGATTCGCGCGAACTTTTTCCAGAGTGCTGACGACAAGTTCCGGGGACTCCTCGATCCCCGGCGCGTCGTTCGTTGGTTGAATCTCGCGCGGTTCTCGGTGGCGGCGGCGATCTTCGTCGCGGCCGTCGGCGTGTGGCAGGATGCGGATCCCGAGCGGACGCTCGTTGCGTCGCTGACCTTCCCGCTCACGATGATCTTCGTGGTTGGCTCGTCCATTTGGACCGAGGTGCAGCGCAAGATCCCGTCCGTCGCGTTCTTCTACGGGCAGTTCATCTACGATTTGATGGTCGTCACGGCCGTGGTGCACGTGACGGGCGGCGCCCTGTCGGGCTTCGCCGCGCTCTATATCCTGGTGAATGCGGCGGCGGCCATCATGCTGCCGGCACGTGGCGCGCTGCTGGTGGCCGGGCTCGGCAGCATGCTCTACGTCGCCGACGTCATCGTGGTCGGCGCCGGGCCGCTCTCCGTGGCCCTGATGCTGCAGCTCGGCGTGTTCGTGGGCGTGGCGTTCGGCACCAGCTCCATCGCCGCGCGTCTTCGCGAGCGCGGCCAGGGCACCGAACGGCTGGCGGCCGAGCTCGCCAGCGCTCGCCTGCGCGCCGCCGACATTCTCGCGAATATCCGCAGCGGCATCATTACCGTCGACGAGTTTGGGGCGCTGCAATACGCCAATCCGATGGCGAGCGAGCTGCTCGGCCTACCGCTCGAGACAGCCATCGGTCGCGCCGTCATCGGCGACCTGCGGCGCGTCGCGCCGGTCGTCGGAAACGCGCTCGATCAGGCGCTGCGAGACCACGTGCACCTGAGCCGCGCGGAGGGATTCCTCACGCGGGACGGTACCGCCTTTCCCGCCGGCGTGACGACGACCTCCGACGCGGGCGACGGTATGCACGTGCCGCGCACGGCGACGGCGATCTTCCAGGACATCAGCGACCAGAAGCGGCTCGAGCAGCTCAATCTCCGCGCGCAACGGCTGGAGGCGGTCGCCGAGCTGTCGGCGTCGCTCGCGCACGAGATTCGCAATCCACTCGCGTCGATTCAAAGCGCGGTGGAGCAGATGTCGCGCCGCCCGGCCGCCACCGACGACGAACGCACATTGGGCAACCTCATCGTGCGTGAATCGGGGAGGCTGTCGCGCCTGCTCACGGAGTTCCTCGATTTCGCCCGCGTGCGTGTTACGCGCATGGAACCCGTTGATCTGGGCCAAATCGCGCGCGGCGCGGCCTCACTGGCCTCGGCGCACCCAGGGCAGGCCGATGACGTGCGGCTCGCCATCGAGGTGCCGGACGTCTCCCTCACGTTTGTCGGCGACGAAGACCTGCTGCACCGTGCGCTGTTCAACCTCGTGCTCAATGCCATGCAGGCGGCTCCCACCCGCACGACCGTGCGCGTCACGGCGCGCTCGGTGACGCGCGAGCAGCTCCCCGCGGGCGTCGCCTTCGAGCGCGGCGGTTTCGAGATCGTCGTCGCCGATGAAGGGCCCGGCATCGACGCGGAAGTCGCCGAGCGGCTCTTCGAACCCTTCAGCACCACCAAACCCGGCGGCACAGGGCTGGGCCTCGCGGTGACGCACCGCGCCATCGAAGCGCACCGCGGCTACGTCCTCGTCGATTCGGACGGCGCCGGGACCCGTTTCACCGTCTTGCTTCCGAGCCCCACCCGCACCGCCGGAGAAACAAGGTGAGCGACAGCGCACGGCCTACGATCCTCGTCGTCGACGACGAGACCGGCATTCTCGAGACGCTCGAGATCCTGCTGCGCAGCGAGGGATTCGCGCCGCAAGTGGCGCATGGCGGCCGCGCCGGTCTTGAAGCGCTCGAGCGCGGCTCGCACGACATTGTGCTCACCGACGTCCGCATGCCGCAGGTCACCGGCGTCGAGATTCTCGCCGCGGCGCGGCGCAAGGACCCCGAAATTCCCGTCATCCTCATGACGGCGCAGGCGACGCTGCAAACCGCGGTACAGGCGGTCAACGAAGGCGCGTTCTATTACATCCAGAAACCGTTTCGCAATGACGAGCTCGTGGCGATCCTGCGGCGCGCCGCCGAACACCGCCACCTACGCATCGAGAACACGTCGCTCAAGAAGGAGATTCGCCGCCGCGACCGCGCCACCGAGGGAGCGCCCATTGGCGCCAACAAGAAGTGGCTCGAAGTCATGCGCATGGTCGAGGCGGTGGCCGGCACGGAATCGACGGTGCTGATCACCGGCGAGTCGGGCACCGGCAAGGAAGTAGTGGCGCGCTATCTGCACGAACTCTCGCTGCGCGCCGAAGGGCCGTTTCTCTCCATCAATTGCGGCGCGCTTCCCGAAGGACTCCTCGAGAGCGAGTTGTTCGGCCATGTGAAGGGGTCGTTCACGGGTGCGGTCAAGGACAAGTCAGGGCTCTTCACCGCGGCCGCCGAGGGCACCTTCTTCCTCGACGAAATCGGCGAGACCACGCAGGCCACGCAGGTCAAGCTGCTGCGCGTCGTGCAGCAGCGAGAGGTCATTCCCGTCGGCGCCACCGACGCGGTCTCGATTGACGTGCGCATCATCGCGGCCACCAATCGCGATCTCGAGGAAGAGATCAAGCGGGGCAACTTCCGCCGCGACTTGTTCTATCGGCTGAACGTGATCGCCATTCACCTGCCGCCACTGCGCCAGCGGCGCGATGACATTCCGCTGCTCGCCGAGGCGTTCTTGCAGGGCTCGGCGGTGCAGCGCGCCGAACCGGCCAAGCGGCTGAGCGAAGACGCGCTCGAAATGCTCTCGGAGTACGCGTGGCCCGGTAACGTGCGCGAGTTGGAGAACGCGCTCGAACGCGCGGTGATTCTCTGCCCCGGCCCGGTGATTGGTGTGACGGCGCTCCCCGAACGTCTCGCCGAGCGCCGCGCCGAGCCGCTCGTGTCGGAGCGTACCACGCAGAACCCCACGCTTGAGACCATCGAAAAGGCCTACATCCTGTGGGTGCTTTCCAGCGAACAGGGCAACAAGACGCGCGCCGCCGAAACGCTTGGCATCGATCCGTCCACGCTGCACCGCAAGCTCGCCCGCTACGGAGTGGACACGTGACGGCACCGGCGGCGCGCTTCGGCGCGCCGCAGCCGCGCGTAGGGCACTCCGGTGATGCACCCGCCGTGGTGCGTCGGCCGCCGTGGCTCGTGCCCGCGCTCGCCGCACTCGTTGTGCTCGCGGGCGCGCTGGCGAGCATCACGCCCGATCCCATCGGTGTCTTCTGGGACGACGGCGTCTATCTGCTGTCGGCCAAGGCGCTCGCTGCGGGCGACGGCTACCGGTACATGTACCTCCCCGGCGCGCCGCCGGCCATACACTATCCGCCGGTCTTTCCGCTCCTGCTCGCGGCGCTGCTCAAGCTCACGCCGGCATTTCCCGCGAACGTTGCGCTGCTCAAGCTGCTCAATCCGTTGTGCCTCGCGGCCGGCGTTTACGGCGCGGTGCGAATGGGCGCTCGGCAACTGGGGCTCGGCGACTCGAGCGCTGCAGTCGCCGTGAGCATTTGCGCGCTGACGGCGCCGGTGCTCGTGCTCACCAACGTGCTCCTTTCGGAGTCGCTGTTCTTTGCCGTGCTCGTTGGCGCCCTGTGGCTGGCCGAATCGGCGGCTGCGCGCGGCGGCGTGCGGCGCGCGGCGCTCGCTGGACTCGCGATCGCAGTGCTCGCGCTCGTGCGCACCGTCGGCGGCGTGCTCCTTCCCGCCGCGATCCTCGCACTGTGGCTGCATCGCCGTCGGCGCGAGGCGCTCGTGCTGGGTGCCTGCGCCGTCGTGGCCTTGCTGCCGTGGCAGCTGTGGGTGTGGCATGCAGCACGCGGGTTTCCCGACGAACTGCGCGGCAGCTACGGCCCGTATCTGGAGTGGGTGATTGGCGGGTATCGCCGCGAGCCCGCGCTTGCCTGGCACGTGGCGGCCAAGAATGCGGCCGACCTGTTTCGCGCGTTTGGGTTGATTTTCGCGCCGCGCTTTCCCCACGCGGTGCAGTACGTCGCTGCGGCCGTGGTCGTGGTGTCGTTCGGTGCCGGGCTCATCTTCCTTGCCCGGCGCGCGAGTGCCGTCGCCGCGTTCTTGCTGGCCTACGCGGCCGTCGTGCTGCTCTGGCCATACAACCCCGAGCGATTCGTCTGGGCAATCTGGCCGCTGGCGGGGCTCGTGCTGCTCGCGGCGGCACACGCCGCCGGCGCGTGGTTCGCGACGCGCACGTCGCACGCCGTGCGCATCGCAACGACCGTCGTTGCTGTGCTGTTCGCCGGGCACGCGGCGTACGCGGTGCGCGGCCTCGCCGGCGGGTGGGCCGGCACGCCGCAACGCGCAATGACGGACCGGCTGTGGCCGCTTGTGCAATGGACCGTCACCCACGCCGGTCCAAATGACATCGTCGCCAGCGACGCGCACGTGATGATTGCCCTGTACACCGGCCGCACGACGATGCCGGTGTCGATGCTGACGCCCGCCGAGCATGTGCGCGACAAGCCAGCCGTGCAGTACGCGGGTGAACTGGCGGCACTCGCATCGCGCTTCCATCCGCAGCTGCTGGTGCTCTCCCGCGGCACTCCCGAGGTGGACGCAGTGCCGCTGTGGTCCGCCATGCAGGGCGCACCCGCCATCACGCCGCTCGTGGCGGTTCCCGGCGGCGGTTCCGCCTTCGCCCTGCACAGCCACCAATGAGCGGCACTGCGCTGAACCTCGATCGCCGCACCGCGATGGCCACCGTGGCCATCGCCCTTCTGCTCGGCTTGTTCGCAATGAACGACGTGCCAGCCGGCGTCTTTCAGGACGATGGACACTACGCCATCCTCGCGCGCGCCCTCGCGGCGGGCGACGGGTATCGCTACACGAATCTCCCCGGCGCGCCGGGCGCCACCCACTTCCCGCCGGGCTATCCGCTGCTGATGGCACCGCTCTGGTGGATCGCTCCGCACTTCCCGGCCAACCTGGCGTTGCTCAAGCTGCTCAACGTCGCCCTGCTCCCGCTCGCCGCGCTCGGCGTGCGCTCGCTGGCGCGGCGCGTCGGTGCGTTATCCGTGCTCGCCGCCTCCGCGGTCGCGGTGGCAAGCGTCGCGACGGTTCCCATGCTCTTTCTCGATGGCTTGCTCTTCTCCGAAACGGCCTTCGTTGCCGCATTGTGTGCCGTACTCATCGGCGCGGAGCGCTTGGTCGCGCACACCGGGAAGCAGTCATGGCGCGCGGCGCTTGGCGTCGGACTTGCCATCGGTGCGCTCGCGATGCTGCGCACGGTCGGTGTGGCCGTGTTGCCGGCCGTGCTCGCCCTCCTGCTCTGGCGCCGTCGCTGGACCGACGCGGCACTCGTCGCCGCCGGCGCAATCGTCTTCCTTGCGCCGTGGCAGCTCTGGACGACGGCGCACGCGAACGAGGTTCCCGCCGCCGTCGCTGGGGCGTACGGTGCGTATGGCAACTGGATCATCGACGCGTGGCGCGAAGGCGGCTTGCCGTTTGCGCGCGCCGTCTTCACTGCGAACGTTCGCGGCCTGCTGATGCCGCTCACGTTGTTCGGTCTCATGCAGGCGCCGGTCGCGGTGCAGGGCATCGCCGTCGCGGCCCTCGTGTGCGTCCTTGGCGCTGGCGCACGAAGCATGTGGCCCCGTGCCCAGGTCACGGTTCTCCTCTTCGCGCCCTACGGCGCGCTGCTGCTCGCGTGGCCGTTTCCGCCGGACCGCTTTCTGTGGCCCCTGTGGCCCATCGTGCTCGTCATGTTCGTGGCCGGCGCAATTGCGCTTGGCGGTGCCGCCATGCCGCGGCCGGTTCGTCTCGCGTCTCGCGTCACCGTCGCCGCGCTCGCGCTGCTGTACGCGGTGTGGCACGTGCGCACGTGGCCCGGGCGCAGCTGGGAGGGACTCGAACGCGGCAACGCGCGCGTCGGGATTGCCGCCGCCAGCGTCGCCGCTGGCTTGCCGCGCGATGGACTCATCGCCGCTGATCAGGACGCGATGGTTCATCTGTACGCGGGTCGTCCGGCAGTGCCGCTCGTTGCGCTCACCGCCATTCAGCACGTGCGCGAACGCTCCGATGCCGAGGTGGCGGCCCAGATCGCCGGAGTCCTCGATGCCTATCACCCGCGCTGGGTGCTGGTCGTCCAGCGAGAGTCGCTGCGCGGCGTTCAGCAGCTCGCGCAACGCGGCCGCCTCAAGCTCACGGGCGCTGATCCGTCGGGCGTGCTAGTGTATGATGTAGTGCGGTAGCTTTGCCGGCGCCCGCTCTCCGTTCGCGGTCAAGCCTGCGCCGCCTGAAATACGCAATCTCCCGTCTTCCGTCTGCCCTCCCCCGTCCTTCCGTCTGCCGCCATGTCCGAAACGCCGAATCAAGTTGCCGCCATTCCCCGCATGCGCGGCCGCACGCCGATCGCGCCGACCGACCTCGTACTCTCGGTACTCGTGCCCGTGTACAATGAGTTCTCGACCATCGAGGTGATCCTCGATCAGGTCCACGCGGTGCCGGTGCGCAAGCAGGTGATTTGTGTGGATGACCGCTCGACCGACGGCACGTGGGCGAAGCTCGAAGCGCTGAAGGCCGCGGGTCGCATCAACGTCCTGCTCCGTCACGACGTGAACCGCGGCAAGGGCGCCGCCATTCGCACGGCGCTCGCCGCCAGCACCGGCAACGTCGTGATCGTGCAGGACGCGGACCTCGAATACGACCCGGCCGACTGGCCGTCGCTCCTCGAGCCCATCGTGGACGGTCGCGCCGACGCGGTCTTCGGCTCGCGCTTCCTCAGCGGCGCGCATCGCGTGCTGTACTACTGGCACTCCGTGGGCAACTGGGTGCTCACCACGCTCAGCAACATGGCGACCAATCTCAACCTCACCGACATGGAGACCTGCTACAAGGCGATCCGCGGTGACCTGGCGCGATCGCTCGTCCCAGAACTGACGAGCGACCGCTTTGGATTCGAACCCGAAGTGACGGCCCGCCTCGCGCGGGCCAACGTCAGGATCTTCGAGGTGCCCATCAGCTACTCGGGCCGCACCTACGCCGAAGGCAAGAAGATCGGCTGGCGCGACGGCGTCGCGGCCTTCTGGCACATCCTGCGGTTCAACGTCTTCTCGTGACCGCCCCGGCCGCCGGCGCGCTGCCGCCTGAGGCACACGCGCCGTCCACGCCGGCCTCATATCGCGCGGCGCCGCTCGCCGATCCGCGATGGGGCCTGGCAGCGTTCCTCATTGCCTTGCTCGCGCTAGCCGCGTCCGCGACGTCGCTGCGCAACGGATTCACCTACGACGATCGCTGGATCATCGCCGAGAACGACCGCGTGCATCATCTGCGCGCCCTGTGGCACTACTTCGAGGAATCGTACTGGCCGATGCGCAGCGGCGCGGCGCTCTACCGCCCGCTCGTCATCATTGTCTACTCGGTGCAGTGGGCGCTGGGCAATGGATCACCGTTCGTCTTCCACCTGGTCAATGTCCTGCTCGCCGCGGGGTGCGCCGTCGCCGTGTTCTGGGTGGCCGGCTTCCTCGTTCCCGTGCGCATCGCCTGGCTGGCCGCCGCGCTTTTCGCGGTGCATCCGGTGCACGTCGAGGCCGTGGCCAACGGTGTTGGGCAAGCAGAGCTCTGGGCCGCGCTCGTCGTGCTCGGTGCGATGGGACTGTATCTGCGCGACCGGCGCGAAGGGCCGCTGCGCCGCGAAACCGGCGTCGCCATCGGTGCGCTCTTTCTCGCCGGCATCTTCACCAAGGAGCACGTCATCGTGCTGCCGGCGCTTCTGGTCGCGGCCGAGGTGCTCGTCTTCCGCGATGGCACGCTGTGGCAGCGGCTGCGACGCCTGCGCCTGCTGCTCTGGCCGATGGTGGTCATTGTCGCGCTCTTCCTCGCCGTCCGCGTGCAGGTGATCGGCGCCATTGGCGGCGACGTCGAGCATCCGGCGCTGATGCACAAGAACATGGTGGAGCGCGCGTTCATCATGCTCAATGTGATCCCCGAGTACGCTCGGCTGCTGCTTGTCCCCGTGCGGCTGCTGGCCGACTACTCGCCGCGCGAACTCATCGTGTCATCCACCCCCGATGCCTCGCACCTTGCGGGCGTCGTGCTCCTGCTCAGCAGCATCGGACTCTTCGCGCTCACCCTGCGACGCTCGCCCGTGGTGGCCTTTGGCGTCGCTTGGTTTGTCCTGCTCATCGCGCCAGTCACCAATGTGCTGCTCGCGACCGGCATTCTGGTGGCGGAGCGCACCCTGTACCTGCCGAGCGTCGGCGCCATGCTGGCGCTCGCCATCGGCCTCGATGCGCTGCAGGCACGCCTGCGCGCCGACCGATCGTCGCTGCAGCGGCTGGTGCCGCTCCTCTGCGCGCTGGCTGTCCTCGGCGGCCTCGTGCGGAGTTCCACGCGCAACGCCTTCTGGCACGACAGCGATTCCGCCTTCGCGACGATGGTCGACGAAGCGCCGTTGAACTTCAAGGCCCACTATGCGTGGGGCGGCCAGCTCTTCGAGCGGAAACGCGGACGCGAGGCCGAGCTGGAGTGGCGAGTCGCCATCGCGTTGATGCCCGATTATCACGGCGTGTACATGGATCTCGCCCACAGGTACCGCGAGGCGCACGTCTGCGGGGCCGCGTTGCCGCTGTATAAGCAGGCGCTGGTTGTGGAGCCGGATCTGCCGATCGCCTATGTGTCGATCGCCGCGTGCCAACTCGAGCTGGCGCAGTGGCACGCGGCGCGCACCACGTCCCGCGTGGCGATCGCTGACGGCATGTACAAGAAGGCATTTCGCTACATCATTGAGCGCGCCGACAGCGCGCTGGTGGCCAACGACAGCCTCGACCCCACGATCGGCGCCAAGTGGCTGGCTCGGCGCGCCAAACCGACCCGCTGACGAGCGCGGTTTTGGCATCTCACTGTCCGAACGTAATTGTCACACGCGTTCGCTTTCGAGACAGTTTTCCGATTTGGTCCCTGACGCGAACTGCGATTGGCTGTGGCAAAGCGCATCACGGATGGCGACTCAGCAACCCGGTTATGTCAACGTAAATTGTTGGTAGATAAATAGTTACGGAAGCTGACATTGTGTGGCAAGGCAATTGCACTCAAGGGGAACCGTTCATTCGGATGTTGGCCGCGCCACTTACGGCGCTCCTTCCTAACCGTCTCGCGCTGGGGACTCTAGAAATGCTGACCAACAAGAAGGGCTTCACCCTGATCGAGCTCCTGATCGTCGTTGTCATCATCGGCATTCTGGCCGCGATCGCGATTCCGAAGTTCGCCAACACGAAGGAGAAGGCCTATGTGGCCTCCATGAAGTCGGACCTTCGTAACCTCGTGACGGCGCAAGAAGCGTACTTCTCGGACAATAACAGCACCTACGCCGCCTCGACGACGGCGATGGGCACCAACTACAAGGCCTCGAGCGGCGTGACCGTGACGATGGGTACGGTGACGGCCACGGGCTGGGCCGCCTCCGCGGGACACCAGTCGACGGCCAAGACGTGCGCCATTTCGGTGGGCGGCACCGCCACCAACGAAGGCGAGCCGGTCTGCAACTGATTCGCTGAAGGTGCATGATCCGGCGCGCTCACAGTTCGGCGCGCCGGCGACGAACAGGAGGGGTTACCTGTCACTTCTCCGAAGCCAGTGGTTGGACCGGACAGTTGCGCTGCACCGCCGCGTGGCGTGGTGCCGGACGAGGAAACCCGTCGTCCGTGCTCTGCACCACGCGACGCTACTTTCTCCAGGAGCTGCACATGTCGTCCAATCGCAAGGGCTTCACCCTCATCGAGCTGCTGATCGTCGTCGTCATCATCGGCATTTTGGCCGCGATCGCGATCCCGAAGTTCGCCAACACGAAGGAAAAGGCCTATGTGGCCTCGATGAAGTCGGACCTTCGCAACCTCGTGACGGCCCAGGAAGCGTACTTCTCGGACAACAACAGCACGTACGCCGGTTCGACGACGGCGATGGGCACCAACTACAAGGCCTCGAGCGGCGTGACCGTGACGATGGGCACGGTGACGGCGACGGGCTGGTCGGCCTCGGCCGGACACCAGTCGACGGCCAAGACGTGCGCCATTTCGGTGGGCGGCACGGCGACCAACGAAGGCGAGCCGGTCTGCAACTGACCTGACGTCGCATGAAGCACGATGGGCCGGGAGCGATCCCGGCCCATCGTGCATTCGGGATCCAGCGCCCGTTCGATGACAGCTGACGCGAAACGGTGATGTTGAGGCCCGCGCCACGCGTACCGTGAAGCCATGCGTGCGCTTCGCGCTTTCTCCATCATCGAACTTCTCACCGCGCTCGTCCTGCTTACCGTCGGGCTCGCGGCCTTCACGCGTGCCGCTGGCGCCATCGCGCGGCTCGAAAGCGATGCGCGCCTTCGACGCACCGTGGCCGCGACGCTGCGCGCACGCCTCGACTCGCTCAGCGGTCTTGCCTGCGGCGCGGAGCGATCGGGAGCGGCGCAACATGCCGGGGTCGGTGAACACTGGCACGCGACGGCCGGCGGACGGCACCTCGTGCTCGCTGACACGATTGACGTTGCGGCGCGTCCCTCGCTCTCCCGGACGCTCGCCACGACCATCGCGTGCCGGCCATGACGCGTCGGCGCGGCACCGGCCTTCCGGAACTCCTCGTGGCGCTCACGCTCACTGGCGTGGTGCTGGCCACGGCGTCGCGCGGTCTCCTCCAGCATCTCCGGCAGCAGCGTGATCGCGATGCGCAGGCGCGCGCGGAAAACGTCGTGCGCGACGTCATGGGCGTGCTCCGCTCGGAACTGGCGCATGCATCGGGCGAGTCGATGCTCCTTGGCGACACGGCGATGCAACTCTCATCGCTGCGCACGAGCGCCATCGGCTGCGATCTCGTCGCCGCGCGGCTGGTCATTCCGTCTGACGTCGGGTGGTGGAGCGCTCCCAAAGCGGGTGACTCAGTGGCCGTGACCGACACGCTCACCGGGCTCGAGTGGCGCGCGGGGGTGACGGCCACGGGTACGCAGCACGCGTCCAGCCGATGCCCCGCTGGCGGCACGCGAGTCACGCTGTCCGCGGTGCCGCCACCGTCGGTTCCTATTCTGCTGGTGCCATCGCGCATTTGGCGCACCGTGCGCTACACCGTCTACCGTGCGAGTGACGGTCTGTGGTGGCTCGGGGAACGCAACTGCACGCCCGGCTGCGGCGCGGCGCAACCGATTGCCGGTCCCGTGCTGTCTCCATCGCAGGCAGGCCTCCGGCTCAGCGTCGTGCGGTACGTCGACGGCATCGCCGCCGCCATCGACCTGTCCGTCCGCGTGACGCTGGACTTGCACACTGCCGCCGGCTCGGCGCGGCTGCCGCTGGCCACCGTGCGGTGACGCGGCGCCGCGGTTTCGCGCTGCTTGCCGCAGTCTTCGCGGTCGTGCTGATGGCGATGGTGGTCGCCATCAATGCGCAGCGCGCGCTCGTGGCTGCGCGACAAGGGACGCTCTCGGTGGCGCAGGCCGAGTTGGCGTGGGCGGTGGCGGGCGCGCGGTCGGGCCTGTTCGAACTGCCGGCAGATTCCGTCAATCCGCTGCTGCGTCCGCCAGGCGCCGTGATCGCGCGCGGCGAAACGGTGTCGGGCGGCGCGCATTCGCAGTGGCTTCTCGTGCAGGCGGCGGCGTCCGTTGCCACCGTGGAAATCACCGCGCAGGCACGGGCGTTTGGCGGCACGGCACACTGGCTGGAGCGAGGGCTTGTGGCACCAGCCCGGGATTCGATGGGAGGGCGCTGGTGGGCGCTTGTTGGAGGCGCGGGCTGGGTCCAAATGCCAAGCCCGTGACACCTCGCGTGTTACCTCCATCCCCCTCCGCTCGTGATAATGGGGCGGAACCCTCCTCGCGCTGTCAAACCATGCCGGAGTGCGGGGGATGACGCTGCAAGCGGCTGACGTGGCGTAAGTATTTGCCAAGCCAGCAATTTGCGCCTGCTACAACTATTGACCGCGTGCCGTCGTCCCCTGCAACTTTGCAGGTCCGGCACGCGAACATGTCGTCCATCGTCGGGAGGCCGCGCAGTGCGCGGTTGCCTGATCGCACTCATCGCCTGAGGGCCGGCTCGCAGATGGCGCTCTTCGGTCGCAAGAAGACCTCAGTTGGACTCGATATCGGATCCGGCCTCGTGAAAGTGGCCGTGATTGATCATTCCCGTGCCGAGCCCGAACTGATCAAGGTGGCCATCACGCCGCTCCTCGCCGACGCGATCGTCGAGGGCGAAGTCATGGACCCCCAGATTGTCGCCGACGCGGTGCAGGCCACCATGCAGGCGGCCGGTGTGACGTCCAAGGACGTCGTCACCGCCGTGGGCGGCCGCGACGTGATCATCAAGAAGATCCAGATCGAACGCGTCAAGGAACAGCAGGCGCGCGAACTCATGCGCTGGGAAGCCGAACAGCACGTTCCGTTCGACATGGAGTCGGTGGAGCTCGACTTCCAGATTCTCGATCCCGACGCCGACGGCGTCGAGATGAGCGTGCTGCTCGTCGCCGCCAAACGCGAACTCATCGAGGCGAAGCTGCGTCTGCTCGCCGATTCCGGCCTCAACCCCGCCGTCGTCGACGTTGATGCCTTTGCGCTGCACAATGCGTTCGAGCTCTCGTATCCCGATGCCATGCAAGGCGTCGTCGGTCTCGTGAACATCGGACACGAAGTCACGAACATCAACATTCTCGACGAGGGCGTGCCGATCCTCACCCGCGACATCACGGTGGGCACGCGCCGCTTCCGCGAGGATCTTCAGCGTGAACGCGGCCTCGGCGCCGACGAGGCGTCGCAGCTGCTCGAGGGCTACGACCGCTCGCCGCATCTCGACGCGGTGCTCGAAGGACGCGGCGAGGAAATCGCCGTCGGCATCGAGCGCGCGGCGGCGTTCCTCGCGTCGTCGTCCCGCAATGCCGCGCCCATGCGCGCCGTGTACGTCTGCGGCGGCGGCTCGCGCATTCCCGGGCTCTCCGACGTGCTCGCTGCGCGCCTGCGCGTGCAGGTGGAGCACGCCAATCCTCTGGCCAACCTGCGGGTTCGTGACGGGGCTTTCGAGTCGCTCGTCACGGACGAAGTAGCGCCCTTGCTGATGCTTCCCATCGGCCTGGCGCTGCGCCAGCCCGCCTGACCGCCCCGGGGACGAGAGCATCATGATTGAAATCAATCTCCTGCCGGGCTCACGGAAGAAGGCGCGGAGTCGCGGACCGTCGATCAACATCGGCGACACGTTCAGGGACATCGCATCCCGCGTCCGCGACCCATGGATGATCTCCGCGGTCGCCGGCGTGGCCGTCGGCATTGCCGCCATTGGCGTCATGTGGACGTGGCAGTCGCGCCGCGAGTCGTCGCTCACCGAGCGTGAGCAGAAGGCCGTGCAAGACTCCACGCGCTACGCCTCGGTCATTGCCGAGCGAGTGAAAGCTGAGGCGCAGCGCGACTCGGTGAAGAAACAGATCACGGTGATTTCGGCCATCGACGGCACGCGCCTCATCTGGCCGCATGTGCTCGACGAAGTCAGCCGCGCCCTGCCGCCGTATGTCTGGCTGCGCTCCATCGCGCAGACGAGCCCGATTTCCAACGATCCGCCCGAAGTGCAGGCCGGCGTATCGAAGGCCGCGCCGAAGAAGGGTGCAGCCAGCGCCGCAGCGGATGAGGGGGTTCTCGGCCTGCAGGTGGTTGGCAACACGGTGGACATTCAGGCACTCACGCGCTTCATGAAGGCGCTCGAGGCGTCGCCGTTCCTGCAGAACGTGACGCTGCTGCGCAGCGACGTCGTGATGCAGCAGGGCAAGGAAGCCACCGAGTTCCGGCTCGACATGCAGTTCCAGAAGCCAGATCCTTCGGCGCTGCGCACGGTGCCGTTTACCGTGTCGGTGAGGTAGTCCATGGCCGGCCTTCCGCAGAATCAGCGCGACCAGGTGCTGTTGTTCGTCGCCTTCCTCGGCGTCATCGGGGCGGGCGCGTACTGGTACTTCGTCTTCTCGCCCAAGCAGGAGAAGCTGGGGACCGTGGCCACGCATGTTGATTCGCTCGACGCCGGGAACCAGCGTGCCAAGGCGCAGCTCGCCCGGGGCTCGGTCGCGTCCATCCGCGCCGAATCGGACCGCCTGCGCGCCAACCTCGAGCTCATGCGCACGCTCGTCCCTGCCGGCAACGAAGTGCCGTCGCTGCTTGATCAGGTGTCAACCGCGGCGCGCCGGGTGGGCCTCGACATTAGCTACATCGAACCGGAGCCCGTGATTCAGGGCGAGCAGTTCGACACGTATCGCTACAAGCTGCGCGCGCAGGGCAGCTATCACGAGATCGGCCAGCTGCTCACGGGCATCGCCTCGATGACGCGCATTGTCGCGCCCATCGGGCTGCAGATGCTTCCCGCGGGAACGCCCGGCGTCGTGAAGAATGCGAACCCGAACAAGGTGATCCTGCAGGCCAATTTCCAGATTCAGGCGTACGCGGTGAAGACGTCGCTCTCGGATGATCCATCCAGCGGCCAGGCGCCGCCGGGCGGCAAGCGCGGGAGGAAGGGATGAAGCATCGCGTCACCCTTCTGGCAGTGATGTTCGCCGGCGCGACGGTTGCGTCGGCGCAGATGCCGCCGTCCATCAGCAAGCCGATCGAACAGGCGCGAAAGGCGGCGGACGCCACAAACCGGCAGACCTCGGCGGTTACCGGACAGGCAATCAAGCCGGTGCCGCCAGCGTTCAAGCAAGCCACGCCGCCTGCCGCACAGAGCCAGGCAAAGGGCGTTGCCGCTCCGAGCAAGGGCGGATCGGTCAAGCCGGGTCAAGCGCCGGCCGCAGCGATGGCGCCTGCACCAAGGCCGCAGGCCGCGGCCGAAGACACAAACAAGATCACGTTCCAGCGCGAAGTGTTCACCTATGTGCCGCGAGAGATCGATCCGTTCACCTCGCCCATCGAAAGCGGCGCCATCCGGCCGTTGGTCGCTGACCTTCGCCTCGTCGGCGTCATTTACGATCCGGCGGGACGCAACAGCGTGGCCGTGCTGCGCGACATGAGCATTCAGCCGCCGCAGCAGTACCGCGCCAAGATTGGGCAGATGCTTGGACGCGCCAAGGTGGCACAGATCAAGCCGCAGGAAATCGTGCTGAGCATCGAGGAATATGGGTTCAGCCGGCAGGAGATCATCAAGCTGAACACGCAGCAGACCCAGCAGACCAAGGGGAAGCCATGAGGCGAGTCTTCCAGCTGGCCGCAATTGCGGCCGCGCTGACCGTCGGCGCACGCAGCGCCACCGCCGCGTCCGAGACGCCGCGTGCACCTTCGTCGGTGACGGCGCTCAGCGTCGTGCCCGCCGCCGGACGCGCGGAAGTGGTGGTGGCCATCGACGGAGCGGTCGACGTCGTCGACTTCACGCTCGACAATCCGAGGCGCATCGTCCTCGACTTCCGCGGCGCGACGCTCGGCATGCCGGCACGCTTCTACGACAAGGTGTCGCGCGGTGGCATCACCAACGTGCGCGTCGCCCAATACAAGGCCGACGTCGTTCGCCTCGTGCTCGATCTCGACGGCCCGCGCGACTACTCGGTGGTGCGTGGTGAGCGGGACGTGCGCATTGCCGTGAGCGGCCCCGACCAATTTGCCGCGTGGCACCTCGGCGATCGTGCCAAGCCTGTGACCTCGTCAGTGCCGACGATGGCCGTGGCCGACGCCACGGACGCCTCCGTCAAGGTACGCGAAGACAAGTTGTCGGAGCAGAAGCTCTCGCTCGGCAAGCCGGCACCCAAGATGGCATCGCCCGAGCCGATGTACGAGCAGCCGCGCATCACCGTCACGTACGAGAAGGACACGGAGATTCGCGACATCATCGGCTCGTTCGCGACCTTCGCCAACAAGACGATCGTCGCCGGCGCCGGCGTGGCCAGTGCGAAGATCGGCTTCATGGAAATCAAGGACAAGCCGTGGGACGTGGCGCTTGCCGCCATTCTGCAATCCGCCAATCTCACCGCCATCGAAGACAGCACCGGCATCATCACGGTGGACAGCTACCAGAACCTCGCGTCGCGTCAGGCGCAGGAACCGCTGGTCAACCAGATCGTGCCCATCAACTACGCCAAGGCAGCGACGCTTGGCACGACGATCACGGCCCTGCTCGGTGCGGGCTGCGGCAAGGGCGCCGCGCCGGCGGGCGGCGTCGCGGGCGGCGCTGCGGCCGCGGCGGGCGCCGCCGATGCGG
>JAHFCT010000114.1 GCA_023249375.1 Gemmatimonadota bacterium | reverse complement strand
CGATCGGGGCGTGCAGAGGCATCGCCGCAACGCAACACAACGATGGTGCGGCTCGATGGAATGGCGAGGTCGACAGTGGCGAGCGTATCGGACGCCAACGTGACCGCCTGCGTCGGCGCGTCGAGGCCGAGTGATGTGAGTGCGTCGTGATAAAAGCCGACGAGATATCGTCCCGCGGGCAAGCTTGGGACGACATAGCGACCGCTGATGTCGGTGGTGGCGGTGGAGGGCGCGCCCGCCGAGTCCTGCATGGCGACTTGCACCACCGCGCCAGCGAGCGGTTTGTTGGCGACGGAGTCGAAGACGGTACCAGCCACCCGGTGCAGGGTGCGCGGCGGCGTCACTTGCGCATGCAGCGGTAGTGCCGCGCCAATGATGAGGCTGCACACACCGGCCAGCGCCAATCGGCATTCGCGGCGGAAGCCGTTGGCAAACAGTCGCTTGGCGAAACTCATGCTTCTATTCTGCCGCTCACCGCGAATGGCCGCCAGCGAGACGGTGCGCTCCCTCCGGGAACGGACCGGTGCCGCATCTCCGACGCGCACGACGATGTTAAACTATGCCCATAGTTGACAAATCCCACCACCGGTGCCATTGTAAACTATGCCCATAGTTCATGGAGACACCCCGTGAAACCGTCGCTCGGAGAACGCGAACTCGATGTCATGGCCGTCCTCTGGCGCGGCGCACCAAGCACCGTCGCTGAAGTCCGCGACCACATCGCCGCACCACTCGCCTACAACACCGTCCTCACCATCCTCCGCAATCTCGAAGCCAAGGGATTCGTGAGGCACCGCGCCGAGGGGCGCGTCTTCCGCTACGCCCCCGCCGTCTCCGAAGAGACGGTGCGCGGCAGCGCCGTCACGCGCCTCGTGCGCAAGTTCTTCGGCGGGTCGCCCCTCGGCGTCGTCGCGCATCTTGTCGCCAACGATAAACTCTCCGCCGCCGAGATCCGCGACCTGCACACGCTCATCGACGCACGCCTCAAGGCGCACGAGGATGACGACGGTTCCGCTGGCCGCGCGACGCGCGCGTCGAAGAAATCACCGCGAGGACGCCGGCCATGATCCTCTCCATCGCCTACATCGTCCTGCTCGGCGCGTTCATCGCTGGCGTCGCCGCGCTCGGCGAGCGGATCGCGCTCCTGCTCGGGCGCCAGACGCGCTATGTGTGGATTGCCGCCATCTGCCTGATGATGGCAAGCGCGCTGCTCGGCGTCGGGCTGCGCACGAGCGCGTCCGCGCCGACCGCCGCGGCTGCGCACACGGCCACCGCGCCCAATCTGGCCACCGGAGCGACTACGGCGCCGTCATTTCTTGAGGCGCTGCTTGCGTCGCTCGAAAACGCCACGGGAACGTACGCCGCAAGCACCGCGCTGAACCAGCGCGTAGCTCGATGGAACGACGCAGCCGCGCCGTGGGACAGCACCGTGCTCATCGCATGGGCGCTGCTCTCCGCGTTCGTCGGCGGCGTTGTCGTGCATGCGCTGCTCGACGGCCGCCGGCTGCTGCAGAGCTGCGAAGCACGCGAGGTCGGCGGCACACGCGTGCTCGTCACCGATAACATCGGTCCCGCGGCAACCGGAGTTGGCGACGCGGTCATCCTGCTCCCGCGCTGGGCGCTCGACCTCGAAGACCACCTGCTCGACCTCGTGGTGCGCCACGAACGCGAACATCTCAGCGCGCGCGATCCGCTGCTGCTCTTCGTGGCGCTCATCGCCATCGTGCTGCTGCCGTGGCACCTGCCACTGTGGTACGCATGGCAACGCCTGCGACTCGCCATCGAGGTGGACTGCGACTCGCGGCTGTTGCACGGCCGCACCGACACGCGTCGCTACGCGCAGCTCTTGCTCCTCATCGGCCAGCGGGTCGCTCGGCCATCACTCGCCAGTCAGCCGTTCATCACCGTGGCGGCCCCGCTGCAGCCACAAGCGTCTCATCTCGCACGGAGGATTCACATCATGACCGCATCACAGGGGCGCCACGTCGCCGGCCGCGTGGCCGTGCTGGCCGCCGCGATTGCAGTGACGGCGACACTCGCCTTCGCCATTCCATTGCCGCGCCGCGCGGGACTGCAGCTCAAAGCGGTGGCCAACGCGCCGCAAGAGGGGCGCGTCATCGTTCACGTCACTTCGGTAGGGCTGAGCAGCGTTCCCACGGCGAGCGACGGCACCATCAAGGGTGAAGTGGTGGTGTCCACCACCGGCTCGGCGACGGTTGGCATCGGCTCGGGAGAACGCAAGCCGGCCCCCGACGGCATTCATCTCAAGACGATGCCCGCGATGACGGCCGATGTCACCGACGGTGAGGTGCACATCAGGCTGATCGGCGGCGAAGGTGGCGCGATTCAGCTCACCGCCACCGTCTCGAACGAGTCTGCATCCGGCACTCCCATCACGCCGCTCGCTGGAGGTGCGACGACGTTCAGCGGCAAGGGCACGCATCTGGTGTTGATGAAGGGCGGCGCCGGCATCGGTACGCCGGAATCCACGGCACCGCTCTTCATTGTCGACGGCGTGATGACGCCGCAGGTCAAGGCGATGG
>JAHFCT010000113.1 GCA_023249375.1 Gemmatimonadota bacterium | reverse complement strand
AACGCCGCGGCATTCACGCCGAGGCTTGTTGCCGCAAGCAGGGCGCCGGGCATCGTGCGCGCCGTCAGCGCCAGATACCCGAGCAGGTGCATTCCGACTGCGGCGAGATGCGCCATGAAGTTGCGATTACCGAATGTGCCGCCGGGTGCGCGGCTCAGCGATGCCAAGTCGCTCGACACGCCGTAGGCCTGCGCGAGCGCGGTGCCCGCCCCTACGACGGTGGCCGCGGCAAGTCCGCGAATGAGTGCATCGCGCGCGCCATGCGCCGCGGCACCGCGCGCGCCCCACCAGATGAAGGCCGCACTGACGCTGATCGTGAGCGCGCGCAGGGCCAGCCAACCGTTGGTCGCGAGCAGCGCCGACGCCGCAGAGAGCGCAAGGAAGACGACGAGGCTCCGATCGAGTCGCGTGCGCGGCAGGCTGGCGCTGCTTACGACCACGAGCGTCAGCGTCAGCGCCGCGCCAACGTGGAGCGCGAGTTCTTTGGGAACGAGGAATCGGTCAAGGTCGAACGACCGGTACGGCAGCGCAACCAGTACGGCGGCAACGGCCAGCACCACCAGCAACCAGCCGCTGGCAACGCATGTTCGACGATGAGCGACTGGGGTCTGCACGCCGTAAGAGCTAACGGACTCCGTGGCGCACCGAAAGGGCTTGGGCCACTTGCGGCGATGCACCACGGGGGAGACGTTCCCGCGAGTTCCACTTTCCCGCAACTCGTGCGGCTTATTCGCTTCGTTTTCACGATCGCGCTCGCGATACTCGCCGGCTCCTTGCAGGCGCAGTCACGCCCGGGGCGCATCCGTGGCGTGGTCGTTGACTCGCTACTCGGCGCCACGCTCCCCGGAGCTCGCGTGCATCTTGCACCACTCAATCGCGATGCAGGCACTGACAGCGCCGGACGGTTCATTTTCGATAGTGTTCCGCCCGGGGAATGGGCGGTTTCGTTCCATCATCCGGCGCTCGACGCGCTGCGGCTTGTAGAGCCTGCCGCTCAAGTGCGCGTATTCGCTGGCGCCACCACCGTCGTGACGCTTGCCACCCGCGCGTTCGAGGCGGTGCGCGATCCGTTGTGCGCCGACACACCCGACAGTCTCTCGTCAACAGTGGCGTTCGGTGCGGTTCGCACGGCCGATGGATCGGCTGTGCGCATGCAGGTCACGGTCACGTGGATGCTGGCGATCACGCCCGACGGTGTGCCGCGGTCGGGCACCGTGCGCATGACGTACGACGGCCAAGATCAGGCGTGGTTTGCCTGCGGCATCGTGGAAGGCGGCTGGTTCCGTGCGATGGTACGAGACTCGACGCGCTCTGCGTCGGCACTGCTCAAGCTCGGATCGCGTGGCGTCGTCGTGCGCGACCTCTATCTCTCCACCGGAGTAGCACGCATCGCCGGCACGGTGCGTGACGAAGCCGGGCGTCCTGTGCAGCAAGCGCACGTTTCGATTGTTGATTCTGATCTCGCGGCGGAGACCGACGAGGCCGGCGTTTTCATATTACCTGACGCGCCGAACGGTACCATCTCGCTCGATGTGCGCGCTGCCGGTCACCGGCCATGGATTGGAGCTCTCGACGTCGACCGTGCGAGCGTCGAGGCACGCTTGCAACCACTCGGCGAACCGCGCGCTGAGCCGCCATTTGGCAGTGACTACTTCCGCCTGCTCGAGCGGCGCAATCGCCGAGGGATGCTGCTCGTCACTGAGCAGGAACTGAAGGACGAGGCGACAGAGTTAGCTTCGCTGCTGCCGCCCGAAACATGCCGCTGGTGGCTTGACGGCCGGCCGGTGGATGCCAAGCAACTTCTTGCCCAGGCCCGTTCGTCCCTGCGGGCACTCGAGCTCTACCTGCACGGTGACGACGCGCCGCCGGAGCATCGAACATCCGGCTGTGCGGTGGCACTGTTGTGGACCGTGAACGCCGACTGGTGAACCCACATGTCTGACGATTCAACAACTTCATTCTCGCTGTCGCTCAAGGACAACTACGCCTTCACCGTGGATTTTGGTGACGCCGGCGTTCCACCGTTGCTCGTGGACGAGATGCCGCCGCTGGGCCGCGGCGAAGGGCCCAGCCCGACGCGTTTGCTTGCCGTCTCGCTCGCCGGCTGCCTGGGCGCGAGCCTGCTCTTCTGCCTGCGGAAGTCACGCATTGATGTGCCGGCGATGCGCAGCGACGTGTCCGTCACGACCGGCCGTAACGCGAAAGGGCGCCTGCGTGTGAAGAAGGTCGCGGTGCGACTCGCTCCGTCTGTGCCGGCGGATCAACAGAAGCGCATGAAACGGTGTCTCGAGGTCTTCGAGGATTTCTGCACCGTGACCGCAGCCGTGCGCGAGGGCATCGAAATTGACGTGGCGGTGGACACGCAGCCCGCGTAACCCGCGTACCCCGCGTACCCCAGTCGCCAGCGACTACCCCGGCATCGGTAGGCGCCGTCCCGGTCCGTCGTCCGCGCGCGGCTTCGGTCCGGAGCCATCGAGCGTGCGCCAGAGGTTGTAGATGAACAGGAACGCGCCGACCGCAGCGAGCACGGCGCCGAGTTCGACGGCACGCCGTGCGCCAGGCATCCACGG
>JAHFCT010000112.1 GCA_023249375.1 Gemmatimonadota bacterium | reverse complement strand
CACGTGGCCGCTGCCGGGGAGCGCGCCCATGAATCGCAGCAGCATGACGCCGCCGAGATTCATCACCACGCCCTGAAAGCCCGCCGGCAAACCAAAACGGAAAAGCTGCTTGATCACCGGCCAGTCCCAGCGCTTGTCCATGCCGCGATGCCAGTGAATCACCAAGCCGCCGCGCCCCATCAGCCAGAAGCCGTACGCGCTGGCGAGCCCCATCGCGATCACCATGCCGAGTGCGGCGCCCATCGTGCCAAGCCGCGGAATCGGGCCGAGCCCGCGAATCAACGTCACGTTGAACACGAAGTTGAGCACGGTCATCAGCACGCCGAGCCGCAGTCCCGTCTTGGCGTCGCCAGCGGCGCGCAGTGCGCCGTTGAGCATGTAGAACAACATCATGCCGAGCCCGCCCACAAACAGCGTGCGCAGGTACGGCAATGCTTCGCGTCGCACGTCGTCCGTGGCGTGCACGATGCCGAGCAGCATCGGTGAGAGCACCCAGCCCAACGGCGCGATGACGAACAGCGACATCGCCGCCGCGGCGAGGAACGCCTGGTACGACACGTGGTTCACCGCCTCGGCGTCGCCCGCCCCCGCGTGGCGCGCCACGAGCACGCCCATGCCGGTGAAGATCGACATGATGAACGTGATGACGACGAGAAAGATCTGAAACGAAACGCCGACCGCGGCGTTGCCCGTGTAGCCGACGAGATGGCCGACGAGCGCGTGATCCACCACGCCCTGCATTCCGCCGATGAGGTTCTGCAGCACGCTCGGCCAGGCAACAAGCCAGACGGCGGCGAGAATGGGGCCTTCGACGATCGTGCGGTCGAACGGCTTGGATTTTGGCGCCGAGGGGGGCGTGGACATTCCATTGAAGCAACGCGCCGGAGCGCCCGATGGCAAGCGAATGGTGGCAGGCGGGGTCTTTCGGTACCGTGGCCGCCGAGCGTATCGTGTACCCTGCGGGCGGACCTCCAGACGGAGCTTGCCCGTGCCCGTGACCGCCAAGCTGTCGAAGCTCTTTTATGACCGGCTCGGTGATCAGATCGCCGACGAACTCGTGGGGTGGTTCAACGCCGTGGACGCGACCTACCGCAGCGATCTGCGTGAGCTCAATGAGCTGAACTTCGCGCGTTCCGACGCGAAGCTCGAGCAGCGCTTGGCGCAGTTCGAATCGAAGATCGAGCAGCGTCTTGCGCAGTTCGAGTCGAAGATCGAGCAGCGTCTCGCGCACTTCGAGTCGGGCATGGAACAGCGCTTTGCGCAGTTCGAGTCGAAGATGGAACAGCGCATGGCGGCATTCGGTTCGCGCATGGAACAGCGGATGGCGGCCCTTGAGTCGCGCATGGAACAACGCATGGCGCAATTCGAAGCCAAGATGGAGCGCCGCTTTGCCGAACAATCGCGCTGGCTGTTCGCCGCGTGGGCCTCGCTGCTCATCCCCATGATCGGGCTCTGGTTTCGCCGCTAGATTGAGGGTCTCCCCGCTCGCGCGAGACCACAATGTCTGCACCAATCGCATTCCTCGGCACCGGCCGGCTCGGATCCGGCTTCGTCGAAGCCGCCCTCGGCCGCGGTGATCACGTCACCGTCTGGAACCGTTCCGCCGACAAGGCGCACGCGCTTGCCGCCTTCGGCGCGCGAGTAGCCGCCACACCCGCAGAGGCGGTCAAGGGAGCCGCGCGGGTGCATCTGGTCCTCAAAGACGACGCGTCGGTCGAGAGCGTGGTTGCCGAGTTCCGAGATGCGCTGGGACAGAACGCGATCATTGTCGATCACACCACCACGCAACCCGCGCTGACGGCGGAACGCGCGCGCCGCTTGAATGCCGACGGCATCAGGTATCTGCATTGCCCCGTCTTCATCGGCCCGGCGATGGCCCGCAAGAGCTTGGGGATCATCCTCGCCGCGGGGCCGCAGGCGCTGTTCGATGAAGTGAGGCCCGCGCTAGAGAAACAGGCTGCCCGCGTGGAGTATTTCGGCGAGCGCGCCGACATGGCCGCCGTGATCAAGCTGGTGGGCAACGCGTATCTCATCGGGACCGGCGCCGTGATCTCCGACATTCTGACGATTGCACGGAGCGCGAACGTCGGCGCCGAGGACGCGATGAAGCTGTTCGAGTTCTTCAATCCGGCAACGATCGTCACCACGCGCGGGAAGTCGATGGCGGCGGGCGACTTCACGCCGAGTTTTGAACTCACCATGGCGCGCAAGGACGTGCGGCTGATGATGGAGACTGCCGGAACACGACCGCTGGCCGCTCTGCCGGCGATCGCCGATCGGATGGATGCGCTGATCGCCTCTGGCCACGGCGCCAAGGACTTTGGCGTCATCGCAATCGACGCGGTGCGCTAAGCGGCGACGGTCGCCCGCGGCTGACCGAAGCGTCGTCCGCCTAGCCCGTCCCCTGCCACTTCGGCATATTTAACGATGCGCGGGGGAGACACTCCCGCGTCGAGTCCGACCCATACCGCGGGCCCCGCGCCTGCTGCGAGTAACGTCCCGTGTCTGCCGAAACTGCCACCCTGCTCAAGACGCCGTTCTTCGCCAAGCATGTGGCGTTGGGCGCCAAAATGGTTCC
>JAHFCT010000041.1 GCA_023249375.1 Gemmatimonadota bacterium | reverse complement strand
CCGGCAAGCTCGTGCTGCTCGGCAACTTCGCCCAAAACACCAATCTGCCGTTCGGACCAACGTTCAGGGCGTCGGCGCCGCATACCACGATATTCTCGGGCACAGCGAACCAGACCATCGCGTTCATGGCGTCCGACACCACGACGACATCAACCTGCGTTGCATCGTGCTTTGGCAACCTCGTGATCGCCAAGCCGTCGGGTAAGGTGACGTTCAATACGCGCGCCACCGTGGCCGGCACGTTCGACGTGACCAGCGCCGACTCGGTGAAGACTGCGGGGATCACCGGCTCGCCCAAGCTCACCGTCATCGGCGCCATTACCACCGCCGCGGCGCCCGGTGTGCACTTTACCAGTGTCGCGACGGGCGCGAACAACACGCTCGGCGCGGCAACGACGTTTGACACGCTCACGTTCATCGGCGGCGCTTCACAGAACATCAGCGGTGCTTACAACGTCGTGAAAATCGGCGGCGCGCCGACGGTGTCGGGCGACTTCAGCACCACGGGCGCGCTCTCGGTCGTGACTGGTGGCACACTCGCGCCCAACGGCCACAAAATCTCGGTCGGCGGCAAGCTCACGACGAGCGGCACCGGCGTGCTCTCCGAGACCAACGCGCTCGACTCCGTCTTCGTCGCCGACAGCGCCAACTTCGCCGGCGGAACCAGCGGCCTGACGGCCGGCTTCCTCCGCGTGGGCGCCAACTTCAATGCGACCGGACTCGCCTTCGACGCGAGTGGCTCGCACACGCTCGAGATGAACGCGGCGAGCGTGGCGCAGTACCTGACGTGGACGACGCCAACGGCGGGACACGGCATCAACAACCTCGTCTTCCGAGGTAACAGCCAGAAACGCATCAACTCGAACATGAACGTGCGCGGCAACGTGTTGATGGCCGCGTCACTCACCACGCAGGGCGTGCTGGATGCCGGCGGCAACTATACGGTGACCGTCGGCAGCGGCGCCGGGGTGTCGATGGAAGACTCCAGCTCCGTCTCGGGCGGCGCGTGGCGCCCGGGCAAGACTACGTTCGCGGTTCCGGCAACACTCCTGCCCGCGAACCTGAGCGGGACGAGCGTGATGTTCGCGGGCGGCACTACCGCGCTCAGCGCGAACCTCTCGGCCGCGTCCGTCACCGTCGACGGCAGCAGTACGGAACTGCAGCTCAACAGCCACGCACTCAAGCTCAACGGCAACACGTTCACGACACAGAACGGTGGCGTGCTCAGGATGAGCAATGCCCTCGACACGCTCGACACGCAGGGCGGCACGGCCGCCTTCAACGGCGGCAGCGAGAGCGGCAAGCTCACCGCGGGCTTCCTCGGCACGGCCTGGATCACGCAGGCTGGCCCGAACGGTGACAGTTATTCCGCGACGGCCCCGCACATCACTGCCATCGGTTCCGGCGTCGCCGGCGGCATGCAGTTCGCCAATCCGGGATTCGGCGCCGGCGCATCGCACTTCGGCAACTTCCGCCTCACGAGCGGTAGCACCATGAACGTGAGGAGCAACGTGTACGTCGACGGACGCGTGCAGACGCGCGGCAATGTCCAGTACGTCCTGACGGCAAACATTGTCACGAACCCGCTGCTCGTGTCGAAGGGCATCGATAGCGTTTCGAGCCTGCGATTCAACGACGTCCGCTGGGAAGTCACGACCGGCGATACCATCATGGGCCCGTCGAGCGGCGTGCAGTTCAACACCATGACCACCACCACGCAGCCGTTCTTCACGATCCGCCGCGGCGGCGGCGGCGCGGGCTGGCCGACGCTCACCAACTGGCAGTTCAACACCGTGCCGACCGGCACCGCCGTCTATCTCGCGCTGGTCGACACGCTGGCCGACGCAAACCCGCTCACGGTGACGATGACCGGCACCACGCCGAGCGTCAGCAGCGGTCTGGTGTCGCTCACCACGGCCCAGACGGGTGGCGCGGAGAACGCAGTGCTCAATGGCTGGCCCAGCGGAGCCGCCGCCATCTGGTCTGGCGCGGCGAGCACCGCGTGGACGAATGGCTTGAACTGGGATATCGGTATTCCGCCGCTCACGACGACGAACGTCACGATTCCGAACGGCACGCCCAACGCGCCGACAATTTCCGCCGCCAGCGTCAGCATCAAGGACCTCACGGTGAACGCGAACGCGGTGCTCACCGTGAACCTTGGCACCAGTGGGCAGAGCGTGTCGGTCAACGGCAACCTGGTCGTGAATCCGGGAGCGAAAGTCGACCTCACCGGCGACTACAGCGCGCTGAACGCCTTCGGCAACGTCACCACGGACACGGCGGGCACAACCGGCGTGACCACGTGCGGCGCCACGCAACACCCGTATCTGAACATGCAGGCCGGCACGCACACGGTGACGGGCAAGTTCTGCAACCTCGGCATCTTCGGGAACATCTCCGCCGCCGGGCCGGTGACGGTGACTGGCACCGGTGTCACGGGCAACATCACCGTCGTCACCGCTGGCGGCGCACTCACGATCAACGGCAAGACGGTGTCGGCCGGCCAACTCAGCACGTCAAGCAGCGGCACGCTCGTGATGCAGAACGCCGCCGACTCGCTCTACGTCAGCGGCACGGCCAGCTTCACGGGAGGCAACACCACGGGCCTGCTGACGGCGGGCACGCTCGTGGTGAGCGGCAGCAGCATCTCTGCTACTGGCCTGGCGTTTGACGCGAGCGCAACGCACACGACCATTCTGAACGGGTCCGCCCTCCAGACCATCGGGTTTGGCAGCGCGGTGGCCGGGCACGGCTGGGGCAAGCTCATCATGATGGGATCGGGTCGCAAGAACTTCAGTGGCGACCAGTACATCGTGGGTGATGTGATCCTGTCGAAGCTCCTCACGGTCCAGCCGGTTGACGGCTCGTATCGAGTACGCATCGGCGGCAACTTGGTCGACAGCGCGGCGTTTGGTCACGGCGGCACGCTCGCCGGCGGCGGCTGGGGCGGCAGCACATCGCTCTGGTTCACCGGCACGCCCACCATCATCCCCGACACGCTCTCGCTGCACGACGTGAACTTCGTCGGTGGCACGACCGTCTCGCTGCCCAACAACCTCATCACCAACTACGTCAACGTCTACGGCGCGGGCAGCAACCTGAAACTCAACGGTCACCGTATTTTCACGCACGGCAACTACGTGACGGTGGACAGCGGCGGCACCATCGAGATGACCAACCCCGCCGACAGCCTCGACGCCGGCAACATGGGCTGGACGATGTGGAACGGCGGCAATGAAAACGGCAAGCTCACCGCCGGCACCATCATCACGAACGGTTTCTACCAGGGCTACGACTACGGCTTCTTCCTGAACTCCAATGCGCATGCGCTCTCGTTTGCCTCGTCGGGAACGCAGGTCGTGCTGCAGGGGAGCTTCCAGGCGTTGATCGGCTTCAAGAACCCCGGCACGGGCGCTGGTGGCTCGCACTTCTATTCCGTCTCTACACCAACCGGACTTCCGGTAGGCGTCAGGACCGACGTCTTCGTCGACAGTCTGTTGACGTCGGAAGTGGTAGGCTCACACTGGTACAGCGACAGTGCTGTGCAGGGCGTGTCGCGCAAGGTCACTGCCAAGGGCTTCTACAACGCCACCAAGACGCTCAACATGGACGGCGTGCGCCTGTTGCTCGTGGACGGCGGAAACCCGACGAACGCGGTGAACCTGATGACGTTCACGCACTTCGCCAACATCACGTACCCGCTCCTCGAGTTCAACCGCACGGGCAGCAACCCGTCACCGGCCAGCAACAATTTCGGCGCGGTCACCTTCGGCGCCGGCGGCTATTTCATCAAGAACTCCGGCACCGCCAACGTGGTGACCGGCGCAGGCAACAGTGCGTGCAACAGCGGCACGCTGGCCACCGGCCAGACGTGCCCGGGCACCATCACCGCGGCGCTCTCCGGTCCCTGGCAAAATGCCAGCACCTGGACTCCTGCAATCGTTCCTGACTCGCTCTCCTCAGTCTCGATCCCGGCCGGCCTCACCGTCACGATGGGCGCGGCCAACGGTGTCAGTCCGTGGTACACCAAGGACCTGACCCTCACCGGAAGCGCCACGGTGGCGCAGGGGATTTACGACCTCGAAGTGCACGGCAACATCGTGGGTGACACCACCGTCGGCGGCGTCACGTGCACCAGCGGCATCACGTACCAGCCCGACGGCGGACCGAAGACCGTGCAGGGCCGGTTCTGCCGCTACCACAGCGGTTCGAAGATCACGCTGGGCGGGCTGATGACGGTGTCGGAGACGTTCCACGTGCACGACAGCACCTTCACGTTCAACGGCCACAAGGTCGTCACCAAGGAAGCGTGGGTCGGCACGGGCAACCTCGGCTCCGGCAGCGGCTCGATCGTGATGGCCAACGCGGCCGATTCGCTGATGGTGTCGGACAGCCTCGTGGCCGGCAACCAGTTCGGCACCGGCCTGGCAAGCACCCTGTCGAACGGCCTCATCAGCGTGGCCGGCAACTTCAAGCAGGTGGGCAACTCGGGCACGGGCTACTTCAACTCGAGCGCGGGCACGCAGGAATGGCTCACCGGCACCGGCTCGGTGGCGTTTGCCGACACCACCACGTCGGGCTTCGGCTCGCTTACCGTCAGCGGTCCGTCGCGCTCGTTCAGCACCGTGGCGCGTGTGGGCGGCTCGATGTTCGTGATCGGCAGCGCGAGCGTCACCGGCGCCGCGGGACGGATCAAGCTGGCGGGCGACCTTTACGCCACGTCGACGAGCTCGATTGCCAGCCTGAGCGGATTCGAGATTGGCGGCATCCTGTCGGACACCGGCACGTTCAATCCGGATACCACCGTCTTCACGGGCGGCACGCTCGGCGTGCCTCAGGTGATCCCGCAGAATGTCAACGGAAGCGTGGTGAGCTACAAGAGCATCGTCGTCACGGGCAACGCGCACATGTACGACAACTCGGCGTACAACCTCGGCGCCGGCGGCTCGCTCATCGTGCGCGGGAGCGTCGCGTCGCAGTTGCGCCTCGGCTTCAACAACATCTCGACGTCGGTGAACGTGCCCGGCAATCTCGTCACGGCCGGCAGCGGCGCACTGCGGATGAATGACACGCTCAACACGTCGCTGACGGTGTCGGGCAACGCGACCTTCGGCGGAGCGAGCACCAATGGCTTGCTCACGGCGGGCTACCTGCAGGTGAACGGGAACTTCGCGCAGAGCGGAGCTGCCACGGCGTTCGCGCCGAGTGGCAACTTCAGCACGACGCTGGCCGGCACGGGCGGACAGACGTTGTCGTTCGCCAGTCCCGGCACGGGCGCCACGGCATCGCACTTCAACGGTCTGACCGTGTCCACCAACGGCGCTGGTCGGACGATGACCAGCGACGTGTATGTGGACGGCACGTTCAGCCACCAGATCAACTCGCCCGACTCGGTGACCATCAGCGGCGCTGGGGTCAAGCTTGTGACGCGCGGCGTGTCCGTGGCCGGAGGTCCAACCGGCACGGGCTACCTGGCGATGGTCAATATGCAGCTGCAGCTCGCCGGCTCCTGCTCCACCATGTACCAGCTGGATGGAGTGCACTTCCGCGGTGCATCGTCCCTCGGCAGCAACCTCGACATCGCGTGCACGGGCGCGATGGGCGCGTCGCAGTTCAAGAGCCTGCTCTTCACCGCCGTGCCGAGCGGCGGCAACCTGCTGAACATCAGCGGCACGCCCACGAGCGTGACGCTCCAAGGCCCGTCGCCGGCGTACATCTCCTGGATCCTCGGCACGCACTTCCTGAACCCGAACAGCGTGACGACCAGCTTCATGCCGTGAGCAAGAAACGAGCGGGCAGCTGGGAATGCGTGTGAAGATCGCGCTGCAACCTCACAGCGAAGAACGTCACCACCAACTTCGCGAAACCATGTTGACGCGACGCTGGTAGCGGGACAGGCAATGCAACGCGGGGCGGGCTCGAAGTTGAGCCCGCCCCGCGTCGCATCAACGCTCTACCATCTACCATCCACCATCTACCATCTGCCTCACCTCACCTTCGCCATCTCCACGCGCGCGCCCTTGTCGTCCTGCACGCCCATGTACACGACGCCGGGGCCGAAGCCAGAAATCACACGGCCAAACGGAATCTTCACGCGGTCGATCAGCTCACCCTTGCCGTTGATCACGTCGTAGATGGAGCCGGCGTCGGTCGGCGCGGTGGTGCGCACCCAGAGATTGCCGTCGGGATCCGCGCGCACCGCAGCCTGCTTGAATGCCGGACGATAGTCTGGAAGCTCCTTCGCCGGCACCAGATTGATCGCCGGCGCCGAGATCTGCTGCACGCCTTGCTGCGGACGGCCGCCTCCACCGCCACCCGGGCCGCCAGCCTCGATGCGCATTTCGAAGCGCATGTTGCCGCCGCCACCGGCCGCGCCGCCCATCGCCGCCGCCGCGTTGTTCACGCCGCTCGCCATCGCCTTGTTCATGTTCTCGCGCTGCTTCTCCAGCTCGACCTTCACCGAGTCGAGGAACTTCGCCTTGCCGTCGTCGTCAATGCGCTCCCAGTTGAACGCGATCTTTGGCGTCGACGTCCACTTGCCATCGGTCCCCAGATAGTCGACGTGATAGTCCTTGCCGCGCACCACCGCGATGCGACCGTCCGGCAGCAGCGCCCAGTCATCAACCACCGGCATCGGGTTGGTCTGCATCGTGATCCGCATGCCGCCCTTGTCATCCTGCGTCATGCTGACATTCGTTGCCGGAATCTTGAAGTACGTCGCCGTGTCGAGCGCACGCGTCTGCAGGTTCACGCGATACACGGGCGCCGTGTCGGCCATCCGGGGAATCTGCATCGCCTGCCCAGGCTGCGGCGGGCCGCCCAGATTCATTCCGCGCATGTTCGGACGCACGAAGCCGCGGTACACAATGCGCCCTTGCGGATCGACGCCCGGCGTCCCGAACGGTCCGCCAATCATGAACGTCGCGTCCTCGGGACGCGGCACCGCCATCACGCGCACCACTTCACCCTTGCCGTCAATCACTAGCATCGACAGCGACTGCGGATCGACAAAGAGCGACGAGTCGCCGCGATACGTCACCAAGCCGGCCATGCGGCTGCTGTAGCTGTTGGCCGTGGCCGGCGTCGTATCCGCGATCACCGACTTCAACTTGAAGTCCGCATCCAGGACGATCAGCTGACGGCGCGTCAGGTCATTCACGAGCGCACCGCCACCGGGAAGCGGCCGCACGCTGGTCACCGACCCGAGCAGGTCAGGCGCCGAGACGCGGGTAACTTGGCCAAGCGCGCGCACCGGCGGCATCTGCTGCGCCGCGAGCGGCGCTGCGCACACCGCCAAGATCATTAGAAAACGAATTTGCGAAGACATGGCAGTCCGAGAAAGAGAGGGAGCCAACCGCGCTAACGGCCGATCGTGATGGTCTGCACCGTGCCACCACCGCCACCGCCGCCGCCGATGAACATAAACGGTCCGCCGCCCGTACCGCCCACCGTCGCCGTACGGATCGACTGCAGGTACCACGGGTCCAGATGCGCCGCCACCAGCGACGGCAGTTTGCGCTGCTGCTCCTTGTTGAGCAGGCCCTTCACGCGCGGGGCGGTCTTGATGAGGATGTCCACCGACGCTTCGCGGGTCCGCTTGTACAGCGCGTACGCGTCATCGTGGCTGTACGTGTCCGTCACGCCGGCCAGTTCCTTGATGACGGGCATCCACAGCCGGTTGAGCTGAATGAGATACGCGCGATTGATCGTCGCCATGCTGTCGGCCTGCGCCGACGTAAGGTGCAGGCTGTCGGTCTGCCGCAGGATCATCGCCATCGGATTGATGGTGACGCCGCCGGCGCCGTACATCGCGTTCAGCTGCGCCTCGCTCGCCTTCTGCCCCGCCAGCCGGCGTCCGCGGTCGAGCTGCTGCGTGAGCAGCGTGCGTTCGCGCGCCGGCCCAAGGTCAAAGCGCATCATCGCCGTCACCGTCACCGGCTGACGAATGGAGTTCTGCGACGGCTTGGTCGAACCGAAGCGCTGGTTCACTTCATACGTGTAGCGCTGCGTCAGCGGATTGAAGCCGCGCACATACAGCAGCGTCGCATCGGGCTGAATGGTCTGCCCCCAGCCCTTCAGGTGGCTCTCGCCATTCACCAGCAGGTCGGCGGCGCCAATCGGGTTGCTCACCTGGAACTGGATGCTGGCGCGCTGCGGCAGGTGCATCTTGATCGGGTTGAACGAGACGCTGAGGAACGCCGAGTGCGTCCACGGGCCCTGACAGCTGTTGCGCCCCGCCAGTTGGCCGAGCTGCGACTCGAGGCATTTCTTGGCGCCGCCCGTGCTGCTGCTGAGCAGCGTCTGCATCGCCGTGCCCAGCGCGGCGTCCGGCGTGGTCGCCGGATTGGCAATGAACGCGCGGTCATTGTACAGCCCGTCGCCGTTCACGTCGCCGCTGATGCCCGGCGTGTAGTACGACCCGGCGCGCACGTTGCCAAACCAGTTCACGCGCACCGCGTCAAAGAAGTTGTAGTTGAGCGTGTACTGCACCTGATGCCGCGACGACGCCGCCGAACGCGACCACGCCACCGCGCGCGGATCGCCCGTCGTGCTCTGGAAGCCGCGGAACTGCTCCTGAATGTCGCCCAGCACGTAGCGCAGGTTCCACGTCAGCTTGGAGCTGAATGTCATGGGCGACAGGCTCAGCGACAGCTGCGCCGAGCGCGACTGCAGGTCAGAGCGCGACTCGTTCACCGCGTTGTACTCGGCGTACAGCCGCGACGCGCGCGGCGCCGAGAGGCCGGAGACGGGATCGATGCTGCTGACGGGTGCGTAAACGGGACGCCCGCCCTCGCTCGCCATCGTGAACGCCGTCACGCCCGAGAAGTTGCGGTCGTAATTGGCCGGCTGGTTCTCGTTGAGCGAGTACGTGACGTCCACGTTGGCCGTGTACCGGCCATTCACAATCGGGCCGTTCCACTGGAGATTGCCGCGCACGCTGCGCGTGGACTGCCAGTCCTTGGAGAAGAACGCCACGTTGGGCGAGAGGTTGGTGAACGGCGAGCCCACCGACCCATCGGCGCACGCCGACGGAATGGACGCCGCGTTCGACGCCCACGTGCTCCACTGCTGCGTCGGCACGCTGGTGCCGACGCAGTTGAGCTGCTGCACGGCCGAAGCCAGACCGGTGTTGTCGAGCGCGTTGCCGAGCAGCGTCGCCTGCGGAACGTTCTGGAAGACGCCGACGCCGCCACGCACCACGGCGCGCGGGCCGCGAATGGCGCCGTCAAAACCCGGGATCTGCGCCCCCTGCCCGTACTGCCACGAGAAGCCGATGCGCGGACTCACGTACAGGTGGTTCGGCGCGTGGCTGTTGTCCACGCCAAACCGCTGCTCGAGCGCGGCGTTCGCCGCCGGCCCGGCGCTGAAGGCGTTGCCATCCACGCGCAGTCCGTACTGGATCTGCAAGTCATTCGACTTGCGCCACGCGTCGCCAATCGAAATGGCACCGATTGTCTCGGCGCCGCTCCGTACGCGCGGCGACAGCTGCCGCGAGTACGAGGCCGCGCGCCCCGCCTCGAGATCGCCCAGCGACAAATAGCTGAACGAGCCGAGCTGATTCGTCGTCTGGTCCTGGTTGAACGCGTCACGGCGCAGCTCGCTGGTGAACTTGAGTCGATGCTTGTTGTTCTTGGAGAACCACGAGAGCGTGTTGAGATAGCCGATGCTCGAGTTGTCCTGCGAGTTGTCGAGGAACGGGCTGCCGCCAAAACTCACCGTGCGCAATCCCGCGGTGCCATCGGGCAGCACCGAGTTGATGCGCACGCTGCCACTCGGCATGTCATAGTACGGGTTGCCCGAGTTGCGCGACGAACTCGCCGTGATGTTGGTCTCGGTGAGGAAGCCCGACAGCAGGCCCGACTCGAAGTACGCCGAATGCCGGAACTGTGCGCCGCCGTTGTAGCCGGTGCGCTCGCCGCTGTGTCCGGGCAGTTCACCCACCGACCCGCCCACCGGCGCGCTGCGGTTGGCCGAGCCGTTGAACGTCAGCGCGTACGCGGCGCCGGTGCGCGATCCCAACGGCGCAATGTTGAACGTCGCCAGCAGCGACCCGTTGTCGGAGTTGCGCGTGCTGATCGCACCGCGCGGCGAGAGCGGAATGCCCTTCGCGCGCAGGATATTCAGCAGCCGCGCCGCGGAATCCGGGCTCACGCCGCTGGTCACCAGCCCCGTGTTCGACGTATTGAGCAGCGTCTGCAGATCATTCGAGCGACGACCAAGCTGGTACGAGAAGTTGTAGAACGACTCGTCGATCTTGATCGGCCCTGACAGCAGCCCGCCGAGCGAGAAGTTCGAGTATTGCTGTCCCAGCGCCTGCGCCGCCTTGTCGGTCCACTGCAGCGTCGGATGGTCGATGTTGAGCGACCCCGTGCGCGTCGGAAAGTTGTTGCCGCTGGGCGACCGGATGTTGAATTGCGCCCCGCTGAAGCCGCCGCGGGACACGTCATACGGGGCAGTGGAGAGTGAGCTCGACACACCGGCATCGCGCGGCACATCGGCGCCGCCGAACGAACCGCCATTGAGCGTCGTCGCATTTTGGTCAGGGGTCAGGCCCAGCACCGAAAATCCCGACGCGTCGCCGTTCGTCCCCGGCACCAGCGTGACACCGGGCAGCGACGACGCCATCGCCGCCAGGTTGCCCGCGTCGCCCGCCGCGACGTTGCCCGGATTCACGCCGCGCTCCGTGCCCGAGATGTCGGGCTGGCGGTCGTCGCGACCGGTGCGCGACCGTTCGCCCGGCGTCACGCGCACCGCCTCGAGTTCCGTCATCGCACGCGACAGCTTGGCGTCGGCGATGAGAATCTCCTGATCGGCCGTGCGCTTCACCTCGAAGCGCTTCATCGAGAAGCCGATGGCCTGTACCGTGACCATGTAGTCGCCGTCGCCATTCGGGAACGTGATGGTGAAGCGGCCGCTGTTGTCGCTCAGCGCGCGGCGCGTGACATTGCCGCTAAGCGACGTCGCCTGGACGCGCGCGCCGGCAATGGGAATGGAGTCCTCGCCAATCACCTTGCCGCGAATGACGTCCACCGACTGCGCGGAGACAGCGGCGGGCACGGCGAGCGCGAGCAATGCGAAAGCGAAAAAGGCAGCGAAACGGCAGACGCTCTTGAAGGGCATCGGGATTGGTCGGCAGTGATGAACGAGTGTCGTGCGGGGGCCAGCGTTCCGAACGTTAGACCCAACGCGGCAACGAACGGTTTACGCGCGCATGGGAACTTCCCTCTTTACGCGCCGGTTTCACCGGGTGTTTCCTCTGGTGCTAGTACAGCCAGCCGTCGCCATCCGTTGGCGTCGCCCGTGGGTGCGAAAAGGGGCGCGCCTGCGACGGCGCGCCCCTCGCACTCCCGTCCCGCGCTAGACGAGCGCGGGATACCCGGGCGCCATGTCACGTGCCATGGCAGGTGCCAAGTCACCCAGCAAATAGCGCAGCACATCCGCCGCGGTGTACGACGTGCGCCCCTGCGACACGGCCATCAACTCCTTCACGCCGTCGCCGCTCGTGACAATCGGCGGCTCCAGCGAACCGTCCTTGCGCGACTGTCCGAGGCCAATGGCGGACATCAGCCCGTTGCAGAGGCATCGCCGCCCCACCGTGTCCTCCATCGTGCCGCCGGAATTGATGTAATCCCGTTCAGGCGCCGCCGAACATCGGTACACCAACTTGCCGTCGTCACGAATTGCCCCGGTGCGCAAGTAGCCCAAGTCGCACACGCGCTGCCGCGAGTCGTCCTGCTGCGTGATGGAGACGCCTTCGAGCACCTTGAACGGAAAGCCCGTGGGCGAGGCGCGCGGATCGGTGAAGACGCCGGCGCGTCCCGCGACGACATCGGTGAGCACCTGCTTCTTGATCTCCGGCATGAAGCCGGATTCATCAGAGTACGCGAATGCCGTCCCCACCTGAATTCCGGCCGCGCCAACCGCCAGCGCCTCGCGCAATCCAGCGGGCGTGCCGTAGCTCCCCGCGAGGTAGAACGGAACGCCGAGTTCACGCATCACGCCAAAGTCCACGAGATCGCGCTCGCCATACACCGGCTCGCCACGCTCGGACAGCTTGAGCGCGCCGCGAGGCGGCGCGTTGTGCCCGCCCGCCGTCGGTGCCTCAACCACGAATCCATCCACCTTTCCCGTCGCCTTGCGCGACAGGTTCGTCGCCAGCGTATGCGCCGAGACAATCGCATAAAACGCGGGCCGCTGGAGCGGCACATGCGTCATCTCGTGCTCGGCCGGGTCAAACGTGAGTGACAGCGGCTGATCGGCCGGCTGGCCATCCACGTCGAGCTTGATTACCGCCGGCGCCTGAATGGCAAGCGCGTCGAGCGCACCCGGGATTTCACGGGGAATGCCGGCGCCCATCAGCACCACATCGACACCCGCCAACATCGCGCCGTACAGCGAGGGCAGCGTCGGCATCTGTACCTTGGTCAGCAGGTTGATGCCGACCTTGCCCGAGTGCCCTTCCTTGGCCAGCCACACTTCCACGTAGTTCGCGGCAATGGTCACCTGCTCGCGAAACTTGCTCACCGCCTGCTTGTACATCGGCAGGGAGAGATACGGTTCGTTCGGGGCCCGTCCTTCGGGCTTGAAGTACTTCTTGAGGATCTCCGCGGCGACCTCGGGCTTGGGAAAGCTCGCGAGCGCTCTGCGTATGCAACCGGTGGGGTCGCCGTCCTGCAGGCGCCGGACGAAGACCGAATCGAGCGCGGTGCCCGACACGACGCCAAGCTGCCCAGCCACGGCAACGGCGCGCGCCAGTTTCCAGTTCGACACGGCGATGCCCATCCCACCCTGGATGATCAACGGAAGTGCCACTGACGTCATCAACTCTCCTCACCAGGGATAGGCACAGCCACGGGCTCGGCGGCCAAACTTAGAAGTTTACTGGCCGCTCAGACCACTCCCAGTCAGGTAATTCCAGTAGGGAGCCTATTGAATATAGCGAAAACCGGGCCGTTCGTCAGTTGGCCCGGCGTATTCGCTGGCTGACCCCGGAGCTCGCTTCCGGTGCGAGCCTGGCGGCTCGCCTTCGCCGCGGTTGCCTCAGCTACGGTGTCAGTGCCGGCACTCGCACCCCGTACTCGAGGCGCGAGGCGACCTCGGCGAGCGCGCGGTCGATGTCGGCCCACAGGTCGGCGGGATCCTCGAGCCCGACGCTCAGCCGCAGCAGCCCCTGACTGATGCCGACCGACTCGCGCGCCTGCACATCGACTACCCGGTGCGTGAGCGCCGCCGGCGGCTGAATGAGTGAATCGGTGGAACCCAGGCTGACCGCCGGCGTGATGATCTCGAGCGCCCCGAGGAAGTCGCGCATGACCGCCGGGCTGTCGCTGGACAGCTCGAAGGAGAGGATGCTCCCGGGGCCCGTCATCTGTCGGCCAAGCAAGCCACGCGGATCCTGACCGGGCAGCGACGGGAAACGCACGCCCGTCACGCGCGGGTCAGCGGCGAGCCGCGCCGCGAGTCCGATGGCCGTCGACTGCGCGCGCTCCACGCGCAGCGAGAGCGTCTGCAGCCCGCGATGCAGCAGGTACGCCGCGAGTGGATGGAGCAGGCCGCCGGTCGCGGCGCGCACGTGCTTGATGTCGCGCACCAGCGCGTGCGGCCCAGCCACGACGCCCGCGAGTACGTCGCCGTGGCCGCCGAGGAACTTGGTGGCGCTGTGCAGCACGAGCGACGCGCCCAGTGAGAGCGGCTGCTGCAGCACCGGCGTCGCGAAGGTGGAGTCCACCATCACGGGCACTGCTCCCGCCTGCCGCACGACCGACGCGATGTCGACGAGTTCGAGCGTCGGATTGGCCGGCGATTCGATGATCACCAGGCAGGTGTCCGGGCGAATTGCTTCGGCGATGCCGTCCTGCGTGGCCCAGCTGACGGAGACGCCGAGCAGGCCTGACGTGAGGAGATGGTCGGCCGTGCCATAGATGGGGCGAACGGCGACGACGTGTGAACCGCGCGACTTCGCCGCCAGGAGTACCGCACTGATGGCGGCCATGCCCGATGAAAAAGCTGCGGCGTCCTCGGCCCCCTCAAGCTCGGCGAGCGCGCGCTCGAAGCGATCGGTCGTGGGGTTGAAGAGCCGTTGATAAATGAAGGAGCCCAGCGGCTCGTCGCCAGAGACCAGACTGTCGAACGAGCGGGCGGCCTCGTCGAGGTCCGGCGTGGGATAGGTGGAGCTGAGATCGATGGGCGGCGCGTGCAGCCCCTTTTCAATGAAGTCGGCGCGGCCGGCATGGATGGCGCGAGTGGAGAAGGCCTTGTTCATTTTCAGCTCCTTGTTCTGTTTCACTCTGCTATATTGGTGCATTCCTCCATAATCACCAAGAGATGCCGAATAACATTCGGAAGCACCCCGATCCGACGCTCGTGGACCGAATTGATCGCGACATCCTAGCCTACCTGCAGCACGATGCGCGGATTTCGAACAAGGCGCTGGCCGCCAAGGTGGGGCTGGCGCCGTCGAGCTGCCTGGCGCGCGTACGGCGGCTCGAGGCAAGCGGTGCGCTGCTCGGCTACCACGCGGAGGTCGACCCGCGCGTGTACGGCGTGACGCTCGAGGCGCTGATCGCCATTCGGCTGGAGAAGCATGCCCGCGCGGCGATTGCGTCGTTCGAGCGGCACATCGGGACGCTGGCCGAGGTGCGCGGGGCATTCCACGTTGCGGGCAACAACGACTATTTGGTGCATGTGGCGGTGCGCGACGCGGAGCACCTGCGGGAGTTTGCGCTCGCGGCGTTCGCGACGCGGCCGGAAGTGGCGCACATGGAGACGTCGCTGATCTTCTCGCACCGGCGGAACCCGCATTTTGGCACCGTGCCGCGCGGGACCGCGACCGGCTAGCAGCTGGCTAGCAACCGGCTCGCAACCGGCTACTGTGCCTTGAACCGAGCGATTGCGGCGCGCGTGAAGTCGCTGAGTACCAGTTCGCCAACAACGGCCGCGCGCTCGTCGAGCAGGTCGGGCCAGTTCACGGCGGCCTCCCACAGCACGCGCTTGATGGCGCGCACGGCGTCGGGGTTGGCCGCCGACAGTTGCTGTGCCCGCGATGCGACGGCCGCATCGAGTGCCGCCGCATCGGCGACGAGCTGTGCGTACAGACCGTGGCGCTCGCCCCACGCCGCGTCGCGCCAGTCGGCATCGAGTGCCATCGCGCCGTACGCCGCCATGCCGACCTTGTGTGCGACGACGGGGCCCACGACGAAGGGCCCGATTCCCACGGCCAGTTCGCTGAGCTTTAGCGACGCCCTGTCAACGGCGATGGCGTAGTCTGATGCCGCGACAATTCCCACGCCACCGCCGACGACCTTGCCCTGCACCGCGGTGACCACGGGCACGGGTGCGCCGACCATCGCGAGGATGACGCGCGCGAACCCGAGGAAGAACTCCTTGCCCGCTGCGGCATCTTCGATGGCGGCGAGTTCATCGAACGACGCGCCGGCGCAGAACGCCCCCTGCCCGTCGCTGCGCAGCACGATCACGCGGACATCGTCGCGCGCGCCCGTCCGCTCGATGGTCGATGCCAGCGAGCGCAGCAGCGTGCCGGGAAGCGCATTGCTCTTGTGGTGACCGAAGCGAATGGTCGCGATGCCCGTGTCGACGTGGAGGTCGACGGAGCCATCGTCGGAGAACAGCGTGGTGGTGGTCATGAAGGCGGGAGGCGTGATACCCAAAGGAGGTGGGGGACGCTAGCTTGGAACGTCACCCCAAGATACGCGGTCGGTGCCGTTCGCGGCGCGCGCGATGCCGACCCGACAGAGCGAGGAGCCCCCCGATGAACCCGACCCCGACCGTCGCCGAGGATCCGAGCCGGCTCGCCGAGTTTGAGGCGCGCATTGCCGCGGACGGGACGATCGAGCCCAAGGACTGGATGCCCGCGCGTTACCGCTCGCAGCTGATCCGGATGATGTCGCAGCACGCGCACTCCGAGGTCGTGGGCATGCTCCCGGAGGGAAACTGGATCACGCGCGCACCGTCGCTGCGCCGCAAGATGATCCTGCTGGCCAAGGTGCAAGACGAGGGCGGGCACGGCTTGTACATCTACTGCGGCACCGAGACGCTGGGCGTGGACCGGCAGGAACTCGTGCAACAGCTGCTCGATGGCAAGGCGAAGTACTCGAGCATCTTCAACTACCCCACCCTCTCGTGGGCCGACATGGGCGCCATCGGATGGCTGGTGGACGGCGCGGCCATCGTGAACCAGACGATGCTGGCCAAAGCGTCGTACGGGCCGTACGCGCGGGCGATGGTACGTATCTGCAAGGAAGAGAACTTCCACAAGCGCCAGGGCTACGAGATCATGGCGACGCTCGCGAACGGCACGCCGGCGCAGAAGGCGATGGCGCAGGAGTCGTTGAATCGCTGGTGGTGGCCGTCGCTGATGATGTTTGGTCCGCACGACAAGGACTCGAGCAACAGCGACGAGTTGATGCGCTGGGGGATCAAGCGCAAGAGCAATGACGAACTGCGGCAGCGGTTCATCAACTTGACCATCGCGCAGGTGAAGGCGATCAATCTCACGGTGCCGGACCCCGACCTGAGGTACAACGAGGCCACCGGCGACTGGGAGACGGGGCCGATCGACTGGGATGAGTTCTGGCGCGTGGTGAAGGGCAACGGCCCGTGCAACAAGGAGCGTCTCGCAGCGCGGCGCGCGGCGCACGCCGGCGGCGCGTGGGTGCGCGAGGCCGCGCTGGCGCACGCCGAGAAGCAGCAATGACCAATCCGTCCGCCGAGCGCTCCTGGCCCCTGTGGGAAGTCTTCACGCAGCCCGCCGACGGCGCGCCGCACGAGCACGCCGGGAGCGTGCACGCGACGGACGCCGAGCATGCGCTGCAGAACGCGCGCGACGTGTATGCGCGGCGCAATGAGGCCGTGAGCCTGTGGGTCGTGCCCAGCGCGGCCATCACGGCCTCGACGCCGGAAGACATGGGGCCGTTTTTCGATCCGGCGAATGACAAGGCGTACCGGCATCCGCAGTTCTACAAGGTGCCGAAGGGCGTGAAGGTCTTCTGATGAGTACTCCGCACCCCGCACTCTTCGAGGCGTTGCTGCGACTTGGCGACGACCGCCTCGTGCTCGGACATCGCACGTCGGAGTGGTGCGGCCACGCGCCGATTCTCGAGGAGGACATCGCGCTCGCGAATCTCGCGCTGGACCTGATCGGGCAGGCCAACCTGCTGCTGGAGTATGCGGGTGCGGTGGAAGGCGCGGGGCGCGACCAGGATGCGCTCGCGTACTTTCGCGAGGCCATCGAGTTTCGCAACGCGCTGATGTGCGAGCTGCCCAAGGGCGACTACGCGGTGACGATTGCGCGGCATTTCTTGCACGGCGTCTTCAGCGTGTTGCAGTGGGACGCGCTGTCGTCATCGACGGACGCCACGATTGCGGGGATCGCCGCCAAGGCGCTGAAGGAGAGCCGCTACCACGTGCGACACGCGGGCGAGTGGATGATCCGGCTGGGCGACGGCACCGACGAGAGTCACCGGCGCGCGCAGGACGCGGTGAATCTCCTCTGGCCCTTCACGGGCGAACTGTTCATGCCGTGCAGCGACGACGCGGAGCTGGCGGCGGCCGGCGTGACGGCCGACGTCTCGAGCTTCGAGGCAAAATGGCGCGAGACCATTGATGATGTCATGCTCCGCGCGACGCTCACGGTGCCCGAAGGCGCGTGGATGCAGCGCGGCGGACGAGAGGGCCGGCACACCGAGCACCTCGGGCACATGCTGGCCGAGATGCAGATTGTCGCGCGGTCGCACCCGGGGGCGCAGTGGTGAGTGGCATGCGCACCCTGACGCGCCGGTAGCCAAAGCACCATGGCGGGCGTTCCGACGCGCGAGCTAGTGCTCGCCTGGCTCGACGAGGTCAAGGACCCCGAGGTGCCGGTGCTGTCCGTCGTGGAACTCGGCGTCGTGCGTGATGCCGTGGTGTCGGCCGACGGGACTGTCACGGTGACCGTGACGCCGACCTACAGCGGCTGTCCCGCGATGCGGGTGATCGAGGAGGCGATTCGCGACGAGCTGCTGCTGCGCGGCTTGCCGCGGGTGACGGTGCGCACGGTGTTCACGCCGGCGTGGACGACCGATTGGATACCAGAGAGCGCGCGAGCGAAGCTCGAGGCGTATGGTATCGCGCCGCCGGGGCGGGCGATCGTCGAGGAGGCACTCGTTCCGCTACGCCGTGCCAACGGGACGCCGCGCTGTCCCTATTGCAAGTCGGCGCGCACGGAGCTGCGCAGCGAGTTCGGGTCCACGGCGTGCAAGTCGCTGTGCTGGTGCGCGGATTGCAGGCAGCCGTTTGAGATGTTCAAAGCGATCTAACTTTGAGCGCGGATGTCGGATATCGGATACGAATGGGAGATAATTAAGACGGACGGGGAGTTGCGCTGCAGTCCGCGCGATGCCTTATCGCAACTCCCCAGCCGCACCGTGAACCACTACTCCGCACCTGGAAGCCGAACCGATCTACTTCGTGCAGGACACCGTCGTGCTCGTCGAACCGGTCTGGCCGAGCGCAGCGACTGAGTACGTCACGATGTAGCCCACGGTGAATGACTTCTCCGAGGTATTGCTCGTCACCGGCTGGTTGCTCCACCACGTAATGCCGGAGAACTTGCGGGGATCGACCACTGCGCCGCTGGCGCCGCCTTCGGCATGTCCGTTGGACCAGTTGCCACTCCATGACGTGAAGGTCACGGGGGTATTGCCCGAGACCGGGATCACCATGTTGAAGCGGCAGCCGTTGGTGACCGAGCCGACATTTGACACCTGTGGCGCTCCCACCGCTGCCCACGTGCGCTTGATCGTGAACGGAATCGAACCGGAAACCGAGGCGTATGAATTGCGATATGTGAATGTCGCGGTGTTCACCACATCCGTCGGGCTGACGGTCGTGCACAACACGGAGAACGCGTTGCCACTCGGCGTCGCCGAGCAGCCGGGGACATTTGCCGTGAAGTCGGATGCATCAAGGGCAAAGACCGCACGTCGTGACAAGCTCGGGACGGTGAGGTTCGGCCGCGCCCATCCAGGCAGGTACTGCGTGATGCTCCCGATGGCTGTGGCAGCCTCGTCGACCGCTGAGAACAACGGGCCGATGATTCCGCGGTCTCCACTGTTGAAGGTGCGCAGCGTCCCCTTCGTGTAGAGCGTGGTGGTCTGCCCAGGTTCGACCGACACATTCGTGAAGGGCGTCGATACCGGGCGAGCGCCATCGCTCGCCAGTGGCGTGTCCGCACTGGAACTCGGGACCTCCGTGATATTGACGGATTCCGGGTCCGCGTAGGTATTCGCGAGTTCCCCCTGCATCAGGGTCACCAGCGCACTCGACTGAAGTCCAATCGTAACCCCGCAACCCACGACAACCGCTCCTGCCACGAGGCCGGTCCAGCTCGTCGCCGCTAACACCGCGATGCAGCTGCCGATACTGTAGACCAACTTTATTTTCCTCGCCGTATACGTCCGGATGAAGTTGTCGACGCGCGCGCTGATCTCCGCGAAAGACGTGGACGCTGGCGCCGTCTGCGCCAGTGTTGCGTCGGCGACCACTGTCTCCGAAGACGGGAAGATCGACGGGTTGGCGGCGAGAAACTGCGCAAGGACCTTGAGATCAGCCGGCGACGCCGCTGCCAAGTTCGCCCGAAGTTCAGCCGCTTTGGTCGCCAGATACGTGGCGTCAGCTAGCGTGAGGCCCTGGACCGTGTCGGGCGTCGCCCGGATCTTGGCCACCATGCTGTCAGTGGTGGTGAGCGTGAATGCCAACGCAGCGTTCACCGCGGACTTGGGATCGGCGATGACTGCGGGTGCCGACACGGACAGCGTGGCCGTTCCGCGGAGCAGCGTCCCGTAGTCGACCGTCAGCACCGCGCTTCCGGCTGCAAGGTCGGGGACGATGTACGATCCGTTCAATGAGTCGGTCATCGCGATCTGCACCGGCAGCGTTCCCAGCGTCCCGGTGATCGTAACGCCGGAGGCGGCTGGCGATGACGGAAACGTCACGGCGGTCTGCTGCAACGGCTGCACCACACTGCTCGACGCGGTGAGCGTCACGGCGGTGCGGGCGGGCGCGGCGGGTGCCGTGGGCGTCTTGTCAGCGCCACTGCTTCCGCCACCGCTGCAGGAGAGGACGAACAACGACAGCGCTGCCAAGGGCAGCGTGTGACTCAGCGCTGGACGCATATGCCGGGGGGGCCGGGGGGGGCGGGCGGCGATCTCGCTCCGGTCGCGGCAGCGCGGGTCAACACTGGGGGAGGTATTTGGAATGCGCAATAGCGCGAGGGCGCCACGCGTGCGCCACGCGCACCGGCCAAGATCTACAGCGCCAGCACCCGCTCGATGTGCTCCGCAATCCGCTCCACCGTCGGCACGATGGCGTTGAGCAGATCGGTGTGATACGCCACCGGAATGTCCGCCGGCGCGAGCCGCTGCACCGGCGCGTCGAGATGCCAGAACGCATCGCTCGCCAGCGTGGCGGCGATCTCGGCGCCGAAGCCGGCCGTCAGGTTGTCCTCGTGCACCACGAGGCAGCGTCCGGTCTTCTCAACCGACGAGAGGACCGCGGCCTTGTCCCACGGTGAGACCGTGCGCAGGTCGATGAGCTCGACACGATCTCCAAAATGCGCGGCCGCATCGGCGCAGCGGTGCACCATCGCGCCCCACGTCACCACGGTGATGGCCGTGCCCTCGCGCAGCACGTTGGCGCGGCCGAACGGGAGCACGTAATCATCGCCCGGATAGCGCGCGCTGCCGTCGGACGTCATCAGCAGCGAGCGATGCTCGAAGAAAATGGCGGGGTCGACGCCGCGCATCGCCGCGCGCAACAACCCCACGGCATCGGCGGCATTGGACGGCATCGCCACGTGCCAGCCGTACGCGTGCGCAAAGCGCACCTCGTCGCTGAGCGAGTGCCACGGATCACCGACATCCTTGCCAAATCCGCCCGGCATGCGCACGACGATGGGCGCCGCAAACCGATTGCGCGTGCGCCAGCGCATCGTGCCGGTGTTGTTGAGCTGCTCGGCCGCAGGATCAGCGTACTTGCGGAACTGGATCTCGGTGACGGGCATCAGCCCGGCGATGGCGAGGCCCGAGGCACGGCCGATGATGCCTTCTTCCGACAGCGACGTGTCGAAGACGCGCGATGCGCCGTACTTCTTCTGCAGTCCCTCCGTGACGAGATGCACCCCGCCCTTGCGCCCGACATCCTCGCCGAACACCAGCACGCGCGGATTCGCCGAGAGTTCGACGTCAAGCGTGCGGCGCACCGCTTCGGCGAATCGCAGCACGGCGCCTTCGGGCGCCGGCTGGTCGGTGCCGCGCAGCCGCGCTCGATCCGCAGCGGAGAGGCCGCCCATCACCGCTTGCTCGTCGTCACCGTACACGAAGCGCGCCACGTCGTCGGCCTTCGGCATTGGCCGCGCACGCGCGGCGTCGACGGCGACGCGCACCACCTCTTCCACCTCGCGCACCATCGTGTCCCACGCGCGCGCCGTCATCAGCGCGGGCACCATGTACGCCTTGAGCTTGGGCAGCGGATCGCGCTTGAAGTCGTCGGCGATCTCCTCGTCGGTGCGGTATCCCCGCTGATTGTCCGGACCGGAGTGGCTGTTGAGCCGCGGCACCGTGAGACGCACGAGCGCAGATCCCGCTCCCGAACGCACATGCGCGACGCCCTCGGCGAGCAGCGCGGCCGTCTCGTGCGGGTTGGTGCCATCGCCGTCGCGGACGAGCAGGCCGCCAAACGACGCGAGATTGCGCGCGATGTTCGCGCCCGGCGTCTGCATGTCGCCGCGCACCGAGATACCGAGGTCGTTGTCCTCGATGTAGAACAGCATCGGCAGCTTGAGCGTGGTGGCCATCGTGAGTGATGACCAGAAGCCGTTGGCGGCAACCGATGCGTCGCCGCCGAGGACGACGCCGATGGCGCCTTCGTACGACGCGTCGCCGAGCACATCGCGATGATACGTGATGGCCTGCGCCCAGCCAGCGACCGGCGTGTACTGCGAGCCAACATCACCCGCCATCGGCAGCACGGTACATCCACCGTCGGGACGCGGGAGGTTGCAGACGACGCCAATGTCGCGGCCGTCGCTGAATCCACCGGCGCGTCCGAGCGGGCTGCCGTGCGCGTCTTCGAGACTGAGCCCGAGCGACAGCAGCAGCGGACGCGAACGGTAGTACGCACCGGCCGCATCGTGCTGACCGGTCAGGAGCGTGCCGAGGATGACCTGCGCCACTTCGTGGCCCTTGGCCGAGAACTGGTACTGCACCACGTGTTCCTTGGGCGTCGTCGCCTTGGAACGGTTCAGCAACTCCTCGAGGTCATCGAGCGCGCGCGACGCGAGCGCGATGCGGGCGATGCGGCCCCAATCGAAGCGCGGATCGGGCGAGGGAGATGTCTTGGCGGCCATGTCGGCCGAAATATCAGGCCAGTGGCGGGTGGCCGGAAGCGGGAGCAGCGCGGCATTATTGTACGGGCTTCCTGTACCCTCTACCGTCTACCCTCTACCATCTACCGTCTCCCCCGATGCCCCCCCTGATTGTCGCGGTCGAGTCCGGCGTCGCCCGCTTGACCCTCAACAGGCCGGACGTGCTCAACAGCTTCACGCGCGATCTGGCGCAGAAGCTGCTGCAGGCACTGCGCGACGCAGCGACCGACGACACGGTGCGCGCCGTGCTGCTGACCGGTGCGGGACGCGGGTTTTGCGCGGGACAGGACCTCGCCGAGGCAATGCCCGTGGACGGCGCGATTCCCGATTTGGGCGACTTCGTGCGCGAGACGTGGAATCCGGTGGTGAGCGCCATTCGGCATCTCGAGAAGCCGGTCGTGTGTGCCGTGAACGGCGTGGCGGCGGGTGCGGGTGCGAATCTCGCCTTCGCGTGCGACATCGTGTTCGCGTCGAGCAACGCGACCTTTGTGCAGTCGTTCGCGAAGATCGGCGTCATTCCCGACAGCGGCGGCACGTTTATCCTGCCGCGACTTGTCGGCCTGCATCGCGCGACGGTGATGACGATGCTCGCCGAGAAGGTGACGGCCGAGCAGGCGAAGGAGATCGGACTCGTGTATCAGGTGGTGGCGCCGGAAGCACTCGTCGACACGGCCTTCACCACCGCAGCGCATCTGGCCACGCAGCCGACGCGCGCGCTCGGCTTGATCAAGCGCGCATTCAACAAGTCGCTGGGCGTGGATCTCGACGAGCAACTCGCCGTCGAGGAAGCGCTGCAGCGCGAAGCTGGGCGGACCGCGGACTACGCAGAAGGCGTGCACGCCTTCCTCGAGAAGCGGCCACCCCGATTTACCGGGAAGTGACGCCAATGATATCGCCGCAGACGGTTGTGGGCGTGGCGGGTGCGGGCGCGATGGGACGCGGCATCGCGCAAGTGGCGGCTGCCGCAGGGCATCCCGTTGTCCTCGCCGATGCGAAGCCGGGCGCAGCAACGGAAGCACTGACGTCCATCGACAACTCGCTCGCGTCGCTGGTCGCCAAAGGCAAGCGCAGCGCCGACGAGCGCGCGGCGATCGTTGGCCGCATCAGCGCGGTGGAAGCGCCGACCGAGTCACATCCGCACCTCGAGGCGCGCACGCCGCTGATTGACGTCGGCGCCTTCGCGCCGTGCGGCCTGGTGATTGAGGCCATCATCGAAGACCTCTCGGCCAAGCGCGACCTCTTTGCGCGACTCGCGCATGCCGTAGCGCCCGACGCGGTGTTGGCGACGAACACGTCATCGCTTTCGATTGCCTCGATCGCCGCAGGATGCGGCGCGGCCGAGCGCGTCATCGGCCTGCACTTCTTCAACCCGCCGCCGGTGCTGCCGCTGGTCGAAGTGATTCCGTGGGCGGGCACGGCGCCGACGGTGACGGCGCAGTGCCTGAGCTTGATGGCCGCATGGGGCAAGACGGCAGTCCAGTGCTCCGACACGCCGGGCTTCATCGTCAATCGCGTGGCACGGTCATTCTACGGCGAGGCGCTGCGCATCGCCGATGAAGGCGTGGCGGACTACGCCACCATCGACTGGGCGATGCGCACCATCGGCGGCTTTCGCATGGGGCCGTTCGAGCTCATGGACTTCATCGGCAACGACGTGAACTTCGCCGTCACCAAGTCGGTGTACGAGGGCTTCTTTCACGAGCCGCGGTTTCGTCCGTCGCTGACACAGCAGCGTCTGGTCGCGGCGGGATGGCTCGGACGTAAGTCGGGGCGCGGTTACTACGACTACCGCAACGACGCCGTATCGCCGCAGCCAAATCAGGACGAACGGCTGGGGCGCGGCATTGTCGAGCGCATCCGCGCGATGCTCATCAACGAAGCCGTAGACGCGCTGCGCTTGGGCGTGGCGACCGCCGAGTCCATCGACGTCGCGATGGTGAACGGCGTGAACTATCCCAAGGGCCTGCTTGCCTGGTGCGACGAACTCGGCGCGGGGCGCGTGCTCGAGACGCTCGAAGCGCTGCACGCCGAATTCGATGAGGAGCGCTACCGCCCGTCGCCGCTGCTGCGGCGCGCCGCCCGTGAAGGCTTCCGCTTCCGCTAACCCCATGACCCACGCATTCATCGCCGGCGGCCTTCGCACGCCGATTGGCAACATCGGCGGCGCGCTCAGCGACGTCCGTGCCGACGATCTCGCCGCGCACGTTATTCGCGAACTGCTGAAGGCACACGCGGCGGCCGACGCCGCGGCGGTGACCGATGTCATCTTCGGCTGCGCGAACCAGGCGGGCGAAGACAATCGCAACGTCGCCCGCATGGCGTCACTCCTCGCCGGCTTGCCGGTGACGGTGCCGGGCGAGACCGTGAACCGGCTGTGCGCGTCGGGGCTCAGCGCGATCGCGAACGCCGCGCGCGGCGTGGCCGTGGGCGACGGCGAGCTCTACATCGCGGGCGGCGTCGAGAGCATGACGCGCGCACCGTACGCGCTGTCAAAGGCGAGCAAGCCGTTTGCGCGCGACGCCGAACTGTTTGACACGTCGCTCGGATGGCGCTTCGTGAATCCGGTGATGAAGGAACGCTACGGCATCGACTCGATGGGCCAGACCGCGGAGCACGTGGCAGAGGAGCACGGCATCAGCCGCGCCGATCAGGACGCCTTTGCGCTGCGTTCGCAGCAGAAAGCCGCCGCCGCGCGCGCCGCCGGACGGCTCGCCGAAGAAATAGTCCCCGTCGTGATTCCACAGAAGAAGGGCGATGCCAGGATCGTGAGCGACGACGAGTTCATCCGCGCCGATTCGACGATCGAAGCGCTCGCGAAGCTGAGGCCGGCGTTCCGCACCGACGGCAAAGGGTCGGTGACCGCCGGGAATTCGTCGGGGCTGAACGACGGCGCTTCGGCGACGTTTGTCTGCTCCGAAGCAGGCGCGAAAGCGCACGGCCTGACGCCGATGGCGCGCATGGTCAGCACGGCGGCCGCCGGCGTGGCGCCGCGGACGATGGGCATCGGCCCGGTCCCCGCGTCACAGAAGGCGCTGGCGCAGGCGGGACTCACCATCGCACAGATGGACGTGATCGAACTCAACGAAGCGTTCGCGGCACAAGTGCTGGCGTCACTCCGCGCGCTCGGCGTGGCCGACGACGATGCGCGCGTCAATCCAAATGGCGGCGCCATCGCCCTCGGCCATCCGCTGGGCATGTCGGGCGCGCGACTCGCGATCACGGCCGCGCGACAGCTGCAGCGCACGGGCGGGCGCTACGCGCTGGTGACGATGTGCGTGGGGGTCGGTCAGGGAATGGCCGCCGTGCTCGAACGCGTCTAGCGATGGCAAACATCTTCTCGTTCGAGAACTTCGTGCCCGTGGTGCACGAGAGCGCCTACGTGCACCCCAACGCAACGGTCGTCGGCAACGTGGTGATCGGCCGCGACGTGTACGTGGGGCCGAGCGCGGTGATTCGCGGCGACTGGGGTGGCATCGAGATTGCTGACGGCTGCAACGTGCAGGAAGGGTGCGTGGTCCACATGTTCCCGGGGATCGTCGTGCGGCTTGAGGAAGGCGCGCACATTGGCCACGGCGCGGTGGTGCACGGCGCGCACATTGGGCGCAACGTCCTCGTCGGGATGAACGCGGTGGTGATGGACCAGGCCGACATCGGAGACGAGAGCATCGTGGGCGCGCTGTGCTTTGTGCCGGGCGAAATGAAAATCCCGCCGCGTTCGCTGGTGGTGGGCAATCCCGCGAAGATCGTGAAGCAGGTGAGCGACGAGATGCTCGCGTGGAAGACGGCGGGCACCGAGTTGTACCAGACACTGCCGGCGCGATTGCGCGACTCGTTGCAGCCCTGCGAGCCGCTGCGCGACGTCCCGGCGACGCGCGCAGGGCAGGCGGCGAGTTATCAGACCTGGAAGACCACGCGGCGTGACTGACGCGCGGTCACATCGAGACAACGCCATGATTGCCCCTCACGCGCTCCCCGCCCCACTTGATCCCACTGGCCGCGCGCCGCGCGCGCTGTTCAGCTATGCCGCCGGCGAGTGGGTTCGCGGCACGGGCGCGTGCACGCCCCTGCACCACGCGGTCACGGGTACGATGATCGCCGAGGCGAGCAGCGGCGGCCTCGATTTTGGCGCGATGGTGCAGCATGCGCGGACGGTGGGCGGACCGGCGCTCCGCGCGATGACATTTCATCAGCGCGCGCGAATGCTCAAGGCGCTGGCACAGTATCTCATGCCGCGCGTCGAGGCGTACTACGCGGTGTCGGCCGCGACAGGCGCCACGCGGCGCGACGGTTGGGTGGACATCGAGGGCGGCATCGGCACGCTGTTTGCCTACGCGTCGCGCGGACGGCGCGAATTCCCCGATGAACCGTTCTACGTGGAAGGACCCACGGAGCCGCTGTCGAAGGGCGGGTCGTTTGTCGGCCGCCATATCTGTGTGCCGCTCGAGGGCGTGGCGGTGCATATCAACGCCTTCAACTTTCCCGTCTGGGGCATGCTCGAGAAGCTCGCGCCGACGCTGCTCGCCGGCGTGCCGGCCATCGTGAAGCCGGCGACGATCACGAGCTATCTCACCGAGGCCGTCTTCGCGGGCATCATCGAGAGCGGGATTCTTCCCGCTGGCAGCGTGCAGCTCATTTGCGGGAGCGCCGGTGATCTGCTGGATCATCTCGATGAACAATGCGCCGTCGCGTTCACGGGGAGCGCCGAGACGGCGCGCACGCTGAAGCAGCGACCGGCGATAGTGCAGCACAACGTGCGGTTCAACGCCGAGGCCGATTCGCTGAACTTCTCGATGCTGGGGCCGGATGCGACGCCCGGCACGGAGGAGTTTTCGCTGTTCATCCGCGAAGTCGTAAACGAGATGACGACGAAGGCCGGACAGAAGTGCACGGCGATTCGGCGCACGCTGGTGCCGAAGTCGCTCGTCGAGGAAGTCGCGGCGGCGCTCGCCGCGCGACTGGAAAGCGTGGTGATTGGCGACCCGGCGGTGGACGGCGTGCGCATGGGGCCGCTGGCCGCACCGGCACAGGTGGGCGAGGTGCAGCGCGCGGTGGACGCGATCGCGCATGACGCAGAGCTGGTCTACGGCGAAGTCGGCCTGCCCGACGTCACCGGCGCCGACGCCGCGCGCGGCGCATTCTATCCGATTCTGCTCTTCGCGTCGAATGATCCGATGCGGCGCACCGCGCCGCACGACGTCGAGGCATTTGGTCCGGTGAACACCATCATGCCGTACGATTCGGTGGACGGCGCGATTGCGCTGGCACGGCGCGGCCGCGGTTCACTGGTGGGTTCCGTGTTCACCGCCGACGACGCGGTGGCGCGCGCGGTGGCGCTTGGCACGGCGGCGCATCACGGGCGGCTGCTGCTTGCCAACCGTCACACGGCCAAGGAGAGCACGGGGCACGGCTCGCCGCTGCCGCAGCTGGTGCATGGCGGCCCGGGCCGCGCCGGCGGCGGCGAGGAGATGGGCGGCGCGCGCGGGGTGCTGCACTTCATGCAGCGCACGGCGCTGCAAGGTTCGCCAACGACATTGAGCCGCGTGGTGCACGAGTACATGCCCGGCGCGGCGACGAGCGGCGACGCCGTGCATCCGTTCCGCAAGCACTTCGAAGAACTCGCCATCGGCGAGACCTTCCATACGGCGTCGCGCACGATCACCGATGACGACGTGGACCGTTTCTCCGAGCTGTCCGGCGACCATTTCTACGCGCACCAAAGCGATGAGATGGCGCGGCAGGGCGTGTTCGAACGCAAGGTGGCACACGGGTACTTGGTGCTCTCCGCGTCGGCAGGGCTGTTTGTCGATCCCGCGCCGGGGCCGGTGCTCGCCAACTACGGGCTCGAGGGACTGCGCTTCGTGAAGCCGGTGTATCCCGGGGACGCGATCCACGCGCGGCTGACCGTGAAGCAGAAGACCGCCAAGGATACGCCCGCCGATGGCATCCCGCAGGGCGTCGTGTCGTGGGATGTGGAAGTGCGCAACCAGGCGGACGAGCCGGTGGCGGTCTACACGATTCTCACGCTCGTGCGACGGCTGGGCTGACATCTTGCGTGACGGTCGGTCTTGCTGACTACCACCGGATGCTCGAGACGGTCTTACTGACTACCACGCGATGCTCGAGACGGTTTTACTGATTACCTACGGATGACACGGATTGAACGGATGGACACGGATCGCGCAGAAGAAGAAATAGGGGGCTCTCGTCGCGCGCCTCTAGTCCTTGGTTGCGTCAGTCCGTCATACCCGCAACGCGGCGAGATCCCGAAACAACGCGAGCGACTCGGGATTCGCCAGCGCCTCCGCGTTCTTCACGACACGGCCGTGCACCACGTCGCGCA
>JAHFCT010000087.1 GCA_023249375.1 Gemmatimonadota bacterium | reverse complement strand
CGGGGTGGACACCGCGCGTCCGCTGAGCGAGTTGCGCCGGGATGAACGGCTGCGCCTCATTGCCACCCTGGTGCGCGGCGACCTCCAATGGAACGGCGACGAGGGCTACAAGAAAGCCGAGGTTACAGGCGGCGGGGTGGCGCTGCGCGAGGTTCACCCGCGCACGATGGAGAGCCGTCGACACGCGGGGCTGTTCCTGTGCGGCGAGGTGCTCGACGCATTTGGCCCGATTGGCGGCTACAACTTCCTGTGGGCTTGGTCCACCGGCCGCGCGGCGGGCGTGGGTGCCGCGATGGCAACGACCGAGAGCCTCGCGACACCCGAACTACTGCTCAAGAGCCCATGACTGCCCCGCTCGCACGTCTCACCACCGCGCTTGCCGACCGCTACCGTATCGAGCGCGAACTCGGCGCCGGCGGAATGGCGTCCGTGTATCTGGCGCACGATCTCAAGCATGACCGCGATGTGGCCATCAAGGTGCTGCATCCAGACCTGGGCGCGGCGCTCGGCGCCGATCGCTTTCTGAGCGAGATCAAGACCACCGCCAAGCTGCAGCATCCGCACATTCTGCCGCTGCTCGACAGCGGCGAGGCCGATGGCTTGCTGTATTACGTGATGCCGGTCGTCACGGGCGAGACGTTACGCGCGCGGCTCGAGCGCGAGCGCCAGCTGCCGATGCCCGACGCCGTGCGCATCGCGCGCGAAGTGGCCGGCGCGCTCGACTACGCCCACCGACAGGGCGTGGTGCACCGCGACATCAAGCCGGAGAACATCCTGCTGCACGATGGCAGCGCGCTGGTGGCGGACTTCGGCATTGCGCTCGCGGTGCAGACCGCGGGCGGCAGCCGCATGACGCAGACCGGGCTCTCGCTCGGCACCCCGCAGTACATGAGCCCTGAACAGGCGATGGGTGAAAAGAGCATTGACGCGCGCAGCGACGTGTACGCGCTTGGCGCGGTGACGTACGAGATGCTTGCGGGCGATCCGCCGTTCGTCGGTTCGAGTGTGCAGGCCATTGTAGCGCGCGTGCTGACGGAGAAGCCGACGTCGCTCACGACGTTGCGTGATACCGTGCCGTCGTGGGTGGACGCTGCCGTACTGACGGCGCTCGCGAAGCTGCCGGCCGATCGACCGGCGACGGCCGCGGCCTTTGCCACGGCGCTCGGCGATGAGTCGGCGGCACGCCCGCGCGTCGACGGCATGCGACTCGGCACGGCGCAGCGAGCGAGCGCGTCGAGACGCGCCGTCATGTGGATCGGCGCCGCGACGCTGACCGCCTTCGCTGCGTGGGGCTGGTTGCGGCCCGAACGGATCGGGGGCGTCGCCGGCTCGGTGGGCCTGAGCATGGTCCTGCCGGATTCGTTGTCGCTGGATCCGTACTCGAACAACCCCGAGGGAATGCCGACGTTGGCGATCTCGCCGGATGCCTCGACGATCGTCTTCGCCGCCCGCCATGGCGCGCGCACGCAGTTGTATCTGCGACACCGCTCGGACTTCGCGCTGAGGGTGCTGGATGGGACCGAGGGCGCGCTCGCTCCGTTCTTTTCGCCCGACGGTGGCACCGTGATCTTCTTCACCTTTACCGAGGTGAAGCGGCTCGCCATCGCTGATGGAAAGGTACATACCTTCGCCTCTATCCCGTTCGTGACGGGAGGGGCGTGGCTCGCGGATGGTCGCCTGCTCCTGTCGAGTCGCCGCGGGTCGCATTTGACGCTGGTGGGGAGCGGCGGCGATTCGTTGCGCACCCTGCGTTGTTCGCAATGTGCGTTTCCCGTCGCGCTCCCCGACGGTCGACGGGCCATCGCCTCGAGTCAACTGGGGCTCGATGTTATCGATCTCGAAACGGGCACGTCGACGAAGCTACTCCGCTGGGATGCGACCAACGCCGACGAGGCGGTGCGCGGTACCATGGCGCGACTGGATGGCGACGGGCATCTCGTCTATGTCGGGCCGGGCGGGCAGGTCTATGCGGTGCCGTTCGACGTAAGAGCCGCCAAGATGACTGGCAAACCGGTCATCGTCAGCGAGGGCGTGCGGGTCGAGAGTGGACGCGGTGCCGCCCAGTTTGATCTCGCCACGAGCGGAACGATTGCGTGGGCAACCGGATCTCCTCCGGGCGAAGGGTGGCTGGTGCGGGCCGACCGCGGCGGCACGTTGGATACGCTCGCGGTGCCTTCTGCCGACTATCGTTCCATCGAGATGACCCCGGATGGCCAGCGTCTCGTGGTGAGCGTCAAGATGCCGTCGGGAGATATGACCCTTCGCGTGATTGACGTCGCGACCGGTCGGGTGACCCCCTGGATCACCGCGCCGCTCATTGTCGGCGCGCGATGGATGCCGGACGGTCGTCGCGTGATCTTTTCCCGCGAGGACGGCACCTTCATTGGCGATCCGGAAAGCACCGCGCCGCCGCAGCGTCTGTCACTTCCTGCAGGGGTGAGTTCCGTCACGGCGCTCGCTGACGGTTCCTCGTTCATCGCTTGGCTAGGGAGTCGGATGGTGCGACTTCGTACCGACGGGACCAAGCCCGAGACGGTCGTCGATCAGTCCGTCCTCTTTGCGACGTCGGTCGACGATCGCTGGTTGCTCTCGGAGGAACTGGGGCCCGCCGAGTCATCGATCATCGCCCGCAGCATCGACGGACGCGGTCGACGCTTCGTCATCTCGGGCGGTTCGCGTTTTTCGCAGGTTGGTCGTGCCGGCGTACGAGAGTTCATTGTGGTGGACGTTGGCAACGACCTGACGACGGCCGTGCGTGACCGCGATGCGAATGATGACAAGCGTGGTCGCGTGATTCAGACTTTCTTTTCGGTGTCGTACGATCCGACAAATGCCGATCGGCCGTTCGGCGAACCGCGCAAGCTCTTCAGCGCCTCCGTCTCGGATTTTCCGGGACGCAACTACGCCGTCGGCATGAATGGCAATCGCTTTGTCTTCAAGCAACGTCTGTTGGAACGACCGTTGCGCGAGGTTCGCCTGCTCGACAATTGGCACGCTCGTCTCACCGCAGGAGCCGCTCGATGATTACGCGTCTCACCGCCGCCGTCGCCGATCGCTACCGCATCGAGCGCGCGCTCGGCGAAGGCCGCATGGCCACCGTGTATCTCGCGCATGACCTCAGGCACGAGCGCGCAACGGACTGACGAAGGGGGAACTGATGAGCAAGTCGCCGTACCCGAATCGCACGCCCCGCGATGATGAAGTGGATATCTGGGGCCTCTCGCACACCGGCAAGGTGCGCAAGGATAATCAGGACCACTACCTGATGGCGTCGTTCCACCGCCGCATGAACGTCATTGGTTCCAACCTGGCCGACATTGAGGCGCGGCTCCGCGGCGACGAACAGCGGGTGGCCTTCGTCGCCATGGTGGCCGACGGCGTCGGCGGCGGGGTCGGCGGCAAGGAAGCGAGCGCCACGGCGCTCGAGGCGGCCATGAACTACGTGCGCGGCAGCGTCACCGCCTACTATGGCGCCAAGGCCGGCGAATCGGAATTCGAGGAGCTGCTGCAACGCGCGGCGGTGCAGGCGCACGACGCGGTGCGCGCGCGGCGCGATGCACAGGGCATACGCGGCACGATGGCCACCACGCTCACGCTCTACTTTGGCGTCTGGCCTACGTACTACCTGTTGCAGGTCGGCGACTCGCGCTACTACGTCTGGCGCGACGGTGTGCTGATGCAGGTGACGCGCGACCAGACCATCGCGCAAGACCTCGTGGACCAGGGCGCGATGACGGAGGCCACGGCCAAGCGCACGCCCCTTGCACACGTGCTCTCAAGCGCGCTCGGCGCCGATACGACCATTCCTGTCGTGACGCGGCACGAGTCGCACTGGGCCAACGTGCATCTGCTGTGCTCCGATGGCCTCACGAAGCACGTGAGCGATGCGCGCATTGGCGAGATTCTTGGTGCGATGACGAGCGCGCAACAGGCCGCCGAACAGCTGCTGAAGGAAGCGCTGGACGACGGCGGCGGCGACAACATCACGATTATCGTGGCGCGCACCGTGCCGAAGGAGCCTGCATGAGCGAATCCGCGTTAGCGCGCCTCACCGCATCGCTCGCCGACCGTTACCGGATTGAGCGCGAACTCGGCGCGGGCGGCATGGCGACCGTCTATCTCGCGCACGACTTGCGACACGACCGACCCGTGGCGCTCAAGCTGCTCAAGCCCGAGCTCGCGGCGGTGATCGGCGGCGCGCGTTTTCTCAGCGAGATCAAGACCACCGCCAACCTCCAGCATCCGCACATCCTGCCGCTGCACGACTCGGGCGAGGTCGACGGCACGGTGTTCTACGTGATGCCGTTCGTGGATGGCGAGTCGCTGCGCGACCGGCTATCGCGCGAGAAGCAACTGCCGATCGACGATGCCGTGCGCATCGCGACCGAAGTGGCCGATGCCCTGCACTATGCGCATGGCCACGGGGTCATCCACCGCGACATCAAGCCCGAGAACATTCTCCTGCACGGCGGACACGCCCTCGTCGCTGATTTTGGAATCGCGCTCGCGGCGAGTGCCACCGCCGGCACGCGCATGACCGAAACCGGGATGAGCCTCGGCACGCCAACGTACATGAGTCCCGAGCAGGCGATGGGTGAACGCATGCTGGATGCGCGCACCGATGTGTACGCGCTTGGTTGCGTGCTCTACGAGATGCTGACCGGCGATCCGCCGTTCACTGGAAGCACGGCACAGGCCATCGTCGCCAAGGTGCTGACCTCCGAGCCCGAGCCGTTGGCGACGTTGCGGCGCACGGTGCCGGCGCATGTCGAGCAGGCGGTGCGTGCCGCGCTGCAGAAACTCCCCGCCGACCGGCCGGCGAGTGCCGCACAGTTCGCGGCGCGGCTTGCGAATGCGACGGTCGCGCCACAGCAGGGCGCGGGCCGACCCGCTCCCTTGGCTCGTGCGCGCCACGCGCCGCTGCTGCTTGCCGCGGCCCTGCTTGTCGCTACGCTTGCGGCGCTGTGGGGCTGGCTGCGGCCGCATGCAGCAGCACCGGTGTTGCGGTACGAGGCTGCGGATGATGAAGGCAAGGTGCGTTGCCCGGGCGGGAGCGTGAACGGCGTCGCACTGTCGCCCGATGGCCGGCGTGTCGTCTCATGCGTGCTGGAGAAGGACGGGACGCACTTGTGGCTGCGCCTGCGCGACGAAGCCAAGGGCGCGCCGATTGCGGGCACCGAGGGCGTGGCGAACGCTGCCTTCTCACCCGATGGAGACCGCGTCGCATTCATCTCGGAGTCGCGGCTCAGGATCGCCGGCTTTAACGGAGCGCCGCCCGTGACCATCGCCGACAGCGGCATCGGCGGCGACGGGCTCTCGTGGGGCCGCGATGGCTACCTCTACATCGATGGACTGACCGGCAACGGCGTCACGGGTCTCACGCGGCTGCGTGGGGACGGCAGTGGACGCGAGAACATCACCACGGTCGACACCGCGCGCGGTGAAACCGATCACGTCTACCCCGAGCCGCTCCCCAACGGACGCGGTGTGCTGTTCACCATTCGCAAGAAGAGCGGACCGCCCGTCGTCGCGGTCCTCGACCTCAAGTCGAGAACGACGAAGGTGCTGCTGGCCGGGGCAAACGCGCGCTTCGTCGCGCCGAAGTTCTTGCTGTATACCGCCGACTCGAAGACGTTGGTCGCGGTGCCCTTCGACGCGGGGAAGATGGCCGTGACGGGCCCGGGCGTCTTCATTGCCGACGTGACACCGTCGGTGCTCAACGCGGCGGACGTGGCCATCGCCGCGAGCGGAAGCTTGATCTATCTCAGCGGCGGCGGGCCGCTTGAAACGGGACATCCCGTCTGGGTGGACATGATGGGACGAGCGAGCCTCGTCGATTCGCTGCTGCCCGAAAGTGTCGGCGGTATGGCGCTCTCCCCGGATGGCGCGAGTCTCGCCGTGCAGATGACGAGTGATGCCTTCACCGGTGAGCGGCTCTTCGTGAAGTCGATGAAGGGAGGAGCGCTCACGCCGCTTCCGACGTCGGGCGCCCGCAGCACGCAGCCGCGCTGGTCGGCTGACGGCACGGCGATCTACTACCTCTCCGATCCACGCAACATGGGCGGCGTGGGCGAGTTGTGGCGCATCCAGTCGAACGGTTCGGGGGCTCCCGTGCGCGCGGACGCGGGCGACAATCTCTTCTCGTTCGATCTATCGGGAGAGTGGATCGTTGCAGCACGATCGCTTGACGCCCAACTCACGCGCAGCGCGGTGGTGGCGCGGCGGATCGCTCGCGACACGACGATGGCGGTGCTCTTTGCGTCGTCGGCGGCCGCGGGCCTTCCGACGGTCTCGCCGGATGGACGCTGGCTGGCGTTCGTTTCGCTCGAGAGCGGCCAGCCCGAATGGAACGTGCGGCCGTTCCCAAACGCCTCGGCGGGAAAGTGGGCACTCACCGCGGGACTCGGCGCGTCAGCCGCGCTCTGGTCGCGTGATGGCAAGACGTTCTACTACATCGATCGCGACCAAAAGGTGGTGGCAATCTCACTCCAGCTGGGAGTCGCCGTGCAAGTGACGGGGCGAAAGGTGCTGTTCGACGCGGCGCCATTCTCGCTCCTCACTCAGCGCAGCTGGGATCTGTCGCGCGATGGAAGCCGCTTCCTCATGCTGCGGCGCCCTGACGGGCATGCACGGATTCGCACGTTCGTCATCGAGAACCTCCCGGACCTGCTCGAGCGCGAAGCACGCAAGACCGGAAATGCGCCATGACCACGCCCGGCTTCACGCCGAAGGAGTCCCCATGAGCGAATCCGCCCTGGCGCGCCTCACCGCGGCGCTCGCCGACCGTTACCGGATCGAGCGTGAACTCGGCGCGGGCGGCATGGCCACCGTCTATCTTGCGCACGATCTCAAGCACGACCGCGACGTCGCCATCAAGGTGCTGCATCCGGAACTCGCGGCGGCGCTCGGCGGCGAGCGATTCCTGAGCGAGATCAAGACCACCGCCAAGTTGCAGCACCCGCACATCCTGGCCCTGCTCGACAGCGGAGATGCGGACGGACTGCTCTACTACGTGATGCCGTACGTCACGGGCGAGACGCTGCGCTCGCGCCTGGACCGCGAACGGCAACTGCCCATCGAGGACGCGCTGCGCATCGCACGCGAGGTCGCCGACGCGCTCGGGGCGGCGCACGCGCTTGGCATCATTCACCGCGACATCAAACCCGAGAACATCCTGCTGCAAGGTGGGCATGCACAGGTGGCCGACTTCGGAATTGCGCTTGCGGTGCAGCACGCCGGCGGCGCCCGCATGACGCAGACCGGGTTGAGCCTTGGCACGCCGCAGTACATGAGCCCCGAGCAGGCCATGGGCGAGAAGGTGATCGATCTTCGCGCCGACATCTACGCGCTCGGTGCCGTGACCTACGAGATGTTGGTGGGCGACGCACCCTTCACGGGCAGTACGGTGCAGACGATCGTCGCCAAGGTGCTCACCGAGAAGCCGATGGCGCCGAGTGCGATACGCGATACGATTCCACTCGGGGTCGAACAGGCGGTGCTGCGCGCGCTCTCCAAGCTTCCGGCGGACCGATTTGCCAGCGCGGAGGCGTTTACGCAGGCACTGGCCAGCACAGCTGGCACTGCCACCATGACGTCCGCCGCGCGCTCCGTTCCGGCACGCTCCGGGGTGTCGCGGCGAACGTTCGCCATCACGGCGACAATCGCAGTGCTCGCCATCGCGCTTGCCATCGCGGCGCAGTTACCGTTGCGCACGGCGTCGCCGCAGCCGTTCATCGCTGTTCCCATTGCGGACATTCGCTCGGCGATGTCGGGGCGCTTTACGGGCAACGCGGTCGGTATCTCGCGTGCGGGCGACGTCGCGGTGTACGTCGCGACGGATACCACGGGCGCGCCGAAGCTGGTCGTGCGATCACTCTCCGATGGCTCGGTGTTCATGACGCCGGCGCTTGGCCAGGCTGCGACGTTCTCACCGAACG
>JAHFCT010000086.1 GCA_023249375.1 Gemmatimonadota bacterium | reverse complement strand
GGCGTGGAGGACATCCATGACCTGCAGGGCGATGCCTTCGAGCGCGGCCCGCGCCACGTGCGCGCTGGTCGTGCCGCGCGTCAGCCCCACGAGCACGCCCCGCGCGTATTGATCCCAGTGCGGCGCGCCCAATCCGGCAAAGGCGGGGACGAGATACACCCCGTGCGTGTCGGGGACGCTCGCGGCGAGCGCTTCGACGTCGGCTGCCGTGCGAATGATGCCGAGTCCGTCACGCAGCCACTGCACGACGGCACCGGCGATGAAAATGCTGCCCTCGAGGGCGTATTCCGTGCGGCGGCCGATGCGCCAGGCCACCGTCGTCAGCAGGTTGTTCTTCGAGATGATGGGCTCGGTGCCGGTGTTCATCAGCATGAAGCAGCCGGTGCCGTAGGTGTTCTTGACCATGCCCGGTTTGGTGCAGACCTGGCCGAAGAGGGCAGCCTGCTGATCGCCCGCTATGCCGGCAATCGGAATGGGCGCGCCGAAGAGCGTGGTGTGCGCGTAGATCTCGCTCGACGAGCGCACCTCGGGGAGCATCGAGCGCGGCACGCCGAAGATCTTCAGCAGCTCATCGTCCCAGTCGCCCTTCCTGATGTCGTACAGCATCGTGCGCGACGCGTTGCTGGCGTCCGTCACGTGCACGGCGCCGCCCGACAGATTCCACACGAGCCAGGTGTCGACAGTGCCAAAGGCGAGCTTGCCGGCCTTGGCGCGGGCGCGAGCGCCTTTCACGTGCTCGAGAATCCACTGCACCTTGGTGGCCGAGAAATAGGCGTCGACGACGAGGCCCGTCTTGCGGCGAATCACGCGGTCGAGTTTGCGCTTCCGGATCGAGTCACAGATGGCGGCCGTGCGCCGGTCCTGCCAGACAATGGCATTGCACACCGGCTGGCCCGTCTCGCGATCCCACACGACGGTGGTTTCTCGCTGGTTGGTGATGCCGATGGCGGCGATGTCGGCCGCCGAGAGCTTGGCCTTCTGCAGGACCTCCGCGGCGACGCCCGCCTGAGTGGACCAGATGTCGAGCGGATTGTGCTCGACCCAGCCGGGCTTGGGGAAGATCTGCGGGAATTCCTTTTGCGCGGTCGCAACGATGCCGCCGGCGTGGTCAAACACGATGGCCCGCGAGCTGGTGGTGCCTTGGTCAAGGGCGAGAATGAAGGACATGTGGCGACTCGGGGTGACGGAGAACGGCAAACGGGAGACGGACGAGATGAACGGCTACGTCCAGAGCGCCTGATAGGCGAACGCGGCAATGAGTCCGCCGACGATGGGGCCGACCACTGGCACCCAGGCGTAGCCCCAATCCGAGTGGCCTTTGCCTGCCACGGGCAGCATGGCGTGCGCGATGCGCGGGCCGAGGTCGCGCGCCGGATTGATGGCGTAGCCGGTGGTGCCACCGAGCGAGAGGCCAATGGACCAGACGATGACACCGACAAGCGCCGGGCTGAAGCCCTTCGACAAATCGGAGCCGGGAACGAAGTTGGCGGGCGAAAGCACGGCGAGCAGCGCAAGAACGAGGACGAACGTGCCGATGATTTCAGCAAGGACGTTCGTGCCGGCGTGGCGAATGGCGGGACCAGTGCAGAACACGGCGAGTTTGGCGGCCGGATCGCTCGTCGCGGCCCAGTGTGGGAGATACGCCAACCAGACCACCGCGCCGCCAATGACGCCGCCAATGACCTGTGCGCCGATGTATGCGGGCACGCTGGCCCAGGGGAACTTGCCGATGCTTGCCATCGCGAGGGTGACGGCAGGGTTGAGATGTGCGCCACTGATGCTGCCGACGGCATAGACCGCGATGGTGACGGCGAAGGCCCATCCGGCGGTGATGACAATCCATCCCCCGTTCTGTCCTTTGGTCTTGTTCAGCACGACGTTGCCGACGACGCCGTCGCCGAGGATGACGAGGAGCATGGTGCCGAGCAGTTCCGCGAGGACGGGCGACATGGGGGTCCGGGTCAGTGGTGGTAAGGCGCGAATCTACGTGGCACGGCGCCGCGCCGCGATGGGAACCGCCGTCTTGCCCCGCGGCATGCCGTGGGGGAAATTGCCTTTTCCGCAGGTGAATAATCGATTGGATTCTCTTTCTTCTCCGAACGCGTCCCCCCACCCGCTGTGCCGCGCTCGGCGGCGCCGCCGCTACGCGTGGGTATCACGCGGCTCGAATCGAGTGTCGATGAGGCGCGCCGATGCGTGATACACATGAACCAGACGCGGCCGAGGCGACGACGGCGGCTGATTTGATGCAGCAGAGTCACGCCATCCTAGAATCCGTGGCGGAGGGGACGACGGACGCCGTCTTCGTCAAGGACGCGCGAGGCCGGTACCTGCTCATGAACGCCGCCGGGTGCGCGCTCGTGGGGAAGTCCCGGACGGAGGTTGTCGGCTTTGACGATTCGGCGTTCTTTGCGCCTGAACATGCGCGCTGGCTCATGGAGCGCGACGCGGCGGTGATGCGATCGGGTGTGACACAGACGGCGGAGGAATCGCTGACGCTGGTGAGCGGTGAGTCGCGCACGTTTCTCGTGACCAAGGGTCCGGTGCGCGACGATGCGGGCACCGTGGTGGGCCTCTTTGGCATTTCGCGCGACATTAGTGAGCGAAAGCGCACCGAGCGGGCACTGCGCGAGAGCGAGCAGAAGTTCCGCTCGGTCTTCGACCAGTCGCCAATCGGCAAGTCGATCACGAAGCTGACCGGCGAAGTTGACTTCAACCCGGCGCTGCGCGCCATGCTGGGGTACACGCCTGACGAGCTGCGCAACGTCCGGTATCAGGCGCTCACGCACCCCGGCGACGTGGAACTCAGCGAGCGCGAAGTCGCGAAGCTGCAAACAGGCGAGGCCGAGCTGGTGCGATTCCGCAAGCGCTACCTGCGGAACGATGGCACCGTCCTCTGGGCCGAACTCAATATCAGCGTGCGGCGGGACGCGACGGGAGCCCCGCTCGACTTTCTCACGACGGTCGTCGACATCACCGACCGACTGCGGGCCGAGGAGGCGCTGCAGGAGAGCGAGGCGCGTTATCGCACGCTCATCGAGTGGTCGCCAGTGCCCATGCTGCTGCACCGGCAAGGACGCATCCTGTACGCCAATCCGGCGGTGGTCAGGTTGCTGCGCATGCCGAATGCGGAGGCGCTGGTCGGGCAGTCGATTCTCGACATCACGGCGCCCGACGAGGCAGCCTACGTGCGCGAGCGCACGCAGGCGGCGGTGGCACGCGGCGTGGGCGCGACGACGCCCACGCAAGAGGGACACGCCGTGTGTGGGGACGGCACGCGCGTGACGGTGGAAGTGCAGGGCGTCGTGGTGTCGTACAATGGCGCGCCGGCGATGATCACGGTGATCCGCGACGTCAGCGAACAGCGCGCCCGCGAGGCGGCGCTGCGCGAGAGCGAGTATTTCTTCCGCGAGTCGCAGCGCGTGGCGAACATCGGCTCGTACCGCGCCGATTTCGTGGCGGGCCACTGGCGGTCGTCGGAAGTGTTGAACCGGATCTTCGGCATCGCGGAAGCGCCCGAGCATCCGATCAGCGACTGGCTGGCGCTCATCCATCCGGACGATCAGGGGCGGATGGCCGCGTATCTGGAGCAGGAGGTGATCGGGCGCGGCGTGCTCTTTGACAACGTGTACCGCATCGTCCGCCGGAACGACGGAGCCGTGCGCTGGGTGCGCGGTCTGGGCGAACTCGAGCACCGGGACGGCGCCGTGGTCGCGATGACCGGCACCATCCTGGACATCACCGAGCAACGGGCCGCGCAGGAAAAGCTGCGCGCGAGCGAGGAGCGGCTGCGCACGATCGTCGACAACGAGCCGGAGTGCGTGAAGCTGCTGGACCGGGACGGACGCCTGTTGGAGATGAATCCGGCGGGCCTGATGCTGGTACAGGCCACGCTCGAGCAGGTGCAAGGCCAGCGCGTGCAACAGCTGGTGGCGGCGGAGGACCGAGATGCCTTCGACGACATGATCGACGGCGTCTTCCGTGGTGAGACTCGACACCTCGTCTTTGACATGATCGGGCTGCAGGGACGGCGGCGTACGCTCGAGACGACCAGCGTGCCGGTGACGGAGGGCGCCGCGACCGGAGGCGTGACCGCGTTGCTGGGCGTCACGCGCGATATCACGGAGCGAAAGCAGGCGGAGTCGGACCGCGCCGCGCTGGAGGCGCAGCTGCAGCAGGCGCAGAAGATGGAGTCGGTGGGGCGGCTCGCCGGCGGGGTGGCGCACGATTTCAACAACATGCTCGGCGTCATCCTCGGCAATGTGGACCTCGCGCTCGAGCAGGTGGAGGCCGGCGATCCGCTGCGGGAGGACCTGGATGAGGTGCGCCGCGCGGCGGTGCGCTCCGTGGAGCTGACGCGCCAGCTGCTGGCCTTTGCGCGCAAGCAGACGGTGGCGCCGCAGGTGCTCGACCTGAACACGACGGTGGGCGGCATGCTCAAGATGCTGCAGCGTCTCATCGGCGAGGACATTGCGCTGGCGTGGCAACCCCACGCGCAGATCTGGCCGGTGAAGATTGATCCGTCGCAGGTGGACCAGATTCTGGCGAACCTCTGCGTGAACGCGCGCGACGCGATCACCGGCACCGGCCGGCTGAGGATTGAGACGTCGCATCGCAGCTTGGCGGCCATCGATCTTGCCGCCCATCCCGAGGTGCCCGCGGGCGACTATGTGCTGCTCACGGTGAGCGACGACGGCTCGGGAATGAGCGACGAGACCCTGTCGCATCTGTTTGAGCCGTTCTACACGACGAAATCGATGGGCAAGGGAACCGGACTCGGCCTTGCGACCGTGTGGGGCATCGTCCGCCAGAACAACGGATTCATTGAAGTGGCGAGCAAACCGTCGATCGGCACGACGTTCAGCGTGTATCTGCCGCGCTACGCAGGCAAGGAGCTGAGCTCGGGCGCGGCGGAAGCAGCGCGTGCCGTCCCCCGCGGCAAGGAGACGATCCTGCTCGCGGAGGACGAGCCGGGCATCCTCGCGCTGACGGCGCGAATGCTCGAACGGCAGGGGTATCGCGTCCTGCGCGCGCGCACGCCCGGCGAGGCGATGCGCATCGCCGAGGAGCACGCGGGTGACATCCATCTGCTGATGACCGACGTCGTGATGCCCGAAATGAACGGGCGCGACCTCGCCAAGCAGCTGCTCGCGCTGTACCCGAGCCTCAAGCGGTTGTTCATGTCGGGGTACACGGCCGACGTCATCGCGCACCGCGGCGTGCTCGACTCCGGCGTGCATTTCATTCAGAAGCCCTTCGGGCGGGACGCGCTGATTCGAAAGGTGCGCGAAACGCTCGATGCAGATGGCGATCGCTAGCGCGGTGCGACGCTAGCGCCGCACCGAGGCCGACGCTAGCGCCGCACCGAGGCCGGCGCTGTCGCCGGCTTCGATGTTTTCGCCGCCTTGCCGGTCTTCGCGGGCGGCACATCACCGGTGAACTCGCGTTGCAGCTTCGCGAGTTCGTCCTTGGCCTCGGTGAAGGTTGCGCGCATCGCGCCGGTGGGCGGTGAGACGGTACCGGTGCGCGCGCCGGAACTCAGATAGACCGTGAGCAGGCCGCCCAACCGCTGACGCACGGCCTGCGGTCCGCCGCGGCCGAAGCCGCCGCCACCGGCGCCGCCGCCACCCGCGCCGCCAACACCCGGTGCGCGGCCACCGACGAGCCGCTGCTCGAGCGTCTGCAACCGCTCGGCGTCGGCTCCGCTGGATGCGGCGCGTTTGGCGCTGATGCGCGCAGCGAGCGAATCCACGTCCGCCATGCGAGTCATGACGTCAACAACGAACGCTTCGCGCGCCTTGTGGTCGGCGAGCTTGACGTTTGCCGCCGGATCGGCACGCACTTCAAACGGGCGCGACTCCACCACCACGCCGTCAACTTCGAGTGCGACCTTGAACATGCCAGGCGCAACCATCGGGCCGCGCGCGGCGATGTCGTGGGCGGGAACCGGGAGCTGCACGATGCCCGCCCGCTGCGCGCCCGGGCCTCCGCCACCGCCGCCTTCCTCACCGCCTCCACCGCCACCGAGCCGTGCGGCGCCCGTGGGGAGCGCGAAGCGCAGATCCCATTGCACGCGCTGCAGGAGGTTTGCCTCCGTTGGCCCCGCGATCTCACGCACCGTCTTGCCGGCGGCGTTGGTCACGAGCAGCCGCACCTTCTGCGCGGGCTGGGCGAGATGATACGTAAACGCGGCGCCCTCGGCGGGATTCTCCGCCGCGTAGAAGTAGTGCGCCATGTTGGAAACATCTTCCCAGTACAGCGTCAGCGTGGCGCGCGGCACCGCGAAGAGATACGCGCGCTTGGCGGCGATGGCCGGCGTCCACTCGGCGATCGGCGACGCGTCGTCGAGCACCCAGATGCTTCGTCCGTGCGTGCCGAGGACGAGGTCCTTGGTGCGCGGATGAATGAGAATGTCGTCGTAGCGCGTGGTGGGGAGGTTGGCCTTGAGCTGTACCCAGTGCGCGCCGCTGTCGTGCGTGACGAAGAGCGCGCGCTCGGTGCCGGCGAAGAGGACGTTGGCGCGGCCGGGGTATTCCGCGAGGCCGCGAATGGAGGCGTCGTCCTTGGGGAGGCCCGACGTGACGGCGCTCCATGTCTTGCCGAAATCGGTGGTGCGCACGAGGTACGGCGCGAAGTCTCCGTCGCGATGCGCATCGATGACGACGTACGCCGTGCCCTTCGATGCGGCGGAGGCGACGATCTCGCCGATGTATGCGCCGTTGGGTGCGCCCGTGATGCTGGCGCTCACTTCCTTCCACGTCGCGCCGCCGTCGGTGCTGACCTGCACGTTGCCGTCGTCGGTGCCGACCCAGAGAACCTTGGGATCAATCGGTGATTCGGCGATGCTGGTGATCTCGCTGATGGCGTCGCCGTCGTTGCGCGAGAGACGAATGTCGCGATTCTTCACGCCCATCATGTCGAGCGTGTCGCGGTTGATGTTGCGCGTGAGGTCGGGTGTTCGAGTCCACGACGAGCCGTAGTCCTTGGACATGAACAGGCGATTGCCGCCGAGGTAGACGGTGCCGGGCGTGTGCTTGGAGGCGACGGTCGGCGCGTCCCAGTCGAAGCGATACGGCGGCTCGCCGTTGGGCGCGCGCGGCGTGATGCCCATGACGTCACCGGTGACCGGATCGACGAGCGAGAGATTGCCGCCGCTCGACGACGAGTAGACCTTGCGCCCGTCTTTGACATCGACGGCTTTGCCAGTGCCATCGCTGAAACCGATCTCGGACCAATCCTGATTGAGGATGCCGAGCCAGTGTCGCGTGGCGCTGGGTCCCATGAACGAGTGATTGTCCTGAAAGCCCGCGTAGATCCAGTACGGGTCGCGGTCGTCGACGGCAATCTTGTAGACCTGGCCGATGGGAATGTTGTTCAGCCGGATGAACGTCTTGCCCATGTCGAAGCTCTCGTGCAGCCCGCCGTCGCCGGCGACGTAGATGTGCGCGGGATTGGCCGGATCGACGCGCACGGCGTGGTGGTCGGTCTTGAGGCCGACGTCATACGTCGGTGACGTGGGTTCCTCGGTGAACGTCGCGCCGCCGTCTTCACTCTTCACGAGATAGGTGCCCGGGAGCCAGACGCGCAGCGCGTTGGTGGGGTCGATGGTCGGCTTGCTGTAGTACATCGGCCGCGGATTGGCGGCACTCATGCGTTTCCACGTGCTGCCGGCGTTCTCCGTGCGGTACGTGCCTCCGGCCGTGGCGTGCTCGATGGTGGCAATCACCACATCCGAGCGCGACTGCGCGATGGCGAGACCAATGCGTCCCTTGTCGCCCGTCGGGATGCCGTTCTCCAGTTTCATCCACGACATGCCGCCGTCGGTGGTCTTGTAGATGGCGCTGCCGGGACCACCGCCGTTGAAGCCGAACGCCTTGCGCAGACGCTGATACGTGGCGGCGTACAGCACGTCCGGATTGCGCGAGTCGATGACGAGGTCGGTGGCGCCGGTGAGCGAATCGACGAACAGCACTTTGGCCCACGTGCGGCCCGCGTCGGTCGTCTTGTAGACGCCGCGTTCGATACTGGGCTTCCATAGATTCCCGACCGATGCCACCCACGCGACGTTTGGATCGGACGGGTGCAAGACGACGGGGCCAATGGAGCGCGTGTCGTGCAGGCCGAGGTAGCGCCAGGTGTCGCCGCCGTCGGTGGAGCGATAGACGCCGCCGCCCCACGACGAACTCTGCCGGTTGTTCTGCTCGCCGGTGCCGGCCCA
>JAHFCT010000085.1 GCA_023249375.1 Gemmatimonadota bacterium | reverse complement strand
ACCCGGGAGATGGCGACGGACGAGCGCATCGAACGCCGCCGGATCGCCGCGCCGTGCGCGGGCGACCAACGCCGATTCGTCTGCGTCGGGGGCCTACTCGCGGGTGGACTCTCGCATCCAACTCCTCAAACACGCAGCCGGGCGCGGTTGTTAGCCGTGTCCGTCATCGCGGAGTCTGGGAGGGGTCCTGAACGCTCGGCCGTGTGTTGGCCGCGAGCGAGCCCGCCGTGCGCGATTTGCGCACCAGCGGCTCGGCGCAGGTCCGTGAAGTACGGGGCGACAGATCGGCAGGGAAACGCATGATCGGCCGTACGAGAGGAGACAGGACTACAATGCCGATTGGGGATTCACGGCGCGAGAGGCCGGGGGCGCCGGCGTTGCCTCATTCAACGGGGCCCCACCTCGCCCTTACCGCCTCATCTGGCGCGCCGCAGATTCTCGAAGTCACTCCACCTCGGGATCTTTTATGCATACACGCCTCCGCCCGTTCATTGCGGTCGCTCTGTTTCCGATCGCCACGCTCTCACTTGCGTCGCAGACACCTTCGGGTCGGCGCACCTCTCAGCCAGCGCCCGCCGCGACCGCTGCCGTGCCGTCCGCCGATGCGTGGGCCGGCCTCCATTGGCGCACGATCGGTCCAGAGGGGAACCGCTTCTCCGCTGCCGCCGGCATCCCTGGCGATCCGCTGACGTACTACGTCGGCGCAGCATCTGGCGGCGTGTGGAAGACCACCGACGGCGGCACCAACTGGCGGCCGATCTTCGATGGGCAGGTCGTGCAGTCCATCGGCTCCATCGCAGTCGCGCGCTCGGACCGCAACGTCGTGTGGGTGGGCACCGGCGAAGGGCACATTCGCAGTCACATCTCCATTGGACAGGGCGTCTACAAATCCACCGATGCCGGTGAGACGTGGACGTTGACGGGCCTCGAGAAGACATCGCGCATTCCGCGCATCGTCGTGCATCCGCAGGATCCCAACACGGCACTCGTGTGCGCGCTCGGCAATGCCTACGGGCCGCAGCAGGAACGCGGCGTCTATCGCACGACTGACGGCGGCGCCACGTGGACGCGCGTGCTCTTCGTCGACGAGAACACGGGCTGCTCGGACCTCCAGATGGACCAGTCGAATCCGCGCATGCTCTTCGCGGGCATGTGGCAGTTGGAGATCCACACCTGGGGGCGCACGAGTGGCGGACCTAGCGGCGGACTCTTTGTCTCGCGGGATGGTGGCGCCACATGGACGCGACTCACGGGCAACGGCCTTCCGGCCAAGCCCGTCGGCAAGGTCGCGATCGCAATCGCCAACTCGAATCCGCAGCGTGTGTTTGCGATGATCGAGACGGGTGACGGCATCCCGTGGAACGGCGAGCCGACGGAGAGCGGTCAACTCTGGCGATCCGACGACGGCGGCCGGCAGTGGACGCTCATTAGCCGCGACCGCAACGTGATGGGCCGCGCGCACTACTACTCGCGCATGGCTGTCGCGACGGACGACGAAAATGAAGCGTACTTCCTGACTGCATCGTACTCGAAGACGATTGACGGTGGGCGTACCATCGAGACCGTGCCGCGTGGCCAGGCGCCGGGCGGCGATCACCACGACATCTGGATTGACCCTACGAACGCCAGCCGGATGATCGTCGCGCACGACCAGGGGTTGTCAATCACGCAGAATCGCGGGCGCACATGGTACCGTCAGCGGCTGCTGAATGCGCAGATCTACCATGTGACGACGGACAACCTGATTCCGTACAACGTCTACGGAAACAAGCAGGACGAACCGACGTACCGTGGCCCCAGCAACGGCCGCCTGCAGGGCGGACGGATTGCGCGCGGACAGTGGCACTCGGTGGGCGGCGGTGAAAGCGGCTGGGCGACGCCCGATCCAGTCGACCCGAACGTCATCTGGTCCACTGCGTCCGGTTCGGGCATGGTGGGTGGAATCGTCGTGCGCTTCGAGGAGAATCGCCGCCAGTTCCGCACGGTCGAGATCTGGCCGAAGCAGTCCAACGGCCCGGCGTCGGGTGTGAAGTACCGCTTCGTCTGGGATTCGCCGCTGCAGATCTCGCCGTGGGACCACAACACGATCTACGTGGGCAGCCAACACGTCCACCGCACGCGTGACGGCGGCCAGAGCTGGCAGCTCATCAGCCCGGACCTCACGCTGAACGACCGGAGCCGCATGGGCAGTTCGGGCGGACTGACGCCCGACAATATCGGCGTGGAATACGCGGGGGTGGTGTACGCGATCGCCGAGTCGGCCAAAGAGCGCGGCTTGATCTGGGCGGGGACGAACGATGGCCTCGTGCACGTGACGCGCGACACGGGCGCGACGTGGACGAATGTCACGGCCAACCTGCCGAATCTCCCCGCGTGGGGATCGGTGCGCAGCATCGCGCCGTCGAAGTACGACGCGGGCACGGCGTACCTGACGGTGGATTTCCATCAAGTGAACAACCGCGACCCGTTCGTCTACAAGACTTCGGACTACGGCAGGACGTGGAAGACGATCACCAACGGCCTGCCGAAGAACAACCTGAGCTACGCCAAGGTCATCGTCGAGGATCCGGTGCGCCGTGGGCTGCTCTACCTCGGCACGGAGAACGCCATCTACGTGTCTTTCGATGCGGGCGAGCAGTGGCTGCCGCTGCAGAACGACCTGCCGCGCGCGCCGGTCTCGGGCATCGCGGTGCAGGAGCACTTCAACGACCTGGTGATCTCCACCTATGGACGCGGCTTCTTCATCCTCGATGACATCGGGCCGCTGCAGCAGCTCACGAGCGACGTGGCAAACTCGGCGGCGCACCTCTTCGTGCCGCGGGCGGCGTATCGCTTCCGCACCATCACGTCGCCCTCGTCGTCGTATGACGACCCGACAATGGGTGAAGACCCGGCGTACGGGGCGGACATCAACTACTGGCTCAAGGCGCCCGCCGCACAGGCGCCAGCGATCACGATCCTCGACGCGCAGGGGCGCACGGTGCGCACGCTGCGCGGTACAAATAAGGCGGGGATCAACCGCGTGATGTGGGACCTGAGAGACGAGCCGGGCAAGGAGACGCGCCTTTACACGAGCCCGATGTACGCGCCGTATATCACGGTGGGACCTGACGGCCGGGAAGCGCCGGGCACATCGCGGCTCGCGCTGCTCGTCGCGCCGGGAACGTACACGGTCAAGCTTGCGGTGGGCGGCGCCGAGCAAACGCGCTCGCTCGAGGTACGGAAAGACCCGAACACGGGTGGCAACGATGCGGACCTCGCCGAGCAGGCGCGCATGTTGGAGGCGATCCGCGCCGACATGAACTCGGGCGCCACTGCAGTCACCCGTGCCGAGTTGGTGCGCGCGCAGCTCGAGGCCGTGCGACGCGTGAGTGCAGACGCCGAAGTGAAGCGAGAGGCGGACGCACTGGGCGGCAAGCTGGCGGATGGCGAGATGCCGCTCGTGGACCTGCGGCTCACCGGCACCGGTCAGGACGGCGTGCGCTTTGCGGCGGCGCTGCTGGCCAACCTCTCATACCTCGCGGGCGGGCTTTCGGGCGGCGATTTCCGCCCGACGACGCAACAAGTGGAGGTGCAGGGAATCCTCAAGGACGCGGTCAAGGTGAACGTTGCGGCATTGGACGCGCTGCTGGCGAAGGACCTCGCCGCGTTCAATGCGATGCTGCGGACGAAGAACGTGCCGAACGTCATCAGCGCGGCGCCGCCCGTGCCGTGAGCGAACGGCTGCTTCGCCGGGCTTTAGCTCGAATCTGCGGCCTTTCCTTCGCGGACCATTATCAGCAGCATCTTGAACCGCTGCCGCGCGTATATGGCGTGGGGGACATTCGCGGGCATCAGCACGGTCTGTCCCGCCCGAGTTGAGGCCATCTTGCCACCGATGGTCAGTTCAGCATTGCCGTCGAGCACGTACACGATAGCGTCGAACGGCGCGGTGTGCTCCGAAAGGGCCTGTCCGGCGTCGAATGCAAAGAGCGTCACCGTGCCGCCGTTCCGTTTGACCAGCGTGCGGCTTACGACCGCACCCTCCTGGTAGCTGACAAGTCCGTTCAGGTCTAGCGCCTCCCCAGCGGGCAGTGTCCCGGACTGCCTTTCGTTCGTCGTGTCGTGCATCCCGTCTTGACCTCTCACGTTTGCTGCAGGGAATCGGCACGCGCCAGTCAGCGCGTGGTCAGACGATACATCGCGTGACAACTCACGCAGCCCGTCGTGACGCGCCCGAGCCGCGCCACCACGGTGTCGCGCCCCCCGCCGCTGGCCACCGCCAGGCTGTCGAAACCCTGGTGTGTCTGCGTGGCAAGCTTCAGCCAGTCAGCCGGCAGCAGTTTCTCGAGAGCTGGATCAGCTGCCACCGCCATCCCTGACGCGTTCGCCGCCGCACGGATGGCCACGCTGTCGCCGCGCGCGGTCGCGCCGAGCGCGCCGTTCACGGAGGCCAGCATGGTCCGCATCTCCAGCAGAACGGCGTTGTGCTGCTCGGCCGTCAATTGCACCGCGGTCCGAGTGTCGAGGGAGGGGGCCTTGTCCCCGCTGCACCCCACCGCGAACAGCACGGTGGCGCCCGTCACGATCCATCTCGTCAACCACATACATCCTCCTGTTGCCCTCGTGCGCTACGGCATCGAAACCGTGATAAGGATTGAGCAGTCGCCGAGCGCCGTTGCCGTATGAGCGACGCCGGGCCCGAATGCGACGAGGGTACCTTGCGGGATCTCCACCTCCCCGCCGCTCGTGCCGACGTTCAGGCACCCTCGAATGGTCTGGACGCTCACCGCGCCCGCCACCAAGTGCTGCGGCATTGCGGTGCCCTTGCGCAGCGCCACCAACGTGATACGCTGAGAGCCTTGCTTCACGAGCGTCTTCGCTGCCCGGCCGCTCTTTGCGCTCGCGGCGAACGCGCGGAGCGTGTCATCCTCCGCGTGCAGCAGGAACGTGAGCATCGGCCCGGCAAGCCGACGCGTTCGTTGAACCATCGACATCTTGGTTCCCATGGCGCCACCTCATAGATCTCAGGCTGATGTCCGCGGGCTCATGCACGATGCCTCATGCGGGGGTGAGCGCCGGCGCCTGATCCGCCGGCTTGCCCGCCAGGAAGTCCCACAGAAACAGCAGCACGCCCGGCAGGAACACGACGAGCCCGGCGGCCCACACCCAGAAGATCCAGAAGCTCACGTATTGGGTCCGCACGGTTATAAAGTCCATTCCCAACAGGCGGACAAGATACGTCTGTACAACGCCAGCAATCGTGAACGCGGTCACCATCGCCAGCATTCCGATGCACATGAGCCAGAACGACCACATCGCGCGCTGTTGCCCGAAACGCTCCATCCCTCGGAGGCGTGGCACGACGTAGTACACCGCCGCGATGACCAGCATCGCGAACGCGCCGAAGAACGCGAAGTGCCCGTGCGACGCCGTCACCTGGGTGCCGTGCGTCCACTTGTTGACCTGTGGCAGCGTCATAGCGAAGCCCCAAACGCCCGCGCCCACCACGTGCCCGACGGCGGAGCCACCGAGCCAGTACCAGGTCACATTGTTCACGGGCTCCGGGTGGCGACGCTTCATGTGCGCAAAGGTGTCCCACACCATCAGCACGATCGGGACCGGCTCAAAGGCGCTGAAGAGGGCGCCCCATAGCAACCAGTAGCGTGGCGTGCCGATCCAGTAGTAGTGGTGCCCGATGCCGATGATTCCCGTGAAGAGCACAAGTGCGACCTCGGCGTAGAGCCATTTCGCCAGCCTGCTCCGGTCGGCGTCCGCCAGCTTGACAAGGAGCCAGGCCATGATCGCCGCGGCGATGATCTCCCACGTGCCTTCGACCCATAGGTGGATGATCCACCACCACCAGTAGTAGTCGACCGTGAGGTTGCGGTGGATCGGGAGACTCAAGAGGTAGACGAGCGCGAGCCCCACCATGCCGAACGCCAATGTGAAGGTGATGGCGCTTCGTCGCTTCGCCCGAAACAGCGTTACGAAGATGTTGATGAGGAAGAGCACGACGCCGAGCGCGATCAGGAGAGGCCACGGCATTGGCGCCTCGGTGAAGGGCTTCCCCCTCGCGAAATGACCGAACCAGTAGGCCGAGAGCGCCCCGGCGCAGGCGGTGAGCAGGACCACGAGGTTGGCCCAGGCCAGCGGGACGGAGAAGATCTCCGTGTCCGTCTCGTCAGCCACGAGGTAGTAGCTCGCCCCCATGATGCCCAGCAGCAACCAGAAGGTCATCAGGTTGAGGTGGCTGGCACGGCCGAAATTGAATGGCAGCGTGTCCATCAGGAAAGTCGGCCAGACGAACTGCGCGGCGATGATGAGGCCGAAGACGACCTGGAGGACGAACAGGATCGCAGCCGCGAAGAAGAAGGGATGCGCCACCAGTTGCGACCGGTGCGTGACGCTCGAATGCGGTGTCATGAGTCGTTCCTCCTCACCTCAGCGCGACGAGATAGCGCACGAGGCTGTCCAGCTCCGCAGGGCTCAAGGGAAGCTTGGGCATCAGCGTGCCCGGTTTGATGGCCGGCGGGTCCGCGAGCCAGCGCGCCAAAAACTCGGGTGTATTGGCGAGCCCATCATACGGCGTGCTGCCGATGTGCGAGAGGTTGGGGCCCGGGGCACCTGCGCCGCGGCCGTCAATCATGTGGCAGCCGCTGCAGCCCTTCGCCTGGAATGCGCCGGGTGGCGCGGGCCGTCCCGCTGTGGTGCCGAGGCTCCCCAGCGGCTGGGGCGGCCATCCATTGGTATCGATGCGCCGCACCCAGTCAAGGAACGCGACCAGGTCCAGTACATCAGCCGCAACCAGCCGCTGGTTCGGCATCGTCGTGCCCGGCTTGACGGCGGCCGGATTGGTGAGAAACGCCTTCAGCCAAGCGGCGTCACGGCTGTCTGCCACCTTGGTGAGGTCGGGAGCGAAATAGCCGCCGATGCCGAACATCGTGTGGCAATCGTTGCAGTTCTTCCGCTGGAAGACTGACTTGCCATGCGCTACCTGCTCGGTGACGGGGGGAGTGCGCCCGGCGTTGATCTGACGGAGCGAGTCCACGGTCATACCGAGCAGCAGCACCATGAACACCGCCGTTCCCCAGACTAACGTGCGCTGCCACGCCTTCTCCGTCATCATCGCGATCCGTCGGTTCTAGATGAATTCTGAGCGCATCACGAGACCGCGGGGGCGGACCCGGCGAAGGGGCCACTTTGAGCATAGGTCCCCCCGACGGGCGATGCAAGAGAGTGGGCGCGCCAGGCGACGGAGCTGCGATTGTGCGCGTTGCGCTAGCCCTCGCGCAATCAGCAGTGAGCGAGAGCAAGGCCGAGCAGGGCGAACGACAAAGGCACCACTTGTGCCTACGGCTTTGGCTTGGGCGTCGCGTCGCCGGGATCGTCATGCAGCGCGCGCATCGGCGGCGTTTCGAGATCGTCGAACTGGCCGCGCCGTGCCGCCCACACGAAGGCGACGACCGCGATGAACACCACGATTAGCGCCACCGGCAGGATCACGTACATGATGCTCATGCGGCCGGCTCCACGCGGGGGACGCCAGATGATGCGCCCGTCGCAGCCGCGGGCGCAACCCGAGCGTCAAACGTGCGACCGCGCCAGCTGGCGAAGACGACGCTCAGCGAGCTCATCGGCATCAGCACGGCGGCAATAAGGGGGTCGAGGATGCCGAGCAGCGCCAAAGTCGCGCCGAGGCAGTTGTAAGCGATGGAAAACAGAATGTTGTTGCGGATGACGAGCATCGTGCGATGCGCCCCCTCGACAAGTTCGACGAGCGGCGCCAGGCCGGGACGCGAGAGATAGACATCCGCGGCGCTCATGGACGCCTCGGCGCCGCCGTGCACGCCGACACCGACCGTGGCCGCGGCGATGGCCGCGGCGTCGTTAACACCGTCGCCAACCATGAGCACCGTGCCGCGCGTGCGCGCCTCCTCGACGCGGCGCAGCTTCTCCTCTGGTGAGGCGCCGCCTATGGCGTCGGACAACTCTAGCCCGAGCCGCTGTGCCGTGCTTCGCACGACGACGGGGTGGTCGCCGCTCAAAAGTGCGATGCGCCAGCCAAGGGCTCGCAGGCGATCAACGGAGTCACGCGCGTCGTCGCGCAGCGGATCGCCGAAGCCGGCGCGCGCCACGAGCGCGCCGTCCACCGCCACCCAAACGGGTGTGAGTCCTTCCTCGGCGAACGCCTCGACGCGCACGTCGGGTGCGCCGTCCGCGACGCTGGTGCGTCGGGCCACGAA
>JAHFCT010000040.1 GCA_023249375.1 Gemmatimonadota bacterium | reverse complement strand
CAGTGTGTGGTGCAGGGGAAGGGGCGGGGTGTGGTGCAGGGGAAGGGGTAATTATCGCTCACGCTTCAGGGACTTGGCTACCGTGCGAGTTATTTGCTAGAACCGATCAAGGTCCTTCGCTACGACGAGCGTGCCGGTGAACCCGCCGCGTCGCACGCCGGCGACGACTTCTTCCATCGGTCCGCCCATGCGCAGCACGTGCGACAGAACTAGCTGTTTGGGCTGTGCGCGCGCGGCGAGTGCGCCGAGTTCTTCATCGGACGTGTGAGCTTCGCGCAGGTACTGCGGCCATGTGCTGCCGCCGGGGCGGCGTTCGGGCGCCACGCGCTTGCTGTCGTAGACCTCGTGCACCAGCACGTCCACGCCGCGCGACGCCTCTTCAAGCGCCGTGCTGGGCGCCGTGTCGCCGCCGAGGACGATCGACCGATCGGGGGTGTCGATGCGAAACGCGAACGCAACGGGCCACGATCCGTGCTTCACGGGAATCGCGCGAATGCGAATGCCCGCGGAATCGTAGACCACGCCGCCCGCTGATTCTCGCACGGTCACGCGGTGCCCACCGGGCCGGCCGTGCTCGAGACCTTCGGTGCGAATCGCGATGTCCTCGGCCCAGGCGGCTTGCAGGTGGTCGACCATCGCGGCGGTGCCGGGTGGTCCGATGATGGGCATCGGTGCCGCGCGTCCCATCACCCAGGTGGTGTGAATGACATCGGGCAAGCCAAGCGTGTGGTCGCTGTGCAGGTGCGTGAGAAAGACCGCGGTCATTCCGTCGATGGGCAGTCCAGCCGCCGCGACGCGACGCATCACACCGGCGCCGGCGTCAAAGAGAAAGACGCGCGTGCCATACGTGACGGCGTAGGCGGGGCCGGCGCGCTCGGGATCGGGAACGGGAGTGCCGCTGCCGAGGATGATGAGGCGCGTGACGTTGGATGTGTCGCGCGCGGTGCCGGGAAAGACGCGTTGCGCGCCGCTGGCTGCCGAGAGCAGCGTGAGGGCCGCAACTATCGTAATGCCTAACAAGCTCGCGCGAGTGGTCGTCATGGCACGACTAACATACGCGAGAACTCACGGGCGCACGATCAGCCGCTGCGACCACCGCCCGTTCGCGCCGTTCCGTGCGCTGAGCATGTACTCGCCCGGCTCCGGAGTGATCAGAAAGTCGCGCGTTTCTCCGACGGTCGTGAGCGCACGCGCCGGCACCATCTGCTGCAGCGCCGCCGGAAAATCGGCGCCGTCCTTGGCCAGCGCGCGCCAGGCGATGACCGTGGAATCACGGCGCATTTCCCAGTTGGTGCTGTTGTTGGGGGCGATGCCGATGAAACGCAAGCGATGCGTGGTGCCGGCACGGAGCTCCAGCGGCGGACTCTGCCGGCGGTCGCCGTTGACCACGAATCCCGCCTCCTCGTCCTGGCCGCCGACGCCGGCGGTGAAGATGTGGTCGAGCGCTGGGTCAAACGTCTCGCCCTCGGCCAGCACGATGAGCGGACCATACAATCCGCCGCTGAGCTGCAACCGATCGCCGAGGTGCGTGTGATAAATGAAGGTGCCGGCGCGCGGCGATGAGAGATGCGCCACAAAGGAATCGGCTGGTGCGATGGCCGGCGCGGCCTGCGCGTTCGTTCCGCTCCAGCCCGCCACGCCATCGGACCAGCTCTCGAGCTCCAACCCGTGCCAGTGCACCGCGGTCGACTCGCGGAGGTGATTGACGACCGTCACGTCCGTCGGCTGGCCACGGCGCAGGATCAGCAGCGGCCCGCCTGCGCGCCACCGGGTACCAGCGGCGTTCGTGCGGGCAGCGTCGGTGTTGGCTGCAATAGTGCCGGCACCGAGCACATAGGTGTACCGCCCTGCGCCATCGGCTCGGGTCGTCGCATCGCGCACTTCGAGGCGCAGCGCGCGGACATCCCGACGCGCTTCTGGCAGTTCACCCCTGTGCGGTTTCACGGAGATGCCGAGTATGAGGCCGCGCATGTGTTCGCCCGCGTTCATCGAGTGCGACGGATCGGGGAACACGTCGTCTGACATGTCGTGCGACATCTCGGACGTGAGGAGCTGCGCGCCCTCGGGGATGACGTGCGCCGCGATGTGGCAGTGGAAGAGCCAGTTGCCCGGACGCGTCGGCGACCACTGCATGGACATCGTCGTGAACTTGCGGAGCAGTTCGGTGACCACATCGAAGCGCGCGTTCGCCGCGCGCGCCGTGTCGCTCATGGCGTCGCCGCGATTGGTGACGGTGAAATAGAAGCCGTGCAGATGCATGGGATGACCGCGGTTCGTCGCGTTGATCACGCGCCAGCGCAGCGTGTCGCCGCTCGTGGCCTCGAGGTGTTCGGTCGACGGCCAACTCAGGCCGTTGATGGTAAGGGCGTTGGAGTAGTGCGTTGAATCGAGCGCGTTCCCCCAGATGTTCATGACGAAAATGCGATCGCTTGGCACCGGGCCGGCTGCGTCAACGACAAATGCGCCCAACGCCGTCTCGCGTTCGCCGTCCGCGCGTGTGGCGAGCGGCCGGCCGATTGTCGCGCCATAGAGGTAGGTGCCTGGCGAGCCCGCGGCGAATCGCACGGTGCGCGATTCGCCCGGCGCAATCGCGATGGTGTCCTTGCCATCTGAGGGATGGTTCCACAGGCCGCTCACGTAGATCGTGGAGTCGGTCAGCGCATTGCGCACTGTTACCGCGAGCGAGCTTCCGGTCGGCACGCGCAACAGCGGCGCTGGAATGCTCGGCGTCTTGCCTTCCTCACCCAATGTCGCGACGTCCACTGTCTTGCCCTTCGGTCCGTCGGGACGCCACGTGGCCATCTGCGCAACGAGGCGCACCGAGATCGTGTCTCGTATGCGCGCTCCGGCAGCGCGTCGGTTGTCGTTTGGCGTGACCGCCGGCAACGCGGCGCTCCGTGCGGTCGGCGGCGGAAGCACGCGCGCGGAAGCCGGTGGCAGCGGAAGTGCGCGTGCGGACAGCAGTACGGCCGAGATCAGAATGAAGCCGCGCATTGGGGGGCGGGGGCTCGGAGTGATCCAACAGGAGGAAGACCCTGGCGGCTTCCTCCAGTCACGACGTCGCTACGCTTTTCGGCCCGGCACGTGCATCGAGATCTTGTACGACACACCGAGCTTGGTCAGCTGCGGCTCGGGGCAGCCGGTCCATTCCGGGACAATGAGGTTACCCACGTAGCCGAGGTCCTTCACGCCAATGCGGCTGCTCCAGAATCCGCTCGACGTCATATCGCGAAAGCGTGTGAAGAAATCGACGCCCGGCTTGAGCGACGTCTTTGCCTTCTTGGGGAAGGCGATGTCGTTGAGCACCTCACGCTGCTGCGCCACCGTGCATTGCGTCCACTCGTGCTTGAATCGCGTGCTGCACTCTGCGTTCAGCCACTTCAAGCCGCTGCGCATCCACGTCTGGTTGCTCTTGAAGTCGTTCATGATGAAGTCCATGAACTCGGGCACGCCGGCGTCGCTCGCGCTTCCCGAGTGCGCGTCCTTCGGGATGACGAGGTCAGCGAGCGAACGCACCACGGGCCACTCGGCTTTCGTGAAGAAGACCGGCTGATACGCGGGCGCTCCCTGTTGCAGCGCGGTGTGCGCATGTTCGGCGGCGCGCGCGATATCCGGCGCGCCAATGCCCACCACCGCCAGCGAAGCCGCGGTCAGCATCTTCACCACATCCCGCCGCTCCATCCCGGATGCGTCGCTCGCGGCAGAATCCTGCTCCGCCGAGTCTACCTTCTGCAATCTACCATCTACCATCTGTCTCATAGCTCCCCCGCCTTCCGCTGCTGCGTGATGTAGTCGGCCGCGCGCCACGCGAGCGCCAAAATCGTCCACGTCGGGTTCTTGTCCGCCTGGCTCACAAACGGTCCGCCGTCGGCGACAAAGAGGTTCTTGCAATCCCACGCCTGCTGATGCGAGTTGACAGCCGACGTCTTGGGATCGTTGCCCATGCGCACCGTGCCCAGCTCGTGAATGATCTGGCCGCCGTTGGAAATGCCGTAACCCTTGTCCTTGCCCGGCATCGCGCTGAACACCTCGCCGCCCATCTCGGCGATGAGCTTGCGGAACGTCTCCTGCATGTGCTTCACCTGGCCGAACTCGTGGTCGCTCCACTTCCAGTGGAACTTCAGCACGGGGATGCCCCACTTGTCCTTGGTCGACGCGTCGATCTCGCAGTAGCTGTCGGCGTTCGGGATCATCTCGCCGCGCCCCGAGAAACCAACCGTCGAACCCCAGAAGCGGCGGTAGTCCTGCTTCAGCCCCGCGCCGTAGCCGGAGAAGTTGGGATAGTTCTCGATGCCGCCCATGAAGCCATAGCTCGGCTGGCCCAGCCCGCCCCACACCTCAATGTGATAGCCGCGCGGGAAGTCGAGCTTCTTGTTATCAACCCACCACGGCATGTACACGTGACCGCCGCCCACGCCGTCGCAGTTGTGCTGCACGTGATCCGTCAGCTTCGGAATGAAGCCCGCCACGTCAGTGCCCGTGGTGTCGGTGAGATACTTGCCGACTACGCCACTCGCGTTGCCGATTCCCTGCGGAAAGCGCGTGGACTTGCTGTTGAGCATGATGCGCGCGCTTTCGCACGCGCTCGCCGCCAGCACGACGATGCGCCCCTTGACGTGCAGGTCCTTGCCCGACGCCTTGTCGATGTAGCTGACGCCGGTCGCGTTCCCCTTGGCATCCACGGTCACTTCGCGCGCCATCGCATTGGTGACGATGGTCAGCCGCCCGGTCTTCGTCGCCGGAATCAACAGCACATTGCCCGACGTGAAGTTGGAGTTGGTCATGCAGCCGCGGTTGCAGTTGGCGCAATAGTGGCACGGCGCACGGCCATTGGTCGGCTTGGTGATGATCGAGAGCCGTGCGGGAATGCACCAGACGCCGAGTTTGTCGGAGGCCTGCTTGACCATCAACTCATAACAGCGCGGCCGCGGCGCCGGCTGGAAGATGCCGTCGGGATGATTGGGCAGCCGCTCGGCCGACCCGAAGATGCCAATCAGCTTGTCGATCTTGTCGTAATACGGCGCGACGTCGTTGTACGTGATGGGCCAGTCGTCGCCGAGTCCGTCGATGCTCTTGCGGCGGAAATCGTCGGGGCCAAAGCGCAGCGAGATGCGTCCCCAATGGTTGGTGCGTCCGCCGAGCATGCGCGCACGCCACCAATCAAACGTCGTGCCGGGCGCCTTGGTGTACGGTTCGCCGGGGACTTGCCAGCCGCCGACGCACGCGTCGAACTCACCGAACGCGCGCTCGGGCGTGCCCGCGCCGCGCCGTGGCGAGTCGTACGGCATCTTGAGCATCTGCGAGTCTTTGGTATTGTCCCACCAGCCGCCGGCTTCGAGCATCAGGACATTGGCGCCGGCTTCCGTCAGGACGTGCGCGGCCATGCCGCCGCCTGCTCCGGAGCCGACGATGACGACGTCGTATTCGAGGCGCTTCGGTTGGGTTTGCATCCGGCGAAAATGCCGCTCGGCGCGCCGTGGCGCCAGCGGTGACGCGAAGCACAGGCCGCGCGCCGCTGGTTGAGGGACGTCCCGGGAATCGGCATGTTGGATGTGACGCTGGAGGCGCCATGTTCGAGGATGCCGAGCTGGGTCACGCGATAGACAAGGCGACGTTTGATGCGCGCGTGCCAACGCTGCGCTCCGATCTGCTCGATGCGCAGTTTGCACTGAAGGACAGCCGCGCCTTTCCGGTCGTGCTGCTGGTCGGCGGGGTCGAAGGCAGCGGGCGCGGCGAGACCGTGAACGCGCTCACGTCGTGGCTCGATCCGAGGCATGTGGAGGTGAACGGCCTCGGCGATCCCTCCGACGAAGAACTCGAGCGGCCGCGCATGTGGCGCTTCTGGCGCGCCCTGCCGCCCAAAGGGAAGATCGGAGTCTTTTTCGGCTCGTGGTACACGTATCCCATCCTTCAGGCCTCGCTGGCCAAGGGCAAGGTGCGCTGGGCCAAGCTCGACAAGCGCATCGACGAGATCGTGCGTTTTGAGCGGATGCTCTCCGAAGAGGGCGCGCTCGTCCTCAAGTTCTGGTTCCATTTGTCCAAGAACGCGCAGCACAAGCGCATCAAGGAACTCAAGAAGGATCCGCACACGCGCTGGCGCGTCAGCGGCATCGACGAGGATTACTTCGATCGCTACGACCGCTTCCGCGAGGTATCGGAGCGGACGCTGCGACACACGTCGACCGCGCTGGCGCCGTGGCTCGTTGTTGAAGGCGTTGACCGGCGCTACCGCGAGTTGTTTGTCGCCGAAGAGCTGCTGCGGGCCATGAAGGCGCGACTGGCCGCGCCCAAGGTGGCGCGCCCGACACCCGCGCGCTCAAGCGACGCGCCTGAAGTCGACAGCCGTCGAACGCTGCTCAGTGAACTCGATCTCAAGAAGAAGCTGCCGAAGCCGCGCTACGAAAAGGAACTGGAGAAGTGGCAGGGACAACTGGCCATGCTCACCCGCCAGAAACGATTCCGCGACCGGTCGGTGGTGATCGTGTTCGAGGGGAATGATGCGGCGGGGAAGGGCGGCACCATCCGGCGCGTGACCAGCGCGGTCGATGCGCGCATCGTGCGCGTCGTGCCCATTGCCGCACCGACCGACGAGGAAAAGGCGCATCCGTACCTGTGGCGGTTTTGGCGGCAGCTGCCACGCCACGGCAACATGACCATCTTCGACCGTTCCTGGTACGGCCGTGTGCTGGTGGAACGCGTCGAGGGGTTCTGCACCCCGTATGACTGGGAGCGCGCCTACGGCGAGATCAACGATTTCGAAGATGACATGTTCGGCCACGGCACGGTCGTCGCGAAGTTCTGGCTCGCGATCTCGAAAGAAGAGCAGCTGCGGCGCTTCAAGGAACGCGAAGAAGTGAGCTTCAAGGCCTTCAAGATCACCGAGGAGGACTGGCGCAACCGCAAGAAGTGGGACGCCTACGGCGACGCCGTCTGCGATATGGTGGCGCGCACATCAAGTGCGCGGGCGCCGTGGACGATGGTCGAGGCGAACGACAAGTATCACGCCCGCGTGAAGGTGCTGAAGACGCTCTGCCAGCGGCTGGAGGCCGTGCTCGAGAAATAGCCGCGAACGAGAACGTCAGCGCGGCGTAGAACCGCAGCGCGAACTAGAAGGTCAGCGCCTTCAGGTAGTTCGCCGACTTTCGGATGCTGTCCATCGGGTCGGCCGGGTCGTCGTGCTCCACGAAGTAGTGCCGAATGCCGGCCGCGCGGTGCTGCGCGAAGATCCCGCGCCAATCGATCGTGCCCGAGCCGACGTCAATCATCTTGAGCTCCGGCGCGGCCGTCGCGTCCTTGACGTGCACCATCTCGAATCGCCCGGGGAAGCGCGCGAAGAACGTGCGCGGGTCGTAGCCGGCTTTCGTCGCCCAATACAGGTCCATCTCGAAAGCGACGAGCGACGGATCGGTGCCGCCCACCAAGATGTCCATCGGAGTACGGCCGTCCACCGTCGCGAACTCGACGGAGTGGTTGTGATACGCGAATCGCAGTCCCGCCGCCTTGGCGCGCCGGCCCGCCTCATTGAACACGTCCGCGGTGCGCTTCCAGTCGTCCACCGTCGTGATACCGCGCATGTCGAGGGACGCGACTGTCAGGTACCGGACCCCAATCGTGTGCGCGAACTCGGCGGTCGCGTCGAACTTCGCGCGCACGTCGTCCAAGGCGAGGTGGGTTGATGGCGCCGTGAGGCCGTGGTCATTGAGCAGGGCGCGAACCTCCGCGGCGGTGCGGCCAAAGTACCCGGCGAACTCGACCTCGCGGTATCCCAGCGTGGCCACCGCGGCGAGCGTGGCGGGCATGTCCTTGTTCATCGCCGCTCGCACCGTGTAGAGCTGCACGCCGAGTCGTTCGATGCGATCGGCGCCGCTGCGACCTGCGCGGGCGGCGTCAGCGCCCGCGTCGACCGCGTCCGCATCGAAGGCGCGAGCGTCTGCGGCGCGTGCGACGCGCGGCAGCCAGCCGGCGGCCGTCAGCGCGGCGAGCGATTTGAGAGCGTCACGACGCGACGTCATTGCCATTCCCCCGGGGCCGGCTCGTGGATAATCCCGCCAGCAGCTGCCGACGGTGATGATGAATGTGCTGCACCGCGAAGCGCACGACTTCGTACAACGGCAGCGCGCCGAGGTACGGATGAATCAGTGTCTTGTACGGTCGCCGCTCCACGAGAATGCCGAGGTCCCGCAGGCAGGCGTCGCCCGTGGCGCGAAAGAGCGCGACGCCGTCCGCCGCGGTGTCAGGGCCCGCACTCGGGCGAAGCGCGCGCGGCGCTCGTGACTTGGGAAACGGCGCGCCCGCCAGCAATCGCGGCTTCACCAGCGCGCGGGCGACGAGCAGCTTCACCGGATTGAGCCGCACGCGCAGCGAGTCCTTGCCGCGCGATTCACCGGCGTATTGTGAATACGTGCGCGCCAGGTGCTCGGTGATTTCCGCCGGCGACCACGCGTCTGGTGACGGACGCGCGCTCCATGTGTCCGCCGAGAGCGCGTTGATCGCGGCGACAAAATCGTCTGCGGCCGCGGCGTGATCCGCGAGCAGCATGGGCCACTGCCGTCTCGTGATGGAGGCATGCAACCGGCGCCGGCCGTACCACACCACCCCGGCACTCACGGCTACACCGCCAAGACCTGCCATGACGACATCGGCCGCCGGCGCGCCACCCCAGGCCCACGTGGCCATCGGCGCCACGAAACTGGCGGCGAGCGCGAAGAACCACAGGAGGCGAATGCCAATCTTCCAGCCGGCCAGCGTCGCCAACACGACACCCAGCGACGTCAGTCCAACGATGGCGTCGGCGATGAGCACCGACCACTGCGCCGCACCGTGCATTGCGGCGGGCGAGAGTTCGCGCAGCGAGTTGGCGCCCGACGCCGCCATTAGCAGCAGAAACAGCCACTCTCCAATGGGACGGCCAAGGAGCGTCCAGTCGCGGGGAGCCTTCATCCGTCCGCCGGCCGCGCGCTCGTCAGTTCGGCCGGCGCCACCGTCGCCACCGTCACGCCGGACGCGGTGGTGATCCGTCGATGATAATCCACCTGGCCCAAGTGGTAGCCGAGGTGCACGGCACAGTGCAGCAGGAAGTCCTGCGTATTCACCCGGACGGTACCGATGGCCAGCGGAAACTCGCTCGCCAGCACGGCAGCGGTCGCCTGCGGCGCGGCGCGATCGACGGCATCCATCGTCGCGTCGAGGTCGCGCAGCAGCTCGGCGCGCGACAGCCCGCGCGCCGCGAACTCGCGCGGTCGGTCGCGCTCGAAGGCAATGCCGCCCACCACGTGTCCGACGTACGTGCGAAGATTGCCGGCGAGATGCAGCACCAGCGTGCCGCACGAGTTGGCGATGCCCGGAGGCGTCGCCCACACGGCGTCATCGTTCGGGTACGCCTCGACCTCACGCCGCAGGGCGCGCAGGTCGCGCAGCAGAACCGCATGGAGCTGAGTGGCAAAAGCGGGCGTCGTCATGGTTCACTCGGTCCTTGGGGGGCGCGTGTAGATCTCTCGGTCCACTTTTTCCATCACGCGGTCCGAGCCCGCGACCAGCGTGAAGCCATACTTGGCGTAGAGGCCGTGCGCGTCGCGGGTCATCAGCAGCCAGCGTCGCAGTCCCTGCAAGTCCGGGTGTGCGAACATCGCGTCCATCAGCTGCCGCGCGAGCCCGCGCCCCCGGTACGCCTCGAGCACATACACGTCCGCCACGTAGGCGAACGTTGCACGGTCGGTGACCGCGCGCGCAAATGCCACCTGCCGGTCGCCGTCGAAGATGCCGAACGGAATGGAGCCCGCAATGCATCGCCGCACCGTCTCGATCGGAATGCCCACGGCCCAGTACTGCTGGCCGAGCGCGGCGTGGATGGCGGTCACATCCATCTCCGCGGGATCGGTGCTGAGGCGAAACGCGTTCATCGGTATGCGCGGTGCGGGGCGCGATCTCAACGCGTGAGCGCGGGCAACTCGTGCACGAGCGTCTGCACGCTCAGCCAAGCCATCGCAATCGTCACGACGGCGCCGCCGGCGGTCAGCGCCATCGAGTGGCGATAGTCGCCGACCACCGCCCGCCGCCGCGAGGCGACGAGCATCGTGCCCAGCGACAGCGGCAAGATGAGCCCGTTGAGCGCGCCCACGAACACGAGCACCTTCACCGGCCGCCCAACCGTCACGAACACCGCCGTCGACAGCACGATGAACCCGATCACGAGCCACGACCAGCGTTCTTCGGCGCGCGGCAGCAACCCGCGCAGGAACGAGACCGACGTGTACGCCGAGCCAACCACCGACGTGATGGCCGCTGCCCACATCACGACGCCGAAGACGCGATACCCCACGTCGCCGGCCGCATGCCGGAAGACGGACGCCGGCGGATTCTGCGGGTCGAGCGCCAGCCCGTGCGAGACGACGCCGAGGGCGCCGAGAAAGAGCACGATGCGCATCACCGAGGCGATCACGATGGCACTCGTGGCCGATCGCGTGACGGCGCGCAGCGACTCGGGGCCGGAAAGCCCCGCGTCGAGCAGGCGGTGTGCGCCGGCGAACGTGATGTACCCGCCCACCGTGCCGCCCACGATCGTGATGATGCTCAGCGGCGCGATGTGCTCGGGGACGACGCTGCGCAGCACCGCGTCGCCGAGTGGCGGCGCCGAAACCCACGCCACGTACGCCGACAGCCCGACCATCACGAAGCCCAGCGCCACGGTAAAGCGGTCCATGGCGCGCCCGGCTTCCTTCACGATGAAGAGGCCGATGGCGAGTGCCGCGCTGAGCACCGCGCCGGTGCGCACATCAAGACCGAAGAGGACGTTGAGTCCGAGGCCGGCGCCCGCCACGTTGCCGACGTTGAACGCGAGACCGCCCAGCACCACCAGCACGGCGAGCACGTGCCCGAGTCCGGGTACGACGAGGTTCGCGACATCCTGCGCGCGGCGTCCGCTGACCGTGAGCACGCGCCAGATGTTGAGTTGCGCGCCGAGATCGAAGAGCACCGAAATGAGAATCGCGAAGCCGAAGCTCGCGCCGAGCTGCGCCGTGAAGACCGCGGTCTGCGTGAGGAATCCTGGGCCGATGGCCGACGTCGCCATCAGGAAGGCCGCACCAGCGAGCACGCGCAACGGGGCGGTGCGCGGTGTGGTCGGTGTGGCTGGTGTGGCCGGTGTCGCCGCTGTGCCGGTCGTGCTCACGTCGGTTGCTCGCTGCGCGTCCGGTGGATGTGCATCAAGACGTCACGGCAGCGGGGGCACGCCCATTGCTTCCCATTCTTCGCGCGACGGGCCGTAGACGCCGGGCACCGGCACGCCGGCCTGGCGCATCAGCACGGTCATCTGGCCGCGGTGATGCGCCTGATGACTGATGAGCGCCTTGAGCATGATGCCCTTGGGCCACTCTTCGCCGTACATCGGAATCTTGTCGGCGAGCTGTGCATCGGTCCACGCCGACTGCACGGCGCTGAGCACCGACGCGGCGGCACGCTCGTATTGCGCGGTGATCTCCTCCGCGCTCGTCGGAGCGGCGGGATGCGTCTTGTCGGTGGGGCCTTCAATCGCGAGGCCCGCATGCCCGCCCATCTCGGCGAGCGTGCAGGTGACGTGCCACGCGAGGAACCCGAGGGTGCGGCCGCCCGGGACGATGGATTGCGCCAGCGACGCGTCGGTGAGATTGCGCAAGACTTTGAGCGTGCTCTCGGATTCCTGCGTCCACTCGGTCGCGAAATCGTCGATCGATCGGAACATCTCGGCTTCCCCGTGAGAGATCGTTACGCGAATCTACCGTCGGCGCGCTCGGCGAGCGACCGCGGCGCACCGCGCCGTTAGTCCCGCAGCTTGTCCGCGTGCTTGGCGCGCAGCTTCGCCACCTTGGGGGCAATCACCGCCAGACAGTACGGCTGGAACGGATGCCGGCGGTAGTAGCGATCGTGGTTCGATTCCGCGGGCCAGAACGTCGCGCCGCGTTCAATCGTCGTGACGATTGGCAGGTCATACACGCTGTCGCGATCCAACTCGCCGATCACGGCGAGCGCGTCGGCTTCCTGCTCCGGCGTCTGCGGGAAGATGGCCGAACGGTATTGGCTGCCGACGTCCGGACCCTGACGGTTGAGCTGTGTCGGGTCGTGAATCGTGAAGAAGACCTCGAGCAGGTCGCGATAGGCGATCTGCTTCGGATCGTACGTGATGTTCAGGACTTCGGCGTGGCCGCTGGTACCGGTGCAGACCTGCTCGTACGTCGGGTTGGGCCGCTGCCCGCCAGCGTAGCCGCTCTTCACGGCGCTCACACCGCGGAGCCGCTCGAAGGCGGCTTCGAGGCACCAGAAGCAACCGCCGGCCAGTACGGCCTGCGCGAGACCATCGGGGGGCGTCGTCATGGGTGCGCTAGGTGGTGTGGTCGGCGGCCATCGCCTGCGCCTCGAGCCAGGCGACGGCCTCTGCTTCGTTCTCGAAAGGTCGGCTGTTGCGCCCCGTGATCCGCATCAGGGCGGTGTACATCACTTTCTTGAGTCCGGTGACGCCAAGCAATGCCGCCGCCAGGACGTACGGACGGTTGTGATCCAGCACATCACGCAGTGCGTCCTTGACCGCGTTGTCGAACGGCGAGTTGGTCACATCCGCCAGCGTGAGCACGCGCTTGGGCTGCTGATGTTCCGCGGGGATCTTGGCGTGCACGAGATGCGGCAAGGCATCCGCCGGCCGCTGAAAGCCGGAAAGGTCGAGCCGAAAGAATGGTCGGCCAGCCAGCGTCGACCAGGTGAGTCTGTCCATAGGTACAATGTGGTATCGAGTTTGCGGTTTAGGAAGCGATTCAGGGCAGGGATCTCTCCCTCTCAGCGATAATCATGCGACCGTGACTCAATGGCGCTGTCGAGCGGCACGAACTCGCGGGCGCGGATGTTCACCACGCGCTGCTCCACCTGGAGCACGCCGCGCACGAGCAGCAGCGGCGTGCGCGAGATGAGCAGCGCCTGCCGCTCGAATGCCTGCGGCGTGACGACGACGTTCACCATCCCCGTCTCGTCCTCGAGCGTGAGAAAGACAAACCCCTTGGCCGTCCCCGGCCGCTGGCGGCAGATGACGAGCCCCGCCATGCCCACCGGCGCGCCGTCGCGCCCGCCGTCGAGCAGCTGTTTGGCCGTCGCCACATCGTTGAGCTTGAGCAGCGCGCGCAGATGGCGCATCGGGTGCCCGTGCAATGACACGCCGGTGAGCCGGTAATCGGCCTCGGTCAGTTCGGGCGCGGTGTACGCAGGGAGCGTGGCGGGCACCGCGACTTCGGGAAACAGCGCCAGCGGCCCGCCACTCCCGCGCTGCGCCTCGAGCACCTTCCACAGCGCCACGCGCCGCCGCCGCGCCATCGGCTCATCGCGCACGAACGCGTCCAGCGCCCCCGCTTCTGCAAGCAATCGCAGCGCGCGGCGGTCGAGCCGCGTGCGATGCACGAAGTCATCAATCGACCGGAACGCGCCGCCCGCGCGCGCGCGGCCGATGCGCTCGCGTGCATCGGGGCCGAGGCCGCGAATGGAACGCAGCCCGAGTCGAACGACGGGCGGTGTCTGCCTGCCGTCTGTTGGCTGTCGGCCGCCGTCCGCCGTCTTCCGTGCGCCGTCCGCTGCCGTCGCGCCGCCGTCCGCCGTGAACACCACCCCGTCCTTCGGACGCACGATCTTGCCGTCCGCACACACCATCTGATGATCCCATCCACTGCGCGTCACATCGGCCGACAGCACCTTCACCCCGTGGCGCTTGGCGTCTTCCACCAGCGTGCCTTCGCTATAAAACCCCATTGGCTGCGCGTTGAGAATCGCGCACAAATACTCCGCGGCGTAGTAGTGCCTCAGGTACGCGCTGGCGTAGACGATGAGCGCAAAACTCGCCGCGTGGCTCTCGGGAAACCCGTAATCGGCAAAGGCGTTGATCTGGTTGTAAATGCGGTGCGCCACGTCGTCGGCAATGCCGTTGGCTTTCATGCCCTCGATCATCTTCTGGCAGATGGCGGCCATCCGCTCGTGGCTGCGCTTGTGCCCCATCGCCTTGCGCAGCACGTCGGCCTCGCCGGGCGTGAAGCCCGCGGCGACAATGGCCACCTGCATCCCCTGCTCCTGAAAGAGCGGCACGCCCATCGTGCGCTTGAGCACCGGTTCCAGCGACGGATGCGGATAGGTGACCACTTCCTCGCCCGCACGGCGCCGCAGGTACGGATGCACCATCTCACCCTGAATGGGCCCCGGGCGAATGAGCGCCACCTCGACGACCAGATCATAAAAGCAGCGCGGCTTGAGCCGCGGCAGCGTGTTCATCTGCGCGCGGCTCTCCACCTGGAACACACCCACCGTGTCGGCGTTGCAGAGATCGTCGTACACGGCCTGGTCGCGCGTGTCGAGCTGCGACAGCTCAATGGTGACGCCGCGCGTCGCCCGCACGTACTTGATGCAATCCTGCAGCAGCGTCAGCATCCCGAGCCCCAACAGGTCGATCTTCACGAGCCCCACGGGATCGAGATCGTCCTTCTCCCACTGGATCACCGTGCGCGCCTCCATCGCCGCCGGCTCGATGGGGACGATGGTGCGCAGCGGCTGCTCGGTGAGCACGAAGCCGCCCACATGAATGCCGCGGTGCCTCGGCGCTTCGTGCAGCGATTCGACGATGTCGGCGAGGGCGGAGAGGGCAGACGGCTGCTGGCTGGCCGCAAATGGCAGCGGGCAAATGGCAGATGGTGCGGCGCTGTTGTTATCGGTCTTCTGCCTGGTGCCCTCGACCCGCTGCCCGCTGTTGCCTGCCGTCAACGTCCGATGCGCTTCTCGCTCGGCGCGCATCTGCGCATACGCCTGCGTCCCCGGCATGAACTGCATGCCGAGCCGGTCGGCCACCGTGCGCGCGTCGAGGCGTTTGGTGTAACCCGCCGGGCCCAGTGTGTCGATGATCTCGGGCGCGAACGGATCGGCCGGAGATGGAGCAGGTGATGGTAGATGGTTGATGGTAGATGGTAGAGCGCCGTCATCTACCATCTCCCCTCTACCATCTACCATCTGTCTTATCGCCTCCGCCGTGCGCTTCGCCGAAAACCGGTCGGCCACCAACGACAGTTCCTCCGCCTGCTGCGGTGAAAACCCCAGCACGCGCGCCGCGTCGCGCACCGCGCTGCGTCCGCGCCACGTGATGTGCTCGCACACCATTGCCGCATGCTCGCGCCCGTATTTTTCATAGACGTACTGCAGCACGCGCTCGCGGTCGCGGTGCGCAAAGTCGATGTCAATGTCGGGCGCCTCGGTGCGCTCCTCGCTCAGAAAGCGCTCGAAGAGCAGCTCGAGCTTGATGGGATCCACCGCGGTGATGCCCAGGCAATAACAGACCGCGCTGTTGGCCGCCGAGCCGCGTCCCTGACAGAGCACCCCCTCGCGGCGCGCGAACCGCACGATGTCCCAGACAATCAGGAAGTATCCCGCGAGCCCCAGCTTGGCGATGAGCGCCAGTTCATGCTCGAGCTGCTTGTCGTGCCGCGCCGTGCGCCGCCATCCCCACCGCTCCTCGGCGCCGCCCTCGACGAGGCGTGCGAGGTACTCGTCCTCGCTCACGCCGGGTGGCAGCATGAAATGCGGCAGGCGCGGCTTGAGATCCTGCAGGCGAAAGGCGCACCGCTCGGCGATGACCAGCGTTTGCCTGATGCCCGCGTCGTCGTCCTGCCAGCGCCGCCGCATCTGCGCGTGCCCCTTGAGATACCACTCGCCGTTGGGGCGCAGTCGCGTGCCCATGGCATCGAGCGGCTCGCCGTGGCGCAACGCGCAGAGCACGTCGTGCGCCAGCCGCTGCGTGGCGCGCGCGTAGTGCACGTCGTTGGTCACCACCCACGGCACGTCGAGCGCGCGCGCGAGCGCGATGAGTTCACGCACAAGGTCGCGCTCGTCGGGCACGGCGTGGTCCCATACTTCCACGGCCACACGGCGGCCAAAGATGTCGAGCAGCGTGGCGAGTGTTTCGCAGGCCGCGTCGCGTCCGCCGCGCAGCAGCGCCTGCGGCACCGCACCGCGCGGACAGCCGGTGAGCGCGTAGAGGCCGTCGGCATGCTGGGCGAGCGTGTCGAGCGACACGCGCGGCGTGCCGCGTGGATTGTCCATCCGCGCGCGCGTGATGAGCGACGACAGATTGGCGTAGCCTGTGTGCGACTCGGCGAGGAGCAGGAGATGTGAACAGGCTGATGGTAGATGGTGGAAGGCAGATGGTAGAGCGCCGTCATCTACCATCTGCCTTCCACCATCTACCATCTCTACCGTAACCTCTGCTCCAATGATCCCCGCCAGATTCGCGGCCTTCGCCGCCGTCGCAAATCGCACCGCGCCGCCCAGATCATCGTGGTCGGTGAGCGCGAGGGCCGGCAGCCCCAGCTCCACGGCGCGCTCCACGAGGCGTTCCGGATCGGACGCACCGTCGAGCAGCGAAAATGTGGAATGGCAATGAAGCTCGGCGTACACGGGCGCAGTCCAGGTGCAGGGAGCAGGGGCAGGGAACTGCACGGGGCTCGCGCGCCGGACCGCGCGGGTGACAGTTCATTGTACCGAATAAACACCGAAACTACAAGGACGAAGTTTTGGCGTGCGCGACGACTTGCCCAGCACGCAGATGCGCGCGACGTTCGTGAACCGGTTGCCCCCAGGTTGTCTGCCGGCGCACGGTTCCTCGATACCATCTCCTCCAACACCCCGATGCTCGACACCCCGCGCATCACGACCACCATCGCGCAGACCGCCGCTGTCGTGCACCTCACCATCCCTCGCGACCAAATCCAGCGCGCGATGGGACCCGCCATCGGTGAAGTGATGGCCGCGCTCGGCGTGCAAGGGATCGCACCCGCAGGGCCGCTGTTTTCGCATCACCGCCGCATGGATCCCGCCATCTTCGATTTCGAAATTGGCGTGTCAGTGTCGGCGGCAGTGCAGCCGGTGGGTCGCGTCGTGCCGGCCACGCTGCCGGCCGCCACCGTCGCGCGGACCATCTATCGCGGACCCTACGAAGGTCTCGGCCAAGCATGGGGTGAGTTCCAGCAGTGGGTGCGCGACCACGGACACACCGCCGCGCCAAACCTGTGGGAGTGCTATGCGGTCGGGCCGGAGTCGAGTGACGACTCAAGCACGTGGCAGACGGAACTCAGCCAACCGCTGCTGCGATGATCGAAGAGCTCACGCGCCCCGTCAGCGACGCCGACATTCACGGGCTAGCCGAGTTGCTCGTCGACGCCGTCACCTCCGGCGCGGCCGTGAGCTTCATGTCGCCCCTTTCGCTTGAGACCGCCGAATCATGGTGGCGCGAAACGATCGCATCGTCGCGCCGCGGCGCCATCTTCCTCGTGGCGCGCGATGCGCAGGGCATCGCCGGCTCGGTGCAGATGCATCCGGCGTGGGCGCCCAACCAGCCGCATCGCGCCGACATTTCCAAGCTGATCGTGCACAGCCGGGCTCGACGCGCCGGACTAGGCGTGCAACTGATGCACGCCATCGAACACGCCGCGTGGCGCGCCGGGATCACCCTGCTCACGCTCGACACACGGCGCGGCGACGCGGCGGAACGGCTCTATCGCCGGCTTGGCTGGACCTCGGTGGGCGTCGTGCCGGGCTACGCGCTCGATTCCGACGGCACGCCACACGACACCGTGGTCTTCTACAAGAAGCTCACCCCCATGTCCGGCACCCGATCCATCGCCACCTAAACAGGAAAGGTCGATGTCCTACGATCGGCTTCCGCGGTTCCTCGGCCCCATCGGCGCCGCGCTCTTCACGGTTGGATGGACCATCGGCAGTGCGGTGTTCCGTGTGCCCGGTCAGGTGGCGGCCGCTTCGGGCTCCATCTCGATGAGCCTGCTGCTCTGGGCCGCTGGCGGCGTCGTCGCACTCTGCGGCGCGTTCTGCTACGCCGAGCTCTCGGTGCGTCTGCCCCGTGCGGGTGGCGAGTACGCGTACATTCACGCCGCCTACGGTCCGTTCGTCGCGTTCCTCATGGCGTGGTCGCTGCTGCTCTCCGCACCAATGGCGGTGTCCGCCGTGGCCCGCGCCTTCGCCGACTACTTCGCGGTCATCTGGCCGCTCGGCGAGATGGAACGTCGCCTGCTCGCGGCTGGCATGATCGCCGTCCTCGCCAGTCTCGCCGTGGCATCGACGCCCTTCAGCACGCGCGTTAGCGCGCTGGCCGGCGCCGGCAAGCTGCTCGCACTGCTCGCCCTCGCCGTCACGGGCCTGCTCTTCACGAACGAGCATGCAGCGGTCATCGCCGCGAACACGAGCGCAGTCGGCTTCGGCCATCTCGCGCCGGCATTCATCGCCATCATGTGGGCCTACGACGGCTACGGCGCTGCCGCCCTGCTCGCGGGCGAAGTGCGGGACCCGCAACGCACCCTGCCCATCGGCCTGCTGCTCGGACTCGGTTTCATTGCCGCGGCGTACATCGGCACGAACATGATCTACTTTCACGTGCTCGGATTCGCCGGTGTCGCCTCCTCCGAAACTGTCGCCGCACAGACGCTTGCCGCCGCGGTGGGGCCTCGCGCCGCACAGATGATCGCGGTGCTCGTGATGGCCTCGACGCTCGGCACGGTGGCCGCGCAATCGGTGGGGCAGCCGCGATACTATGTGGCGCCCGCCGAAGACGGGCTGCTGCCGCAATGGCTCGGACATATCTCACCGCGACTGCGCACGCCGGCCAACGCCATTGTCGCGCTCGCCGGTATCGCGATGTTCCTCGTCGTGTCCGGCGGCTATTCGCTTCTCATCGGCGTGTATGCGCTGGTTGCCTATCCGTTCGTCGCGCTCGCGCTCGCCGGTGCAATGATCCTGCGCCGCAAGCTCGGCGCGCCAACGGGCTTCGCGATGCCGCTCTACCCGCTGCCGCTCATCGTCTATGTCGGCGGCGTGCTCGCCATGTGCGCGGCCAGCGTTGCCGACGATCCCAAGGCGCTGCTCTATGCGCTGAGCGCGCCGGTTACTGGCGCGCTCGTGTACTGGCTGCGTCCGCCGAAGTTCAGGGGCGGCGATACCGCAGGGTGAGGCCGAGCAGGTCGTAGCGATACGCGCCCACGGCAGAGGCAGCCGCACTCGTGCTGCGTCCGCCGAACAGTTCCAGTCGCAGCGTCGCGCTGAGCCGGACCGCTGCGCGCGCGTCGAGGTGCCACTGTTCCTGGATGGGTTGGCCGCTCGTCACCCGCTGTCGTCCGTATCCCCCGGAGATGCCCGCGCTCCATGCCGGCGTCTCGCGCGACCAGCCAGCCGTCGCCTCCGCCGCGCGGAACGCCGCCGGCGAGAAGTACAGACTCTTCTTCTCCGCGTAGCCAAAGCCAATCGCAAACGCGCCGACGCTGAATCCATGCGCAAGCGGTTGCGTGACGCGCACGGTGCCGCCGCTGCGCGCGTTGTGATCGGAGAACGCGAGGTGCGACGCGCCCAGCGCCACCGAACCCTTGCTGGCCATGCGCCACTCGAGGGACGCATCCTCTTGCGTGATGTCGAGGCGTCCGCCAAGCAGCGAGGCGATCTCGTCGAACGGCCAGTGCGAGAAGGTCAACGAACCGGTGAGACGCGGTGCAAGCGTTCCTGAAACACCGGCGCGCCACGTAATGACGCTGCGGTCTGGGGTCACCGGCTCACCAGCTGGCGCGCGCCAGCTCGGCGAGAGTTGGCGCACGCCGAGCGCCCCGGTTAGCATGACGATGCCGACGGGCGCCGCTACGGTCCCCTCGAGCATGATCCGCCGGGAATCACGCCGCGGATCCGTCGCCTCAAGCGTGCCCGCCGTGAACGTGCCACGCGCATTGCCCGCAAACGCGCGCGCGTTGGCGACGCGCCATCGGTTGACGTTGCCGTCGGTGTCGTCGCTGTAGTACTGCGTGGCGTCAACGCTCGGCGCGGAGCTTTCGCGCACCGCCTTGCGCACCGTCGCCACGTCCGCATCACCCTTCGCGCGCGCCTCGGCGCGATCGAGAAGACGCAGTGCCGTGGCCGGCCGGCCCAGCCACGAGCGCACCGACGCGAGGCCCATCAGGACGCGCGGGTCGCCCGGATCGTCCGCAAGGAGCGCCTCGTATCGCTGCGCCGCTCCGTTGAGGTCGCCGGACCACGCGCTCACCTGTGCCCGGCCAATGCCGGCATCACGATCAGCCGGCGCGTGCCGCAGGATCTCATCGTATCCGGCACGTGCTTCGGCAAGTCGGCCCGCCCACGAGAGTGTCCGGGCACGCGCATTGCGCACGTAGTCGAAATCGGGATGCGCCGCGATGATCGAGTCGTAGCGGACGAGCGCCTCGGGCCACCGCTTGGCCCACGACAGGTACGTCGCTTCGGTGAACAGCAGATCGGGATCGTCGGGCAGGCGATGGCGCGCGGACCGCAGGAGCACGAGTGCCGAGTCGACGTTGGAGTGCCACGCCAGCAGCTGGGCGAGCCGGAAGTTCGCGCGCACCGCGTTGCGGTCATCGCCGATCGCGCGCTCGTAGGCAAGCCGTGCTTCGTCGGTGCGCCCGAGCTGCCACAGCGAATCGCCGACGGTGGTCTGTGCCTGCGAGGCCGTACCCGCGCCGAAGAGGAGCATCGCGGCGAGACCGACGCGGCGGGCGATGCGCGCGCTCATGGAGTCCTCCAGAGTTGCTGCAGAGCGAAGTAGACCGGCTTCAGGTACTCGTGCCATGTGGGTTCGTCCCAGGTGGTCCAGCTCCAGAGCGGGAATGCCTCTACGGGCCAGTCGCCAAAGGGCGTGAGCGCCGGAATTGTGCCGGCCAGTTCGGGTCCCCGTCGCAACGCCACCACGCCGATGTGGAATCCATCGGTCGGAACGCCGGTGAGCAGGGAACGGCTCCGCGCGATCGACGGGTCAAGCGCCTTTGCGATGTCGCTCTCAAAGAGCACGCGGCGCGACGACGGATCGCTGACGTTCAGCATCGCCCACGGCAGCCGCAGCTCCAGCGTCGCGGTTCGTTCGTCATAGAACCAGTCGGCGAGCGAAGACGCCGCTGCCGTGCCGTAGCGCAGGCGCCCGAGGTTGATGCCTTGGCCGGGGATGAGCGCACCGGTGTTCGTGTATCGGGGACGATTGGTGAGTGTCCACAGCGAATCGAACACGCCATCCAATCGACGGCCGCTCCACACCGGACGCCGGAAATGTTCGCCGAAATGCGCGCCACCCTGCGCGAGCCACGGCGTCATGTACGGATTGTAGTCCGGCGCCACGCGGAGTTCCGCGTCCTTCGGCGAGCGGATCTCCACCAGAAACTCGAATCCGATGCTCGAGCGCAACCCACTCGTCGGGAGAATGAACTGTCCGAGATCGCCGCGGTATGTGTCGATCGCGAGCTGGAGCGAGAGCGAATCCCACGGAAACGCACGACCGGCGCGTTTCGGCGTCTCGATGGCGATGTAGACGAAGCCTTCGTCCTTCCCCACGCGCACCAGCGACGTGTCGTGACCGACGAGGAGCCCCGACTCAAGCACCGGCAGCGCGTGCCACCGCGCCGCGTCGCCGCCTGGTTCCGGCGTCGTGCCGGGAGCCCCCGGGCGCAGCGCGACCACGCCATAGTGCTGCTCCGAGCTCAGCATGTTGTGCCAGAGCCGGCCACGCTCCGCCGGCAGCTGGAAGTCCATCGTCAGCCAGCTTCGCTTGAACCACTCATCGATCCACGCAAAGACAATCGCGCCTGCGGCGCCGGCTTCCTTGATGTCCTCGGCAAGCCGGACGTCAGCGACGGCGACCTGCGCTTCGTCCAGCCCGCCGTGGTTCCATCCCTGCGGCTGGAGGTGCGAGACACCCCGTGACGAGGGTATCCCGAACTCGGAAATCAGAACCGGAATTCCCGCATGGTGGCGGATCAGTTCCTGCAGATAGCCAAAATAGTTGCTGCGGCCCCGCGACGATCGGGCCTGATTGTAGCCGGGGTCGTAGAGCAGAAAGTCAGGGTAGTACGGATACGCGTGATACGACGCAAACCACCCGGCGATGTTGGCGGCGGTGGGATGCGCCAGCGACGCGTCGAGCGACACGCCTTCCTCGTTGACCTCCGGCCCGGCGGTGGTGTCCGCCTCGTACTTCAGCCCGCGGAACTGCATCTGTTGCGAGTACGTCGTCTCCGTCGGGTGGACGATCGCATCCGTGGTGGGCCAGTTGGTGTAGGCGATGGGGCGCTGCGCGTTGTACGCCTCCACCTCGTAGTCCATCAGCCGGTCGCACTGCGTCACCATCCACACGTCGGTCGGCGACGCGTTGTCGATGACCATGAACCGCCCGTGATAACTGCGATTCTTTCCGACCTTGTCGTTGAACCGGCGCGGCGAATACGGTTCCCATTCGCGGCCAATGATGTAGCCGATGACCCATGGCGAGACGTCCGCGTCGTACACGCCGCTCGCATGACCAGGCTGCGGGGCGATCACCGCCGCGCCGTGCAGCAGGTCAACCACGTGGCGGATCTCCGCCTGATACTCGGCATTGAACTCGCGGTCGTCGAAGTCGTCGTGCGGCGGGAGTTCCGTCCACACGCCGTGGATGACGCGCAGTGCGCCGTCCGGGTGCGCCAGATTATGCGCCCGCAGCGCACGGTAGAACGCCGGCGGCAATATCGTGTACACGCGCATCGTGTTGGCGTTCATCTCGCGGATGCGATCGAACCACCTGGCGTAGAGACTCGAATCCGGGGAGAACTCCGCCGGAAACCGGCCGGGCAGGGCGAGCCCCATATTCACGCCCTTCACATAGAAGGGCTCCCACGTATCGCCGCGGCGCAGCTCGAACGCCGTGCCGCGCACGCGCATCGTGACGTCGAGCGTCGCACTGCGGCGCCGCACGGGCGGCGTGGCGGCGCGCTCCCAGTCAGGTGCGAGGCGGTCGAGATTCGCGCGCGCCGACGTGTTGGCCGGATCGATTGCCACGACGCGCCGCCATGCAGCGACCGCGCCGGCCACGTCCCCTTGGCGGTTGCGCACGATCGCGAGCCCATCCCAGGCATCGCCGTAGGACGGCGTCGCCCGCGTCACCCGTACGAACGCCGATTCAGCCTCGACCACGCGTCCCACACGCAGTGCGGCGAATCCCGCGCCTACCGCCGCATCCATATTGGCGGGGCAAAGGCGGCGCGCCTCTGCAAACCTCCCGAGGGCAACTGCCGCCGAGTCAGCGCGGTACGCGCGCCAGCCGCTGGCGACGACGCTATCAGTCGACGCCGGACACGCCGGCGTCTGCGCGTGACTCGTAAGTGGTGTCAGCGCCGCAACGAGCAATGCGCTCCGCACGCCTCGTCGGAGCTGCTGTACGGCGGTCGCTGGCGAGGGCACGGAGTGCGGTGTGGGCACGGGATCGACGTCGCGGCCAAAGGGCTTCAGGACTGCCTTGATCACAGGAACTCGGCAGAGCACGCCGCGTGAATGGCTGACTGCCACGCACCTCGAATCGACCGAGACGTGCCATCGCCGCATAAATTACGGGATCGTTCAGATCGGTGTAAGCCCGACGCTCACTTCCACGTCGCGCGGGTTTCTGCGAAGGAGATACATTAGGTCATGACGGAATACGCCCGGAGGGTCGGCATATGACAACGCCGTCCAACGCCCTCCGTGAACGCTTTCTCTCATCGGCGCGCGCGGCGATTACGCGATTGCGGGGCTTCGCGGAGCAGCTCGAGGCCGATCCCCGCGACGCGGCCGTCCTCGACGCGTTGCGGCGCGATCTGCACCGCTTGCGCGGCTCGGCGGGGTCCTACGGCTTCGACCTCGCCACGGAACGGCTGGGACGCATGGAACAGCGGGCGTCCAGCTGGACCGTCGATCCGACGCTCGAGCCGCAAGATCGTGCCCAGCACATCCGTCATCTGGTCGACGTGCTGCTGCCGATCTTCGGCGAACTGGACGAGCGCACTGACGCGATGCCGGTGCGCGAGGTGTGGTGCGTGGATCCACCCGCCGGGCGCGCGGCCAAGTGGACCCAGATAGCGCCAGCGGCTGGCGTTCGCTTCATGATCATGAACGCAGGGGAGTTTCACGAACGAACACGCCGTCGCGAACGACCGCAGGTGGTGCTCGCATCTGCGGATGTCGGCCACTCGCTGCAGGTGCCGGACGGACTCCCCCTGGTGCTGCTGGCCGATCCGCGGCGCACCGTAACAAGCGTCGCACGCTCATTTGGCGCCGTTACGGTGGTGGACGAGGACATCGAACCCGATGACTTGGCGGTCGTCATCGAACGCCTCGCGCAGCGCACGTCGGTAGTGGGAGGTTCGGTGCTGGTGCTCGACGATGACCCGATGATCTTGCTGCTCTCCAAGGCCATCTGCGAAGATGCCGGCCTGCGCACCGTCACGATTGGCGATCCGTCGCAGCTGCTGACCACCCTGAATGACGAGCGTCCGGGCGTCCTGCTGATGGACGTGCAACTCCCCGGAACGACCGGGTTTGAACTCACGCGTCTGCTGCGCGCCCACGCCGACTGGGCCGAATTGCCCATCGTGCTGTTTTCAGCGGACACCGGTGCCGAGTCGCGCGAGCGCGCCATTGAAGCGGGCGCCGACGGTTTCATCGCCAAACCGGTCGCCCCCACGGAACTGCGCTCACAGTTGCTCGCTCGGCTCGAACAGGTCAGGCAGTTGCGCTTGGCCCACGGGCTGAATCCCGCCACGGGACTTTCTGAGCGCGACGTCGGACTGCAGGAGGCGGCCCAGCTCTTTGGCGCGCAACGCCGAGCGGGGGGTGCGCTCGCCGCCGCTGCCGTCCGTTTACGCGATCCGTCCGACGACGCGCGCTGGCCGCACGTCTGCGCGCACATCGCGCGCGCACTGCGCGGCACGGGCGCCCTCGTGGCACATTCGGGAGAAATGTCGCTCATCGCGACCGTGCGCGAGGGGTGGGACCCCCTGCTGCGCGCCTTGGAGGCGTTGCGCCGAGCCGAGCCGGACGATCCGGCGTGGGTGGTGGGCGTGGCCGAGGCGTCGACCATCGGCGCCGCACAGCCCGATGAACTGTGGCACGCGGCCGAGGATGCCGCGGCCATGGCGCTCGCCTCGGGCGCGGCGTCGCACACGTGGGCGCCCGGCGACTCCACGCGAGCGCCCGACGTGATCATCGTCGAGGACGATGCCGCGTTCTCCGATCTGCTTGAGTATGCGCTGCGCCTCGAGGGCTACACGTTCCGAGTGCTGCGCACCGGGCCCGACGCGCTCGAAGCACTGCGCGCCCTCAAGATTGGTTCGTACAAGCCGCTGGTGCTTCTCGACCTGGACCTGCCCGGCCTGGACGGACACGCCATTCAGGAGCGCCTGCGCGTCGAACGGCCGCGCGATTTTGTCATCGTCTTCCTGAGCGTGCACGGCGGCGACGCCGACCAGGTGCGCGCGTTGCGCGCCGGAGCCAGTGACTACATCACCAAGCCGGTGAGCCTGCGCGTGTTGACGGCCAAGCTCCCGCGGTGGGTGCGCCAGCCGCGCGTCGAACGATGAGTCTGCTCCTCGTGCTCGGCGTCGTCGCCGTGGCGCAGGCCATCTTCGTCGTGCTGCTTGCCGCCTTTGTGATTCTGCGGCGCGAACGCCTCGTGCGTCGGGCCGATCACGTGCGTGGCGGTCGCGCGCAGTTGACGGCGCCGCTCGCCCAGTGGCTCGCCGGCCGCGGGACGGTGCAGCGGGTCGTCGAGGCGCTGCGCGGCTTGCCGCGCGATGCGGCCCTCGCGTTCGCCGGCGAACTGCTCGATACCCGCGTGCCGCGCTCGCTTCGCACGAACTTCGGCGAAGCGCTGCGCGGCGAGCGCTGGGCCGTGTGGGCCATTGATGGATGCACCAGCGGGCGATGGTGGCGACGGCTCGACGCCACGCGCGCGCTGGGCATCGTCGGAACGCTCGCCGATGCCGAACTTCTGCGTCCCCTGCTCGGCGACCCGCACCCGGCGGTGCGCCTCGCCGCCGCGCAGGCCCTCGTCGCGGTGGACGATCCCGAACTCGTGCGTCTCGCCGTCTCGCGCTATCCGCGCGAAGCACTCGCCGTTCGCCTCTTCATGTGCAACACGCTCAGGGCGGTGTGGCGCGTCACCGAGGAGCCGCTTCGATCATTCCTCGCATCCGATGCCCCGCCTGGCGATCTCGCCGCGTGGCTTGGCCTCGCCGAATCGCTCGACCTGCCATCGCTGCGTCCGGCGGTCACGCAGCTCGTCGGCCATCCCGATCCGGAAGTGCGCGCGCCAGCGGCGCGCGCCCTGCGCCGATATCCGCACGCCGACTCAGTTGAAGCGGTCATCCCGCTGCTCGACGACCCGCAGGACTTCGTGCGCGCCGCGGCGGCGCAGGCCCTCGGCGTGCTGCGCGCCGCCGAGGCCCAGCCGCGGCTGGAGCACGGTCTCGTCGATCGCGCATGGTGGGTGCGGTTCCGCTCGGCGCTCGCGCTCGCCCTGTTGGGCGAGCCTGGCCGTGCCGCCTTGCGCCTCGCCCGTGGATCGAACGACCGCTTTGCGCGCGAAATGGCGGAGATGATCTCCGGACTGTCGGACGGCGCCGTGCTCGAGTTGGCCGACGCATGATGCACGCGCGCCAGCAGGATGGCCCATGATGCACGCGCTGACACAGGCCCTTGTGGGGCTGGACTGGATGATCCTCATCTACTTCATCCTGCTCAACTCGTTCTACGCGCTGCTGCTCCTGCTGTCGTTTCCCGAGTTATGGACGCACTTCCAGCTCGCGGACGACGAGTACCTCGCGCGCGTGCTCGCCACCGATGCGCTGCCTCCCATCTCGGTGCTCGTGCCGGCGTACAATGAGGAAGTCAGCATTGTGGCGAGCGTGCTGTCGTTCCTGACCCTCGAATACCCGCGGCACGAAGTCGTGCTGGTCAACGACGGCTCCAAGGACCGTACGATGGACGAACTCGTGCGCGCCTACGACCTGTACGAAGTGCCGCCGGCATTCCAGCGCACCATTGCCACCGCGAACATTCGTGCCGTCTACCGCTCGCGCACGCACTCCAAGCTGTTCGTCATCGACAAGGACAACGGGGGCAAGGCCGACTCGCTCAATGCGGCGATCAACGCGGCGCGGTTTCCCTACGTGATTGCCTGCGACGCCGACACACTCATCGAACCCGACGCCCTGCTGCGATTGTCACGCCCGTTTCTGCTCGGCCGCAATATCGCCGCCATCGGCGGCACCATTCGCGTCGTCAATGCCTGCACCATCGAGCACGGGCGCGTAGTCAAGGCGCGCGTCGATGCCCGCTGGCTCCCGGGGTGCCAGACCGTGGAGTACCTGCGCGCGTTTCTCTTCGGGCGGCTCGGCTGGAACCGCATTGGCGGCAACCTGATCATCAGCGGCGCCTTCGGGCTGTTCGCGCGCCAGTATCTGCTTGCCATCGGCGGCTATCAGACCGGCAACGTCACCGAAGACATGGATCTCGCCGTGCGCCTGCATCTCCATCTGAAGGAACACGGCATCAAAGCATCGATGCCGTTCATTCCCGATCCCGTCGCATGGACCGAGGTGCCGACGTCAACCAAGATCCTGCACCGCCAGCGCGAGCGCTGGCATCGCGGGCTCATCGGCACGGTCTGGGAACGGCGCAAGCTGCTGTTCAACCCGCGCTATGGCGCGGTGGGGATGGTCGCGCTGCCGTTTTTCGCGTTCGGCGAGATGCTGGCGCCAATCGTTGAACTGCTCGGCTATCTCGGGCTCGTCGTCGGCCTCTGGCTTGGCGCCATCAACCGGCCGTTCGCCTTCGCCTTTCTCGCGGTCGCGGTCGGCTACGGCATCATGCTGTCGCTGTGGGCCATTGTGCTCGAGGAAGTGACCTTCCGGCGCTACAACAACCGCACCGACCTCTGGCGGCTGATGTTCTTTGCCGTCATCGAAGGCTTCGGCTACCGCCAACTTACGGTGTACTACCGCCTGCACGCCTTCTGGAAAGTGATGCGCGGCGAGAAGGGCTGGGGCGTGATGCAGCGCGAGGGGTTCGCCAAACCCACATGATCGTCGATGGTATCTCTACCCTCTACCATCTACCCTCTACCATCTGTCTCAATCATACCACCCCTGCAGCTTCCACCCGTTCGCATCACGGTAGAGCAGAAATTCCTGCTCCAGTTCATCGCTCTCGCAGCGCCAGTAGTCGCGCGCAAATGGTGAATCAGTCCACCACGCCCCGGAGAGCCGCTCCGGTCCCAGCGCGCGCGCAATCGGAATGCGACGGCCGCGCCAGTCTATGGCGCGCGGGTCGCCGCGTGGCGCTGCAATGACAGTGACGGATTCTGGGGTTTCGAGTAAGCGTAATGAGATGGTAGATGGTGGATGGTAGATGGTAGAGGTGAGGGGTGATGGTGGTGGTGCCGTCGCCCCATCTCCCATCAACCCTCTCCCATCTACCATCTCCGTCCACGCGCCTTGCCTGTCAGCGCAATACGCATCCCGCGCCACCGGCCGCACCACGCCCTGCGCGCCCAGCGTGGTGCGCAGCCGCTCGAACGCCGCCTCGGCGGCCGCGGGATCGCGCCACGCCGGCGCCAGCAAGTCGCCCTGCTCGGCGCCCAGCGGCGCGGCCGCCGTGATGCTCACCGTCACCGCACTCACCGGCGCGGTGAGCGTCCACGTGTCGAGCAGGGCGCGGCAGCGTTCGAACCATGGCGCCACGCGGGCCAGCGCGCGCGGCGCGCGCACCTCGCGCGTGATGGTGTGAGGCATCCCCCCCGACGGCAGCGCGCCGCGCCCGTCGTCGAGCGTCAGCGTGATGGCCACCGCGGCCGCCGCGCGGCCGTCGCGCACAAGGTCGGCCATTAACCGCTCGAGTCCGCCGCGCACGAGAAAGAGCACGGGCTCGGCGTTCGTGGTGCTCATCGCCAGCTCGGCGTGCGCCTGCCGCTGCGGCCCCGTGCGCGCGAGCACCGGCCGCCGCGGGTCGACGCCCTGCGCGAGGCGCCACGCCGACAACCCCGCTGTGCCCCATCGTCGTTCCACGTCGCCCGACGACAACGCGGCGAGCGCGCCGCACGTGCCAAGCCCCAGCGCAACGAGTGCCTCGCGCACTTCCGCATCCATTGGGATGAGCGAGAGCGGCAACGCGGCGAGCGACGCGGCATCACCGCCAGGCGCGACGATGCGGCATGCTGCTTGCCACGTCGCAGCCCGCGCGGCCACGCACGAGTCCGCAATGCCCACGCGGGCGCCAGGATGCCACACGCGCGCCATCCGTTGCAGCGTATCGGCGAGCGCGCGCTCGCCGCCGAGTGCGTCAAAGCCCGTGGCGCCAATCCACCACGTGCCCGGCATGCCGGCGGCGGGCGCCACCTGCGGGCTCGCCGACAAGAACGCGGCGCTCGTGCGCGCGAGTTCGCGCGCCACGCACGTGTCGTCCCACGCGCGCACGTGGAGCGCGGCGCAGCGTCCGCGCGCCGCGGCGACGGTCATGCCGGCACGCACGTGCACGCGCGCGGCGGCGGCGGTCACGGCGCGCAGGCGCTGGCCGTCACGGAGCGCGAGGGGCTGTTCGTCCCAGTGCGGCGTCGCTGCGTCGTGGAGATCGGAAGGCGTGTTCGCCGGCGCCGCCGGCGCGTGCGCCGCGTCGGGAGGCGTCGCGCCGAGCCACACCGCGCCGATCGGGAACCTGGGGATCCTCACGCACGCGACGCGCAGTGTGCTGGGCACCATCGGGGGCGCGGTCATACTCCACCTCTACTCGTTGTGCGGGTCCGCCTTTCTCTATGGTGATGACCACGCGGCGCGTGTCGGGGCGTGCGGGGGCGCGTGATGATGTACCGGACGGTGCGCCGGATGCCGCGCCCATTGCGCCGTCGAGTCGTGCGGTGATGTCGAGCGCGTTGTCGCGCGCCGCTTTGCGTGCTCGGCGCACGCGCAGTTGCAGCGCGCCGGCGATGCCGGCCGATTGGCCGTCGGTGTTGAGGAGCACGAAGGCCGCGTCGCTGGCGCGTGCGAGGCGCACGAGGCGCACCGCGACGGAGCGCGACAGGGCGGGGGCGCCATCGAGAATCACCAGGCCAAACGCGCCGCTGCGCAGCAGCACGTCGGCGCACCATGCGCTGCGTGCGGCATCGCCGGGGCGCACCATCCATAAACCGTCGTAGGCGCCGAGGGCGGCCCAGTCGCGCGGGGCGAGGGTGCGGGCCGCGTCGATGTAGGCCACCCACCATCCCGCGTGCAGCGAACTCGCGACGAGGTGTCGCGCGAAGGTGGTGAGCCCGCTGCCGGGTGCGCCGGCGATTTCGGTGAGCCGGCCGCGTGGCAGGCCGTGTTCGGGGAGGGCTGCATCGAGTGCAGGAATGCCCGTGGCCAGCCCCGGCAGGGCGGGGTGCGCGCCCTGAACGATCTCGGCGAGTTGCTGACGGAGTGCGGCGATGGACACGG
>JAHFCT010000111.1 GCA_023249375.1 Gemmatimonadota bacterium | reverse complement strand
TCGCGCGGCTTTTCGCTGAGCTGCGCGGCGAGCATGCGCGACGGTGGCAGGTTGTGAAACGGCGTCTGCCCGCAGAGCAACTCGTACGCGAGCACGCCGAACGAGTAGAAATCGGCGCGCTGGTCGACGTCGGGATCGCCCGCCGCCTGCTCGGGCGCCATGTAGGCCGGTGTGCCAATCGACGTGCCGATGGCCGTGAGCGTTCCGCCCGGCGCATCGCCGCGAATCGTCGAAATGGCCTTCGCGATTCCGAAATCGGTGACGGTGGCGCTGCCCGCCGAGAGCAGCACGTTGTCGGGCTTGATGTCGCGGTGCACGACGCCGTGCTTGTGCGCAAAGGCCAGCGCGCGCGCCACGTCGCGCAGAATGCTGATGACTTCGCCGATCGACAGCGGTCCCTGCGACAGCCGTGCGCGCACCGATTCGCCGTCGACGTACGGCATCGTGAACCACGGCAGCCCGTCCGCATCGCCGGCGCCAAGCACGGGCACGATGTGCGGGTGCTGCAACTGCGCCGCGAGGAGCACTTCGCGATTGAACCGTTCAACCGATACGCCAGCGAGCAATTCCGGCGCCAGTACCTTGATGACGACGCGCCGATTGAGCGTGCGCTCGGTCGCCAGATACGTGCGCGACATCCCGCCGCCGCCGAGTTCACGTTCGATCACATACTGGTTCGCGATGGACGCGTCCAGCCGGGCACGGAAGTCGGACATGGCGGGGGGCGGAGGTTCGGGGGGAAACCGCGACTGGAATATGGGGCCAAACGGCGTTGGGGCCAGTCTTTTCGCGGGGCAAGGCCCGTTCGAATTCCAGTTTTTCGGCGACGTACCGATGCTTGAATTGCAGCCCGCGCGGCCGTCGGGAATCGCGAAGGTGGAGCGCGTGAAGCGGCGGTCGCTCGGGCGGCACTAACTTACGAATACGGATCGTGCATACGGCGGGACTCCACCTCCTTCCCCGCCAGCTCGATCAGGACGTCCCGGCCGCTCCTCGAGCACGCCGGGACTTCCGTTCTTCCGGAGCCGGTGCGTCACCGCAGCGGTGGGCGCGGTAATCCACCGGGCGGCAGCGAAAGGCCCACGCCTGCCAGAAGCCTTTCTTGCCAGCCTGCGCGGCACGTTCCGCGCGCTGCAAGCGGTCGAGATGGCGCACGTTTTCGTAGGCGAGCACCACCGCCCAGCCGTTGGCGACCATCCATTCGTTGATCATCACCGAGTCGGCCCACGCGTAGGCCAACGTGCGGCCGTAACGGTCGGTGGGGTTGCGGTCGAGTTCAAGTCGCAGCGTCGTGCCGGGACCGGCGAGCGATTCGAGCTGCCGCTTGGCCATCAGCCCCCAAGGGGTCTGATGAAGTTCGGGTGCATCCATTAGAAGCAACCGCACCTTGCGGCCGTCGGCGCAGGTGAACGAATCGCCGTCGGCGAGCTTCTTGACCACGCACGTGATGTTGCCGGCGGTGGAGCGCACCGCGCTTGTCTGCGCGGTGGCGGTATCGCTTTGTATCGCCGGCTCGCCGCAGGCCGCGATAGTCAGCGCCAGCAGCATCGGGCCGTACGGGATACGCGGCATCATTCGCGCGACTCGCAATCTCATCCGTGCGCCGCGCGCAGTCGCGACGACCCATCTTTCATGAACGCCATCACCGGTTCACTCACTCCTGGCCGTCCACCGGCCAGCGTCAGGGTGCCACACCCGCGAGCGTTGCAATCAACCGCAGCGCCCACTGCGGTCCAAGATACCCCGCGGCTCCGTCTTCGTACCATTCGCTGATCGAGTGCGCGCCGCCGCCGTCGCCGCCACCATCAATGGTGATGCCGGGCACGCCGATGGAGATGGGGTAGTTGGCATCGGTGCTCGACGCGCCGAGTGTCGGCTTGAGGCCGAGTTGGCGCGCGGTGGCGAGTGCCGCGCGAACGAGTGGCGCCGAGTCGGACTGCGCGCCCGTCGGCCGGATGCCGATGGTGTCGATGCGCACGGTGAGCGCTTTGGACGAACGCGGCCAGCGCGCCTTCTCCGCGGTCACCGCGTCGTCGATGGCTTTTCGGATCTTCACATCGACCTTCGCCAACTCGTCCGCCGACTCGCTGCGCATGTCGACATCCATCACCCCTTCCATGGCGATGGAGTTCACCGACGTGCCGCCCGACACCACGCCCACGTTGAACGTCGTCTTGGGCGAGAGCGGCACCTGGATGTCGCCGATGGCGGCGATGGCGCGTCCCATCGCATGAATGGGGTTGGGCATGCCGAACGCGCCGTAGCTGTGCCCGCCCGGCGAGAGGAAGTGCACGTTGTAGCGATTGCTCCCCACGGCTCGGCTCGTGATGCTTTCGCCCGCGCCATCGACGGAGATGAAGTAGTCCACCTGTCCCTTGTAGCTTGTGTCGAGCAGATGACGCGTGCCGCGCAGATTGCCCGCGCCTTCCTCGCCGACGTTGGCGACGAAGATCACTCGGCCGGCGAAGTTGAGCCCCGCCTGCTTCACCGCGCGCGCCGTGGAGAGCACCACAGCGAGCCCGCGGCAGTCATCGCCGATGCCCGCGCCCTTCAGCCGATCGCCGTCGCGCGTCACCTTCACGTTGGTGCCTTCGGGGAAGACGGTGTCGAGATGGCCGGCAATCATCACCGTCGGTCCCCGTCCGGTTCCCTTCACCTCGGTGACCACGTTGCCAATCTCATCGATACGCGCGGCGGGATACCCAATGGCGACCATCTCGCGGCGAAACGCCTCGGCGCGCGCCGACTCTTTGTATGGCGGCGAGGCCACTTCGCAGAGGGCGACTTGGCGATCGACCGTCCATGC
>JAHFCT010000039.1 GCA_023249375.1 Gemmatimonadota bacterium | reverse complement strand
CTGCCATGCTTACCACGACCTCACCGTCGACCGGACCCGTCCATGGCCCGTATTCGCGCCTCGCTGCTCGCTCCCGCTCTCTTCAGCGCCGCCCTCGCGCTGCAGGCCCAGCAACCGGCCAAACCGCCGGTGAAGCAGCCTGCCGCCCAGCCGGCGAAACCGGCACCCGCGCAGCAGGCGAAGCCCGCCGCTGCACCGGTCAAGACACCCGCGGCCCAGCCGGCGAAAACGATCGCACCGACGGCGGCGCCGAGGTCGGCCGCCGAGCCGGGCGCGGCGGGCAGCACGCACACCGTCGCGCGCGGCGAGACCCTCTGGAGCCTGGCCAAACAATACCTCGGCGACGCGTATCTCTGGCCCGAGATCTATCGACTGAACACGGCCGTCGTGGAAGATCCGCATTGGATCTATCCCGGCGAAGTGCTGCGGCTTCCCACGGGCGCAGCCGCGCCGAAGACGGTCGCCGACGCGGCACGGCCACCGATGGCCTATGATGCGAGTGCTTCCACCATTTTTGATCCGCGCCGGTACAAGCGCGCCCGCAAGGAGCGCGCGTCCGACAGCCTGCTGGTGTCGCACTATGCGGTGCGCCCGGGACAATACCTCGCGTCGCCGTATGTCTGGGCCGACGGCGGCCCCGTTGGCGGTGGACGCCTGCTCTCCACGGCCAGCGCGCAGGTCGTCACGCCCAGCCTCGAGCAGCGAGTCTACCAGTCGGACGAAGCCGTCTTTTTGCGGTTGCCGGCTGGCGCGACGCGCGCGAACGGCCAGCGCTTCATGACGTTTGAGTTGGGTCCGGTGCTTCACGGCCAGGGACAAGTCGTCATCGTGACCGGCGTCGTTGAACTGCGGAACGACCCCGGCACGGGCGACGCCCGCGGCGTGATCATTCAGCGCTACCGCAACATGATGGAAGGGCAGGGCGTCACGAGCATCGACTCGATCAGCCCGCCGCGCGATGTGCATCCGTCGGCGGTTGAGTTTGGCACGCCGACGTCGCTCGTCTGGATGCTCGACAATCCGGTGCTTCCCCAGATTGGCTCGTATCTCATTCTCTCGTCGCGCAGCAAGGACGGCTTCGTCGCTGGCGATCAGGTGACGCTCTACGCTCCACTCGGTACCGGCGAGGCGGGTGAGCAGCACGCGCCAGAGGTGGCGGCCGTGGCCCAGGTGCTGCGCGTCACGCCGTTCGGGACGTCGGCGATCATCCTGAATCGCGCGCACGCCGACATCACCAATGGGTTGTCCGGACGCATGACGGCCAAGATGCCCTGATCGGGGGCATGACCGCCCTCTGTGGATTAGGTTTCCCGCATGTCACCACGCGCCCTTGTCACCGGCGGCGCGGGGTTCATCGGCTCGCACATCGCCGATGCCCTGCTGGCCCGCGGTTTCTCAGTCGTCATCATCGATGATCTCTCGACCGGCCGGCGCGAAAACGTGCCGTCCGGCGCCGAGTTCGTGCAGACGGATGTCCGAAGCACCGACGCGGCGCGCACGGTGCGCGAGGGCGGCTTCGACGTCGTTCTGCATCAGGCCGCGCAGATTGACGTGCGCAAGAGCGTCAACGATCCGGTGCATGATGCGTCGATCAACATCCTCGGCGCCCTGAACCTGCTCGAGGCGGTGCGCGCCGCGGCCAAGCGTCCGCGATTCATTTTTGCCTCGACCGGAGGCGCGATCTACGGCGACTTTGTGACGCCGCCGAACATCGAGGACTACGCGAAGGATCCCGACTCGCCGTACGGCATCGCCAAGCTCGCCGTCGAACACTACCTCGCGTACTACGGCCGCATTCACGGGCTCGACGGCGCCGTGCTCCGCTACGCGAACGTGTACGGTCCGCGCCAGGACCCGCACGGTGAAGCGGGCGTCGTCGCCATCTTCTGCAACCGTCTGCTCGCCGGCAAGCCACTCACGGTTTTTGGCGACGGCCGCCAGACGCGCGACTACGTGCACGTGAAGGACGTCGCCGCCGCGAACGCTGCCGCCGCGACCGCGCCGCTTCCCCGCATCGGACGCCTCGACGCGCGCGCCATGAACATCGGCACCGGCGTCGAAACGAATGTCATTCAGCTCGCCGAGACGCTGCGCCGCGTCAGCGGCCGCGAGAGTCTCATCGAGCATGCGCCGGCGCGCCCGGGTGAACAGCTCCGTTCCGCCGTCAGCATCGGCAAGGTCCAGCAGCTGTTGCACTGGAAGCCGGAACGTTCGCTCGACGCGGGATTGAAGGAGACGTTCGACTTCTTCGCTGCAAGGCAATCGTAATCGAAATCCTCGATCGTAATCCTCAATCGAAATCCGTGATCCCTGTCCTGAATCGTCCATGAACTCAGCCATCCCCACGACCCCCCTCGAGCTCATCGTCAACTCCGCCCTTGCCACCAAGGTGGTCCTGGCGATCCTGCTCGTGCTGTCGCTCTACAGCTGGGGCATCATGCTGGCGAAGTGGTTCGAGTTCCGCCGGACGGCGAGGTCGTCGCAGGCGTTCATGCGCGAGTTCTCGCGCGCCACCAAGCTCGAGCAGGCGGTGGCGATGGCGCGCAAGGCGCCGTCCTCGCCGTTCAACCGCGTCTTCGCCCGCGCCGTGAACTTCCTGCAGGACACCGCCGTACGCGACGCCGATGGAACCGCGCAGCCGCTGCGCGAATCGCAGGTCGAAGCGATGCGGCTGCTGCTCGACGCCGAAGTCACGACCGAACGCGACATGCTCGGCCGCTTCATTCCGTCGCTCGCCGTCATCGGATCCGCGAGTCCGCTCATCGGACTCCTCGGCACGGTGCTCGGCGTCATCGACGCGTTTCTCGGCGTCGCCATCAAGGGCTCGGGCAATCTCGGCGCGGTCGCGCCCGGCGTCGCCGAGGCGCTCATCGCCACGGCCGCGGCGCTGGCGGTCGCGATTCCGGCAACGTTCGCGTACAACATCTTCGCCGCGCGACTCAATCGCTTCGACGGCGAACTCGAGGGATTTGGCTCCGAAGTGATCGCGCTGATGGCGCGCGAGGGGCGCGTCTAGCGTGCGCCGCCGCACGCACGGAGACCGCGCGCCGCTCAACGCGGACATCAACGTCGTCTCGCTCATCGACGTGATGATGCTGCTGCTCGTCATCTTCATGATGACCGCGCCGCTGATGCAGGGCGGGGTGGACGTCACGCTGCCGAAGACCGCGGCGCGGGCGCTCGAACCCAAGGGCGGACTTGTCGTCAGCATTGCCGCCAACGGCCGCGTCTACGCCGACGACACGCCGATGTCGCTCGCCGAGTTCAAGGCGGCGTTCAAGGCGCTCTCGTCGAAGGCCGGGCGAGACGGCGTGTATGTGCGCGCCGATCAGGGCGCGCCGTACGGCATCGTGGCACAGGTGCTCGCGACCATTCAGAAGGCCGGCATCGTGAATGTCGGACTCGTCACGGAACCGGAGACGGTGCAGCCGTGATCACGGTGCGGGCGCGCCCAACGAACATCACCGCGCCGCTCGTTGCCTCGGCCTTGCTGCACGTGCTGGTTGCCGCCACGGTGTTCTACGCATCGACGGCGGGCTCGCACGTCGCCTTGCCGCCGATGTACAAGGTGGAACTCATCGCCGCGCCGCCCGGACCGCCCGCGGTTGGTGTGGTAACCAACGAGCCAACTCCAGCCGCTACGACGCCGCCGCCGAAGGCCGCTCCCAAGCCCGCGCCTGATGCGGTGAAGATCAAGAAACCCACCGGCAAGGAAGCGAAGAAGACTCCGGACAAGGCGACGCCGCTTCCCAAGACCAAGGCCGGTGCCGTCGCGCCGAAGGCCGGCGGCGGCGCCGTCGGCGGCTCCGGCGCTGATGTCGCCAACATCCGCACCGAGGGGATCGACTTCCCGTTTCCGGGGTATCTGCAGAACATCGTGCGTCAGGTGCGGTTGAACTTCTCACCCTCCGACAAGTCGCTGCGGACGGCCGAGGTGTTCTTCTTCATCCGGCGCGATGGGACGATGGCGGGATTCCGCTTCCTGCAGAAGAGCGGTTCGTACTCGTTTGATCTCGAGTGTCAGGGCGCCGTCGAGGCCGCCGCGGCGGCCAAGGCTTGGGGACCGCTCCCCGCGCAGTTCATGGATGACGTGCTTCCCGTGATCTTCCGTTTCGACCCGAAAACCCTTCGTTGATGCCACCCAGACCTTTGCGAACGCTGAGCGTGCTGTGTCTCCTCGCCCTGCGCCTTGATGCGCAGGACACGATTCCACAGGGCGTTCGCGTCGGCCTGACCTACGATCCGAGTTCGCGCCCCGGCGTGTTCGTCACTTCGGTGGCCGGCGCCAATGCCGACACCGTGCGGGCGATGCTGGCGCGCAATCTCGATTTCGGCGATCGCCTGACCGTGATCAGCGCCGATGCCGGGCCGCCGCCGGTGGGTCGCATCAACTACGAGTTGTACGCGAAGATGGGTGCCTCGGCGCTCGTGCAGGCGTCGGTGACGCCACAGGGGTCGCTGCACGTGGCCGTGCACGACATCGCCGGCAAGAAAGTGCTGAACGTCAGCGACTTCGCCTTCAACGGCAGCAAGGAACTGTCGCCCGCTTGGCGCATGGTGGTGCATCGCGCCAGTGACGAGGTAGAACGTTGGATCACCTCGACGCGCGGCATCGCGGCCACTCGCGTGATGTTCGTGCGCGATCAGCGCATCTGGATCGTGGATTCGGATGGCGCCAATCTCGCGCCGATGGGCGTCGGCGGCGTCGCGCTCTCGCCCTCGTGGCATCCCACGGGGCGCTACATCGCATATGCCGCGATGGCCGACGATGGCACGCACATCGTGGTCCGCGACATCACCACGGGACAGGGGCGCCGCGTCCCTGATCAGGGCGGCAGCAACATCACGCCCACGTTTTCGCCCGACGGCAGCACGCTGGTCTTCTCGGCGGGTGATGACGGCACCGACCTCTACGCCGTCACCCCGTTCGGCAGCGATGCGCCGCGCCGCGTGACCGTCGGACGGGGCAGTCCCACGTCGTCGCCGAGCTTCAGTCCGGACGGCCGCAAGATCGCGTACATCTCTGGTCGCCTCGGTCATCCTGAGGTGTATATTACCGATACGGACGGTACGAATGCCGAGTTGTTGACCGAGTCGCCAAGCGGGGATCAGCCGTACCGCGCCAACCCCGACTGGTCGCCGGATGGCCGCAACGTGGCGTTCACGTCGCAAGAAGGACCCAACTTGCAGGTGATGGTGATCAACGTGCGCGACCGCAAGATCAGGCAGCTGACCGGCGACGCGCGCAACGAAGACCCGTCGTGGGCACCGGACGGTCGGCACGTGGTGTTCACGTCAACGCGCTCGGGCGCCAAGCAGCTTTGGGTGCTCGACACGGAATCAGGGCGCACACGGCAGCTGACGCGGGGTGCCGGGCTCGCCCGCATGGCTGCATGGTCGCCGCGGATGGAACAGCCGTAGCCATATTCGTTCGACCCCCACTGGAGATTCTGTCATGCGTGTTCGCTCTCGCTCACTCGTCCTTGCCGTCGTGGCGCTGGCCGCCGTGACCGCGTCCGCCTGCAAGAAGAAGCCGGTTGTGGCTCCGCAGCCCGCACCGGTCGTGAAGCCGTTCAACCAGGATTCGGCTGACGCCGCCGAGCGCGCTCGCAAGGCCGCGGCCGACGCAGCCGCCAGAGCCGCCGCCGAGAAGGCCGCCGCCGAGCGGGCCGCGCGCGACGCCGCCGCGATTGCCGCCGCCAAGTCCGCATTCGGCGTGCCGGTGTACTTCGATTATGACAAGTCCGACATTCGCGACGACCAGAAAATGACGCTCGACGCGAAGATCCCGGCGTTCCAGGCCAATGCCGACATGCGCATTCGCGTCGCGGGCCACACGGACAACCGCGGCTCGGACGAATACAACCTCGCGCTCGGCCAGCGCCGTGCGGCCGAGGTGAAGCGCTATCTCATCGCCCGCGGCATTGACGGCGGACGCATTGACGTCGTGAGCTTCGGTGAGGAGCGCCCGGCCGTGAGTGCGGACAACGACGATGCGTGGGCCAAGAATCGCCGCGACGAGTTCGAAATCATCGCCGGCGCCAACCCGTTCAAGCTCCCGAACAAGTGATTCGTCGTCTTCCGCGCTTGTTGATTGCTCCGGCCGTCATCCTGACGGCCGGGGCGTGCTTTGCGACGCGCAACGACGCGCGGGCGCTGCAGAGTGACATCGCCAACCTGCAGGCGTTCGCCGCGCGCGCTGCGCGCGCCGACACGCTGCAGGCCGTGCAGCTTCGGCAAATCATGAACGCGCTCGGCGCGGTCTCCGATTCGCTGCGCCGCGTCTCGTCCACGCTCCAGCGCTTTCAGGGCGACGTCGCGATGTCGGTGCACGGCGTCGAGCAGCAGCTGCTGACCATTCAGGAACTCACCGGCCAAAGCCGCCGGCAGGTCGACGCCCTGCGCGCGCAGATCGAGGCGCGCGCCGCCGAGCAGCCGCCGGTGTCGAGCGTCACGGTGCCCGCTTCCGGGGCGCCGAGTGGTGCGTCGCCGGCGTCGCCGTCGGGAGCGCCGTCGCCAGGACCGTATCAGCTGATGGAACTCGGCCGGCAGCAACTGGCGCGCGGTGCGTCGTCCGCCGCGCGGGCCGCGTTTAGCGACGTGCTCGCGCAGTATCCGGCGTCGGACCTTGCACCAGAGGCGCAGTACCAGATCGCGCTGACGTTCTCGTCGGCCGGTGCGCTGGTCGAGGCCGATTCCGTCTTCGCGCTCGTCGCCGATCGGTATCCCGCGTCGGAGCGCGCGCCCGAGGCCATCTACAAGCGCGCGGTGGCGCTCAAGGTGGCGGGGCAGACGCGGCAGGCGCGCACGTTGTTGCAGCAAGTCATCGACAAGTATCCCAAGTCGGACTCGGCGACGCTGGCGGCCGCGATGCTGCGGGACCTGAGATAGCGCCGGGGCAGTCGTGGCCTCGGCGGACCGGCGGGAAGAACAGGCGGAAATGCCGTTCCTCGATCACCTCGAGGAACTGCGCTGGCGTCTGATCTGGAGCGGGGCCGCGCTGCTGATCGCGTTTGCGGTGGCGTTCACGCTGGTCAGCAACTTCGATGTCATTGGGCTGATCGCGTATCCGGCCAAGGACTTCCTCCACGGCCATAAGCTCATTTACACGCACCCGGCTGACCCGTTCACGATCCTGATGAACGTGTCGTTCGGCCTCGGCATCGTGCTCGCGAGCCCGGTGATCGTGTATCAGGTGTGGGCGTTTCTTTCGCCCGCACTGCACCAGCACGAGAAGCGCGTCATCGTCCCCGTGCTCATCGGCGCGGCGGGGCTGTTTCTCATCGGCTGCACGCTGTCGGTGCTGTGGGTGCTGCCCATCACGCTGGAGCTGCTCGGCGGCATCGGATCCGCGTCGCTGCAACAGATGGTGTCGGCCTCCGAATACTTCGGCTTCGCGGTGGCGCTGACGCTTGCGTTTGGCGCGGTCTTCGAGCTGCCAATCCTGATCCTCGCGCTCACGGCGCTCGGGTTGGTGACACCGAGGTTGCTCGCGAAATTCCGGCGGCATTCGTTCGTCGGTATGCTCATTCTCTCGGCCATCATCACGCCGGGCGACCTGATCATCTCGACGTTGATGCTTTTCATCCCGCTGTACGGGCTGTACGAACTGAGCATCGTGCTGTCGTGGTTCGTGTACCGGGCCAAGCAGAAGAAGTCGCGCCGCGAGGAGGAGGCGGAACGCATCGCGGCCGCCTCGGACCGCTGATGCGCCGCGCCGCGCGAGGTGAGGCACTCGGCGTGTCGCGCGGCGTCATTCGCGTGGCCATCGCGCTGGGCCTGCTTGCTGCCATCGCGTCCGTGACCGGCGCGCAGATCCCTGGCGGCCGCCGCCCCACCGTTCCGCGCAGCGCGCAGCCGCGCTCGACACAGCCCACGCGTCAGGCGGCCGACAGCACCAAGGGCGACACCGCCGTCGTGCACTGGATGCCCGCCGATTCAGTCGCCAAGGCGCTAATGGACCGCAAGGGCTACGCCCTGGTGCGCTATCAGGCCGACTCCGTGGACTTTCGGGCCACCGATCGCACCATTACGCTCATCGGCAAGACGAAGGAGCGCGCCGTCGTCGAGCGCGAGGTAACGCTCATCGCCGCCGACACCATTCGCTACAGCGACTCCACGAACAAGGCGCTCGCGCTCGGCCCGGCGATCATCGTCCGCGAAAAAGGGCGCGACGACGTCAACGCCAGCGGACATACGATCTACGACATCACGAAGAAGCAGGGAACCGGCACTAACATCAAGACGATTGAGAACAGCGGCGAACGCTGGGTCGTCTCGGCGCACGTCGGCGGTTTCGCCGGCGACTCGACCACCGAAGAGTCCACCTACGGGCGAAACGGCACCATCACCTCCTGCGAAGACTCGCTGCCGCATTACCACTTCGCGTCGAGCGAGATCAAGATGGTGCGCAAGAACATGATGGTCGCGCGCCCGGCCGTGCTGTACCTGCAGGGCGTCCCCGTCTTCTGGCTGCCGTTCATCTTCCAGGACATTCGGTCGGGCCGCCGCAGCGGCATTCTGACGCCGCGCTTCGGCTTCGCCGAGCTCGTGCGCAACAGTCCGACGTATCGCCGCACCATCGAGGACATCGGTTACTACTTCGCCATCAGCGACTACACCGACTTCGCCCTCTCGATGGACTGGCGCTCGGCGGCGCGCGCCAGCACGGCCGACCCCGGCTGGCTGCGCATCAACGGGCAGTTCCGGTACCGCTGGCTCAATCGCTTTGTGACGGGCGGATTCGCCGTGTCACAGAACACGCTCAGTTCGGGACAGAGCAACACACAGCTCTCGTGGACGCACTCGCAGGACTTTTCGGCGACCTCGCGGCTCTCGGCGAATCTCAACTACGTCACCAGCACGACGGTGCAGCGCCAGACGGCGCTGAATGCGATGTCGGCGCTCGCCACCATCAGCTCGATGCTTAACTATTCGCGCCAGGTGGGGCCGTTTTCGGCGTCGATTGGCGGCTCGCGCCGCCAGTACCCGGGGCGCGACCAGGTCGATCAGGACTTCCCGAGCGTCAACGTCTCGTCAAAGGCCATTCACATCGGTCCGTGGGCCGAGTGGACGCCGACGTTCAATTTTTCGTCGAACAGCAGCGTGCATCTGGATGCGCAGGGCGACTTCAAATACCGCTACTTTGACCGCAACGGCGTGCTCGACTCGGCGCGCTTCGACCGCTCGACGATGGCGACGACGGCGGCGTTCAACTCGCCGTTCAAGATTGGATCGTTCAACCTCCCGCTCTCGATCAGCTACAGCGACCGTTTGAATGACTTCCCCGAGGTGCGGCTCATCGTCAATCCGGCGGATACCAGCCGGCGCGAGACGCGCGTCTACCGCCGCACCTACCTCACCACGCTCGATTGGCGCACGGCCATCACGCTGCCGTCGTTCTTCCGCGGCACGTGGAATCTCGTGCCCAGCGTGTCGATGGAGAACGTCGATCCCGCCGGCTACTGGGTGCGCAGCGAGCGGTCGGGGAGCAACTTCGTGTCGCAGACCAAGCGCCTGTCGTGGGGCGTTGGCATCGGACCCACCTTGTTTGGGCTCACGCGGTGGGGCATCGGCCCGTTTGCGCGATTCCGCCACTCGATCAATCCCACGCTGTCGTGGTCGTTCGCGCCCAAGGCGAGTGTGAGCGACGAGTTCCTCGCCGCCCTCGGCAAGACGCGCGCTGACTATCTGGGTTCGCTCGCGCAGAACCGAATTTCCTTCGGCCTCAACCAGACGTTCGAGGCGAAGCTCAAGAAGTCGGCGTCGGATACGTCGTCGTCGGACGAGGGAAAGAAGATCAAGCTGCTCTCGCTTGGATTCTCGCCGTTGACCTATGACTTCGAACGCGCCAAGAAGACCGGCCGCAGCGGCTTTGCGTCCGACCGCCTGAGCGTGAATGTCAACTCGGCGCTGCTCCCGGGCATGACGTTCGACGTCGGCTACTCGCTGTTCCAGGGTTCCGTGCTCAGCGACACGGCGAAGTTCAGCCCGTTCCGCGAGTCGGTGTCGGCCTCGTTCCAGCTCACCAAGCAGACGGCACTCATCCGTTGGATCGGCCGCCTGCTTGGCGGCAGCGGTGACACGACGTCCGCGGGCGGGCCGCCGGGCACGGAAGCCGGCGGCGTTGGCATTGGCTCAGGTATGGGCGGCCAGCAGGTAGCGGGCGCCGGCATGCGCCAGCAGATCGCGCCAGTGCCCACGGGGCGCGGCTTCGAGGCGAACATCAGCCTCAGCGCCAACCGGCAACGTCCGCCGGGCGGAAACGGCCGCGTGGTGCAGTACGACCCGACGATCCAGTGCGAAGCGCTGAAGACGAACCCGATCCAATACGACGTCTGCGTTCGCAATGCGCTCGCGGCGCCACCAGTCGACTACACGCAGTTCTCATCAACGACGGCGGGCGGCTCGTTCTTCCGGGTGCCGCCGCAGACCAGCATCAACTGGCGCACGAGCTTCGACCTCACGCAGAAATGGTCGGCGCAGTGGAGCACGTCGTATGACGCGGTGCGCAAGGAGTTCGCGAGCCACCAGGTCACGCTGCAGCGTGACCTGCACGACTGGCGCGCGATGTTTGGTTTCACGCAGGCCCCCAACGGCAACTTCTCATTCACGTTCTTTGTCGCGCTCAAGGCCGAACCGGACCTCAAGTTCAACTACGATCGCGCCAGCTACCGTCAGTCCCTGGTGCCTTTGCCATGACCCAGTCCCGCCCGCTCGAAATCGACGGCAACTCGCTGACGCTTGCCGATGTGCATGACGTCGCCTTCGGCCGACGCCCCGTCGCGCTCGCCGCCGCCGCGCGCACGCGCATGCTCGCATCACGCGCCGTCGTCGCCGACATCGTCGAGCGCAACGCCGTCGTGTACGGCGTCACCACCGGCTTCGGCAAGCTGTCCAATATCTCCATTCCGCAGGACAAGCTGGCCGCGTTGCAAGTGAACCTCGTGCGCAGCCACGCCGCCGGCGTTGGCCCGGAGCTGCCCGAGCATGAAGTGCGCGCCATGATGCTGTTGCGCGCCAACGTGATGGCGAAAGGCTTCTCCGGCGCGCGTCCCGACCTGCCCGAACTCGTTTGCGCGATGCTCAACGCCGGGCTCTGGCCCGTGGTGCGCGAGCAGGGCTCGGTCGGAGCCAGCGGCGACCTCGCGCCGCTCGCCGCGCTCGCCGTGACGCTCATCGGCGAAGCGCTGCTGCACACCGCCGACGGACGCCTGCTGCCGTCCGGTGACGCGCTGATGGCGGCCGGACTCCACCCGGTCACGCTTGGCCCCAAAGAAGGCATCACACTCATCAACGGCACGCAGACGCACACCGGCATCGCGGCGCTCGCCGTGGCTGACGCGCGCCTCCTCTGGCAGACGGCGCACGCCGCTGGCGCGATGTCGCTCGAAGCGCTGATGGGCACGCCCACCGCGTTTGACGAACGCATTCACGACGCGCGTGGCCAAATCGGACAATCCGAGAGCGCGGCGCTTCTCCGCACCATCCTCGCCGACAGTCCACTGCGCGAGTCGCATCGCAACAACGACCCGCGCGTGCAGGACGCCTACGCGCTGCGCTGTATGCCGCAGGTGCACGGCCCGGTGCTCGACGCCATCCAGTTCGCGGAAGGTCTCATTGGCCGCGAGCTGAACGCCGCCACCGACAATCCGCTCGTCTTTGACAACGGTGAAATGCTCAGCGGCGGCAACTTCCACGGGCAGGCGGTCGCGATGGCGCTCGACGTCCTCGCCATCGCGATGACCAATCTCGCCACCATCGCCGAGCGCCGCATCGACCGGCTGGTGCACCCCGACCTCAACGAGGGACTGCCGCCGTTCCTCTCGGCCACCGCCGGCGTGAGCAGCGGCTTCATGATGGCGCAGGTCTCCGCCGCCGCGCTCGCCAGTGAATGCAAGGTGCTCTCGCATCCGGCGAGCGTCGACACCATCCCCACCGACGGCAGCAAGGAAGACGTGGTGCCGATGGCGATGGGCGCCGCGTGGAAGCTGCGCCGCATCATCGGCAACGTGCGCAACGTCCTCGCCATCGAGCTGATGTGCGCCGCGCAGGGGCTCGACTGCCGCCGCCCGCTGCGCAGCAGCGTCACCGTCGAGCGCGCCCACGATGCCGTGCGCCGCGTCGTCTCGCCGCTCGTCGAAGACCGCATTCTCACGCCCGACATTCTCGCGCTCGCCGACGCCATTCAGCGGCGCGAGTTCGCCGTTTCATAAGGACCGATTCCCATGACCGCCACCGCCCACGAAGTGCGCGCCCCCCGCGGCAGCACCATCAGCTGCAAGGGTTGGCAGCAGGAAGCCGCCCTCCGCATGCTCATGAACAATCTCGATCCCGACGTCGCCGAGCGTCCCGACGATCTCGTCGTGTACGGCGGTACGGGCAAGGCGGCGCGCAACTGGGAGTGCTTCGAGGCGATCGTGCGCGCGTTGCGCGAACTCGAGAATGACGAAACGCTGCTCGTGCAGAGCGGCAAGCCCGTCGCCGTGTTCCGCACGCACGCCCACGCGCCGCGTGTGCTCATCGCCAACAGCAACCTCGTCGGGCGCTTCGCCACGTGGGATCACTTCCGCGAGCTCGAGCGCAAAGGCCTCATGATGTACGGTCAGATGACCGCCGGCTCGTGGATCTACATCGGCTCGCAGGGCATCGTGCAGGGCACGTACGAGACCTTCGGCTCGCTGGCGCGCAAGCACTTCGATGGCTCGCTCGCCGGCAAGTTCGTTCTCACCGCCGGACTCGGTGGGATGGGCGGCGCCCAGCCGCTCGCCGCGACGATGAACGACGCGGCCTTCCTCGGCGTCGAAGTCGATCCATCGCGCATCGAGAAACGGCTCGGCACCGGCTACTGCGACCGGATGACCAGCAGTCTCGACGAGGCGCTGGCGTGGGTGCGCGAGGCGCAGGCGGCCAAGCGCGGCCTCTCGGTGGGGCTCGTTGGCAACGCGGCCGAGGTGCTCCCTGAACTCGTCCGCCGCGGCGTCACGCCGGATGTCGTCACCGACCAGACCAGCGCGCACGACATGCTCAACGGCTACGTGCCCGCGGGCATGACGCTCACGGCCGCGGCCGTGATGCGCGCCACGAATCCCACGGAGTATGTGAAGTGGGCGACGGCGAGCGTGGTGGATCATGTGCGCGCCATGCGCGCCATGCAGGACAAGGGCGCCATCGCCTTTGACTACGGCAACAACATTCGCACGGTCGCGTTTGATGCGGGCCTCACCGACGCATTCACGATTCCCGGCTTCGTTCCCGAGTACATTCGTCCGCTCTTCTGCGAAGGGAAGGGGCCGTTCCGCTGGGCGGCGCTCTCGGGTGATCCCGCGGATATCGCGCGCACCGACGAGCTCGTGCTCTCGCTCTTCCCGGCCGACACGCATTTGGCGCGCTGGATTCGTTTGGCGCGTGAACGCATCCATTTCCAGGGATTGCCCGCCCGCATCTGCTGGCTAGGGCAGGGCGACCGCGCCAAGTTCGGCGTCGCGCTCAACGATCTCGTCGCGCGCGGCGAAGTGTCGGCGCCCATCGTCATCGGGCGCGATCACCTCGATACCGGATCGGTGGCCTCGCCCTTCCGCGAAACCGAGGGGATGAAGGACGGCACCGACGCCGTGGCCGACTGGGCCATCCTCAATGCCATGGTGAACGTCGCGAGCGGCGCGAGCTGGGTGTCGTTCCATCATGGAGGCGGCGTCGGCATTGGCAACTCGCTGCACGCGGGGCAGGTGATCGTCGCTGATGGCACACCCGAGATGCGCCTGCGCCTCGAGCGCGTGCTCACCAACGATCCGGGCATGGGCGTCGCGCGTCACGCCGACGCCGGCTACGAGACCGCCATCGAGACGGCACATGCCAAGGGGCTCAAGCTGCCGATGATCGGCTAGCGGTCGCGGCGACGCACGCGGGACACCGTGGACCGGCGACTTCGCCGATGAACGCCGAGCCCCCCGCTTAGATTTCGCCGCAATGCTGAGCCCCAAGTACAAGCCCTGGCATCTGCTGCCGTTTGCCATCAAGTACGCGCGGCTGCGCCTCACGCGCCGGCCCGTCCTCGTGAACTTCGAAGTCACCATGCGCTGCAACGCCGCGTGCGGCGGCTGCGACTACTGGAAGACACCGGCCGCGGAGCGTGCGCACGAGCTCGCGTCGTTCGTCGATGCCGCGCGCGCCTTCGATCCGATGATGATCACCTTCACCGGCGGCGAACCCACGCTGCGCCGCGATCTCGAGGTCATCGTCGCCGAGGTCGCGCAGGCCGTGCCGTACTGCTACATCACGCTCCTCACGCACGGCGGCATGCTCGGCATCGAGCGGGCGCAGGCGCTGTGGGATGCCGGCCTCGACCAGATCAATATCTCGCTCGATTACCTCGACGAGCGGCACGATGTGCAGCGCGGCATTCCCGGGCTTGCCGCCAAGATCCTGCGCCTCGTCCCCGAGATGCGCGAGCGCGGCATGAACGTGCGCTTCAACAGCGTCATCCGCGACGACAACCTCGACGACATCCTCCCCATCGTCCATCACGCGCATCGTGCCGGCGCCGGCGTGAACCTGTCGGTCTACACCGATTTCAAGAACGGCAACAAGGACCACCTCATTCGCGCGGATCAGTACGCCCGCGTGGAGGCGCTCGTCGGCGAACTGCTCGCGTTCAAACGGCGGCACCGCGGGGTCATCACCAACTCCGACTGGTACCTGCGGCAGCTGCCGCGCTACTTGCGCAGCGAGATGCGCGAGCCGTGTCGGTCAGGGGAGACGACCATTCACATCAATCCGCGCGGCCTCGTGCGCCGCTGCCCCGATTTCCCGGCCGACAAGCACTGGAGCGAGTACAACGGCTACGCGCCTATTGCCTGCAACGCCTGTTATTACGCCTGCCGCGGCGAAGCGCAGGCGCCGCTCACGCTCTCCCGCTTTCAGGACCTGCTCGCCTGAGGGCGGACTACCGCAGCGGCCCCGTGGGGTGGCCATCACGCCAGCGCAGCCAGTAGCGCGGCGGCTCCCACCGCGCCTCGCTCGTGAACGGTCCGACAAAGTGCGCGTCCGCGAGCGATGCCTCCACAAAGAACGCGTCGATCCCGTTGAGCGTGCATGCGACCAGCGCCATTCCGCGTTCACGCCCGAGCCGCTCGTACGCCGCCAGACTCGCGCCGAAGTTCACGGTGCCGTTCCACGCGAGGGCCGGCGCATCGTCGATCACCCAGTCCACGTGCGGCCCGAAGCTCGCGTTGTACTCCACCGCCACCGCGCGCGCGCGCACGCTCTCGAGCGCGCGCCACACATGCCACGTGTTGCGGTCGATGTCGAGCGACAGCAGGTCCACCTCGGCCGGCACGCCGGCGTCACGCAGCGTCTGTGCCACGTTCTCGCGCGTCAGGATCTTCTCGATGATCGTAAGCTGACCCGCCGCGATCTCGGACGCAAAGTACGATCGGGCAAGCGCGGCTTCCTGCGGATTTCCCTCCACCCAGTATCCGCGCCAACCCTGGCGCAGCAGCAGAAGCGTATTGCACTCAAGCCCCGATTCCACGCCGATCTCGAGGAAACTGCGATTCGTCGTGCCAATGCGGCGGAAGATTTCGGCGACAATGCCGTCCTGCCCACCCTGCGAATGCACCTTGAGTTCGTGGTGCGCCAGGTGGCGCGGGTCGGCGTAGCGCGGCTGCTGCAGCAGCGAGTCCACGTAGGCCGCGCTCGTCGCGCCGAGCTGCTCCTGCGTCGCTCGGCGCGTGGCCTCGACGTCGAGCGACATCTTGAGCACCTCGCGGCGCACATCAACGATCCAGCGGATTCCGGGCATGCGCTGCAACAGGGACTTCAAGCTCATGAGCCGTGGGGCGAAAGTGTCCGGAGAAACGTAGTCGCCACGATGCGCCGACGCACCCGACGGTGCATCCAGACGGTGCACGCAACGGTGCACTCGACAGAGCACCCGCCAGCCCTCGCGTCTCCATAGCCCGCCATCGTACTTTCCCTCGGTCGCGTTCAACCTGCCCACTCTGTCTGCATGACTCTCCTCTTCGACAACGCATCCCAAATCGTCACCTGCGCCGGCGCCCCGCGCGCTCGACGCGGCGCCGAGATGCGCGATCTGGAAGTCCTCACCGATGCGGCCGTCGTCGTCGAGGGCGAACGCATTGCCGCGGTCGGGCCGCGCGACGCCGTGCGCGCCGCGCATCCCAATGCCACCGTCGTCGACTGTGCCCGACGCCTGCTCATGCCCGGCCTCGTCGACTCGCACCCGCACGGCATCTTCGGAAAGCCGCGCCACGAAGAACAGGAGCTGCGCGGCGCCGGCGTCGGCTACATGGAAATCGCGCGGCGCGGCGGCGGCATTCACAGCTCGGTGCGCGACCTGCGCGCGCGCTCCGAGGACGAACTCTTCTCGCTTGCGCTGCCCCGCCTTCGGCGCCTCGCCGCGCACGGCACCACCACCGTTGAGGTGAAATCGGGCTACGGACTTTCGCTTGATGACGAACTCAAGTCGCTGCGCGTGATCCGTCGGCTCCAGCAGGCGCTGCCGCTGCGCCTCGTCCCCACGTTCCTCGGCGCACACGAGATTCCGCTGGAGTACCGCGCCGCGCCGCGCACCCGCGGCGAGTACATCGCGCTCATCGTCGAGCAGATGCTGCCGCAGGTCGCCGCCGAAGGCCTCGCGACCTTCGCCGATATCTTCTGCGAACCCGGCGTTTACACCACGGACGAGGCGCGGATCATCCTTGGCGCGGCGCGGCGCTGCGGCCTCCAGCTCAAGCTTCACGCCGATGAACTCGAAACGGCGGGCGCCGCCGAGCTCGCCGCCGAGATCGGCGCCACGAGCGCCGATCACCTCGCGGCAGTCTCCGAGGCGGGCATCAAGGCGCTCGCGGAGTCCGGCACCGTGGCCACGCTGTTGCCGGGCACGATGCTCTTTCTTGGACGTCCGCGGCAGGCGCCCGCGCGGGCGCTCATCGATGCCGGCGCGTCCGTCGCGCTTGCCTCGGATTTCAATCCGGGCACGTCGCCCACGGTGAACTTCCCGCTCGTGCTCACGCTGGCGGTGAGCCAGCTGCATCTCAGCGTCAGCGAAGCCGTGGTCGCCGCGACCGTCAACGGCGCCGCCGCCGTCGGGCTCGCTGCCGACACAGGGCAAATCGCACCGGGATTCTCGGCCGATCTCGCGCTGTACGACATCGACGACATCCGTGAACTGCCCTACTGGTACGGCGACCATCGCTGCCTGGCCACGTGGGTGCGCGGCGTGCCGGCACACGGGGTGTGGTAGGCCCTCGGGCGCCCCGTTGCGGGCGCTTTGCGAGCAAGCGGCTGGCCCCCGTTGTCATCTGCGCTGTCGGGGGCGTAGTTTTCGATCCGGACGGTTCCGCCGTCTAAGGTTGTAACCCGGGCCCGGATAGCGCACGCACCCCTATGGCTGATCTTGCGAAACTGAAGAAGAAGGCAGCCGACTTCGAGCAGGCAAAGAAGTACGACAAGGCTATCGCGACCTATCGCGAAATTCTTGACGTCTTCGACGCCGGCGACGAAGGCGATATCGACGTGGCGCTCTACAATCGGGTCGGTGACCTGTTGATGCGACAGGGCGACAACGCCGAGGCCGTGACGCTCTACGAGCGCGCCGTCGATCTCTACGCCGAGGGCGGTTTCTTCAACAACGCCATCGCACTGTGCAACAAGGTGCTGCGATCCTCGCCGGGCCGAGCGTCGGTCTACTACAAGCTCGGCAAGATCTCCGCGGCCAAAGGCTTCAAGGGCGATGCGAAGCAGAACTTCCTCGAGTACGCCGACCGCATGCAGAAGGCCGGCAAGAAGGATGAAGCGTTCCGCGCGCTCAAGGAATTCGCCGATCTCTGCCCGGATCAAGATGACATTCGCTTGATGCTCGCGGATCAGCTGCTCAAGGCCGAACGAAAAGACGAGGCCGTCGAGCAGCTGTCCAGCCTGTTCGATCGATATCAGTCGACGGGCCAGAGCGCCGAGGCAGAGGCTACGCTCGAGCGCATTCGCGCTATCGATCCCGCCGCGACAGCGCGCACGGCGCGCCACTCCACCGAAGCGAAAGCGCACGATGATTTGATTTTCATCGATCTCGACGCGCCGGTGAAGCCCAAGCCGCGGCTGTCGGTATCGCTCACGCCCCCGCCCGCCGCACCGCCGCCGCCACCGCCGGCCGCGGTGGCTGCGCCCGAGCCGCCGCCCGAATTCCGGCCCGAACCCGAGCCCGAACCCCAGATCGAGCCCGAACGCCCGTCCGAGCCCGAGGTGCTGGTCGAGACGCCGGCGCTCGAGGGCATTCAATCCACGTTGCTTGACGGTGGTGCGCCCGCCGACGTCCCGAACGCTGGCGCGCTGCTCGGCCTCGAGACCACGTCGCTCGTCCCCGATGCCGCTGATGAATCGGCGCCGATGACCGCCGGCGAGTTCGCCGAACTCGATCTCTCCGTCGTCGAGGAAGTGCGCGCGCCAGCTCGTGAATCCACGCGTGACCTCGCGCTCCCCGGCGCGCTGCCGCTCATCGACACGTCGATGACGGAGACGGCGCCGTCGCCAGCGACGCCCGACGTCGACCTCCCGCTGCTCGACCTCGCCGAGTCGGTTGTCGAAGCGGAACCGGCGCCGACGCCGACGCTCGACATCGAGCTGCCGATGGTCGATCTCGGCGAGCCGTCGGCCGCCGAACAGCCCGCCGCCGAACAGCCCGCCGCCGCCGAAGAACTCGGCTTCATCGATCTCGATGCCGCGCCCGTGGAGGCCGACTCGGCTCCCGAAGTCGATGCCCCTACCGACTTCGGCGACGTCGATGTCGAGTTGGTGGATGCGCCAACGCCGCCCGTGCGCCGCACGACGTCGATGGCCATTCCGATGCTCGCGTCCAGCGTCGAGGACCTGCGCGCGCAGGTGGCGCAGGAGCCGGAGAACTGGACGCTGCGCCGCCAGCTCGCCGAAACGATGCTCGACGAAGGCAGTCGCGACGAAGGGCTCGCGATGCTCGAGGAAACGCTCACCGGCTTCGAACGTGGCGGGCGTCTCGACGAAGCACGGTCGGTGGCGGACGAGATTGTTCGCATCAACCCGTCGTCGGTGCGCCACCACCAGAAGCGCGTCGAGTTCGCCTTCCGCGGCGACGATCGTCCCGGCCTCGCGCAAGCGTACCTCGACCTCGCCGATGCGCTCTTCCGCGAAGGGCAGGCCGACAAAGCCCGCACGGTCTATCAGCGCGTCATCGAGATCGCCCCTGACGATGCGCGGGCGCTGGCCGCTCTCGAATCGCTCGCCGTCGTCGAACCTCCGCCACCGCCGGCGCCGGACAAGCGCACGGCCACCGCCACGCATCCCGTGGCCGGCAAGCAGCGCTATACGGGCATGATCGCGGCGGTGCCCGACGAGCCGCCACCCGCCCCCGCCGCCGGCGGCGACGACGACTTCGTCTCCCTTGGTGACTGGCTGCGCGAGGACGAAGAGCCGAAGTCGACGCGTATGGTCGTCGAGGAAAAGGAGCCGACCGGCGACGAGGATGCCGACTTCCAGGACATGCTGCGCAAGTTCAAGCAGGGGATCGCGCAAAATGTCGAGGAAGAGGATCACGAGTCGCACTACGACCTCGGCGTCGCGTACAAGGAGATGGGCCTGCTCGACGAGGCCATTGCCGAGTTCCAGAAAGCGCTGCGCGGAACGAATCTTCGGGTGCGCACCTACGAGGCGCTCGGACAGTGTTTCCTGGAGAAGGGCCAGCTGCCCGTCGCGCTCACTATTCTGCAGCGCGCGCTCGTCGAGCCGGGCGTTGGCGACGATCAGCTGGTCGGCGTGCTCTATCTGCTCGGCTACGTCTCCGAAGGCCTCAAGAAGCCGACGGACGCCAAGTCGTTTTACGAACGCGTCTTTGCGGTCGACATTCAGTTCCGCGACATCGGCGATCGGCTGAACGCCGTCGAGGCGGCTATTTCGTGACGGCCGTTCCGCCCCCCGCTCGCATGCCGCTTGCACCCGCACTGCTCGACATTCAGGCGCCCATCCGCACGCGCCTCGACGGCGTGCCGGCCGAGATGTGGCGCATCGTGCGCGCCGACGCCCCGATCATCGAGTCGGTGAACGCGCATCTCACCGGCATGCGGGGCAAGATGTTTCGCCCGACGGTGCTGCTCCTCGCATCGAATCTCGAGGAGCGGCCGCAGGACCGCGCACTCAGCATGGCCGCCGTCGCCGAGCTCATTCATCTGGCGAGCGTCGTGCACGACGACTCGGTGGACCACTCGCCGCTGCGGCGCGGCATGCCCACCATCAACGCGCTCTTCTCGCATCAGGTGGCCGTGATCGCCGGCGACTACCTGTACACACGGGCGCTCGCTGAGCTGGCCGCGGTCGGCGATCTGGAGCTGCTGCGCGTGTTCACCGATGCCACCAGCGCCATGACGCTCGGCGAGCTGCGCCAGCTGGCGTCGTTCGACGCGCTCGAGTTCACCGAGGCGGACTACTGGCTGCTGGTGCAAGCCAAGACGGCGTCGCTGCTTGGCGCGGCGGCCGAGATCGGCGCACTCTGCGGCGCGCCGCGCTTCCGCCGCGAGATGGCCAGGTTTGGCACGCTGCTCGGCATGGCCTTTCAGGTGGCCGACGATCTGCTCGATTACACCGAGACTGAGTCGGTGACTGGAAAGCCGAGCGGCAACGACCTCAAAGAGCACAAGGTCACGCTGCCGCTCATCGCCGCGATGCCCAGGATGTCGCGCGCCCAGCGCGCGCGCGTCGACACGCTGTTCGCCGCGCCCGTGCCCACCGACAGTGAGATCGCGGACGTGGTGGGCATTGTCCACGAATGCGGCGGCATCGACTTCGCGCGCCGCAAGGGCGAAGAGTTTGCGTCCGAGGCCGAATCGGCCCTCGTCGGCGTGCCGGCATCCGAGACTCGCGGCGCGCTCATTGACGCGCTGGGCTACGTCATGGACCGGAGGTCCTGATGGCACCCAAGGGATCCTCCAAGCATCGCCCGGGGTTTCACGCCCTGGTGCTCTCCACTGGCTTCGTCGTCGGCGGGTTCCTCACCCAGTTCGCGCGGATGTGGCTGCCGAGCGGGGCGGTGAAGGAGTTCCTCACCACCGGTGTCACGCCCTCCATCGGGCCGCTGACTATTAACCTGATCATCGTTAACATTGGATTGGGACCGATCGCGCTCGACGTCTCCTTGCTGAGTCTCGTCGGGGTCCTCATCGCTTATCTCATCGCGCGCTCGCTCTTCTAGGAGGCACCTATGTTTGGACTTGGCCCGGGCGAAATGCTGATGGCCCTGGTGGCAATCCTGCTCCTCTTTGGGGCAAAGCGTATCCCTGAGATCGCCGGCTCATTCGGAAAGGGCATCCGGGAGTTCAAGAAGAACATGACGGACGTGCAAAAGGAGATCGAGGCGCCCGAAGCGCGCTCCATCGATCGCCTGCCGCCGGCCAATGATCGCGTCGAACGCAACGACGACCGGCCGGAGCCGAAGAAGCTGATCTAGCCTTCGGTCCGATCAGTCCGCGCGCGACAGCGCGAGACACAAAACGACAGAGGGGCGCTCGAACCATCCGAGCGCCCCTCTATTTTCCACCCTCTACCCTCTACCATCTACCCTCTACCCTCTACCCTCTACCATCTACCATCTACCATCTGTCGTTAACTGCTCTGCCGCCGCAGTGACGCCTGGATCTTCTTGCGGCGGTCTTCGATTTTCGCGTCCTTGCGGAGCGCGCCGAGGAACGCCTGCACACGGCTGTCGCGCATCGCGTTCAGCGCCTGCTGGCGCTGCGCACCCTTCTGCTTCTCCCACGACGTGCGGTCCGCCGCGATCTTCTTGTCCACGCGCATCACGAAGATGGCTTCGTTGGTGCGAATCGGCGTGCTGACCGCGCCCACCGGCAGCGCAAACGCCGACCCGACCGCCTGATTCAGCTGGCCCATGCCCATCACGAAACCGACGCGCGTGAAGAGCGGCGTGGCCTGAACCGTGCGGCCCGCGTCCTTTGCCGCCGCTTCCAGCGTGCTCGCGGCCGCCACCGACGCGGTCTTCTGCGCCGTCGCCATCTTCGCGTCCAGCGCCTTCTGCACGGAGAGGCGGTCGCGGATCTCGTCCTTCACCACGTCGATTGTCTGCGGGCCGCCCTGGCGCAGCGAGTCGAGCCGCGCGAGGTAGTAATAGTTGTCGTCGTCAAACAGGTCGCTGGACTCACCGGGACGTACACCGCCAAACGCCCACGCACTCACGCTGGGCGCCGGCCGGCCGAGGTACTGTGCCGCCTGGCCTTCGCGCACTTCGATCTGCGTCACGACGAGCCCCATCTTCTTGGCCGCCGAGTCGAACTTCACGGCTTCAAGCGCTCCGGCCGCCGTGCGCGCCAGTTCGTCGGCGCGGCGGTCCGTGCGAACGGCCGACGAGTCGCTCTGCTTGACCTTCACCAGGATGTGGCGCAACGAGAGCGTGTCGCCCTTGCGCGTCTCAAGCTTGATGATGTGCCAGCCGAAGGCCGTCTTCACCGGCGCCGACAGCTGGCCCGGCTGCATCTTGTACGCGGCATCCTCGAACTCCTTCACGAAACGGCCCTTGCCGCCCTTGCCAAGGTCGCCGCCCTGAGCGCCGCTCACCGTGTCATCCGACGCGCGGCGTGCGACGTCCTCGAACTTCGCGCCCTTGCCGATCTCGTCACGCAGCCCCTGCGCCCGCTTCAGTGCGTCGGCGCTGTCGAGTGCCGTTGGTGCGCGCGGAATGCTCATCATCGAGAGCACGGCGCGGCCCGGACGGTCGAACTCCTTGACGTGATCGGCGTAATACTTCTGGATCTCCGGCTCGGTCACCGACTTCGCGAACGTCTCGGCGTCCGCCGGCAGCCACGAGATGAACGACACCTGCACCGAGTCGTTGCGATCCTGCCACATCTGCCACAGCCGCGAGTCGCTCACGTACGCGTCCGACGCGACCTGCGTGAAGAGCTTCTCCTTCGGAATCTCGCCGCGGTAGTACGACTCGAGTTGGGCCAGGACCCCCTGCTGCCGCGCGGCCGGGCTCGCCAGGAAGCGGCGGTACTTGGCCATGTCGAACTGTCCGTCCGTCTGGAACTCCGGATTCTGCCGGAACTGCGGCGGGGGAGAGTACTTGGCGGTCTCGATGACCTCCTCATCCGTGACGCGGATGCCACGCTTCTCGTATTCCTGTCGGAGGAGGACGTCATTGACGAGTTGGTTGTACGCCTGCTCGTCGACCTGCGCCCGCTCGTCCATGGTCAGTCCGCGTCCCATCTGCTGCTCTTGCTGTTGGGCAAGGGCCGCGGACGTGTTCGCCCACACCATGTATGGAATGTCCTCGCCGTTCACCTTGGCCACGATCGTCGACGTCGTCACTGGCGCGCGGCCCAGCAGGCCAGACGTTTCAGCCAGCAGGAAACCGCCGACGAAGGCGATGAAGATGAAGATCCAGATGTACTTCGCGGCGCTCCGCATGTTTTGCAGCACGGCGCAGCAACTCCCAGGTACGGTGTGAAAAAACAACGCGAGCGCCATCTCGGCGAACACCGGTCGGCGCCCGTCCAAACGGCAGATTTCGCATCTCGATATCAGCCTGTAAAGCTATTCGGGAAGCCAACCTAAGATCAAGTGTTGCTGGCACTTCTGATTGACGCGCCTTCACGCCGCGTAGTATCTTCAACAATTCCTCCGCACCCGTCTCCTCTGATGAGTCCCGCGCCCGCACGTGTCGATGAGCTGAAGAAGCGCTACGAGGAGAACCCGCGCCGGTTCTTCGCGCCGCTCGCCAACGAATACCGCAAGGCGGGGGACCTCGACGCCGCGATCGACCTGTGCCGCATGCACCTCGAGGAGCAGCCAGGGCATCTCAGCGGCCATATCGTCTATGGTCAGGCGCTGTACGAGTCGCATCGGGCCGACGAAGCGAAGAAGGTCTTCGAAGCCGCGCTGACCCTCGATCCCGAAAACCTCATCGCCCTTCGACACCTCGGCGACATCGCCAAGTCAGAGGGCGACGCGACCGCGGCGACGCATTGGTACCAGCGCGTACTCGATGCGGATCCGCGCAACGACGAAGTCATTGCGCTGATCGAGTCGCTCAAGCGAGCGCCGGTCGAGTCCACGGTGACCATCTCGGAGCCGACGGCGCCGCCGCCGGTCCCGCAGTACGCCACCGACACGCCACCCGCCGTTGCCGCGGCCGCTGCGAGCGCGCCGACGCCGGTCATTGCGACGCCGGTCGTGGCGCCGCCGCCCATGATGCGCCCGAGTATTGGGCTCATGGACCTTGATCTCAACCTCGCCGACTCCACCGCTCCCACCGTCGATTTCCTCCCCGAACCGCAAGCGCAACCGAGTGCTGCCGAGCCGCCGGCCGCTCCTCCGGAGCCGCTGATGCCGCTGCTGGAAGAGCCGGCACCGGAGTTCGAGGAAGGCTTCCCGCTTGCCGACGAGTTGCTGCCCACCGCGGCCGGCGCGACGCCCGAACTGCTCGGCGTCGACGACACCAACCTCGGCCTCGCTGGTCCGGACGAAACGGTCGCGGTGCACGACACCTCGTTCGGCGCGGACCTGACTGGGGCCGAAGCGCCGACCTTTGCCGCCGCAAAGGAAGAGTCGGCCTTCGGCGATTCGCTCGATGTGATCATGCCCGAGGAGCCGACGGCGACGCCGTCAGCGGCCGCGGAGCCCGCCGCGCCGTCGCCGGGCGACTTCGACATGCTCTTCGGCAACGCGCCCATCGCTGACGTGCAGATTGGCGGCGATGCGGGGGCGGCGCAGCCGGCGGACGCCGGCTTCACCGCTGATTCGTTCATCGGCCGCGAGCCATCGGGTGAAACGCTCGGAGCGGCGCCGGACATCGCCACCCCGCCGTCGCCATTTGTCACCGAGACGATGGCCGAGTTGTATCTGCAGCAGGGGTTCCGCGATGAAGCGCTCGGCGTGTACCGCCAGTTGCTCGCGCAGAATCCGGACGATCTGGGGCTCGCGGAACGCATTCGCCACCTCGAACACGGCTCGCGCTCGAGCCTCGCCATCGACAACGTGAGTGCGGAAATCGAAGCCGCGGCCGAAGCCGACGAGCTTCGTCGCTCCGGCAGCGTGCCGTTGATTCCGCTTGAGCCGATCGTCGAACCTGACACCGTGCCTTCTGCCATCGTGCCGATGCCTGAGGAAGCGGTGCCGGCGTTCATGGTGCAGGCTCCGGAACCGGTCGCCGCCCCTGAGCCCGAACCGGAACCAGTGACGGCGCCCGCCGCGGTCTTCCAGGCGACGGGCCCCAGCGCCCGCGAGGTCTTTTCGCGCATCGCGAACCGCCGCGCCGTGCCCGGTGGCGGTTTCGCGGCGGAACCGATCGCCGAATACGCGCCAGCCGAGTATGAAAACGGAAGTGTCGCCGCGGCGGCGCCCGCGCCGCGCGATGAGGCCGCGCCAGTATCCCCCGGTGGCACGCTCGATCAGCTCTTCGGCATGGGCGGCGTGGTGGCGGTCGATGAAGGCGTGGCCGTCAGCATGGCCTCTGCGTTTGGAGGCGCCGCGCCCGCGCCCATCAAGGGCGAGCCGACGCGCGCCGGTACCGACGAACTCTCACTGGACTCAGTGTTCAAGGCGGACGCCGCACCAGCCAGGCCAATGGGTGTCGAGCGCCAATCGACGAAGCTGCGCTTCGATCAGTTCTTTGCGGGAGTGGATGATGCACCGGCCTCGCCCTCAGGGCACGCGGCGCCGGCAACGCCCGCGCTGGGACAGGGCGAAGACGACGTGGCGCAGTTCTCCGATTGGCTCAAGGGACTGAAGGGCACGTGAAGATCCTCGTGCTCAGCGGTCCCAATCTGAACCTCCTCGGCACGCGCGAACCGCACATCTACGGCACGACGACGCTGGCCGACATCGAGCGCGACGTCGCGGCGGTGGGTGCGGAGCTTGGCGTGACGGTGGCGTGCAAGCAGTCGAACCACGAAGGCGTGCTCATCGACCTCATTCAGGCGGCGCACGGCGACGCCGACGGCATCATCATCAACGCCGGGGCGTACTCGCACACGAGTCTCGCCATTCGCGACGCACTGGCGGCGGTCGCCATCCCGTACGCTGAGGTCCACCTCAGCAACATCTTTGCGCGCGAGCCCGAACGGCGCCACACCACGCTGGCCGCCGGTGCCCGCGCCGTTCTCTGCGGCTTTGGCGCGCAGGGATACACGCTCGCCCTGCGCGGGCTGGTTGCCGCACTGCGCGCGTAGGCGCGCCAGCGGAGAGTCACTCCCATGGAAGATTGCCGTCCACAACGATTGGCGGCCGTGCGCGCGTCGATGACCGAGAGCGGATTTGACGCGCTGCTCGTCACGTCGCTGCCCAACATTCGCTACCTCACGGGCTTCTCCGGCTCCGCGGCGCTGCTCATCGTCTCGGCCAGCGCGCCGCCGGTGCTGCTGACCGATTTTCGCTATCAGGAGCAGGTGGTCGATGAGGTCGGCGGCCACGCACTGGTGCGCATCGAACCGTCGTCGCTCTGGGCGGGACTGCGCGAGGCGCTGCCGAACACCGACGACGGCGTTCGCATCGCGTTCGAATCGGCGCACCTGCTGCACGTCGACTTCCAGCGCCTCGCCGATATGCCCACGCGCTGGCAGTGGCGCGGCTGCGTGGGTCTCGTTGAGGCGCTGCGCGAGCGCAAGGACGCCGGTGAACTGCTGCTGATTCGCGAAGCGGTACGCATCGCCGAGGCGGCGCTCGATCGCACGATCCACGAACTGCGCGTGGGGCTCACCGAGCGGCAGGTGGCTGGCATCCTGGAGCACCATTTGCGCGACCTTGGCAGCGATGCGACGCCGTTCGAGACCATTGTGGCCTCGGGTGCGCGCGCGGCGTTGCCGCATGCACGAGCGTCCACGCGCGAACTCCGGGCCGGGGAGTTTCTGCTCATCGACTTCGGCGCGTCATACGAAGGCTACTGCAGCGACATCACGCGGACCTTTGCCCTGAAGAGCGTGAACGCGGAGATGCAGGAAGTTCACGATATCGTGAGGGAGGCAACCCTCAGCGCTTCGGCAGGTGTTCGGGCCGGAATGCGGGGGAGGGATGCCGATGCCATCGCGAGAGGCTACATTGAAGCCCGCGGTTTTGGGGAACTCTTCGGGCACTCGCTCGGGCATGGAATTGGGCTCGAGGTGCACGAAGGACCCCGGCTGGCGCGCACGGCAGAAGCACCGCTGGTCCCTGGTTCGGTGGTCACCATCGAGCCCGGCATTTACCGCCCCGGCTGGGGCGGCGTGCGAATCGAAGACGACGTGCATCTCGCCGACGCCGGCCCGGATGTGCTGACGACGTTCCCGCGTGAACTGATGGTGATCGGCTAGGTCCGACTCAGAGGCAGGCGCGGTTGACGATCGACGCTCGGATTTCGAATCTCAACTATGACTCACGTCCCAGACATGATTGATCTCCGATATGTGAAGAAACTGGTGGACATGCTCGATGAATCGTCGGTCGATTCCATCGAGATCTCGTCCGACAAGGGGATGAAGATCCGCATTAGCAAGACGCCGTCGGCGCGTATGGCCATGCAGGCGGTGGCCCCCGCGCCGGTCCACGCCCCCGCGCCGGTCGCGGCGCTGTCGGCGCCCGCCCCCGTGGCGTCGGCCGCCGCTGCTTCGCCCAAGGCCGACAGCGGGCCCAAGCTCACCGACATCAAGTCGCCGATGGTCGGCACGTTCTACTCCAAGCCGGAGCCGGGCGCGCAGCCGTATGTCACGGTCGGCTCGAAGGTGGCGCAGGGCCAGGTGCTCTGCATCATCGAGGCGATGAAGATCATGAACGAGATCGAAGCCGAGGTCTCGGGCACGGTGCGCGAGATCTGCGTGACCGACGCGCACCCGGTGGAGTTCGGCCAGGTGCTCTTCCGCGTCGATCCCAATGGCTGATCCTACCGGCCCGCGTCCCACAACGGCGCAGCCCGCCGTCGGGGCGCAGCAGGCAGGCGCCGCGCCGCCGTCGCCAGCGTACAACTACAAGACCGTCCTCCAGCAGGCCGTGCAGATGGGCGCGTCGGATTTGCATCTCAAGGTTGGCCGTCCGCCGATGGCGCGTCTGAATGGCGAGTTGAATCCGCTGGAGATGCCGCCGCTCAAGCCCGAGGACCTCAAGTCCATCGGCGAGCAGATCTGCCCGCCCAAGCAGAAGCGCGAGTTCGACGCCGAAAAGGAAGCCGACTTCGCCATCGGCGTGCCGGGCATCGGACGGTTCCGCGTGAACATGTACCAGCAGCGCGGGACCATTGCCTTCGTCTTCCGCGCCATCGCGTTCCAGGCGGCGTCGATCAAGGACCTGAATCTGCCGCCGGTGCTCGAAGAGATTGCCATGAAGCCGCGCGGCCTCGTGCTCGTCACCGGGATCACCGGCTCGGGCAAGTCCACCGCGCTCGCGTCGATGATCCAGTACGTCAACGAGAATCGTCACGCGAACATCATCGCCATCGAAGACCCCATCGAGTTCCTGCACCGCGACATCAACTGCAACATCAATCAGCGCGAAGTCGGGCTCGATACGGGATCCTTCGCCTCGGCCCTCCGCCGCGTGCTGCGGCAGGATCCCGACATCATTCTGATCGGTGAGATCCGCGACCTCGAGACGCTCGAGATTGCGCTCAAGGCCGCCGACACGGGGCACATGGTGTTCAGCACGCTGCACACCACCGACGCCACGCAGACCATCAACCGCGTGCTCTCGTTCTACGCGCCGCACCAGCAGGCGGACGTGCGCTTCTCGCTCTCCACCGCGCTGCAGGCCGTCGTTTCGCTGCGCCTCGTCCCGCGTTCCGACCGTCCCGGCCGCGTCCCCGCCTGCGAGGTGCTCGTCAACACCGCGGCCGTGCAGGACAACATCCGCGACATGAGCAAGTCGCTCAACATCCCCGACCTCATCAGGGACGGCACGGTGCAGTACGGGATGCAGAGCTTCGACCAGTCCCTGATGTCCTGGTATTCCAAGGGCGTCATCTCGTACGAGCACGCGCTCTTCCATTCGACCAATCCCAGCGAGTTCGCCCTCAAGGTGCAGGGCATCGCCGGGACCAGCGACACCAGCTGGGATTCGTTTACTCAGTAGGCAGATGGTTGATGGCAGAGGGGAGATGGCAAGTCGCCATCGCTGGTCTCGCTGCCTTCATCTACCATCTACCCTCTACCGTCTACCATCACTCGCCTTGTTCAAGAAAGTACTGATCGCCAACCGCGGCGAAATCGCGCTCCGTGTTATTCGCGCGTGCCGCGAGCTCGGCATACAAACGGTCGCCGTCTACAGCGATGCCGATCGCGAGTCGCTCCACGTGCGCTTCGCCGATGACGACGTCTGCATCGGGCCGTCGCCGGCGCGCGAGAGCTATCTCAAGATTCCGCGCCTGATTGCCGCCGCCGAGATCACCGGCGCCGACGCCATCCATCCGGGCTACGGATTCCTCGCCGAGAACGCCGAGTTCGCCGAGACGTGCGCCGCGAGCGGCATCACGTTCATCGGGCCCACGCCGCAGCAGATCCGCATGATGGGCGACAAGGCCGCCGCCCGCGCCAAGATGATCGAGAACGGCGTCCCCGTGGTCCCCGGCACGCCCGGTCCCGTCGAGGATGTGGACGAGGCGCTGCGCTTTGCCAACGACATCGGCTTTCCGGTGATCATCAAGGCGGCCGCCGGCGGCGGCGGCAAGGGCATGCGCGTGGCCAACGACGCCGACGAGTTTGCCCGCTCGTTCCAGATGGCGCGCACCGAAGCGCTCTCCGCCTTCGGCAATGGCGACGTCTACGTCGAGAAATATCTCCGCCGGCCGCGACATATCGAATTCCAGATCCTCGGCGACACGCACGGCAATGTCATTCACCTGGGCGAACGCGACTGCTCCGTGCAGCGCCGGCATCAGAAGCTCATCGAGGAATCGCCGTCGCCAGCGATGACGCCGGCGCTGCGCGAACGCATGGGCGAGGCCGCCGTGCTCGGCGCCAAGGCCATCGATTATGTCGGCGCCGGCACCATCGAGATGCTGCTCGACACCGACGGGTCGTTCTACTTCATGGAGATGAACACCCGCATTCAGGTGGAGCACCCCGTGACCGAGATGATCACCGGGGTGGATCTGGTGAAGGAGCAGATTCGTGTGGCCGCCGGCGAGCCGCTGCGCGAGAAGGAGACGCCGCGGATGAACGGCCATGTCATCGAGTGCCGCATCAACGCCGAGGATCCGTTCCGCAACTTCCAGCCCTCACCGGGGAAGATCGAGGTGTTCCACTTGCCCGGCGGCAACGGCGTGCGCGTCGACACGCACGCGTACGCCGGCTACACCGTGCCGCCATTCTACGACTCGATGATCGCCAAGCTCATCGTGCACGGCGTGGACCGTACCGAAGCGCTCGCCAAGATGCGCCTCGGGCTCGACACCTTCATCGTGCAGGGCGTGACGACGACCATTCCGTTTCTGAGCAAGGTGATGAGCCACCCCGACTTCGTGCGCGGGGATGTGCACACCAAGTTCCTCGAAGTCGAAGGCAAGGACCTGTTCGACTGAGGCCTCGGCGCGGCGCCATCGCCGCTCCCGCGCGCAGCGCCGTCGCCGCTC
>JAHFCT010000004.1:0-130000 GCA_023249375.1 Gemmatimonadota bacterium | reverse complement strand
CCCACCTGTGTCGGTTTGCGGTACGGACGTCTGCAGCATTCCCTCGCGGAGCTTTTCTTGCCTGCCGACTCTACGTGACTCGAGTTTGGGTTGCCCCGCGCTCTCGTACTCAGGTCTCGATTGCTCTACACCCTTGAACGGTCATCCACAAGACCGCCCACGCTTCGTTTCAGGGTCCCTCCGGAGTTGTTAACACACTGCAGGCGGGGCCGGAATTTTAACCGGCTGTCCATCGGCTACGCCTCTGGGGCCTCGCCTTAGGGTCCGCCTCACCCTGCGCTGATTGCCATGGCGCAGGAATCCTTGGGCTTACGGTGTGCGGGGTTTTCACCCGCATTTGCGCGTACTCAAACCGGCATCCTCACTTCTGTACGCTCCACCGGTGGTTTCCACCCCGGCTTCACGGCATACAGAACGCTCCCCTACCCCTGCGACTAAGTCGCAAGACCAAGCTTCGGCGGGCCGCTTAATCCCGACCATTCTCGGCGCATTCACGCTGGACTGGTGAGCTATTACGCACTCTTTAAAGGAATGGCTGCTTCTAAGCCAACCTCCCAGTTGTCACGGCACGAACACATCCTTCGCTATACTCAGCGGCCACTTTGGGGCCTTAGCTGTGGTTCTGGGTTCTTTCCCTCTCGCCGCCGGACATTATCGCTCGGCGACTGCCTCCCGAGGTCCATTAGACAGGTATTCGGAGTTTGGTTGGGGTTGGTACCGGCTACGCCAGCCCGCGCCCATCCAGTCGCTCTACCCCCTGCTAACACGCCTCGAGGCTCTACCTCAATAGATTTCGGGGAGAACCAGCTATCTCCAGGCTTGATTGACCTTTCACCCCTACCCACAAGTCATCCGAGCGGTTTTCAACCCACACCGGTTCGGGCCTCCACTAAGTGTTACCTCAGCTTCACCCTGCTCATGGGTAGATCGCCCTGGCTTCGGGTCTACCCCCAGATACTGTATCGCCCTCGTTACAGGACTCGCTTTCGCTATGGCTCCGCTGCTGAGCAGCTTAGCCTCGCATCTGAGGAGTAACTCGCCGGTTCATAATGCAAAAGGCACGCAGTCAGGCGCGTACGACCCGAAGGCCGCACCACCCTCCTACCGCTTGTATGCAGATGGTTTCAGGATCTTTTTCACTCCCCGCACAGGGGTGCTTTTCACCTTTCCCTCACGGTACTCGTTCACTATCGGTCACACGAGAGTCTTTAGCCTTGGAGGGTGGTCCCCCCAGCTTCACGCCCGATTACTCGGGTCGGGCGTTACTCAGGAACTCCACTACATCAGGTACATTGCCTTCGCCTACCGGGCTGTCACCGTCTCTGGCGCCCCGTTCCAGGGGACTTCTGCTGGCTTCGCCTGATGCGTCTGTGGGTCCTACAACCCCGGCGCCCTTACGGACCCCGGTTTGGGCTCTGCCCATTTCGCTCGCCACTACTACGGGCATCTCGTTTGATTTCTCTTCCTCAGGGTACTTAGATGTTTCAGTTCCCCTGGTTTGCTCGGCTTGCGCCGTAACCGACCTCGCGGCCGGCTGGGTTGCCCCATTCGGAAATCTCGGGATCAATGCGTGTGTGCCGCTCCCCCGAGCTTATCGCAGCTTACCGCGTCCTTCATCGCCTTCGTGTGCCCAGGCATCCTCCATCTGCATTCATTCACTTGACTACATACAGTGGTCAAGCAAAGCACGCGCGATCTACAACGAGTGATTTCTGTTGCTTGCTCCCGAAGGAGCGGCTTCAGCGAATCACATCAATGAGATTCAATTTCCCACGAACACTTCCACGTCCATTGTCAAACAGCGGGTTCTGCGCAGCCCCCCAAAGGGGGCCGCCGGAACTGCCATATGAGAATCGAGATGAGATCAGGGTGTGAAAGGCGGCGACTAACTGGTAGCGCTTTCGTGCCGCCGACCGTGAGGTCCGCGCGGCCTACTCGCTGCTCCGTTAAGGAGGTGATCCAGCCGCAGGTTCCCCTACGGCTACCTTGTTACGACTTCGCCCCAGTCACTGCGCTTGCCTTCGGCGGCTCGGCCCCTTGCGGGTTCCTGCACCGACTTCGGGCACTCACAGCTTCCATGGCGTGACGGGCGGTGTGTACAAGGCCCGGGAACGTATTCACCGTGGCGTAGCTGATCCACGATTACTAGCGATTCCAGCTTCATGCAGTCGAGTTGCAGACTGCAATCCGAACTGAGGCCGAGTTTGGGGATTGGCTCCCCCTCGCGGGTTCGCGACCCTCTGTCTCGGCCATTGTAGCACGTGTGTAGCCCTGGATGTAAGAGCCATGATGACTTGACGTCATCCCCACCTTCCTCCGGTTTGGCACCGGCAGTCCCTCCAGAGTCCCCGGCATTACCCGCTGGTAACTGGAGATGAGGGTTGCGCTCGTTGCGGGACTTAACCCAACATCTCACGACACGAGCTGACGACAGCCATGCAGCATCTGTGCAGGAACTCCGAAGAGGGGCTCACGTTTCTGCGAGCTTTCTCCTGCATGTCAAACCCAGGTAAGGTTCTTCGCGTTGCGTCGAATTGAACCACATGCTCCACCGCTTGTGCGGGCCCCCGTCAATTCCTTTGAGTTTCAGCCTTGCGGCCGTACTCCCCAGGCGGGGCACTTCATGCGTTAGCGACGGCACTCAGGGGGTCGCTCCCCCAAGCACCTAGTGCCCATCGTTTACGGCGTGGACTACCAGGGTATCTAATCCTGTTTGCTCCCCACGCTGTCGCGCCTCAGTGTCAGTAATGGCCCAGCAGGCCGCCTTCGCCACCGGTGTTCTTCCGGATATCTACGCATTCCACCGCTACACCCGGAATTCCACCTGCCTCTACCATACTCAAGCTCGGCAGTTCGCATGGCAGACTCGGGGTTGAGCCCCGAGCTTTCACCGCACGCTTACCAAGCCACCTACGCGCCCTTTACGCCCAGTGATTCCGGACAACGCTCGCACCCTCTGTATTACCGCGGCTGCTGGCACAGAGTTAGCCGGTGCTTCCTCACCCGGTACCGTCAGTCCCCTCGAAAGGGGAGGTTCGTCCCGGGCAACAGTGGTTTACACCCCGAAGAGCTTCATCCCACACGCGGCGTCGCTGCGTCAGACTTTCGTCCATTGCGCAATATTCCCCACTGCTGCCTCCCGTAGGAGTCTGGGCCGTGTCGCAGTCCCAATGTGGCTGGCCATCCTCTCAGACCAGCTACCCGTCGTCGCCTTGGTGAGCCGTTACCTCACCAACTAGCTGATAGGCCGCGAGCTCCTCGATTTCCCCCGGAGGTTTCCTCATCAGGGGATGTCCCCCGATGAGCGTATGCGGTATTACCCGGTCGTTGGACCGGCTATCCCCCAGAAATCGGCAGATTGCTCACGTGTTACGCACCCGTTCGCCGGTTGCCCTTGCGGGCCCCCGTGACTTGCATGTGTTAGGCACGCCGCCAGCGTTCGTCCTGAGCCAGGATCAAACTCTCCAATGAGTGTTTGTCAGCTCTCTTCCGAACGCTATCACGCTGTCGCGTGACAGCGTATTCGGAATCACTTGTATTTTGTTTCGGGTTGATCTCTCCCCGAGTCCCCGAACGGGCTCGGATCAAAGAGATCGCCTCGCACACCCTACAGTGATCTCATCTCGATTGTCAAACAACTTTGATCGCGTTTCCGCGATAGCCTCTAACAATACTAAGCCGTGCACTCTATGTCAACTGCTCAGTCGAAAAAACTTCTCATCTCTTCGCCTCTTCGACCGCAGACACGAACGGACCCTTGCGGGCCCGTCTGGCACCACCCAACTGGAACGTAGTTCTCAGCAGGAGGGGTATAGTAGCACGTCTACCTTAGACGCGCAACCCCCACCCGACAAAAAAACCGCCACGACTCTCATCGTGGCGGCCGACCTATGCACCCGGTAGGAATCGAACCTACAACCTGCGGATTAAGAGTCCGTTGCTCTGCCAGTTGAGCTACGGGTGCCTACCCTATGCTGCCACTGCAACAACCACCACCCCTCCACCATCCCTTCACCCCCGCGAAGCGCGCCAGGAGGGAGTCGAACCCCCGACCCACAGCTTAGAAGGCTGTTGCTCTATCCACCTGAGCTACTGGCGCTGAGCCCCATCACTTCGCCGCATCGGCTTGCTTCCCCCGCGCACCTCACCACCACTTCCACCACTGGAGCTCACCATCGGGGCGGCCGGATTCGAACCGGCGACCTCCTGCTCCCAAAGCAGGCGCGATACCGGGCTACGCTACGCCCCGCGAAGACTCAAAAAATATCCGAGCGGACACGCCAAATCAACTCCCCTCAGACAACTTCTTCAACAACTGTTCGACCGCGCGCGCGCGGTGACTCACACGCTCCTTCTCCTCTCGCGACACGGCCCCGAAGGACGCGCGCAGCTCGTGGCTCCAGAAGAGCGGATCGTAGCCGAAGCCGCCGTTCCCGTCGGCGCTGGTGAGAATGCGCCCCGCCGTCTCTCCACGCACCACATACTCACGCGACGCATCGACGTACGCGGCCGCACACACATAGCGCGCGCTCCGCGCTGCCGCGCCCGTGGCGCCCGCTGCCTCAAGCGATCGCAGCAGCAGCGTGTTGTTTGCGTCGTCGAGCGCCCTGCCGCTGAGCTCTGGTCGCGCACTCCAGCGCTTGCTGTGCACGCCAGGCGCGCCGCCGATCGCGTCACACGCAAGTCCGCTGTCATCGGCGACGGTTGGCAGGCCGCTGCGCGCGAAAAAATAGCGCGCCTTCGCCCGTGCGTTCTCCTCGAACGTGAACGCCGCCTCGAGTGCATCCTCCTCGGCGGGACGCTCCTCGAGCCCGGCATCGTCGAGATCAACGACCGCGAAGCCGTGCGCGCGCAGCATCGGTTCGAGCTCACGCCGCTTGCCCGCGCTGCGCGTCGCGAGCAGCACGCGGCCACGCGCCCCTTCGCTCACGCGCCCAGCGCGCGCCGCTGGTGTTCGTCGAGTTCGACGATGGACGCCGTGGCGAGTGCCAGCAGCGCGTCGAGCTGTGCCCGGTCAAACGTCCCGTGCTCGCCGGTGCCCTGCACCTCGACAAACTGTCCGTTGCTCGCCATCACGACATTCATATCCACCTCGGCGCGCACGTCTTCGTCATAGCAGAGATCGCTGCACGCGATGCCGCTGACAATGCCCACGCTTACCGCGGCGACGCGGCGTTTCACTGGAGAAACCGCGAGATGGCCCTGCGACACGAGCCAGCCGAAGGCGTCGCAGACCGCGACGCTCGCTCCGGTGATGGCCGCCGTGCGCGTGCCGCCGTCCGCCTGCAGCACGTCGCAATCCACCTTGATGGTCCACTCGCCCCAGGCGAAATCATCGAGCATTGCACGCACGGAGCGGCCGATGAGCCGCTGAATCTCCTGTGTACGCCCTCCGATTTGCCCTCTTTCACGTGCCGTGCGCGTGTGGGTGGCGCGGGGCAGCATCGAATACTCGGCGGTGATCCAGCCTTCGCCGCGGCCTTTTTTCCATCCGGGCACGCCCTGCTCCACCGACGCGGCGCAGAGCACGCGCGTGTTGCCGAACGACGTGAGACAGCTGCCTTCCGCGTACGCCACGGCGCCGCGTTGCATTGTCACCGGTCGCAGTGCCGCCGGCGTCCGTCCATCTGGTCGTGTCTCAGCCACCCAACCCCCGAAGCTGGTCAATGATGCCGGAGGTCGACTGCCCCGGCGTGAGCGGAATAATCACGACGCGTCCGCCGCGCGCGACGACGTCGCTGGCGCCGACCACGGTGTCGGGCGTGTAGTCGCCGCCCTTCACGATGACGTCAGGCGCGAGGTGCCGCACGAGGTCGCGCGGCGTGTCTTCGCCGAAGACGACGACCGCGTCCACGCACTCGAGCGCCGCAAGCACGTACGCACGCTCCGCTTCGGAGCGCACCGGACGCGTCGGCCCCTTGAGGCGATGCACGGACTCGTCACTGTTGAGCCCGACCACGAGATGCGCGCCCTGCGCGCGCGCGCCCGTGAGCACGTCGATGTGCCCGGGATGCAGCAGGTCGAACACGCCATTGGTGAAGACGAGCGGCCCTTGCAGCGCACGCCGCCAGGCGGCGGCCGCGGGCCACGTGAGGATCTTGTCGGCCGGCGGCCGCGGGATCAGTAGGTCCACTCGACGCGCGGCGAGAGCAGCAGCTCCTTGGAAAGAAACGGGAGCTCAATGTTCTCGTAATACTCAGCCCAGATGATGATGTGTTTGGCCACCCGCCGCACGCGGACCTGCTTTGCACCTTCGGGAAGACCGAGCGAGTCGGCATACGCTGAGATACGCCGCTTGATGACGCCGTCGGTACGGCTGCCCGCGAAGCGCGCTTCCTGCTGCATGCGGTCGCGGTACTCGAAGTAGTTCCAATAGACCTGGCCAACACCAAGTCCGAAGTAGCCGACGGCGGCCACGAACATCAGCATCAACAGGCAGCCGATCTGGCCGCGTCCCCACCGCGCGCGCTTCACCATTGCGACTGTGCCCCCTCAATCACCTCGTTGACGATGCGACCGATGGCCTGTTTGCGGCCTTCGGCCTCAAAGCGCTCCGAGTATTCGCCTTCGCCGAGGATCCCCTTCTTCTGCCAGATGGTCTTGCCCTGCACCTGATCGTAGATCTCGACATCCACCACCACCTGCAATTTGCGCCGCGTGGCCGTGGCTTGCTGCGGGTTGGCACTGTACGCGACGGGCACGTCGGTCTCGTAGCGCACGATGGTGCCGCGCGCGATGGCGCTCGCCTTTTCCTCGCTGGCGTCACGGAGGCCAAGGCGCTTGGACAGACCGTCGCGGAGCGCGTCGGTGAGTTCGCGCGTGAGCTCTGGTGACGCCGTCTCGTTGGAGAACGGCAGCACCGCCACGGTGCGCACATGCATGGGCAGCCCGCCGCCGCTGAAGCCGTAGAAGCATCCAGCGAGCGCGAGCACGAGGGCGGCCGACGCGGCGCGCAGTAAACGGATCGGGGCCATTTGTTAATCGACGAGCGGGCCGCGTTCGAGCAACGCCCGGACGTCGGGCGTCAGCGAGCACGTGCGCCCGTCTGGCGCGACGGACATGAGTGTCGTCGCGGCGGACACGATGCGGGCGCCAGTGCCGGCGTCGATGATTTCGTAGGCGAACGCGACGGAACGGGAGCGCACGCTCGACAAACGCGTGGTGACGCGCACGATATCGTCGTAACGGGCGGAGGCGTGCATGCGGAGCGTGGCCTCGGTGACGGCGAGCTTGATGCCGCGGCGTTCCATGTCGGCGTACGACATGCCGCAGCGGCGTATGAAGTCCGTGCGGCCGATCTCGCACCAGACCAGGTAGTTGGCGTGATACACCACACCCATCTGGTCGGTTTCGCCGTACCGCACCCTGATGTCCGAGACCGTCTCCTGCCCCATCGTCATCACCCCGCGCCACGCGCGCTGCCAGAACGGGAAGTCTCCCGGCGCGCGCGCCGTTTGTAAAGGCCGCGTCCGCGCGATACAATGTGGCGATGCCCGTTTTCACCGCCGATTCACTTGGTACGCCGGTCTATGTGCTCGCGGATGCCCATCTTGGCGTGGCACCCGACGAACAGGAGCAGCTGTTGTGGAGTTTCTTGCAGCATGTCGGGAGCGAGCAGGCCGCGCTGGTGCTGAACGGCGACATGTTTGAGTTCTGGTTCGAGTGGTCGCACGTGGTGCCTCAGGTGGGCGTGCGGCTGCTCGCGGCGCTCGCCACGCTGACCGAGCGCGGGCTTCCCGTGCTTTGGATCAAGGGCAATCACGACTGCTGGGGCGGCAACGTGCTGCGACGTCAGAGCGGCGCGACGTACATCGACGGGCCATGGATTGGCGAGCTGGCTGGCTGGCGCGCGCACATCGCGCACGGCGACGGACTGCGCCCCGAACTCGACAAGGGCTATCGCGCGCTGCGCGCCGTGATTCGGCATCCATGGTCGGTGCGCGCTTTTGGCTGGCTGCATCCAGACTGGGGCGCGGCGCTGGCGCGGGCGACCTCCCATACCAGCCGTAACGTGCGTCCTCGCGACGGCGGCGAAGGATTGCGGGCGGTGGCACACGAGACGCTGCGCGCGAACGCGTCACTGCATGCGGTGATCTATGGCCACACGCACGTCGCGATGCTGGAAAAGAACTCGCGCGAGGCCGGCATCTACGCGAACCCGGGCGCGTGGCTCAACGAGCCGACGTTTCTGAAGTTCGTTCCGGAGCGCGCGGCGCTGTGTCGCTGGGACGGCACGCGGGAACACGAAGACGCGGTGATCGAGCGCAGCGAGCGTTAGCGGAAGTTCAACGTGGCGGTGACGGCGGGCGATCCAGCGGGGGACGTGCGCAGCGCGACACGAGCCGGGAGATCCCAGAGCTGAGCCGCCACGTAGGCGTCGGCGCCGGCGATGAGGTGGTTGAAGAGCACCACCGCAATCCAGTCCTCGTAGTGCGTGCGCCGCGCCCTCACGCGCGCGGCCGAGTAGCGGCTCACGGTCCAGGAGGCAACGGTGGGACGGCCATCGTTCCCCAGCACCAGTTGGCCTGCAGCATCCACGGTGTACGCGGCCGGCACCGAGTCGACGCGGAACTGCCGGGCGAGGCGTAGCTCCTCGGCGGAGCGGTACACCAGGGCCAACGACAACCCCTCCGCGAGAAAGAACGCCCCGCCCCACGCCTGGCGGCCGAGTGCCGCCTGGCCGGCCCCGGGAACAAACAACGAATAGAGGAAGGCGCGACGTGGCGTCACTGGCGGCTTGAGCGCCGCTGAGACTCCGGCCGGCGTTTCGGCGAGCGGGGTACCGGACGCCTGCGCGCGCAGCCGCCCAGGCGACGGAATCGCGAGAGCGGCAGTGAGCAGCGCAGTGAACAGGCGAAGGCGCATGGCGATGCCGTGGTATACCCGGTGGCGCGGCGCGGGTGCCGCGCGGAAAAGATAACACGGCGCGGCCCGTCGCTCGGCGACGGCCCCGTGCGCACCGCGCGCTAGGCGCTCGGCAGCGCGCGCAACCGGACGCGAAAGAGGGTGCCTTCGCTGCTGGACTCCACGAGCTGCAGGGCGCCGCCCAACTGCTCGGCGAGTCCGCGCACCACGGAGAGTCCCAGGCCGCGGCGCTGGGCCACGCCGCCGACGCCGACAAACGGTTCGAAGAGCGCGGCGCGGACCGTGGAGGGCACGCCGGCGCCGTTGTCGCGCACGTCCACATGGACGTGCCCATTCTCCGCATGCGCCGTAATGCCGATGCGCGCCGCGTCGGGGCGCGCCGCATTGGCCGCACCTGCACCATTGGCAACCAACTCGGCGAGGAGCTGCGTGATGAGATCGCGATCACCCAGCACCTGCAGGTCGCGCGGCACATTGACGAACGTGTTGACGGCCCGCGCGCCGCGCTGCGCGGCCCGCGCGACGGCCTCGTCAATACACGTGCGCAACGGCGCCGCGTGATGCGTGCCGCCGTGAATTTCGATGGCGCCGGCAGACACCCGCAGGTCGGTGACGATGCCAAGAATCCGATGCAGCGAGGAGCGCGACTCGTCCAGCAGCGTCGTCGTCATCTCGTTGAGCTGCCCATGCTCGCTGAGTTCGTCGCGCAGGAGGCCGAGGTTCACGCTGATGACGGTGGCCGGGCTGTTGATCTGGTGCGCAACGCCGCCCGCGAGGCGGCCGACTGCGGCGACGGTGCGTTCCTTCGCCAGCTCCAGGTGCGCGACTTCCAGCTGCCGCGTGCGCTCGGCGACAGAGTGCTCGAGGCGGTTTTTCAGTTCGTCGAGCCGCTCGGCGTCCTCGGCGAATCGGCGCAGGCTGTCGATGCCGAAAAGGAGCAGGACAATGAGGAAGCCGAAGTCGACGAGCATCGGCATATGGATCTTGTTCGCCGTCGCGAGCGAATCATTCACGGCGAGCGCCGTGAGGATCGAGACGGCGATCGCCGGCATCCGAGCCCGCCAGCCGTGCTGCCACCGCATGAACGACCGCCCCGCGACCACCCACATGACCACGAGGAAGATCAGATAGCCGATCAGTCCCAGTGTGGTCGGCAGGTACATGCGGTACGTGACGTTGATGGCGTCGACGTGCATCGACGAACGATCATCGCCAACGAGCACACCCGGTATGAGCCCCGCCGCCGAGAATGCGAGACAGACCCAGAGCATGAACTTGTCGAACTTGTCGAGCGGCCTCGGCACCGATTCGGCAAGCCAGCGAATCCACGCGTAGGCATGCAGCGAGCTCACGGTGAAGGCCATCTGCGTCGACCAGCCGATGACTCCCCATGGCATGTTGTCGAAGACGACAAGGCCGTCGAAGGCGCAGTAGCCGGCGGCGGTGAGGGCGACGGCGGCGAACCAGCGCATGTGGTGCCAACCGGGCGCCTGCGACATGCGCCACCAGATGGCGCCGAAGACAAAACCGGTCGCGGTGGCGAGTAACGAGACTGCAGCAGCGATATTCACGCGAGAGCTACTTGGAGGCGAGAGCGAAAGGTCACGACTCCATATAGTGTCGGCCGGCCGTTCGCGCCAGCTAAACGGTGTCCGCGCTCAGCGTGACGAACCGGCGCGCAAAGTGACGGACATCTCGCGCGCCGCGCGCTGGCGGGAGCGTGTGGGAATCGAACCCACCAGGCCCGACGACGTCGGGCCGCACTGGTTTTGAAGACCAGGAGGACCACCAGGCCCCCTCCGCCCCCGTGGCGCGGCGCGCTCAGTCGACAATAAGCGCCGTCTGCTCGCGCGGCCGCACGTCGCCGACAATCACCGCGCCGCGAACGCGCGCAAGATACTCCGACGCGCGAGCCGCCGGGACCGCGAGGAGCAGCCCGCCGGACGTTTGCGGATCGACCGCCAGCGCCCGCGCGACGGCGCCGACGTTTGTCCCCCAGCGGACGAGCGGCTCCAGATACCGCGCATTGCGCGCCGCGCCGCCGGTCTTTGTCCCCTGCTCGGCGGCGAGCTCCGCGCCAGGAAGCACGGGGAACGCGGCGCTGTTGAAGCGAAGCGTGACCTCGCTGGCCCGCGCCATGTGCGAGGCATGCCCCAACAAACCGAACCCGGTCACGTCCGTGGCCGCCCGCACGCCGGTCTCGACCGCGGCGTTCGACGCCTCAGCGTTCAGCGTCACCATGGATCGCACCAACGACTCGGCGAACGACGGCTCCAGCGTATCCGCCTTCATCATGGTCGACAGCAGGCCCGTGCCGAGCGGTTTGGTCAGAATCAGTACGTCGCCCACCCTGGCATTCGCGTTAGACATCACCTGCTCCGGATGCACAGTCCCGGTGACGGCGAGGCCGTACTTGACCTCATCATCGGTCACCGTGTGCCCGCCAACCACGAGGGCCCCGGCGGCGCGCACCACGTCCTCGCCCCCGCGCAGGATGTCGGTGAGCACCCGCAGCGGCAGAACGTTTTCATCAGGAAATGCCGCGAGCGCCAACGCGGTGATGGGCGTGCCGCCCATGGCGTACACATCGGAGAGCGCGTTGGCCGCTGCAATGCGGCCGAAATCGTACGGATCGTCAACGACGGGCGCGAAGAAATCGACCGTCTGCACGAGCGCCAGGTCATCGCGCACGCGAAAGACCGCGGCGTCGTCGAACGTGTCAGGTCCGACGAGCAGCCGTGGATCGGCGTGGCGCGCAAGCGGCGCGAGCGCGGCGGACAGGTCCTCCGGACCCATCTTGGACGCTCAACCAGCGCAGCGCGCGAATTGAGTGAGGCGGAAGATCTGTTCTCGCGTCATGCGCGGATTCCGGAAAGGGACCACGGATCACGATGGGCGATCGTGAGTCCGGACAGCGATTCCGATTACGGCAGCTTGGCGATCAACTCGATTTCGACCTGCGCATCCTTCGGCAGTCCGGCCACCGCGACGGTGGAGCGCGCGGGGCGCGCCTCTCCGAGCGTGGCCGCGTACACCTCGTTGACCCTGGCGAAATCGCCCATCGAGCGCAGGAAGATGGTGGTTTTCACCACGTCCTTCCACGAGCAGCCGGCCGATTGCAGCACGGCGTGCAAGTTCTTGAGCACCTGCCCTGCCTGCACGCCCACGTCTCCTTCGACGAGCGTCATCGTCGCGGGATCGAGTGGCGTCTGGCCGGCACAGAAGAGGAAACCGCCGGCCGCAATGGCCTGCGAATACGGGCCGATAGCGGCGGGCGCTGAATCGGAGTGAAAGATCTGGGGCATAGGAGAGATTGAGGAATGGGATCACGGACGGGGATCAATGATCACGAGTTCGGATAGCGATGGCGATCGGGTGGCGGCGAGAACGCGATGGAGCGCGCGTTCTCGGCGCCGCCCGGACTGCGCGCTAGAACAGACCCACGATCGTGCCATCGGCGCTCACGGCCATCCGCTCGGCTGCGGGTTCCTTGGGCAGTCCAGGCATGGTCATGATGTCGCCGCACTGCGCCACAACAAATCCGGCGCCGGCAGCAGGATACACCTCGTTGACGGTCAGGCGGAAGCCCGTCGGCCGGCCGAGCTTGGCGGCGTCGTCGGTGAGCGAGTACTGCGTCTTCGCGATGCAGACGGGCGTGCGGCCGAGGCCGTTTGCCTCGAGGTACTCGATGGCCTTCTCGGCCTTGGACGAGTAGTCAGCGCCATCGCCGCCGTACACCTTGGTGACAATCTCGTTGATCTTGAACTTGATGGGCTTGTCGGCGTCGTAGATGGGAGCGAAGTGCGACTTCCCTTCTTCGAGCACCTCGAGCACTTCCTTCGCCAACTCTTCGCCGCCGGCACCGCCGCGCGCGAAGACCTCGTTCATCGCCACGCGCACCTTGGCGCGCTTGGCGCAGTCGATCACCACGCCGAGCTCCGCGTCGGTGTCAGTGGCGAAACGGTTCACCGCGACGACGACGGGCAGTCCGTACTGCTGCATGTTGGCGATGTGGTGCTCGAGGTTCGGCAGTCCCTTCTCGAGCGCCTTCAGGTCTTCCTTGGCGAGATCCTTCTTGTTCGCGCCGCCGTTCATCTTGAGGGCGCGGATGGTCGCGACGACCACCACGACTTCGGGGTTGAGCCCGCCGAATCGGCACTTGATGTCGAGGAACTTCTCGGCGCCAAGGTCCGAACCGAAGCCGGCTTCGGTCACCACGACGTCGCCGAGCGCGAGTGCGGCACGTGTCGCGAGAATCGAGTTGCAACCGTGCGCGATATTGCCGAACGGCCCGGCGTGCACGAAGGCGGGACCGCCTTCGAGCGTCTGCACCAGATTCGGGCGGATGGCGTCCTTGAGCAGCAGCGCCATCGCGCCGGCGGCTTTGAGTTCGCGCGCGCGCACCGGGTGGCGCATCGGGCCGGCCGTGCTGCCGACGACGATGTCGCCGAGACGCCGTTCCAGATCGGCCGGGCTGGTGGCGAGCGATACGATCGCCATGATCTCGCTGGCGGGAATGATGACGAAGCGTTCCTCACGAGGAACGCCGTCCATCGGACCGCCGAGGCCGATGATGCACTTGCGCAGCGCGCGGTCGTTCATGTCGATGGTGCGCGGCCAGGTAATGCGGCGCGGATCAATGCCGAGCAGGTTCCCCTGCTGCAGATGATTATCGAGCATCGCGCTGAGCAGGCCGTGCGCGCTGCTGATCGCGTGGAAGTCGCCGGTGAAGTGCAGGTTGATGTCGTCCATCGGCAGCACCTGCGAATAGCCGCCGCCGGCGGCGCCGCCCTTCACGCCAAAGACCGGCCCGAGCGACGGCTCGCGAATGGCGAGCACGGCGTTGGTGCCAATGCGACGCATCGCCTGCGCGAGACCCACCGACGTCGTCGTCTTGCCTTCGCCCGCGGCGGTCGGGTTGATCGCGGTGACGAGCACCAATCGGCCCTTCGCCGGGCGCTGCGTCACTTCCAGGTTGATCTTCGCCTTGTACTTGCCGTACAGGTCAAGGTCATCTTCGCCGAGCCCGAGGTCGGCGGCGACGTCGCGGATGTGGCGCAGCTTGGCGCGTTGGGCGATTTCAATGTCGGTAGGAACGACGATATGCGGATCGTGGGGCATATGAAGTCAGCGGGTAGATGGTAGACGGTTGATGACAGACGGTTGATGACAGACGGCTTAAGGCAGACGGCACGTAGTTGACGACACGCACTGGTTCATGGGCCTGCCGCGGAGGACTGACCGCGACGTACGCTTCTGGTGCACACGCTCCACTGCCTGCCCTGGCTCGCTACGTCGCCACTGGCAGGTTGAAACATCGAACGGCATTCTCCGAGACTACGGCGCCGAGGCGATCGGCGCTGAGGCCGCGCGCCTCCGCGAGTTTCGCCACGGTCTGGCTGACGTATGCCGGTTCGTTGCGCTTGCCGCGATACGGAACTGGCGCGAGATACGGCGCATCCGACTCGACGAGCAGCCGGTCCGCCGGCGGCAGGCGCAGCAGCGCGTCGTCCGCCCACTTCTTGAACGTGATGATTCCGGAGAACGAAACGTACCACCCCGCGGCAAGTCCCACGTCAGCGAGCGCTGCCGGACCCGAAAAGCAGTGCAGGATTCCGACGACCCCGGCGGCGCCGGCCTCGCGAACCATCGCCGCGGTGTCGTCGGCCGCTTCGCGTGAGTGCACCACGACCGGCAGACGATATTCCGCCGCCAGCGCGAGCTGTGCCGCAAACGCGCGCCGCTGCTGATCCCGCGGCGAGTGGTCGTAGTGGTAGTCGAGCCCGCACTCCCCAAGGGCGATCGCTCCCTGCGCGATCTCGTCACGCAAACCTTCGAGATCGCCGATGGGATCGAACGACGCCGCGTCGTGGGGATGCACGCCCGCTGTGTACCAGACGAAACCCGCGTGACGCACCGCCAGTTCACGCGCGCGTGCGGCCATTGCTGGCGACTCACCGATGCAGACCAGTGCCACCGCACCGGCCGAACGCGCCCGTGCAACGGCGTCGTCGCGATCGACGTCAAACGCCGGATCGGCGAGGTGACAATGCGAGTCGATGAAGGCGGGCATTCGGAAGAATCTAGGGCGAGGACACAGCGCGCGCCCAGCCCGTGCAGGGCCCCTTACCTCGGTGTCAGCGGGCTTCCTACAGTCTGCTTCGCCCCGTTGGGAGCTGACGACATCGCACTACCACGGATGACAGCGATCGTTCCGTGGCGATCCGCCGTTTATCGAAAGCATCCCTGGCACGCCGCGAGCGTCCCTCGGCCACGGGGCAGCAACGCGGAGACACAAAGGGCGCCCCATCACCGGAGCGCCCTCGTGACAGACCAGCCGCGGAAAACTACGGCCGCGGACGCTGGGCGCCGCGCGCTTCGTTGGCGCGCGGATACTTGTTCTCAACCCACATCAGGATCGGCGAGGCAACGTAGATGGAGCTGAACGTGCCGGTGAAGATGCCGAACGACATCACCCACGCGAACGGCCGGATCACTTCGCCCGCCAACAGGAGCAGCGCCATCGTTGAAATCAGCGTCGTCGCATGCGTCAGGATCGACCGCGGCAGCGTTTCGTTGACGGATCGGTTGAGCAGATCGTAGAACGGCATCTTGCGGTTCTTGTGCAAGTTCTCGCGCACACGATCGAAGATGATGATCGTGTCATTCAGCGAGTACCCGATCACCGTGAGAATCGCGGCGACGACCGTCAGCGAAATTTCGAGATGCAGCAGCTTGATGAACGCGATCGTGGTCAGAATGTCGTGCGCAGTGGCGAGCACGGCGGAAAGGCCGAATCGCCATTCGAAGCGCCACGCGAGGTACGCGAGCGTCACGACGAAGGAGATCAGAATGGCGATCACCGCGCCGCGCCGAAGTTCGGACCCGACGCGCGGGCCGACGGTCTCGACGCGAACCACCCTGAACTGGTTGTTTTCGGGAGCCGCCTTCAGCGCGGCCTCAATCTGCTGGCCGACGCGCTCCGCTCCCGCCGCCTGGGCCGCAATCTGCTCGGCGCCCTGCGCGCGAATGGTGAAGTCGCGGGACGAGCCAAAGGTCGTAATCTCGGCGCCCTTGATGCCGGCCGCGTCGAGCGTGGCACGCAGCTTGGCCACATCGGGCGTCTGCTGAAATTCGATCTGCATAAGCGTCCCGCCCGTGAACTCGATGGAGTACGGGAAGCCGCCCTTGAAGAGCGCCGACCCGACGCCGAGCAGGATGAACGCAACAGTCAGTACGGCGGCGGTGCGCCAGTACTTGATGAAATCGTAGTTGGTGCCGTGCAGGATTCGCAGCATCAGATGCTCACCGACTCGGCGCCGCGATTGCGGTTGAGCCAGACAAGGTAGAAAGTACGGACCGAGAAGACGCAAGCGACCATCGTCGCCGCCAAGCCCGCGATCAGCGTCACCGCGAAGCCCCTCACCGGGCCGGTGCCGTACTGGTACAGCACGAGCGCGGTGAGCGCCGTGGACACGTTCGAGTCGATGATGGCCGACATCGCGTGCTTGAATCCCTCGTCAATCGACGTGCGCACGCTCTTGCCGTGATCGAGCTCTTCACGAATGCGCTCGAAGATCAGCACGTTGGCGTCGACGGCGATGCCGATGCCGAGCACAAAGCCGGCGAGTCCGGGCAGGGTCAGCGTGGCGCTGAATCCCGCCAGCGCCGCCAGCGTGTACAGCACGTAGAGCACGAGGCCGCCCACCGCGAGCAAGCCCGAGAAGCGATAGTAGATGAGCATGATCAGAATGACGAGCACGATGGCGACGATGCCGGCCGTCATGCCCTTCTGAATCGAGTCCTGGCCGAGCGACGCGCCAATGGAGACGCGGTCGGCGACCTTGAGCGGCACCGGCAGCGCGCCGGCACGCAGCACGAGCGCGAGATCCTGCGCCGCCTGCAGTCCCGAACCGCCCATCGTGATCTGGCCGCGCGTGCCGATGGCGCTCTGAATGACCGGCGCCGACATCACGCGGTCATCAAGCACGATGGCCATGTAATCGCGCACGTGCTTGCCCGTCTCGCTCTTGAAGCGGCGGCCGCCTTCATTGTTGAGCTGGAACTCGACGATGGTTCCTTCCACCGGCACCGTATTGGGTTTGGCGTCGGTGAGATACTCGCCCGTGATGATGGGTCGCGCATCGAGCACATACAGCGCGCGATAGGCCTTGTTGCCGCCAAGCGAGATGGTGTCGGCGCCCCAGCGGAGCACCTTGCCCGGCGGGAGCGCGGCCTGAATGTCGGCATTCTGGAGATACGACTCGATCTCTTCGCGGTCGCTCTCGAGCACCATGTACATGCCCGGATCACCGCCCGGTGCCTTGCCGACCTTGGTCGAGAACGGTCCGTTGCCGGCCTTGATGCTGTCGGCTGCCGCGCTGTCGCCCTTGGCCTTCTTGGCCGTGTCACGAGCCGCGAACAGGTTGGGCAGCGCTCCCTTGGCGGCGGCCTTGCCCGTGTCGGCCTTGGACGCGGCGACGATTCCCTTCTCCTTCAAGATCGCGTCGAGGCGCCCGACGTTCTTCTCGAACGCCTGCGTCTTGTCGGTGATCTGGAACTGAAGGAACGCCGACTTCTGCACCACTTCCGTGGCGCGAACCGGGTCATCGATGCCAGGCAAGTCGACGATGATGCGATCGTTGCCGAGTTTCTGCACGATCGGTTCCGAGACGCCGAACTCGTCGATGCGGGTGCGGACGACCTTCAGCGCCCGATCGAGCGCTTCGGTCTTGTTGGCAATCGTGCCCTTGGATTCGTCGATTTCCAGGGTCAGGTGCATGCCGCCCTGCAGGTCGAGGCCGCGCTTGAGCGGCACTCGCTGGATCGTGTCGAAAACGAAGGTGCCGTTGCGCTTGACGCGCTCAACCACCTTGCGCGGATAGAGCGCCCACGCCGAGGCGAGGACGAGCAGCGCGATGGTAAGCAGCCGGTACTTCAGGTTGGTCATTGCCCGGACAAGCAGAGGGTTTATGCGAAGCCTTGAAGAGTAAACTTGGGGAACGGACTAGTCAATCATCTTCCGTACTGACAACGAGTTGCCTCAATCGTCGCGCAGAACGTGACGGGCGGCCTGCTCGTCCCGTCCCAACTGCTCCACCAACTCGGCGGCTGAACCGAACTTCCGCGTTTCACGCAACCGGTGAATCACGTCGACCCGGACACGTCGGCCGTACAAATCCGGTGCGGTATCGAACAGGTGCGCCTCGAGCGTCCACGTCGGATCATCGAACGTCGGACGGCCGCCGAGATTCACCATGCCCCCAAAGGTGCCAAGCGGCGTACACACGCGCACCGCGTACACGCCGTCTGGCGGGAGCAGTTTTCTTGCCGGCGGCACCGACAGGTTCAGGGTGCGATAGCCGAGCGTGCGGCCACGCCGCTCGCCAACTATCACCGTGCCGCTGATTCCGTACGGCCGGCCCAGCGCCCCCGCGGCGCGCTCGAGATCGCCACCGGCGATTGCGCGACGAATGAACGTGGACGACACGGGACGGCCGTCCGGGCCCATCACCGGAGGCACCACCTCCACCCCGAACCCGCGCTTGGCGCCGAGCTCCTTGAGCACGGTCGCGTCGCCCGAACGTCCGCGGCCGAAGCCGTGATCATAGCCGATGAGCAGCTCACGCATGCCAAAGCGTTCGCGCAGCACCGCGTCAACAAACGTCGACGCATCGTACTGCGCGAGCGCGGCGGTGAACGGCAGGATGGCGAGGTAGTCGAGCGTGCTCTCCGCGAGCACCTCCAGTTTCTCGTCTCCGACCGTCAGCAGGTGCGGCGCCGCCGCCGGATTCACCACCTCAAGCGGATGCGGTTCGAACGTGACGAGCACGCTGCGCAGCCCGGTGGCCGCGGCACGCGCCGCCAGGCGCTCAAGCACGAGCCGATGCCCCGCGTGCACGCCGTCGAACGTGCCGACCGTCAGCACGGTGCCGGCAACATCGGGGGGCAACCCCGACTCGACGTGCCAGTCGAGGCGATCAGCCATCGCGCATGACCACTCGCGGCTGCCAGCGCTCGCCGAGTTCGGAGGGGCGCCGTTCGGCAAACGCGACAAGCAGGCCGGCGCTGGTCTCGGAACCGGCATCAAGCAGCGCCGCGAAGGCGCCGTCGACGCGGGCCTCAACGTCGATGCCGCGGACCACCTTGGCCACTTCGTCGGACGAGAGCGCCTGATGCGGATATCCCTCGAGCGCATCGACCGCGGGGGCGAGCGTGAATGCGCCACCGTCGCGCATGTGCTCCAATGAAATGGAACGGGCGAGTGAAAAGACGCCCGCGCGCTCTCGTCGCAGCGCCGTGAGGTGCGCGGCGGAGCCCGCGGCCCGCGCCAGATCGCGCGCCAGCGAACGGACGTACGTGCCACCGCCGCACGTGACGCGCATCCGGCAGGCGCTCACGGCGTCGTCACTTCCCTCGAACAACGAGAGCACGATCGCATCGAGATGCACGCGCACCGGCGGCATCTCGACCGTCCGCCCTTCGCGCGCCAACTCGTATGCGCGCCGGCCCTCAATGCGCTTGGCCGAGTACGCCGGCGGCACCTGATCGATATCGCCGAGCAGCCCTGGCACCGCCGCCTCGAGCGCCGCGCGCGACGGCAGCACCGTCTCGCGCGTCACCTCGCCTTCGAGATCTTCGGTGGCGGTTTCGGCGCCGAAGCGCACCACGGCCTCGTAGACCTTCGGCTCGTCGTGGAGCCAGCGCAGCAGGCGCGTGGCACGGCCGACGAGAAGCACGAGCAGTCCCGTGGCGAACGGATCCAGCGTCCCGCCGTGGCCGATGCGTTTCTCGCCAAGGGCACGGCGTGCCGCGTTGACGACGTCGTGCGACGTCACCCCCGCCGGCTTGTCGACGAGCAGGAGGCCGTCAGGCGCCGGGCGCGGGATCATCGCCGGACGGTTCCGTCGGGCGCACCGAGGCGAGCAGCGTCTCGATGCGCGCCGCGCGCGCCACGCTCTCGTCAAAGCGGAAGGCAATCTCGGGGGCGACGCGCAACTGGAGCGCACGCCCGACCCGCGCCCGCAAGTAGCTCGCGGTGCTCGCGAGGCCCTCGAGCGTGGCGGCGCGCTCGGTGTCGCTCCCCATGATCGACACGAAGACGTTCGCGTGGCCGAGGTCTCGCGTTACTTCCACCGCCGTCACGGTGATGAGCGCACCGCGGACGCGCGGATCCTTGACGTCCCCGTTCAGGAACGTCGCGACTTCCATTCGGATGCCTTCGGCCACCCGGTCGGGGCGGCGCGTGTCACGCGGCGGCATCAGCGATATCTCCCGTGCGGGCTCAGCCGGCGTGCGCCGGCTGAAGCGTCCGCGCGACGCTTTCCATCCGGAAGCACTCGAGCAGGTCGCCAACCTTGATGTCGTTGAAGTTCTCGACACCAATGCCGCACTCGAATCCTTCCTTCACTTCCTTCACGTCGTCCTTGAAGCGGCGCAGCGAGTGGATGGTGCCGCTGAAGACCTCCACGCCGTTGCGCACCACGCGCACCTTGCCGGCGCGCGTCACGACCCCGTGACGCACCGAGCAGCCGGCGATGAGGCCCACCTTCGACACCTTGAACACCTCGCGCACCTCGGCCTCGCCGAGGACGACTTCCTTTTCTTCGGGGCGCAGCAGGCCTTCGAGCGCGAGCTTCACGTCGGCGACCGCTTCGTAGATGATCTTGTACAGCTTGATGTCCACGCCTTCGCGCTCCGCCGACTGTCGCGCCTTGTTGTCGGGGCGCACGTGGAAGCCGACGATGATCGCCCCCGACGCCTTGGCGAGGAGGATGTCGCTTTCGGTGATGGCGCCGACGCTGCGCTGGACGACCTCCACCTGCACTTCCTCGTTGGAGAGCTGTTGCAGCGCATCGGCCAAGGCTTCGGCCGGACCGCCCTGGTCGGCCTTGATGAGCAGCTTGAGCGTGCGCTTCTCACCCGCGCCCGACTGCGCCATGAAGTCTTCCAGCGACACCGCGCCCTTGGCGGTGCGGCGGCTCTTGGCCTCGCGATCGAGGCGCTCGCGCCGCTGCGCGATCTCGCGTGCTTCAGACGCATCGGCCACCGCGATGAACTGGTCACCCGCCATCGGCACGCCGGTGAGGCCAAGCACCTGCACCGGAATGGCGGGTCCGGCGATCTTGACGGCCTTGCCGCGCTCATCGAGCAGCGCGCGCACACGACCTGAGTAGAGACCGCAGATGAAGTCGTCGCCAACGCGCAGCGTGCCGTTCTGCACGAGCACGGTGGCCACCGGTCCCTTGCCCGCATCAAGCTGCGCTTCGACCACGGCGCCCGTCGCCTTGCGGTTGGGATTGGCCTTGAGATCGAGGATTTCCGCCTGCAGCAGGATCTGATCGAGCAGTTCCGACACGCCGGTGCCTTTCTTGGCCGACACCTCGGTGTGCAGCGTCTGACCGCCGAAGTCCTCGAGCACGACGCCGTGATTGAGCAGTTCCTGCTTGACCTTGAGCGCGTTGGCCGCGGGCAGGTCGATCTTGTTGATGGCCACGATCATCGGTACGCCGGCGTTCTTGGCGTGCGAAATCGCTTCGATGGTCTGCGGCATCACCGAGTCATCGGCGGCCACGACGAGCACCACGATGTCGGTGACTTGCGCGCCGCGCGCACGCATGGCGGTAAAGGCCTGGTGGCCCGGCGTGTCGAGGAACGTGATGTGCTTGCCGTTGGCCAGCGTGACGTGATACGCGCCGATGTGCTGCGTGATGCCACCGGCCTCACCCGCGACCACGTTGGCCTTGCGGATGTAGTCGAGCAGCGACGTCTTGCCATGGTCGACGTGGCCCATGATGGTGACGACCGGCGGTCGGAACAGCAGTTGCTCCGGCGTGTCTTCCACCTTGGCTTCGGTCGGGGCGGCGGCGTACTCCGCCTCGCGCACGGCGATGAACCCGAACTCGCCCGCGATGAGCTCGATCTGGTCAAAGTCCATGCGCTGGTTGATGGTGACCATCAACCCGAGATGCTTGAACGCGAAGGAAACAATCTGTGTCGCGGGAATCTTGAGAATGTCGGCGAGTTCAGAGACCGTGATGAACTCGTTGACGTGTACGGTCTTCTTTTCCTGCTCGGCGACTGCGGCGCGGATGGCTTCAAGCTCCTCGCGTCCCGAGTCGTCACGACGGCGCTTGCCCGGTGCGCCGCGCATCTCGCGCATCGTACGCGAGATATTTGACGACACCGCTTCTTGATCGACCTGCCCACGCTTCCCCTTCTTGCGACGCGGCCCGCTCGACGGCGTCGACGGCGCGGAACTGCCGCCGCTCATTCCGCCCGGGCGCCCGCGATCTTCGCGGCGCCCGCCGCTGAGGCCGCCGCCAGGAGCGGCCGAAGCAATCGGGCGCGGAGCCATCGGATTGCGCTGGCCCGGCCCGCCAGAGGGAGCGGGACGTCCGCGCGGAGCACCCGGCACCACCGGACGCGGCCGCGGGCGTTGCATGGCGGGCGACTGACCAGAGGGCATCGAGGGCGGCGTGGGCGGCGCAAGCGGCCGAGCAGGACGCGGCGGAAGCATTGCCCGTGGGGGAGCGGCTGGTGCCGCCGGCGCGGCAGGCGCGGAGGGCGCAGCAGCCACTGGCGTTTCCACCGCAGGTGCCGGCGGCGCGGGAGGTGCGGGAGGCGCGGCGATCTCAGCCGGTGCAGGAGTGGCGCTCTCGACGACGGGCGCAGCCACCGCAACGACTGGAGCGACGCTCGACGCCTCCGCGGGCGCCTCGACAACCTCGGGCTCTGGCGATGGCTCGGGCGTCGGCGGCGCCGCGCGGCGGCGGCGCACCTTATGCGCATCCGTCGATTCGGGCTCCGGCGCTACTTCAGGCTCCGCGGCCTTCTTCTTGGCGCGGGCCTTGGAGGCCGCCGGCTTCTCTTCCTGCTCCGCCGTGGCCTCGGCAGCGGCACTGCCGCGCCGGCGGCTCTTCGCGGCCGTCGATGGCGACTCCGCAGACTTGTGGGCGCGCACGCGCTTTTCGCGTTCCCAGCGGGCACGCGCGCGCGAAATCTGGTCGTCCGTCAAGGGCGTCAGGTGGCTGCGCACGACGACATCCATCGCGCGAAGCATGGACAACACTTCGTCGCTCGAGATGCCGAACTCGGCCGCCAGATCACTCACCCGAAGCTTCGTCAAACTGCCTCCCTCGTGCTGCTACTCGCCCGCGGAGCCGAGCGCTCCGCGAATTCCTTTCGCCAACGCCGCGTCGACGATACCGATCACCGCCGTCGCGTCCCGCCCGACAATGGCGCCCAGTTCGGACACCGTGAAGCCGTCAATCATCGTGATGCCCTTCGCCGTCACCATCGGAACCACTTTGTCACGGCTGTGCCGCGATGCATCCGCAGCAACCAGCGCCACCCGCAGCGTGCCAGCCAGCGCCGCCGCCCGCGTCTGGTCTACTCCAACCACCGCGTTGCGCCCCCGGACGCCGAGCCCAGCGAGCCCGAGCAGCCGGCGGCGCAGCACCGCGTCCATCACCCGCACACCTTCACACTCACGCGTCCGCCGTCTCGGCGCCGGCGTCGCCTGCCGCCTGCTCACCGCTATTGTCGTCGGTTGTGAGTTCGTTGATCAGCGCAATGATGCGATCGGCCTCTTCGGGCGCGATGCCCGGCAAGCGCAGGAAGTCGTCGCGCTCGAGGTCGATGATGTCATTCAGCGTGCGGAACCCGCCCGCCTCAAGCACCGCCACCGTGGCCGGCGGCAGTCCTTCAATGGCGGAGAGATGCACGTCGGCGGCGGCGTCCTCGTCTTCTGGCAGCGGCTGGAAGAGCGGCATGTCGCCGCCGCGCTCGAGCCATTCGCGGCTTGAGTACAGGTCTATCTTCCAGCCGGTGATCTCCGACGCAAGGCGCACGTTCTGACCGTTGCGGCCGATGGCCAGCGAGAGTTGGTCCTCGTCGACAACCGCCTGAATGGTCTTGGTGGCCGCATCGCTGAAGACGCGCGCGACCTTGGCGGGCGCGAGCGCAAGCTTGGCAAAGCGCTCGGGATCGGGCGACCACGGCACGATGTCGATGCGTTCTCCGCCGAGTTCCTGGACGACGGCCTGCACGCGCGCGCCCTTGAGGCCCACGCACGCGCCCACCGGATCGATGGCGTCATCCTTCGAGACCACGGCGATCTTGGTGCGGCTGCCGCATTCCCGCGATGAGGCCTTGATCTCGACGATGCCCTGCTGAATCTCGGGGACTTCGAGCTTGAAGAGCGCCTGCACAAACATCGGATCGGCGCGTGAGAGCACGAGGCGCGGCCCCTTGGGCGTCTCCTCGATCTTCTTGAGCACCGAACGCAGCGGCTCGCCCTGCTTGTAGTCTTCGCGGTGATTCTGCTCGCGATACGGAATGATCGCTTCGGCTTCGCGGAACTTGTTGAGCATCACGACAATTTTGCCGCGCTCAATCTGCTGGATTTCGCCCGAGAGCAAATCGCCGACGCGCCCAGAGAACTCGTCGCGAATCTTCGTGCGCTCGCCTTCGCGCACGCGCTGGATGATGCGCTGCTTGGCCGCTTGCACCGCCGACCGCCCGAACTCGGCGAACTCAACGGGTTCTTCCATGATGTCGCCAACGGCGAACTCTGGATCCTCGAACTGCGCTTCTTCGAGCGTGATCTCGCGACCGGCATCCTCGACCTTCTCGACGACGGTCTTCAGCAGGACGATGCGGATCTCGCCGCGCCCCTCGTCGATGGAGATATCGGCTTGGACGTTGGGCCCGTGCTTCTTGGCGAGGGCGGCATGAATGCCGTCCGTCAGCAGGGCATGCAGCTCCGCGCGGTCGATCTGCTTCGCGTTTGACAACTCGCGGAACGCAGCAAGGATTTCAGCCGATCCGGACATCCGGGACCTCGTTACGGTTTCCAGTTGAACGCCAGGCGGGCCTCATCCACTTCGGCCAGCCCGAGCAGGTGCTCATTCCCCTTTCCGTCGCGGAGGCGCAGGCGCGGCGTGCCCGTGTCATCCTCGACTCCGACAATTTCCACTTCCATGCGTCCGCCGAGCACGGCGCTTTTCACGTTGGCCTTGCGACCCGTGAAGCGACGCCAGTCGCCTTCGGTGCGCAGCGGCCGTTCCATTCCCGGCGACGACACCTCGAGCACATAGCGCTCACCAAAGAGCGACGGATCAGCGTCCAGTCGTGCTTCGATCGCGCGTGATGCCCCTGCGCAATCGTCCACCGTGACCTTTTGCTGGTCACGGCGATCGATGCGCACGTCAAGCAACGGCCGCTGGCGAGTACCACCGACGCGCAACTCGACGAGGTCAAACCCCAAAGACTCAAGTGCAGCAGTGACAATGGGTTCCAGTGTCTGCTTCACTTGAAGAAGTTCCCCGATAAAGACAAAAAAATGTGGGGGGCGACCCCACATTCCCAAGGCGGTCACGCGCCCCGCCCAGCCCAAGTATTATAGATGCCGCGACGCGTACCGTCAAGACTCGTTCGACGAATCCCCGCACCCACGCGGCCAGAAGACCGTGAAGATGGAGCCTTCGCCAATGGTGCTGTCGACCAGCACGCGCCCACCCATGTCCTGCGCGACGCGCGCCACCATCGCGAGGCCCAAGCCGCTGCCTTCGGTGGCAGACTTGGTCGAGAAGAACGGCGTGAAGATCTGTTCGCGCAGCTCGGGAGGGATTCCAACACCGGTGTCTCGCACGTCGAGACGGCACTCGGCATCCGAGGCGCAGCGCAGCGACACGGCGAGCGTACCGCCCTGCGGCATGGCATCGCGCGCGTTCAGCGCGAGGTTGAGGACGGCCTGCTCAAAACGCAACTCGTCGCCTACCATCAGACATTGCGCATCGTTGCTGCACTCAAGGGTGATCGCCGCCGGCAGGGTCCGCCGAATCAACTGCGAGACGCGTTTCATGACGCGCGCGCCGTCGAACTCGCCGGACGACCGGTCGACGGAGCGGCCGAGCGCGAGCAACTCGCGCACCATCAGCGTGGCTCGCTCGTTGGCGTCGATGATTTGATCGATCGCGGCTCGCCGTTCCTCGTCAGTGACCGCTTCGAGGAGTACTTCGGCACCAGCGGACGTGACGGAGATGACATTGTTGAGGTCGTGGGCGAGTTCGCTCGCGAGCGCGCCGACGATCTGTCGCCGCTGGAGTACCTCCGCCTGCGCCTGTGCCAGCATACGAGCGGTCTCTTCGTGGGCAGCCGCGGCCATGGCATCGCGTTCGAGCCGGAGGGCGCCTTCGAACGCGCGCACGCTTGCACGCACCACGAGTCCGGCGAGCAAAAACGTCGCCATCAGAAACGGAAAAATGCGGAGCCAGTAGTTATGATCGGTCGCCTCGAACATCGCGGCGGGGACGACGGCACCGTGGGTGAAGCGCCACCAGGCGAACATGTAGACCGGCGCGAGAGCGCCAAGCGACGCGGTCAGACCGCGCCAGCCGAAGAAGAGCGTGGTCCACGCAACCCAGACCGCGCCGGCGGACGCACCCATCGGCTGTGGGCCGTTGCGAAGCAGGGCCGCCGCGAGGCCGATGAAGACCAGCGCCGAGAACGCGCCGGCTTGCCATTCGAGGTAGCGCCTCGATGGACGCCACGTGAGAAGGCTCGCCAGCGTCGCGATTGAGGTGACGAACGCGTAGAGCGGAACCTGCCCTTCCCGCCTCGCGAGAATGGTACTGGCAAAGAGGGTCGGGACCCAGACGACGAGCACCGTCACGCTCGTGGCCCTCATGAGCGTGGTGCGCGCATGCAGCGACGACCGGGGCAACGACTCCGCGCTGGGCATGCGTTCAGCTTATGCGGACGGCGCGATGACGGCTACCTGCCGCGCCGAATCGCCAGCGCGGTGGGAGTAGAAGCGATCGTTGTGGCACCGCGTGCAACAGGCGCTCACCTCAACCTGCTTGACTCCGGCAATCCGCGCCTGATCGGCGAGCAGCGCGCGAAGGTCGACGGTGGCCGGGTGATCGATGGTGCGACGCATAAGCTGGGCATACACGTCGGGCCCGACCTCGTAGCATGCGCCGCAAATGGAGGGGCCGAGATGCACGACGAGTTCTGACGGCTGGCATCCCATCGCCTTGAGCGCGCGGATTCCGCCCTCGAGAATGCCACCGGCGACGCCTCGCCATCCGGCGTGCAGCAGCGCGGACGCTCCGTTCGGATGTCCCATGAACACGGGCACGCAGTCGGCGATGGAGATGACCATCGCGGTGTCGTGATGCGCCGTCACATGGCCGTCGGCGGAGTCGATGCGCAGCCAACCGTCCCACCCGGCGGCGTGCGTAACGATCTTCGTGCCGTGCACCTGGTGCGCCGAGGCGAGCCGTCCGCCCGTGGCGCGCACCAGCCCGAGCCAGCGTTCGTTGACCTCACGCACCGGGGCGTCGTCCGTAAAGCCGAAGCTGCCGGCGTCGCGTGTGGTGGTGAACGCGGTGAGTCCCAGCACGGCGAACGAGGCGACGCGTTCGCGCGGCGGGAGTGAGCCGCTCATCTGTCTTCCGGCACGCGCGTAATGCGCGCACCGAGTGCGTTGAGGCGCTCGTCGATGCGCTCGTAGCCGCGGTCGATCTGCCCGACGTTCTTGATGGTGCTCGTGCCCTTCGCGCAGAGCGCGGCGAGGAGCATCGCCATCCCGGCGCGAATATCGGGGCTTTCCACGGTGCCGGGCCGCAGCTCCGACGGGCCGGCGACGAGTGCCCGGTGCGGATCGCAGAGCACGATGCGCGCCCCCATCGACACCAGTTTGTCGACGAAGAACATGCGCGACTCGAACATCTTCTCGTGCATCAGGATCAGGCCGTTGCACTGCGTGGCCGTCACGATGGCAATGGACATCACGTCCGCGGGGAACGCGGGCCACGGCTGGTCCTCGAGCTTGGGGACATGACCGCCGAGGTCGTTCTGAATGACCATCGACTGCGCGGCGGGGATAATGAGGTCGTCGCCCTCGCTGCGGCAGCTCACGCCAAGCCGCTCGAAGCCCATGAGCATCGAGCGCAGGTGGCGAACACCGGCGTTGGCGATGCGCAGTTCGCTGCGCGTGACGGCCGCCAGGCCGATGAATGACCCCACTTCGATATGATCGGGACCGATGGTGTGCGTGCCGCTGCCGAGCGCCGCATCGCCGTGAATGGTGACGGTGTTGGTGCCTATGCCGTCGATGCGTGCGCCGAGTGCAACGAGAAATTCGCAGAGATCCTGCACGTGCGGTTCGCTGGCGGCGTTGCGCAGCACCGTGATGCCGCGAGCGGCGACCGCCGCCATCACCGCGTTCTCGGTGCCCGTGACACTCGGTTCATCGAGGAACACGTCGGCACCGACGAGGCCCTTGGTGGTGAACCGGATCTGGTCGGAGAGCACGTGATCAGCGCCCAGCTGCTGCAGCGCGAGGAAGTGCGTGTCGAGACGGCGGCGGCCGATGACGTCACCGCCGGGCGGCGACAGCGTGACTTCGCCGCAGCGCGCGAGGAGCGGCGCCGCCAGCAGGATGGAGCCGCGAATGCGCTTGCACATCTCGAGATCGAGCGCGTGCGCCGACACCTTGCCGGCGTGGACGTAGAGCGTGTTGGGGCCGGTCCAGCGCGCCTCGGCGCCGGTGGTGGCAATCAGCTCGACGAGAATCTCGATGTCCCGAATGCGCGGGACATTCTGCAGCGTGACGGGATGCTCGGTGAGGAGCGTCGCGGCGACGATGGGCAGCGCCGCATTCTTGTTGCCGGAGGGGCGAATGGTGCCGCTCAGCGGGCGGCCGCCTTCAACGAGAAATTTCATGGAACGAATATGGAATCAGGACACGGATTGCGAAATGGAATTCGGATCCCGAGGTGCGGTTCCGGGGTCGACTGAGTCGCGCAACGCTGGACGGCGGGGCATCCGCCGATGGGGCGTCGGTGGAAGCACCCTTGCGTTTGCCGCGCGCGCGCCGGATGCTACGATCATGCCTTCATACTTCAGCATCGCGGCCGTCGACACGCTCCTCGTGCGACAGGTCTCTCCTGCCAGAAGCGGATTTGAGCAGGTCGTCTTCGTGGCGGCCGGCGTGTCGCAGGTGGTGACGCTGGTCGTCGTCGTGCTGCTGGCGGTGATTTTCTACCGCATGTGGAGGGCGCAGCAAGCAATACAGGAGCAGCTGAGCCGCCTGAGCAGCAAGGTCGACCCGATGATCGCCAGCGCGACGGCGGCCGCCGAGAACGTGCGGCAGCTGACTGACGTCGTGCGCAAGGACGCGGTGGAGGCGGCGGAAGCGCTGAGCGACGCGACGGGGCGTGTCCGCGATTCGGTGAGCGGGATTGCCGATCGCATCGACGACTTTGGCGCGCTGCTGGGGCGCGTGACCGACAAGGCCGACGCCGTCGCCGACGTGGCGGGGGCGGCGCTGAGCACGATCAAGGCGGGGTCGCGGCTGTTCACGGGACGACGCGAAAGCCAGCCGCAGCACGCGGTGCGACGGGACAGTGCGCCGCAGCACGCCGTGCGACGGGAGGTTGCGCCGCGGCGCGTCGCGGACGACGAGGATCACGATTCGCCCTACGCCGACACCGGTCCAGTGGCATCGAGTGCGCCACGCAAGCGGCGCCGGAATCGGCGGCGCGGTGGTGGTGGTAGTGGTGGTGCCGGCGGTGGTGCCGGCGGTGGTGCCGGCGGTGGTGCCGGCGGTGGTGCCGGCGGTGGTGCTGGCGGTGGTGGTGGTGGCGATGGGGATGGTGCGCACGGCGGCGCCAGTGGCGACAGTCCGCCCCGCTGAGGCCGTGCGTCCGATCGAGCCAACGGTCGGCCACGCACGGCGCGCCATGATCCTGCGCGCCGCGGCCTTCGTCGTGGCGCTGCTCGCTGTCACTCCCGCCGTCGCGCACGCATGGACTCCGGGCACACACATTCTGCTCGGAGAAGCCGTGTTGCGCTCGGCGTTTCTGCTTCCGCCGCGCATCGCCGAGCTGCTGCAGGCCTTTCCGTACGATTTTCTCTACGGTTCCATTGCCGCGGACACAAGCATTGCCAAGAAGTACGCGCGCTTCGGGCGCCACTGCCATCACTGGTATGTCGGGCTCGAGATTCTCGACCGGGCGCGCGACGAGACGCTCACGGCCTTTGCCTACGGCTATCTCGCGCACCTTGCCGCGGACGTGGTGGCGCACAACTGGTTCGTGCCGCATCAGCTGGCGGTAACGTCAAGCACGAGCGCGCTGGGGCACTCGTACTGGGAGAGCCGGTTTGAATCGCATCTTGGCGCGCGGCACAGCCGGCGGGCGCACGAGATCATCCTGCTCGATCACGCCCGCTCGGACGATCACCTCGATCGCATCCTGAGTCCGACGATTTTCAGCACGCACACGAACCGGCGGATCTTTCGCGGCATGGTGCGCGTGACGGATGCGGAGAGCTGGCAGCGCATCTTCGCCGTGATGGCGGAGCGCAGCCGGTGGGACCTGGACGAGCGAGATGTCGGCTCGTATCTGACCCGCTCGTTTGATTACGTCGTGGACTTTCTCGGACGCACGGACGGCAGCGAACCGTACGCGCACGATCCATCCGGCGAAGAGCCGCTGCGCGCGGCCAAGGCGGTGCGGCGCACCGCGCTGCGTCGTGGCGGCGACGAGGCCGCGGCACGCGAATCGGCCGGGCGCCATTTTGGAATGCCGCCGAGCGCGCTTGGCTTCACGGGGCAGCTAGCGGAACCGCTCTACACACCGGTTCGCGCGCCGGCGAGCTAGTCGTCCTCTCGCTCCAGACCTGCGAAGGCCACGACCAACCGCTTGCGTCCCACCGTTTCGTCATCGAACTCGATGGTGACTTTGGTGTCGCGGCCGCTGCCGCCGAGTTCGAGAATCGTCCCCGCCCCGAACGCCTTGTGCCGCACCCGCGCGCCCTTGAGGTAACGCGGGGCCACCTGTGACTCCTCGTCAGCCGCGGGCTCCCACTTGGACGGGCGGAACGCCGGCGCTCCCGGACGCCGCACGGAAGGCGACGTGTACGCGAATGCGCTCGCGCTGCCGCGCAGCTTGGCGGTCTGGCGCGACTCGTAGAGTTCCTTGGGCACGGGCGCGAGAAACGACGAGAGAATTCCGGGGAGCAGTTCACCGTTGCGCCGGCGCGACATCGCCCACGTGACAAAAAGTTTCCGCTCGGCGCGCGTGATGCCGACGTACAACAAGCGGCGCTCCTCCTCGAGCATCTCCGGATCGTCGAACGCGCGCGCCAGGGGGAATAGCCCGTCTTCCATGCCGGCGATGAAGACGACCGGGAACTCGAGTCCCTTGGCCGTGTGCACCGTCATCAGCGTGACGGCCTCGGCGCCGGGCCCCATCTGATCGACGGCGGTGACGAGCATCGCTTTTTGCAGGAAGTGGTCAAGCGGGCGCAGCCCGAGTTCGCCGCCGTCATCGACCACGGTTTCAGCGGCGCCTTCGACCATGGCACGCACATTGTCGAGGCGATCGAGCCCCTCCGGCCCTTCGGCTCGCAGCGCCTCGTCGTAGCCGGTCGCCTCGAGAATTTCGATGATGAGGCGGTCGACGCTTGAATCCGCGGCGCTCGCGCGAAAGCGATCCGCCAGACGGACGATATCGGACAGCGCAGTCTTCGCGGCGGGTCGCATGCCATCGACTTCACCGGCGCGGCGCGCCATCTCGAGCAACGGCACGCCGAGTGCGCGCGCCGCCTCGGCCATCAACTCCACCGTGGTTTCCCCGATGCCGCGGCGCGGCACGGTGATGGCGCGGCGAAAGGCCTCGTCATCGGCGGGGTTGGCGGCGAGGCGCAGCCACGCGAGCAGGTCGCGCACTTCACGGCGGTCGTAGAAACGCACCGCGCCGACGAGGCGGTACGGGATGCTGCGCCGGCGCAGCGATTCCTCGAGCGGCCGGCTCTGCGCGTTGGTGCGGTAGAGCACGACGAAATCGGACGGCCGGTCACGGAGGTTGAGCCGGCGGAGTTCGATTTCGTCGGCAATCGCGTCGGCTTCGTCGCGGTCGTCGAGCGCCTTGAGCACGGTCACGGCTTCGCCGGCGGGGCGCGTGGCGCGCAGGGTCTTGCCGCGGCGCTCGGCATTCTGCGCGATGACGACGTTGGCCATCGCGAGAATGTCGGGCGTGGACCGGTAGTTCTCCTCGAGCCGCACGACGCGCGCGCCGGGATAGTCGCGCTCGAAGTCGAGGATGTTGCGCACATCGGCGCCGCGCCAGCCGTAGATGGACTGATCGTCGTCGCCGACGACGGCCACGTTGCCCGCAGGGCCGGCGATGAGGCGCACGAACTCGTACTGCGCGTGGTTCGTGTCCTGATACTCGTCGACCAGCAGGTGCTCGAAGCGCGCGGCGTAGTGGGCGCGCAGGTCCGCATGCTCGGTGAGGATCTGCACCGGGAGGACGAGCAGGTCGTCGAAGCTCACGGCGTTGGCGCCGCGCAGCGCGGCCTCCATGGCGGCATAGACCCCCGACGCCGCCTTGGCAAGCGGCGTCATCGCCAGCCGCGCGTATTCCTGCGGCGAGACGAGCGCATTCTTGGCATCGCTGATCGCCGCGGCAACCGCCTTGGGGGCGAAGTCCTTCACCGAGATGCGCTCGCGTTCCATCAGCCGGCGCACGACGGTGAGCGTGTCGTCCTCGTCGTAGATGGTGTACTCCGCGCTGCGGCCGACGCGGTCGGCATGCAGTCGCAGGAGGCGCGCGCCGATGCCGTGGAACGTACCGATCCACATGCCGCGCGGCTCGGCGCCCAGCAGTCGCGCGATGCGCGCTTTCATTTCGCCGGCCGCCTTGTTCGTGAACGTGACGGCGAGCACGCGGTGCGGCGCGACGCCGAGTTCATCGACGATGCGGGCGACGCGCGTGGTGAGGACGCGCGTCTTCCCCGAGCCCGCGCCGGCAAGCACGAGGAGAGGCCCGGTGTCATGTTCGACCGCGGCGCGCTGCGCCGGGTTGAGGGAGACATCTCCCTGTGTCCCGCGTGACGTCATCCGGGGAGGATCACGTCGAAGACCGCCCCGCGATCGGACGGTACAAGCAGCAGCCGGCCGCGGTGGGACTCTTCGACGATGCGCCGCGCCAGCGGCAGGCCGATGCCCCAGCCGCGCTCCTTGGTGGTGAATCCCGCGGCGAAGATCTTCCGGCGCAACGCTGGCGGAATGCCCGGACCGTCATCCGCGACGCGTACGCGCGCTCCGCTCCCCGCGGCGCGGTCGACGCGCACGGCGATGGTGCCGCCCCGCCCCGCGAGCGCATCCACCGCATTCTTCACCAGCGACTCCACCGCCCACTCGAGCAGCACGCGATCCGCGGGGACAACGAGCGGGCCATCGCCGCGCTCGAAGGTCAGCGCCACTGTGTTGGCCAGCGTCGGCACGCGGGCCCGGAAATAGTTCACGACGCCCTCGACGGAATCCGCCACGTCCATCGTGACGAGCTTGGGCGGACGGCCGATGCGTTCGAACCGATGTGCCACGCGCTCAAGGCGCTCCACATCGCCGTGCATATGCTGGCGCGCAGAATCGGCCGCGGGGTCACCCTCGCGCTCGGCGAGCAATTCGAGCCAGCCCTGCAGTGACGACAAGGGCGTCCCCAGCTGGTGCGCGGCCTCGCGCGCCATGCCCGCCCAGACACGTTCTCGCTCGGCGCGGGCGCGCACGCCCAGCGCCATGATGCCGGCGACGATCAGCATACAGAGCACGGCGACCTGCAGCAGCGGGATGATCTTGAGCCCGCGCACGAGCGGCGTGTTGCCGAAATGGATCTTGCCGATGCCCGGCTCTTCGACGGGGTGGTTCTGCCGGTCAAGCGTCTGCGTCATCGCGGCGAGGGCGGCGGCGCGCGGGTCGTTGGGTCCGAGCATGCCGTCGCCGTAGCCCGGCACGTTCGCAAAGGACGTCGGCCGTCCCTGCAGGTCCGACACGATGACCGGCACGCCGAGCTCGCGAATTTCGCGCGACAAGTCCATCAGCGCGGCAGTGCCCGATGCGTCAGAGCTGTCGACGAGCGCGCCGTACACGCGCGCGAACATCCGGCCGGTGCGTTCTGCCTCTCCACGCAGCTCATCTACCACGCGTTGCGCGTACCAGACATACGACCCCAGCAACAGCAGGAGGCCGAGCGCGACGAGAACCACCGGCACCCGGCGATGCATCGCCTACCGCAGCACGTCGAGGCCGACGTACGGGCGCAGTGCTTCGGGCACGACGACTGATCCGTCGGGTTGCTGGCAGTGCTCGAGGATGGCCGCGATCACGCGAGGGAACGCGAGCGCGGAGCCGTTCAGCGTGTAGACGTGCTGCGGCTTCTCGCCCGGCGCCGCGCGGAAGCGGATGTTGGCGCGCCGCGCCTGATAGTCGGTGAACACCGAGCAGGACGACACCTCAAGCCATTTGCCCACACCGGGCGCAAAGACCTCGAGGTCATACGTCATCGCGCTGCTGAAGCCGGTGTCACCGGCGGCGAGCAGCACGACGCGATACGGCAGCCCCAGCGTCTGCAAGATGCGCTCGGCGTGGCCCGTGAGCAGCTCCAGCTGGGCCGCGCCATCCTCCGGACGGCAGTAGCGCACCAGTTCCACCTTGTCGAACTGGTGCACGCGCAACAGGCCGCGCGTGTCCTTGCCGGCGGCGCCCGCCTCGCGGCGGAAGCACGGGCTGTAGGCGCACATCGCCAAGGGCAGCTGCGCGGCGTCGAGGATCTCGTCGCGATACAGGTTCGTGACCGGCACTTCCGCGGTCGGGATGAGGAACCCCTGATCGTCCGTGAGGCCGTACATGTCGTCTTCGAACTTCGGAAGCTGGCCCGTGCCCGTCATCGACGCGCGGTTCACGACGACTGGCACCCACGTTTCGTCGTAGCCGTGGTCGCGCGTGTGCAGGTCGAGCATCAGGTTCATCAGCGCGCGCACAAGGCGTGCGCCGGCACCGCGGAAGACGATGAAACCGGACCCCGCGATCTTGGCGCCGCGCGGCAGGTCGATGAGCTTGAGCGCCTCACCCACCTCCCAATGCGGCTTCACGCCCTCCGTCGCGCGTGGCGTGCCCCAGCTGCGCACCACCGTGTTGTTCGACTCGTCGCCGGCGGGCACCTCCGCCAGCGTCACATTGGGAATTTCGTACAAACCCTTCTGAATGGCGGCCTCGGTGTCGCTGAGCGTCGCCTCAAGACGTGCAATCTCCTCGCCGAGCGCGCGCGTCTGCGCCTGCAGTTCCGAAGCGTCTTCGCCGGCCTTCTTCTTGCGGCCCACTTCCTGGCTCGCCGCGTTGCGTGCGGCCTTCCTCTCTTCGACGGTCTGAATCGTCTGTCGGCGCTCGCGATCCAGCGATTCGAGCCGCGCGATGACCGGCTCGAGCTGTTCGAGCATGCCGCGGCGTTGCATGCCGTCGCGCAGCGCTGCCGACTGTTCACGCACCATCCGAATGTCGTGCATACCCTATTTTTCCGGGACGCCGTCGGCGAAGGACTTGAAACCGCAGTTCGGGTTGAGCACGCCACGCCCATAGAGCAGGCCGCCCGGGCCAACCGAGTCGATGACGAGCTTGGCGTAGACGTCGTTGGAGATCTGGTAGACGCAGGACGACGGGATGAGCTTTACGCCCACCACCTCGCCTGGTACGAGCGTCACGGTGGAGTCGGCCAGCCAGTTGTGGGCCGGCGCTTCGAGCACTGACTCGTACGCGCCCGACAGCCGCTGCAGGTACATGACCCGAGAGCCGCTGATCGGCGTGCCGACGAGCTTCTGCGGGATGACCACAATCTTGCCGCTGGCGTTCACATCGAAGGCGACGTCAAAGGAGAAGTTGCCGTCGACCTTCATCGTGGCGCGGGCCATCAGGTCCAGCGCAGAGGGCGCATTGGCCGGTCCCTTGCCCGACAGCGAGTAGAGGGTGTAGGTGAACGGCTCGTTGGCATATTGCGCCTTGAGCTTGAACGGGTCGCTGCACCCGGCCGAGGCGAGTGCCGCGAGGGCCAAGCAGAACGACGCAAACGCCGCGCGGGTGCCGCGGCGACGGAGGAGATTCGGAGTGTGCATGAGATACAGGTGAAAGTAGCGTTCAGGCCACGTCAAAGGAAGCGAAGTCGGCTTGACTTCGCTCTGGGGGAGCGTACACTTCGGCAACCTTTTCTACTCCGGAGTGGGACGATGCCGACCATTCGCGACCTCGTGGCAGCGATTCGGGATCGGGAGGGGGTGCAGGCCGCCGTCGTTCTCGGTCGCGACGGCCTCGTGATTGACGGACAAGCGCTGCCCACTTTCGATACCGACAACGTCGCAGCGCATGTCCCGCCGGTGCTGCTCGCCGCCGAGGAGCTCGGGCTCGCCGGCCAGCACGGTGGACTGCAAATGGCGGTGCTCGAGCACGAGCGCGGGTTCGCCATCGTCTCCTCGCTCTCGCCCGACGCGGTCCTCCTCGTGCTTGCCCATCCGACCGCCAACCTCGCCCAGCTCCTGTACGAGCTGCGGCGCAATCGCGCGAACATCGCGTCGCTGGTCTGAGCGGCCGCCCGGCATGACGTGCCACGTGCTCGTGGCCGACGATGAACCACACATCGGCCGCATCGTCAAGACGAAGCTCGAACAGGGGCCCTTCCAGGTGACGCTGGTGTTCGACGGCACCGAGGCGTTGGACGCCCTCGCCGCGAACCCCGATATCCGACTCGTGCTGCTTGACCTCATGATGCCCCACCTCAGCGGGCTCGAGGTGCTGGCCCGTATGCGAAATGACCCCCGCTGGTCGTCGCTCCCCTGCGTCATTCTGACCGCCGCGGGGCAAGACCAGCGCTACGACGAGGCGATGCGCCTCGGCGCCTCCGACTTCATCACGAAACCGTTCAGCCCCAAACGGCTGTATGCGCGCGTGGCGGAACTGACGGGTGTGGACGACAGCGCCGGCGCACCGGGGACGCCGTGAGCGACACCTCCACGTGGGTGGTGATTCTCGCCGGCGGCGTCGGTTCACGCTTCTGGCCATTGAGCACCCCAGAGCGCCCCAAGCAGTTCCTTCCGCTGCTCTCCGACCGGCCGATGCTGCGGGAGACGCTCGATCGGCTGGCGCCAGTCGCGGCGGCCGCGCAGACGCTGGTGCTGACCAACGCCGAGCTGGCGGCAGGCGTCGCCGTCATCGCGCCGGAGCTTCCGGCCGAGCACGTGCTCGCCGAACCACGTCCCGCCGGCACCGCGGCCGCGCTCGCGTGGGCGGCCAGCCGCATTGCCAAGCGCGCCGGCCCCGACGCGGTGATGATCTCGGTGCACGCCGACTGGGCCATACGCGATGTGCCGCGCTTTCGCACGGCGTTGCAACTCGCGGCTGCCGAGGCGGTGCGGACACGCGGGCTGGTGACCGTAGGGATCGTTCCCACGCATGCGGACACCGGGCTTGGGTACATCGAGGTGGGAGAGTCCACCGAGGGTGCGGCGCGGCGAGTGGCGCGGTTTGTGGAGAAGCCCACGCAGGATCGCGCCGATGCGCTGGTCGCATCTGGCGCGCTCTGGAACTCCGGAATCTTCGCATGGCCGGTGGGCGTCTTTCTCGACGAACTGCGCGAACACTGCCCTGCCGTCGCCGGTCCGCTCGACACGGCGGGTGACGATGCCTTGGCGTTCTTCGCCGCAGTGACGCATCCGGTCGCCGTCGATGTCGGCGTGCTCGAACGCAGCGCGCGCGTCTTCGTGCTGGCCGGGGACTTTGGGTGGAATGACGTCGGCACGTGGTCGGCGCTTCGCACCGTGCGCGCCGCCGATGACCACGGCAACGTGGCGCATGGCCGCGTGCATTTGCGCGAGGCGGCGGACAACGTTGTTTTCGCGGCAAGCAGTGACGTGGTGCTCTACGGCGTACGCGGACTCGTGGTGGTGGAGCACGACGGCGTGGTGCTTGTCACCACCGAAGCGATGGCGCGCAACCTCAAGCCGCTGCTTGAAACCCTGCCCACGGCGCTGCGGGAACGGCGGTAAACGTGCAGTCGATCATCCTGTACGAGGATGCAGCGGCGCGCGCGCTCGAGCCGTTCTCGCTGGTGCGTCCCGTTGGCGAGATGCGTGCCGGCGCGGTGCTGGTGCGCGAACGCTGGGAGCCGCTCGCGCACGGCGCGATCGCCGCCCGTATCGGTGCGCCGCACCTCGCGACCTTTGACGAAACGGGGACGCCTCCCGTGGCCAGCGAGCTCATCGCGGCGGGGAGCATCCTCGCGAACGCGCGATTTGCCCCCGCGCTCGGCACCGCGCTCGAGGACGCCGACGTGTTCGTCGCGGACGGACGCGTGGCCGCCGTGAGACTCGCGGCGGCGCTCGATCCGCTGGCGTTGGCTGACGGTTCGCTCGCGCTCGAGACGTTGGTCACGCCGCGCACGCGGACGGCGCCGCTCCGCGGCTGGTGGATTGACCATGCGTGGGACCTCGTCCGTCACCTCCCCGCCATGCTCGCCGCGGACATTCCCGCACTCGGCGCGTCGCTCTCGACGCGCGATCCGCGACAGCTGGACGGAGTCAAGCTCGCGGGCACGCACCCAGTGTTCATCGAGGACGGCGCCGTCGTCGAACCGTTCGTGCTGCTCGACGCACAGCAGGGACCGCTGCTCGTGCGACATGGCGCGCATGTGCAGTCGTTCACGCGGCTCGTCGGACCGTGCTACGTAGGGGCCGACAGCGTCGTCGCCGGCGGGCGCGTTGCGGCCAGCGCTATCGGTGAGCAGTGCCGTGTGCACGGCGAAGTGAGCGTGTCGCTGTTCTTTGGCCAGGCCAACAAGGCGCACGACGGCTTCGTCGGGCATTCCGTGATCGGCCGCTGGGCCAACCTCGGCGCCGGCACGACGACGAGCAATCTCAAGAACAGCTACGGGCCCGTGCGGATGTGGGCCGAAGGCGCGATGACCGACACCGGCATGCAGTTTCTTGGCTCGCTCATCGGCGACCACGCCAAGTTGGCGATCGGGACGCTGCTGGTGACCGGGACGGTGGTGGGCGCAGGCGCCAACGTCTTTGACCAGGCCGCTCGCTCCACCGTCGTGCCGCCATTCTCGTGGGGCGGCGGCGCGCACAGCGTCTTTGCGCTCGAGAAGTTCCTCGAGGTCGCCGAGCGCGTGCACGCGCGCCGCGGCGTGCCGCTCACCGACGGGCTCCGTCGCGCGCTGACGCTGGCGCATGGGCAGCGCTGGTCGGTATGAGGGTCTGCACGCTGGCCAGCGGGAGCAAGGCGAACGCCACGCTGGTGGAAGCCGGCGCCACGCGCCTCCTCATCGACTGCGGCCTCGGCCCGCGCATTCTCGCGAAACGGCTCGCGGAGGCCGGCGTCGCACCGGCGTCGATTGACGCGGTGATCGTCACGCACGAGCACATCGATCACATGAAGGGGCTCGCGCAGGCGGTGGCCAAGTGGCACTGGCCGGTGATCAGCACCGCCGGCACGCTTGATGGCATTCCCGGCATTCCGCGCGAACGGCAGATGCGCATAGCGTATGGCGACGCGCCGACGGTCGGCGAGTGCACCGTGGAACTCGTGGCCGTTCCGCACGACGCCGCGCAGCCCGCGGCCGTAGTGATCACCGCGCGGCGTTCCGGCGCCCGCGTGGGCGTGGCCACTGATTTGGGCCACGTCCCTGAGTCCCTGGGCGATGCGTTCGAGCGCCTCGATTATCTGGTCTTCGAGAGCAACCACGACGAGATCATGCTGCGCACTGGTCCGTATCCGCCGTTCCTGCAGGCACGCATTGCGAGTGCCACCGGGCACTTGAGCAATCGACAGACCGGCGGCCTGCTGCAGCGCATCGCGCACAAGGGACTTCGACAGGTGCTGCTGGCGCACTTGAGCCAGCAGAACAACGAACCGAGCCTCGCGCTCGCCGCAGCCAAGGATGTGCTAAAGCGAACAGCGTTTCGCGGCGCCGTCGCCTGCGCCGCGCAAGACGCCGTCTCCCGCGCCGGCGAACCGATCACGCCGCAGATGCAACTCGCCCTGTAGCCGCGCGCGATGCAAACGGGGGGCCGAGCATTCGCTCGGCCCCCCATCCGTATCGCAATCCTGAATCGTGATCTCGAATCGTGATCCGTGATCCGAAATCCGCAATCTCAGTTTAGTACATGCCACCCATGCCACCGCCACCGCCACCGGCCGGCATCGCGGGCTTGTCTTCCTTCTTCTCGACGATCAGGGCTTCGGTCGTGAGGAGGAGCGCGGCGATGGACGCGGCGTTCTGCAACGCCGTGCGCGTCACCTTGGTCGGGTCGATGACGCCCGCGACCACGAGATCCTCGTACGTGTCGGTCAGCGCGTTGTAGCCGAAGTTCTTGTCCTTCGACGCGCGAACCTTCTCCACCACGATCGAGCCTTCGCCACCGGCGTTGGCGACGATCATGCGGAGCGGCTCCTCGATGGCGCGACGCACGATATCGACGCCGATCTGCTCGTCGGCATCGAGCTTGAGGCCCTTGAGCGCGGACTGCGCGCGGATGAGCGCGACGCCGCCGCCGGGGACGATGCCCTCCTCGACCGCGGCGCGCGTGGCGTGCAGCGCGTCTTCGACGCGGGCCTTCTTCTCCTTCATCTCGGCTTCCGTGGCGGCGCCGACGTTGATCACGGCCACACCGCCCGCGAGCTTCGCCTTGCGCTCCTGGAGCTTCTCCTTGTCGTAGTCGCTCGTCGACTTGTCGATGGCGACTTCGATCTCCTTGATGCGGCCCTTGATCTTGTCGGCATCGCCCTGGCCGTCGATGATCGTCGTGTTGTCCTTGTCGATCACGAGGCGCTTGGCGCGGCCCATGTCGCTGAGCACGGCGTTCTCGAGCTTGAAGCCCACTTCCTCGCTGATGACGTTGCCCTTGGTGAGGACCGCGATGTCCTCGAGCATCGCCTTGCGGCGGTCACCGAAGCCCGGCGCCTTGACGGCGGCGACCTTGAGCGTGCCACGCAGCTTGTTCACGACGAGCGTGGCCAGCGCCTCGCCCTCGATGTCTTCGGCGATGATCAAGAGCGGCTTGCCCGTCTGCGCGACCTTCTCGAGCACGGGGAGCAGGTCCTTCATCGACGAGATCTTCTTGTCGTGGATCAGGATGTAGGCGTCCTCGAGGGCGACTTCCATCTTCTCCGGATCGGTGATGAAGTAGGGCGAGAGGTAGCCGCGGTCGAACTGCATGCCGTCCACCGTCTCCAGCGTCGTCTCGAGGCCCTTGGCTTCTTCGACCGTGATGACGCCGTCCTTGCCCACCTTCTCCATCGCGTCGGCGATGAGGTCGCCGATTTCCTTGTCGTTGTTGGCCGAGATCGAACCGACCTGTGCGATCTCCTTCTTGCCCGACGTCGGGACGGAAATCTTCTTGAGCTCCTCGGTGACCGCCAGCACGGCGCGGTCGATGCCGCGCTTGATGGCCATCGGGTTGGCGCCGGCCGTCACGTTCTTGAGGCCTTCGCGGAAGATCGCCTGGGCCAGCACCGTCGCCGTCGTCGTGCCGTCGCCGGCATTGTCCGACGTCTTGGTCGCGACTTCCTTCACCATCTGGGCGCCGAGATTTTCCACCGGATCGGTGAGCTCGACTTCCTTGGCCACCGTCACGCCGTCCTTGGTGATCGTCGGGGCGCCGAACTTCTTCTCGATGACGACATTCCGGCCCTTGGGGCCAAGCGTGATCTTGACGGCCTCGGCGAGCTGATCGACGCCGCGCTTGAGCGCCGCGCGCGCATCAACGTTGAAATGCAGTTGCTTTGCTGCCATGGGTATCTGCTCCGTGGTGCTAGTAGGTGAGGCTCGTGGGTGAGCTTAGCTGACAACCGCGAGGACGTCGGACTCACGCAGGATCAGGTAGTTCTCGCCGTCGATCGTGACCTCGGTGCCGCTGTACTTGCCGTACAGCACCTTGTCGCCGACCTTGACGCCCATCGGAACGAGCTTGCCGTCTTCGTACTTCCCGGGGCCGACGGCGATGATCTCGCCCTGTTGCGGCTTTTCTTTCGCCGTGTCCGGGATGTACAGGCCACCGCGCATCTGCTCGGCTTCCTCGATCGCCTTGATGACGACGCGATCGGCGAGCGGCGCGACCTTCGACCCAGTGGTCTTGGCTGCCATGTTGGGGACTCCTCGTGCTTTGGGGGTGGTATGTGTTGCCTGCAAGACGTTGGCACTCGTCATTGGGGAGTGCTAACAACTCCCGTAAGATAAGCGAGAGTTGTGCCAGCGCAAGGGAGGTAATTTCGAGCCGTAGTGGCGTAACTCCAATGGCTGCAGCGCATTACGTATGCCAAAATTGCAGAAGGCCGACTGTCAGGTCGGCCCTCCTGCGACAGGCGTCGACGGCGTTGCGGGTCCTGCCGTGCCTACGCGTTCATCCGTGGCATCCCTCGCCGTCAGTTGTCGCCGGCATGACCCAAGATGCCGTACGCCATCGCGAGACCGCGCAGCGTCAGGTCGGGTTCCAGCACGTCGAGTTCCTTGCACAGCGGCATGAAGGCCGCGGCCAAGCCGCCCGTGGCAATCACCAGCGGGCTTCCCCCGCACGGCCACTCAGCCTTGATGCGCCGCACGAGTCCATCGATGGCATCCGCCGCACCCAACACGACGCCGGAGCGGATACACTCCTCGGTTCGCCTCCCGATCACGGTCCGCGGCGGCACGAGTTCGGTCGCCGTGAGCTTGGCGGTCTTTCGGAAGAGCGACTCCGCCGACATCTGCACCCCCGGCGAGATGACGCCGCCAATGAAGGCGCCCGCCGCCGTGATGCAGTCAAAGGTCGTCGCCGTGCCAAGATCGACCACGATGCAGTCGCGCTCGTGCAGGCGGCTCGCGGCCAAGGTGTTGATGATGCGGTCAGCGCCGACGGTGAGCGGTTCGTCGACGTCGAGCGAAATGGGGAGCTTGGAGCGCGCATCCACGACGACGGCGGGCGAACCCACCAGCCGCTCGCACGCGGCGGCCAGCGGCGCCGTCACCGACGGAACGACGGAGCCAATCGCGGCACCGTGCACCAACGCGCCGCCAACGCCAGAGGCGTCGAGCAGCGCCCGCACGAGCAGGTACGCCTCATCGGGCGTGCGGCTGCCGTCGGTCGTCACGCGCCAGCGTGCCGTGACCTCCTCGCCCTCGCAGAGTCCGATGGTGGTCTCGGTGTTGCCCACGTCAAAGACGAGCAGCATTAGCGGTCCTCCGCAAAGACAAGTGACCCCGAGTGGCACGCGACGGGGCCCGACGCAGTCTCCACCATCAATTCTCCGGTCGCGGCTATGCCGCGCACAACCCCGGCCACGGGCTGCGCGATGGTGCGGCCGATGGCGATGTCGCGCTTGCTGAACTGCTCCAGTTCCGCAACGGTCAGCGGTCCTTCGGTGGCGCACGCCGCGCGCAGCGCCGGGACGATTCGCGCCAGCGCCTGCAGCCGCGTGACGCCCGGCGCGAGACCGGCGGAGTCCTCGACCTCTGGTGCAGGCACCACGTTGACACCGAGTCCAACGGCCACCCATTCCACGCGCTGATCGCGCCAGCGCGCTTCGACGAGGATCCCGGCGAGCTTACCGTCACGCTCGAGCAGATCGTTGGGCCACTTGAGGCCGATGCGATGCACCGCCAGCGCATCCAGCGCGTCGGCGATACGCAGCCCAATGCGCAGCGAGAGCACGTCGAGGCCGCGATGCGTGGCCGGCCGCTCGACGAGCGTCATCCACAGCCCACCACCGGGCGGCGATGACCAGCGCTTGCCGCCGCGGCCGCGTCCGGCGTCCTGCGTGTTGGCGAGGACCAGCGTCCCCGCCGGTGCGCCGCGCCCTGCCGCATCGTGCGCCAAGTCCATGGTCGACGCGACGCGATCATGCAGCTCCACCTCGGGGAGCGCCAGCCGCCCCGCGAGTGCGGCGGCTGACAATCCCTCGAACTGAACCTCACCCACGGGAAAAGACGAGCGCGTAGACGGCGACGCCGAGCACGAAACGGTAGATGGCGAAGACCGCGAATCCATTGCGCTGAATGAAGCGGAGGAGAATGGCGATGGCCAGCCAGCTGCTCAGCGCCGCCGCCGCGATGCCGACGATCACCGGCGCGTCGATGCCCGAGGCGAGCAGCTTGGGCACCTTGAGCACGGCGGCTGCCGCGATGATGGGCATCGACATCAGGAAACTGAAGACGGCAGCCGACTGCCGGTCGAACTTCAATGCGCGCGCCGCCGTCATGGTTGACCCGGAGCGCGACACGCCGGGGATCAGCGCGAAGACCTGTGCGCAGCCAATGAGCAGCGCCTGGCGCCACGTCATCTCGGAGAGGGGCGTAGACATAGGGGACGCGCGATCAGCCCACCAGAGCAGCGCGCCCATGACGATGAGCGCGGTCGCGGTGAGCGCCGGCGCACGGAAGATCGTCTCGGCCTGCTTCTCGAAGAGCAGTCCGAAGATGGCCGCGGGGATCGTGGCAATCACGAGAAAGACCGCCCGCTTCTCGGCGATAGTCTCGGCGCGCTGCGTCGTGGCCACGCGGACTGCTGCACGGGCAAGCGAGACCCATTCGGCCCAGAAGAACCCGATGAGCGCGACAAGCGTTCCCACGTGCAGCGCGACATCGAAGGCCAGTCCGGGCTCGGGCCAGCCGAAGGCCCACGGCGTGAGTGACAGATGCGCCGAGCTGCTGATGGGGAGAAACTCGGCGAGTCCCTGCAGGGTGCCGAGCACTGCTGCCTGCCAGAGGGAGAGGTCGTTCATGCGCGGAAAGGTAGGGAGCCGGCCGCGCTAGCGCACGGCATCGGCATACATGGATTCGTAGCGCGGGAGCACCTGATCCGTGGCGAAGTTACCCGCGGCCCGGCGAACCGCGGCGGCGCTCATCGCGCGCCAGCGATCATCGTGGCCAAGCATGTCGATGGCGGCTCCCGCCATTCCCACAATGTCACCGACGGTGCCGAGATGACCGGTGACCTTGTGTTCAACGACTTCAGGGAGTCCGCCGACGTTGTAGCCGAGGACGGGGACGCCGCACGCCTGCGCCTCGAGTGCCGAGAGGCCAAAGCTCTCGCGGTCGGTAGTGAGTAGGTACAGATCGGCGCTGGCGAGCAGCGGGGCGACGCCGTCGATTTTGCCGAGGAAGCGCACATCGCTTTCGACGTCAAGGCGACGGGCCTCTTCCTCGGCGGCGGATCGGTCGGGGCCGTCGCCCACCATCACCAGCACGGACGGAATCTCGCGGCGCACGGCGGCGAAGATCTGCACGACGTCCGTGACGCGCTTGACGGCGCGCATGTTGGAGATGTGCATGAGCACCTTGCGACCATCGCCGAGCTGCTGCCGCAGGGCGCCGTCGTAGGCGCCGCGGTCGAAGACCGCCGGGTCGACGAAATTGGGAATGATCTCGACGCGCCGATTGTCGCAGCCGAAGGCGCGCACCGTTTCATCCTTGAGGTACTGCGAGACGGCGGTGACGCGATCAGACTTCTCGATGGAGAACTTGGTGATGGCGTGATACGAGTGGTCCTGACCGACGATGGTGATATCGGTGCCGTGGAGCGTGGTCACCACGGGAAGACTGTGCCCGGACTCTTGCAGCATCTGCTTGGCGAGCCAGGCGCTGGTGGCGTGCGGAATGGCGTAGTGCACGTGCAGCACGTCGAGCTTCTGCTGGGTGGCCACTTCGTGCATGCGCACGGCGAGCGCGAGGTCATACGGCGGATACTGGAACAGCGGGTAGCTGCCGATGGTGACTTCGTGGAAGAAGATGCGCGGCGAAAACGTCGGCAGCCGGAAGGGCTGCGCGTACGTGATGAAGTGCACTTCGTGTCCGCGGGCGGCGAGGGCGATGCCCAGTTCGGTGGCGACCGCGCCGGAGCCGCCATACGTCGGATAGCAGGTGATGCCGATCTTCACGCTGAACGTCCCTCGTGCCACCAGCGCCCGGCCCGGACGGCCGCGTCGGCGCTTCGTGGGTCGATGTGGGTCACGGCGGATTCTCGCAGCTGGTGCCGGAACCATGTGCGCTGCCGCTTGGCGTACTGGCGCGTCGCCACAAGTATAGTCCAGCGCGCTTCCTCGAGCGTCCCCTTGCCCTGCGCGACATCGCGGAGCGCCTCGTAGCCGCAGGCATTCCACGCGGGCGCATCGGCCAGCACGTGTTGATCGAGCCCGCGCACTTCATCGAGCCAGCCGGCATCGAGCATCTCGCCGATGCGCTGTTCGATGCGGCCGTGCAGTGCCTCGCGCGGATCGACCACGAGGTAGCGCGCGCGCCAGCGTGCGGCACGGGCCGCGTCGCGATGGAGGTCGGAGATGCGCTGGCCGGTGAGCAGCGCCACCTCGAGCGCGCGCAGGAGCTGGGTGCGGCCGAGCCCGGCACGCGCGGCGTCGAGGTGCAGGACCCAGCGCCGCAGCGTGGCGGTGTCGAGCGCGTCGAGTTCAGCGGCGAGCGCGGCGCGGCGTTCGGCGTCGAGCGGCGGCTCGGCGAAGAGCGGCTCGGTCAGCGCGCGCAGGTAGAGCCCGGTGCCGCCGACGATGAGCACACGGTCGGCCCCGACGCGCGCGATGACGTCGGCGGCGTGCGCCGCCCAGGCGGCGGCGTTAAATCGCGTGGCCGGATCGGCGAGATCGATGCCTTCTTGCGGCACATGCGCGCGGTCTGCCGCGGAGGGCTTGGCCGTGCCGATATCGAACCCGCGATAGACCTGACGCGAGTCGGCGGCGAGGATGGTGAGTCCGTTCGCCGCGGCGAGCGCCACGGCGAGCGACGACTTGCCGGCCGCGGTGGGCCCGCAGACGATGCGCAGCTCAGCGCCGGCCGAAGCGTCGCTCGAGTTCATCCCACGAGACGTGAACGATGGTGGCGCGCCCGTGCACATCGTGCGCGGGGAGCGCCGTTCCGGCGAGGGCCAGATAGAGCGCGCGCATTTCGCCCGCGGCGAGAACATCACCGGCCTTGATGGCCGCCTTGCACGCGACGGTGGCCACGAGACGTTCGTGCTGCCCGTGCACACTGGCGACGCGATCGCCGGTGAGCGCCTGCAGCGTGTCGCGCAGGCAGCGCTCGGCATCGAAGCGTGGGTGCGGATGCGGCGTGGCCTGCACAAGCACCGACGTGCCGCCGAACGCCTCGGCTTCAAAGCCGAGCTTGGCGAACAGCTCGCGGTTGGCGTCGAAGGCGTCGGCTTCAGCGGGCGACAGATGCAGCGTCAGCGGGAAGAGCAGCCGCTGCGCGGGTGCATCGCCGCGCTCCATGGAGGTCATGAAGCGCTCGTAGAGCACGCGCTCGTGCGCGGAGTGCTGGTCAATGAGCACGAGTCCATCGTCGCGTTCGAACGCAATGAAAGTGCGCCGGAGCTGGAACAGCGGCGGGATCGGAACGTCAGGTGCGAGCGAAGACTCCTCTTCCACCGGGTGCAGGGGAAGAGGCACGGTGGGGTTCAGGGGTGCCGGAGCGGGTGCATCCGGATTGAAGAGCGGGGTGTTCCCTGCTCCGCGTTCGGGAATGCGGAGCACCTCGACATCCACGTCGCGCGGGAAGAACTTCACCGTGGCGGCGCCGGATGGCGCGGCGCCGAACCAGACGGCGGCGTCTTCGGTGCCAAGTGCGCGGCGCACCGCGCGTTCGACGGCGCGCTCGGTGGTCCAGCGATCGCGGTAGCGAACTTCCGCCTTGGCGGGATGCACATTCACATCGACGTCGACGCCGGGCAGTTCGAGCTCAAGCAGCACGGTCGGGCGCACGCCGGCCGGAATGGTTGACCGATACGCGGCTTCCGCGGCGCGCACGATGCCCGCGTCGCGCACGGCGCGGCCGTTCACGGTGACGAAGACACGCCGCGTCGCCGTGCCGACGTCCGACGGCCGCTCGACGAGGCCGCTCACGCGGATGGGCCCGCTGACATCATCGACGGCGACGAGGGTGTCGGCGAGCGCCACGCTCCAGAGTGCGGCGACGCGGTCACGCAAGCCGGCGGCGGGCGGCAGCGTGAGCAGCGCCTTGCCATCATGCGCGATGGAGAAGCGCACGTCACGGCGCGTGAGCGCCATCGAGGTGAGCACGTCCATCACGGCACGCCACTCACTGCGCGCACCGCGCAGGAACTTGAGGCGCGCCGGCACATTGTAGAAGAGATCGGTCACCGCGACGGTGGTGCCGCGGCGGCGCGCCACATCGCCGACCGCCGCGAGCGTGCCGCCCTCGACGCGCACGCGGGTGCCGGCGCCATCGAGCGTTGCGGTGTCGATCTCGAGGCGCGCCACCGAACCGATGGCAGGGAGCGCTTCGCCGCGGAACCCAAAGGAGTGCACGCCGACCAAGTCGGCCGCGGTGCGAATCTTGGACGTGGCGTGCCGCTCGATCGCGAGCACCGCATCGTCGCGCGACATTCCCGCGCCATCGTCGCTGACGCGAATCAGCGAGCGACCGCCTTCCTGCACGGCAATGTCGATGCTGGTGGCGCCGGCGTCGAGCGCGTTCTCCACCAGCTCCTTCACCACGGATGCGGCGCGTTCGACGACTTCACCGGCCGCGATCTGGTCGGCGACGGTGCTGGGGAGAAGGGCGATGACGGTCACGCTGAAATCTCCAGGCGCGCGCGAAGCGGGTCAATCATCGCCGAGGGGGAGCAGCAGTTCAGCAGCGATCCATCCCTGCCGCTGTCCGTCGAGGCGCACTTGCACCCACGCGCCCTGCCGCTGCACGATGAACGCGACCTCGCCCGTGAGCGGAGCCGGCCCCGGGTCGGCGCCGAGCACCGGGAGCGCGCGCAGCGGCTCGGGGCGAACGACCACGGCAACCGACCGCGCACGCTCGACATCGTCGAGCCATGCGGCACCGACGAGCAGGGCGGCGGCGCAGGCAACGAGACAGGCCGCGCGCAGGGCAATGGTGCGCCGACTCCAGGCGCGTCGCGCCAGCAGCGCCCATCCGCCAATCCACGCGAGCAACACGAGCACGGGCGGCAGCTGCACGGGAATGGGTTGTACGCGCGCCGGGCCGCGGTCTTGCACGGCGCGCACGAGGGCGAGTCGATCACGCAGCTCGCCGTCGAGCGGCGTGAGTCGCAGCGCGCGCTGCCAGCCTTGCACGGCGCGGGCCGTGTCGGCCGCAAGCCACGCCGCCGTGCCGACATTCGCCCAGACGCTGGGATGATCCGGCCGCAGTCGAGCCACATCAATGAAATGGCGCTCCGCGAGCGCGTAGTCGCGGCCGGCGAACGCGGTGTGCGCTTCGGCCCAACTCTTGTCGGCATCTTCGCCCTGTCGGGCGAGAGCCGAGCCGGCGATGCACGCGCTGAGGACGATGGCCAGGGGCGCGGCGTGGCGCGCACGCATGCTGGTGCCGCGCCGCCTGGCCTCGGTGTCGATGGCGTCGAAGAGCGCGGAGAGGTCGGGGGCCGCCGGCGGATGCGCGTTTCCGGCGCCACTGAAGACGGACGCATCGAGCACACGCAGGAGCGTCTCGGCGCGGCGCGCGGTTTCAATGGTCACGCCTTCGTGCCGCAGCTTCGCCACCAGCGAGCCCTCGGCGAGCGCGAGTCCGGCGTCGAGTCCCAGACGTTCGCGCAGTGCGTCGTGCGTGAGCCGCCGGATGGCCGCGAGATCACCCGCCGGCGCGTGCGCGGCGTCGGCGAGTTGCTGGGCGCGGGTGCGCGAAGCCCGAGGGCGGCGCGGGCGGCGACGCAGGGCGCCGACGAGTGCGGGGAGCGGCGCGAGGAGCAGGAGCGCGAGGAGAATGGGGGAGCGAATCCACGAGCGTCCCGCCGCGGAACCCATCGAAGTGCGAATGGAGAGATCGGGTGCGCCGGCCGCCGACACGGCCGGCGGTTCGACCGGTGCCGCCGCGAGCGAGTCGGCGGCGACACTGTCACCAGCGGCAATGTTCACGGCCACGGCGGCGCTGGCGGCAACCTCGAATCGCTTGGCCACGGGATCGAAGTACGTGAAGCGCTGCGACGGGACTGCCTGCCGGCCGGTCTCCCGCGGCGTGAGCAGCCAGTCGAATTCCTTGGCGCCCCGCAGTGTCGACGGGGTGGAATCAAACTCCACGCGCTCGTCGGCGGCGACCACGGATCCCCACTCCACGGCGAAGCGCGGACGCGGCAGCAGCGTGACATTGCCGCGCCCTTCGATGCGCAGCGTGATGACGAGCGGATTGCCAACGCGCCCCGAGGCGGAATCGATGCGCAGTCGCGCGCGCCATTCGCCGACGGCCCCGCCCCAATCGGCCGGGCGACCGGCGTCGGGTACGGGGAGGACGACGAGCGACAGCGCTTCGCTGCGCATGGCATGCGATTCTTCGCGACTAAAGAACGACGCGCTCTGCGGCAGCGCATACGTGAGCCTGGAGGGCGGAATGTCGTAGCGCCCGGGCGTCAGCCCGAAAAACGCGCGCTGAAAGACGTGGACTTCGTACGGGCGGCCGTCGATGGTGCCAACCAGCGGCGCTTTCGCATCGGGCAAGTCATACACGAGCAGCGAGCGCGTCTCGGGAGGCACGAACTCCGGATTGCGCCTGAGCCGCTGACGAACGTCCTGGTTGAGGAAGACACCGATCTGGTACGTCGCCTGCTGCCCGACGAACACGGTGTCTGGTATCAGGACCGCGTGGAAGTTGACGCCGCGGCTGGGGTCGAGATGCGAGCGCGTGACGACGGGCGGATACTGCTGCGCCGTCGCCGCGTGCGGCGCGAGCACCGTCAGCACGGCGAGCGTCATGAGTGCGACGAGGGCCGTCCGTGCGGTGAGCGACGTCGGCACGGCGAGCGCCATCCGCGAGACGCGCATCGCCGCGCTGCACGATAGGGCGGGCCCGTGACCGAGCATGCGTAACGAGAATCCGCGCATCACCAGTCTTTCCCTCCCGGCGGGCGATCGCGCGGCGGCACGCGGCGGCGACGCGATTGCGTATCGCGTTCGTCGCGCGCCGCGGCGTCGAGCAGCTGTTCGGCCTGCTGCGGCGACATTCCATTCGGATCCTTCTGCTGCTGCGGCACGGACTGCTGATCTTCACGCGAACCGCCGCCGCCCGATTGCGGTGGCGGCGTCTGCCGCAGCCGCAGCGCGAGTTCATAGTTCCAGCGCGCGTCGGCATCGTTGGGATGCGCCAGCAGCAGCGAACGGAACGCGGCGAGTGCGGCGCGCACCGACTGGATCTTGTCGTCGCCGTCGGACCGCCGCGCCCGCGCGAGCTGGGCGAGGCCGAGATTGTACTGCGCGCGGTCTCGCAGCGACGCGGCCGCGCCGAACTGTGCGCGTTCAAGCACGTCAATCGCAGTGTCGAGCGAGTCGGCCGCCAGCAGGACGGTGCCGTAGTTGTAGAGCGTGCGCGGCGAGCGGTCGCCGCGGCCGACGGCCTCGCGATAGCGCCGCACCGCTTCTGGCACCCGCCCCGCCTTGAATTCGGCCAGCGCCCGGTCCGCGACCGATTGCGCGCGCACGCCGCGCGGCGAAAGCGCGAAGCCCGCGACCATCGCCATCATCGCCGCCGTCACGCGGCGCCAGCGCCGCGGTACCCATCGAGGCGACACGCGCCCGCCGTCGGCGCGCCACGCATCGAAGAGCAGCAGCAGCACCGCGACGCCCAGCAGCCACTGATACCGAGCCGGCATCGACAGGCCGGCTTCCGCCGCGCGACGTTTCGCCTCGAGGGACGAGAGCGCCCGCGCGATGCGCGTGCCCTTATCGGTTGCCTCGGCCGGAATGAACTCGCCGTCGGCGACACGGGCGATCTCGGCGAGCGTTTCGGGTTGGTAGCGCGTGATGACGATGTCGCCATTCTCGTCGCGCTTGGCCTCTACTCCATTGGCGCCGCGCACGGGAATCGACGTGCCGCCTGCCGTACCGAACCCCACCGTTACCAGGCGCACGCCGAGGGACTTCGCGCGCTGCGCCGCCTTGATGGCGCTGGCGCGGTCGTCGAAGCCCTCGCCGTCGGTGAGCAGCACGACCGCCTTGCCGGCTCCGCCCTGCGCCGCCTGCAGCAGATCGAGCGCGCTGGTGATGGCGGGTGCCAGCGCCGTGCCCGGCTGGCCGACAATAGAAGGATCGAGGTTGTCGAGGAAGAGTTCGAGCGCGCCGTCGTCGGACGTCAGCGGCGAGAGCACGTAGGCGCGGCCGGAGAACGCGATCAGCGCGACGCGGTCGCCCGGCGACGCGGCGCGGAAGCGGCGCACTTCCTGCTTCATTCGTTCGAGCCGAGTCGGACGCTCGTCATCGGCCAGCATCGACTGTGACGCATCCATCGCCAGCACGACATCACCGCCGTTGGTGCGAATGAGTTCGCGCGCCGTCCCCCACCGTGGCCCGGCCAACGCGACGGACGCGAGCACGCTCGCCACGCCCAATCGCAGCGCGCGCCGCAGTCCCGCCGCCGACTTGGCTGACGGCGCGAGCCGCTGCAGCGCGGTGTCGGTGCCGAGCGCGGCGAGCCGCGCGCCGCGCCGCCGCTCCCACAGGAACGCGGCGCTCGCGCCGAGCGCGGCGACGAGCAGCGCCACGACGAGCAGCGCGGGACGTTCCCAGGCGATCATGGGAGCGGCCCTCGCCACGCGAGCAGCGCGAGTTCGAGGATGAGCGCGAGCAGCGCCAGCCCGAGCGGGAATGTGTAGAGCTCGTTGTAGCGCACGAAGCGTGACGCGCGCACGGGGACGCGCTCGAGACGGTCGATCTGCTCGTAGATGCGCTGCAGCGCCGCACCGTCGCGCGCGCGGAAGTAGCGTCCTGACGTCCCCGCCGCGATGTCGTTGAGCAGCGGCTCGTCGATTTCGACCTTGCGATTCTCGTAACGCAGGCCGAAGACACCGCGCCCCACCGGCACCGGCGCCATCCCCTCGCTGCCGACGCCAATTGTATAGATGCGAATCCCGAGCGATGCGGCTGCCTGCGCGGCGGTGCGCGGATCGATGGCGCCGCGGTTGTTCACGCCGTCCGTCAGCAGCACCATCACCTTGGAGCGGCCAGGCGCGTCACGCAACCGATTCGCCGCGGTCGCGATGGCGGTGCCAATGGCCGTGCCATCCTCGAGCTGCCCCGACTGCAGGTTGTCCACGGCGGCGAGCACCACCGGATAGTCCACCGTCAGCGGCACCTGCGTGAGCGCTTCGCCGGAAAACGACACGAGCCCCACCGCATCGGTCGTCCGCCCGAGCACGAACTGCTTGATCTTGTCCTTGGCGACTTCGAGACGGTTCTGCGGCTGAAAATCCTCGGCAAGCATCGAGCTGGAGAGGTCCACCACCAGCATGATGCTGATGCCGTCGCCCGTCACCTGCTCCGTACGCGCGCCGGTGCGTGGCCGCGCGAGCGCGAGCACGCCGGCGGAGAGCGCGATGAGGCGCAACACGAGCAGGGCGCGCGCCGCCCACCGGCCGCGCGCGGGGCCGCGCGCGAGGAGATCCACGCGCGAAAAGAGAATCGCGTCAGGCTGTCGCCGGCGCCTCCACCAGAGCCACCACGCGATGAGCGGGAACGCCAGCAGCCACCACGGCGAGGCGAGTTCGAAGCCGCGCAGGAACATCATGCGTGCTTCCGCCGGCCGCGCGGCCCTTTGCCTTTGTCGACCGCCGCCAGCCTCGCCTCATACGCGGTCTGCACATCACGCACGACGTCGCGCGCGGCGCGGGCCACGCGGCGCACCGCCTCCGCGTCCACGGCCGCGCCCGCGAACTTCACGGCGTCGGCCGCCTCGAGCACACTGGCCACCTCCTCAGGGAGGATGGGCAGTTCGTGCTGAGCCAGCGAGTCGACGTATTCGGGCGACGTCAGGCCGTCCGTCGCCTGCGGGAAACGGCGTGTCAGGTAGTCGCGCATCACTTCCGCGTAGGCCAGCACCGCGCGCCCCGGCTCGCCCGCATCGACGAGCGCCAGCGCATCAACCGAGGTGAACGCCGCCTGCGCATCCGTGAAGGCATCGGTCGGCCGCGTGACCGACGCGCGCCGCCGCCACGCCATCCGCACCATCACCGCAATGGCGAGGAGCGCGAGCGCGGCGAGCGCCCATCGCCACCAGTTTGGCGGGGGATCGATGGGCGCGCGCGCGGCGCGCGGCACGTGCGCCGCGGTGTCGGCGGGGAGCATCGTCGTCACCTCAACGTGCACCGCCTCCATCGCCAACGATTCGCCGCCGCGCGACTGCTCCCATCGCACGGCGCCCATCGGCACGAGACGTCGCCCCGGTTCCCACGCGATGAAGCGATACGTGGCCGTCTGATCGAAGACCGCGCTCGTCGAATGATCTTCGATGGCGCGCGGATCCACTGCTTCCACACTTCCCGCCGAATCAGGAACGGCCGGAAAGCGAATGGCCGCGCCGGCGACGGCGCGCACGCGCACGCGCACCGTGAACGGCTCGCCGACGGCGACGGTGGCCGGATGGATGTCCACCGTGACGATGGGACGCGTCCCCGCGCCTTGCAGCGCGAGCAGCAGCGCGGCCGGCGCCAACCAGGCCATCAGCGCCGCGCGCGCCGGCGCGCGCGCGTCTCGCGCGTCGCGAAGAATCGCATCAGCGCGTCCACGTAGCCCGATTCCGTGTGCACCCGTACTTCGTCGATGGCCAGCCGCCGGAACCGCGACGTGCGCTCGGCGCGCTCCACCTGCTGCGCCTCGGCGTAGGCCCGTCGCACCACGCGATCGCTGGTGTCGACTTCGAGGTAGCTGCCGGTTTCGGGGTCGAGCAGGCGCGCGACGCCGATGGCCGGCAGCTCGCGCTCCCCCGGATCGTCGAGCACGACACCCACCACATCGTGCCGCTGCCGCAGGCGCCGCAGCGCGCGCTCCGGGTTGGGCGCCACCCAGTCGGAAATCACGAAGACCACGGCGTGATGCGAGAGCAATCGCGCGGCGTGATCGAGCGCGCCGGCCAGATCGGTGGTGCGCTGCCGCGCCGGCCACGCCAGCACGTCGCGCACGAGACGCAGCGCGTGGCGGCGGCCCTTGCGCGGCGGCACCACGTGTTCGATGCCATCGGAGAACAACACGAGCCCCACGCGGTCGTTGTTGCGCGTGGCGGTGAGCGCGAGCACCGCGGCCAGTTCGGCCGACAGCGCGCGCTTGTCGCGATCAACAGTGCCGAAACGCGCCGAGCCCGAGCAGTCGACGAGGAGCAGCACGGTGAGTTCGCGCTCCTCGACATAGCGCTTGACGAAGAGCCGCCGCATGCGCGCCGACACATTCCAGTCGATCGTGCGCACCTCGTCGCCGGGCTGGTATTCGCGCACCTCGGCGAACTCCATGCCCTGTCCCTTGAACACCGAGTGGTACTCGCCGGCAAAATGCGAGTTCACGAGACCGCGCGTACGCAGCTCGATGCGCTTGACCTGGCGCAGAATCTCGGGCGGCACGCTCGAGACGCCGCTCTCGGGCGCGGGAGCCGCCGTCAAACGCGCGGCAGCCACGGCGGCAGGACTCACGGGGCGGGGACGGCGTCGAGAATGCGCGTGACCACCTCGTCCGGCGACACGCTCTCGGCCTCGGCCTCGTACGTGAGCAGGACGCGGTGCCGCAGCACGTCAGGGGCCAGCGCCTTCACGTCATCGGGCGAGACGTAGTCGCGGCCGCGCAGGAAGGCGTGCGCCCGCGACGCCTGCGCCAGCGCGATCGTGGCGCGCGGCGACGCGCCAAACTCGATGAGCGGTTGCAGCGCGGGCAGGCCCGCATCGCCCGGTGCGCGCGTGGCGTGCACCAAGTCCACGATGTAATCAACGAGCCGTTCGTCGAGGCGAATGCCGGCGATCTCGTGCCGCGTCTGCAAGATCTGCGCGGGCGTCGCCACGTGCTCCACCGGAATCGCGTCCCCCGACGCCATGCGCCGCATGATCTCCTTCTCCTCGTCGCGCGTCGGATAATCGACGCGCAACTTGAGCATGAAGCGGTCCACCTGCGCCTCGGGGAGCGGGTACGTTCCTTCCTGTTCGATCGGATTCTGCGTGGCAAGCACGAGGAACGGCTCCTCGAGCAGGAATGACTGGCCGCCGATGGTCACCTGCTTTTCCTGCATCGCTTCGAGCAGCGCCGCCTGCACCTTCGCCGGCGCGCGATTGATTTCGTCGGCGAGCACGATGTTGGCGAAAATCGGGCCGGGCTTCACCGAGAACTGCGACGTCCCCTGATCGAAGACCTGCGTCCCCACGACGTCGGCCGGCAGCAGGTCCGGCGTGAACTGGATGCGGCTGAACGTCGTGCTGATCGTCTCGGCCAGCGTGCGCACCGTGAGCGTCTTGGCGAGCCCCGGCACGCCCTCGAGCAACACGTGACCACCGGTCAGGATGGCGATCAGCAGCCGGTCGATCATCGCGTCCTGTCCGACGACGCGTTTGCCAACCTGCGTGGAAATGGCGCGGGCGAGAGAGGTTTGCACGGGAGAGGACGGTAAGCGGTGAACGAACGACGGCAGCGAACGGCGCGAGGCACTGCCCCGCCCTGCTACCCCGCCGGCGCGTCGGGGTGCACGCCAAGCGTGGCGATGAGCGTGAGTTCGCGCGGCGTGAGTGGCCGCGACGCGCCCGCCGGCAATGAGCCAAGCCGCACGGGGCCGAACTGTGTGCGCACCAAGCGCCGCACTTCCAGATCCAGCGCTTCGCATAGACGGCGCACTTCGCGGTTGCGCCCCTCGCGAATGGTGATGGTCATGAGCCACTGGCGATCCGCGCCCTGCGCCGCATCCACCGCGATCGGGCGGACAAACCCATCGTCAAGGTCGACGCCCGACCGCGCCAGCCGCACGGCGGTCGGCACGTCGCCGCGCACGGTGGCGACGTACGTCCGCTCGATCTCCGACGACGGATGCGTGAGACGGTGCGCCGCTTCGCCGTCGGTGGTCAGCAGCAGGACGCCTTCGGTGAGGTAGTCGAGTCGTCCCACATACGTGAGACCCGGCACATCGGGGACGAGATCGAAGACGGTGCGGCGGTCCGTCCCGTCGGGGCGCGACGTAAGCACACCGGCCGGTTTGTGGAGCAGCATCCACGCCGGCTTTTGCGGGCGGGCCAGCGCGACGCCGTCCACGGTGATGTCGTCGCGCGTTGGGTCCACGCTCTGCCCGGTGCGGGCCACGGCGCCATTGATGCGCACGCGCCCCGCGGCGACGAGTTCCTCGGCCTTGCGCCGCGACGCGACTCCGGCGCGTGCCAGCGCACGGTGAATCCGCATCGCGTCGTCGGTCATGTGGCCTCGTCGGCGTGGACGATGTTCTCCACCGTCTCTGGGATGCGTGAACGCAGCGCGATCATCAGTTCGTCCGTCCGCGGCAGCTCCTCGAGATGGCGCAGCGCGAACTGTTCGAGGAATGCGCTCGTCGTGCCGTACATCAGCGGACGTCCGAGCGCCTCCGAACGGCCGACCACGTCGATCAGTCCGCGCTCGTACAGCGATTTGAGCACGCTCCCCACGTCGACGCCGCGAATCTCCTCGATCTCGGCGCGGCCAATCGGCTGCCGATACGCCACGAGGGCCAGCGTCTCGAGCGCGGCCGGTGACAGCCGGCGCGGGCGCTGGGCCATCTGCGCGCGCTCGATGGCTTCGGTGTACTCGGGGCGCGTCAGGATCTGCCAGCCGCCGCCGGCGTCCACGAGTTCGACGGCGTGGCCGTCGACATCGTAGTGCTCGCGCAGTTCGTCGAGCGCCGACTGCACGGCCGCGGGTGACGCCTCGGCGTCGAGCGCGGCGAGCTCGTCCGTGGGAATGGGACGCGGGCTCGCGAAGAGCGCCGCCTCAAGCAGCTTCGCCAGCGAGTTCACGGCGGATCTCCACGGAAGCAAAGGGACGGGGTTGGGCGAGACGCAGTTCGCCGCGGCGGGCCAGCTCGAGCAGCGCAAGGAGGCCAGAGAGCACCTCCCACGGCTCGGCGCCCGGCGGGACGACGTCGCGGAACTTGGCAATGGCGCGCAGCGCGATGACGGCGCGCACGACTTCGATGAAGCCGTCCACGTCAATGGGACGCGAGATCACGTCGTGCATATCGGGCTGCTGCGCGTGGCGCAGCACGCGGTCCACCGCGGCGAGCAGCTCGCCCAGCGAGAGCGACAGCGGCGGCAGCACCACGGGCGAGAGCGAGGACTGGACGAACGTGCGGGCAAACCGGTTGCGTCGGTCTTCGCCGAGCCGCTCGAGCACGTCCACGACTTCGCGCATCTGCTGGTACTCGAGCAGCCGGCGCACGAGCTCGGCGCGCGGATCGTCCCACGCTTCCTCGCCGTCCGGGCGCGGCAGCAGCATCTGCGCCTTGATGCGCAGCAATCGCGCGGCCATCTCGAGGTACTCGGCGGCTTCGTCGAGTTTGAGCGTGTGCATCCGCTCGATGAACTGGTGGCAGATGCGTGCCACGGGAATGTCGTAGATGTCGACCTTTTCGTCACGGATGAGCGCGAGCAGCAGGTCGAGCGGCCCGCTGTAATGCGGAAGGTCGACGACGAAACCCTGCTCGCTGGCGCCAGGCGCAGCGAACGAGGCGCGCGGTGCGGAGGTATCCATGGTCACGTGGTCCACGGGCTCTGCAGGACGTACGGAGAGAGGAACGTGAGCGCGATGCTGTTGAGCTTGAACACGGGAGACATCCAGGCGGTGAGCACCGGGCGTCCGAAGCTGATGATGAGCATCAGCACCAGGAAGCCAAACCGGGCGGCCCGCTGGTAGGCCACCGACCAGCGCGTCGGCAGCAGGTACTTCATCACGTGCGAGCCATCGAGCGGCGGAATCGGCATCAGGTTGAAACCGGCGAGCACCAGGTTGATGGTGATGCCGAAGGCAAACATGAGCTGCACGATCGAAATGGTGTCGTTCAGCGCCGGCAGCGCCCGACCCACAAGGCCGAGCCCGGCAACCAGCGGAACGAGTAGCAGCGCGAGCATCAAGTTGGTGGCGATGCCGGCGAGCGAAACGATGATGTCGCCGCGCTTGTAGTGCCGATAGTTGCGCGGATTCACCGGCACGGGCTTGGCGCCGCCGAACGCGAATCCCAGGGTGAAGAACATGATGACCGGCAGGATGACCGTCATCCACGGGTCGATGTGCCGCAGCGGATTCCAGGAGAGGCGCCCGAGCATCAGCGCGGTGTCATCCCCCTGCCGCAGCGCCGCGTAGCCGTGCGCGTACTCATGCGCGACCATCGAGAAGAGCAGCATCGGCGCGACAAGCAGGAATTGCTGGAATGTGGTCACGCGGTCGTCGCCGGGGGGATGAAGAGGCCCATCGCGGGCAGTCGGAGACAAAGTTAGGGGACGGATGGAAGCAACGGAAGCGATTCGGGACAGGGATCACGGAGCACGAGTCAGGATTGCGATGACGGATTTGGATCGCGAATGATCGCGGCCGCGCGAGGATCATGTCGCTCGACATCCTCGCTCTGAATCCGCAAGCATGATCCGTGATCCCTGTCCTGAATCGCACGTTTCGCTCCTTGACTTGGACCCTCGCTCGGTCCATTTTTATCAGGCTAGCGCCGTCAGGCGCCTCAAAGACCATTTCGGAGAGTCCCAAGAGTGCCAAGAATCGCGTCCGCCAAGAAGAACATGCGCAAGTCCCGCACTGCGACCGTGCGCAACCGTGCGCAGCGTGCCGCGCTCCGGACTGCCCTGAAGAAGGCCAAGACGACCGCCGCCACGCCGGCTGAAAAGAAGGCCGCCGTGCAGCTCGTCGATCGCGCCGCCCGCAAGGGACTGGTGCACAAGAACGCCGCGGCCCGGCACAAGAGCCAGATCGCGCGCAAGGCGTAGCGCGTTCGCGGCATCGTCCGCATGAACCGACGAGGGGCCCGGCGCATCGCCGAGCCCCTTTGTCGTTCGCCGATGGTCGCCGGCGCTACAGCGCCGCCAGCTCGCCGCCGCAGCGTTCGCAGTACCACTCCGTCGGGTAGTTCAGCGTGCCACACTCCTGGCAACGCAGCGACTTGATGGCTTCGCTCGTGCGCGGCGTCGGACGCCCGAAGAAGCTCTCGCGCGGCGGCGTCATTTCCTGGCTCACGCGCGGTTCGGGCACCGGATCAGGGAACGGCATCGGCGGTTCAGGGACGACGTAGCCCATCGAATCGCGTCGTGGTTCGTTCCGCGCTGGTTCCGCCTGCACCGCAGGGGCGCGAGCGCTCGGTGCGGTGGGCTCGATCGCCGGACGCGGCGCGATGGGCGTGGGTCGGCCGACCACCGACTTGAGGAACGCGAGTTCATCGAAGCTCGGTGCCAGCGGCTGCGCCGGCTCGACCGGCGCGATGATCGATTGCTCGTGGATCGGGATGAGGGGCCGCGAGGGCGCCACGGCCTCAACACCGTTCACCGGCGTCGGCGCCGAGGATTCCGCCGTCGCACTCGCGTCGGCACTCGCGTCGGCACTCGCGTCGGCACTCGCGTCGGCACTCGCGTCGGCACTCGCGTCGGCGCTCGCCGCAGTCATGTCCGCAACCGATGCAACACCGCCCGACCCGACCGCCGCCTCGACCACTCGTTCATACTCGGCGTCGAGGGCGGACTCCACCGCGCGCTCGGCGGTGGCAGCGCCAGTGTCAGAAAGAACGCTCGGCGCAAACTCGGCGATGCCCGGCAGACGGTCGGTGGGCTCCGCTCCTGCACCGTCCGCGTCGACGACCGTCTCGACGGGAACCTCCGCCGCGCCGGACGTCGCGACCTCGGCGAGCACACCACGCAAGCGTGCCAACTCATCGCGCAGCGCGTCGCGTTCACTCGTCACGGCGGCGATGTCGTCGTCCAGTTTGCTGCGACGCTTGTCCCACTCGCGCTCGGAGTACTCGCCAACCGCGGCGCGCAGTTCCGCCTCGGCGCGCTCATCGCGTTTGGCCGCCACCGACTCTTCCTTGTCGGTGAGGCGCGTCGCCACATCCGCCGCCAGCACCTGCACGGAATCGGACGCGGCGACCAGCTTGGCCTGCACCTTGTCGAGCTTGGCCGAGTAGTCGTCGTGCACACGCTGGTAGACGGCAGCCGGGGTATCGGCGCGCCGCGCGGCGAGCGCGCTCAGCCAGCCGGTCACCTTGCGCCGCTCGTTCAGCAGCTTTTCGACGGTCTCCACCGTGTCCTTGTCGGGAGTGCTCATCGGGTTCTACCTCGTCACGTGTTGCGAGACGCCTGGCGCAGCGCATCCAGCGCGGCGAGGGCGTCAGCCGGCAGGGACTGCACAGGGCCAAGCGCGCGGGCCGTCCAGAGCGTACGAGCGCCGTTCTCGAGGCTTTCCATGCGCTGATGCGCCTCGGTGAGCGAGCGGCCGACGGTGAGCACGCCGTGATGCGCCATCAGGAAGGCGTCATGCGACGCCCAGAATGGATCGAAGACGTCGGCCGCCGCGTCGGTGCTGGGCGTGCCGTACGGCACCAACGCCACGGGTCCCACGCCATAGCGAAGCTCGGCGAGCGCGGCCGTGTCGATGGTCTGGCTGGTAATCGAGAACGCGGTGGCGATCGGCGGATGCGCGTGGACGACCGCCCGCACGTCGGCACGACGCTGATAGGCGCGCAGGTGCACCGCCAACTCGGAAGACGGACGCCGCGTGCCGCTGCGCACGGTGCCATCGAGGCCGAGTTCCACGAGGTCCTCCGGGTGAACGTCCACCTTCGAGAGGCCGGCGGGCGTCACAAGCACGACGTCATCGGCGATCCGAACGGAGACATTCCCGTCCTGTCCCGCGATGAGCCCGCGCTCATACAACCGGCGGCAGACGGTACAGACCGCCTGTCGGACGTCATCGGTCCGGTGCGTGGCGGCTACCCCATCCGTGTATAGACGACTCGACCGTCCACGAGGGTACACGCGACCCTCCCGTGGAGGATGCGGCCGGCGTACGGGGTGTTGCGCCCCTTCGTGAGGAAACTGTTCGGCTCGACGGTCCAGGCTTTCGCCGGGTCGAACACCGTGATGTCAGCGGCAGCGCCGCGGCGCAGCGAGCCGCCGGGGAGTCCGAAGAGCCGCGCGGGCGCGCACGCCATGCGATCAATCAGCGTGCCAATCGTGAGGATGCCGGACTTCACCAGCCAGGTCACGTTCACGGCGAGCGCGGTCTCGAGCCCGATGATGCCGTTGGGCGCATCGCTGAACTCGCGCTGCTTCTCGTCATTATGATGCGGCGCGTGATCGGTGGCGATCACGTCAATCGTGCCGTCCTTCACCGCCTGCTGCACCGCCTCGACGTCGGCGGCCGTGCGCAGCGGCGGGTTCATCTTGGCGTGCGTGTTGTATCCCTCGACCATCTCTTCCGTCAGCGACAGGTGATGCGGGCACGCCTCGGCGGTCACCGGGATGCCGCGCTCCTTGCCCCAACGAATCAGTTCCACGGAGCCCTTGGTGCTCATGTGGCACAGATGCACGTGGCCGCCGGTGAGCCGGGCGAGCAGAATGTCGCGAATGGCCATGATCTCTTCGGCCTCGGCGGGAATCCCCTTGAGGCCCAGCCGCGCCGAGACGTAGCCTTCGTTCATGGCGCCGCCGGCGGCGAGCGTCGGCTCTTCGCAGTGGTCCGCCACGGGAATGCCGAAGGTGCGGGCATATTCCAGCGCGGTGCGCATCAACTGCGCGCTCACCACGGGCTTGCCATCGTCGCTGACGGCGACCGCGCCGGCATGCACCATTTCGCCGAACTCGGCGAGGCGTTCACCCTGCTGACCGATGGAGATGGCACCGTAGGGATAGACGCGCGCCGCGTTGGCGGCGCGTCCCTGCTTGAGCACGAAGCCGACGGCGGCCTGGTTGTCTGTGACGGGGTCGGTGTTGGGCATCGCGCAGACGGCGGTGAATCCACCCGCGGCTGCGGCGCGCGCACCGGTGAGGATCGTCTCGACGTCTTCGCGTCCCGGCTCGCGCAGGTGGCAGTGCACGTCGATGAAGCCGGGCGACACCACCTGCCCCGCGCAGTCGATCAGCAGTGCGCCGTCGGGGGCGGCGATGTTGCCGCCAAGCGTTTCGACCTTGCCGTCGCGCACCAGCAGGTCGCCCACGCCGTCGAGGGCCGAGGACGGGTCGAGCAATCGCCCGCCCTTGAGAAGCACATCACGATGGTCAGTCATCAGCGGTCGCCGCCCTTCGCGGCCTCGGCTAGCGCCGGCGCATTGCCGGCAAGGAGATAGAGCACGGCCATGCGCACGGCCACGCCGTTAGTTACCTGGTCGAGAATCACCGAATGCGGCCCGTCGGCGACATCGCTGTCGATTTCGACGCCGCGGTTCATCGGCCCGGGATGCATGATCACGAGATCGCGCGGCGCGCGGTCCAGCCGGTCGCTCGTGATGCCGAAGACGCGGTTGTACTCGCGCAGAGACGGGATGTAGCCGGCCTGCATGCGCTCGAGCTGCAGGCGCAGCACATTGAGCGCGTCGGCCCACTCGATGGCCTGTTCGACGCGGTCGAACACCTGCACGCCGAAGTCGGCGATGTGAGTCGGCAGCAGGGAGCGCGGCCCGCAGACGGCGACTTCGGCCCCGAGCTTGGTGAGCCCCCAGATGTTGGAGCGCGCCACGCGCGAGTGCAGCACGTCGCCGACGATGCAGACGCGCTTGCCCTGCAGCGTGCCGAACTTGCGGCGCAGCGTGAGCATGTCGAGCAGGCCCTGCGTGGGGTGCTCGTGCATGCCGTCGCCGGCGTTGATGACATTGCTCTCGATGCGTTCGGCGAGGAACCGCGCCGCGCCGGACGACGGGTGGCGGATGACGACCATGTCGATCTTCATCGCCTCGAGGTTCTTGGCGGTATCGACGAGGGTCTCGCCCTTGGTCACCGAGCTGGCGGCGGTGGCCACGTTCACCGTGTCGGCGGAGAGGCGCTTCTCGGCGAACTCAAACGAGATGCGCGTGCGGGTGGAAGCTTCGAAGAACAGGTTCACCACGGTGGCGCCGCGCAGCGTGGGCACTTTCTTGATGGCCCGTTCGCTGATTTCTCGCAGCGGCTCCGCGGTGTCGAGAATGAGAGTGATCTGCCCGGCGGACAAATGCTCGAGTCCGAGCAGGTCCTTGCCGAGCGGAGCGCTCACGATTCCTCCCCGGCGATGACCAAGGTGACTTCGTCGCAGCCGTCGAGTTCGACGACGCCGACGTCCACGCGGCCGCCCTTCGGGACGTCGATGGTGCGGCCCACGACATCGGCGTGGATGGGCAGCTCGCGTCCGCCACGGTCGACGAGCACCGCGAGCATGATGCGTGACGGCCGCCCGAAATCGGCCAGCTCGTCGAGCGCGGCGCGGATGGTGCGACCGGTGTAGAGCACGTCATCGACGATGCACACCGTCTTGCCGTCGATGGCGCACGGAATGACGGTCTTGCCGACGATGGGGCGCGGCCCCACGGTCTGCAGGTCGTCGCGATAGAGCGTGATGTCGAGCGCGCCGCGCGGGACGTCGACCTGCTCGCGCGATGCAATCACCTTGGAGAGCCGCTCGGCGAGCTGCACGCCGCGTCGCTGGATGCCCACGAGAATCAGGTGATCGGTGCCGTCGGCCCGCTCGAGAATTTCATCCGCCATGCGCGCCACGGTGCGCTCGAGCGCACGGGCGTTGAGGACGATTGTCGGGGCGTTGGACATGCGCTCACAATATGCCGCACGGGCGGGGTCCGGGACAACGGGTGTGAGCAACGAAACAGCCCCTCGCTGATCGCGAGGGGCTGGACCACGGCACGGCACCGGACCGGCCGCGGCGAAGACACGCGAGCCGAGAGGCGCGGCGGGTCAAGCGGCGCGCGACGCCGCCTCGCGAACGGGAACCGACTGCGGGCGGGCGAGAAAGACCTTCTCGCGCCCCGGCCCCAGCACATCGCGCCGAATCGGATACGGAATCCATCCGATGATGGTACCGCGGTCATCGAGCAGGCAGAGAATGGATCCGGCGGTGGTCAGCATTTGCTTGGTTTCCATCAGGGGGTCCTCCGTGGCACGGCCGGCAACCAGGCTGCCGGGGGTTCACTCTCTCTGACACGCACCACCGCCAAAAGGTTTGCGGCGGGTGCTTCGCCGCGGTAACGTGCGGGGCACGCCGCGCTCCTTCCCACGTCTCGCGCCATGGTCCCTCGCCGCCGCCGATCGCTTCGATCGCTCGTCACCAGCTTCACGGCGGGGACGTTTATTCTCTTCGCCGTGAGCGTCTCGGGCGGCGGATTCGTGATGTATCGCACGTGGCGGACGGCGGAAGAGGCGGCGAGCGGCGGCGCCACGGCCTGGGTATCGGCGGCGCTCGCGCGGCGCGCGCGCAACATGCAGGAGGGCGCGGAAGCGCGCGCCTTCAGCGGCGAGGCCGCAGCGGTGGTGCGAGACGCTCGATCGACGGCGGCGCAAGCGCAACTCGTGCGCGAGGAGCGTGGCTTCCTTGAGCGTCATCGATACGAGCGCTTCCTGCTGTTCGACCACCGGCGCGTCATGCGCTTCGGCTGGACTGCGTCGGGCCGAGACACGTCGTCGCCGGACTTTCCGCGCGCGCTGTTCGACCGGATGGACGCCGACGGCGCGATTGGCGGCTACTGGTCCGTCGGTCGCGAGATCATCCGCGTGGGCGCGTCCCCGCTGCGTGACAAGGCCGGCCGGCGTACCAGCGGATACGTGGTGCTGACGGCTCCGGTCAGCGCCGATTTTCTCGCGTCGTTCAACGAAGGGTTGACGCGGCCGATTCACCTCTCGCTCGTTCCGCTCGAGGGACTCGCCGCGGCGACCCTTGCGTCCGCGGACTCGCTCGTCGTCCTCGAGCCGCTGGACGATATCCTCGGCCGGCCGGCGGCGGTGGTGCGCGTGGCGATGGATCAGCGGGCCGAGAATCTGCGGCTGCGTCGCGGCATGGCGTTCGTTGTCATCGTGCTCCTCGTGGGCGCGCTGGCCTCGTGGCTCGCGTGGTACCGGGGACAGCGCCTGCTGGTGACTCCGCTGCTGCAAACCGTTCGCGACGTCGAGGCGATGCGCGATTCCGCCTCCGTGCGCGAGCTCAGCGCGGACCTGCCGATCGCCGAGTGGGACGTGCTGCGCTCCGCATTCAATGACCGCGTCCGGGCGCTGTCCGAGTTTCAGCGCCGGTATCGCGATGTCTTTGATCGCGCGGCCGATGCGCTCTTCCTGCTTGAGCCCGGCACCGGCCGTGTCATCGACGCCAACCCCGCCACGACCGCGCTCACCGGGTTGGACGCCGCGGCCATGATCGGCCAGACGCTCGCGAGCGATCTCGTGCCGGACGGTCCTGGTCAGCGTGTGGTGCGCTGGCGACGGCCCGACGGCGTGTCGCAGACGTGGGGTGTGGCCGCGAGCACCATCGCGTTCGACGGCGGCACCTGGACCCTCGCGGCGTACCGCGACCTGACGGGGCGCGAAGTGATTGCGCACGCCCAGAAGATGGAGGCCGTGGGGTCGCTCGCCGGCGGCATTGCGCACGATTTCAACAACCTGATGGGCGCCGTGCTCACCGGCGTCGCGGCGGCGCGCACGCTGGTGGGTGTCGGCCACCCGGCGCTCGCCGCGCTCGACGGCGTGGCACATGCCGGCACGCGCGCGGCGGAGCTCACGCGCCAGCTGCTGAGCTTCAGCCGGCACGATCCGCTGCGCCTCGAAGCCGTCGACATCGCCCATGCCATCGAGACGGTGGATTCCATCTGCCGCCGCACGTTCGAACCTCGCATCGTCATCGACACGTTCACCGCCCCCGACGTGCCCGCCGTGCTCGGAGACGCCGGTGAGATTGAGCAGGCGCTGCTCAACCTTTGCATCAATGCGCGCGACGCGATGCCCAGCGGCGGATCGCTGCGCATTGAAGCCAAGCGCCTGTACTTCGACAACGCGCAGGCGCACGACGCCGCGCTGCCGCAGGCGGGCACGTACGTCGAGATCTCGGTGGTAGACACCGGCGCCGGCATGTCCGATGAAGTGAAGGCGCGGCTGTTCGAGCCGTTCTTCACGACCAAGGAACCGGGCCACGGCACGGGGCTCGGCCTTCCGCTCGTGTACGGACTGACGCGCCAGCTCGGCGGCGCGATCTCCGTGCACAGCGTGGAGGGACAGGGCACGCACGTGCGGCTGCTTTTCCCTGCCCTCGCCGAGCGGGCCGAGGCCATCGTCACCCGGCCGGCGGCGACATCGGTGCCGCCGCGACAGACGCCGGCGCACACCGACCGGCCGGTGATCCTGCTGGTCGATGACGAGCGGGCGCTGCGCGAGATGCTGCGCATGGTGCTCGAGCTCTCGGGATTCACGGTGCTCGAGGCCGCCGACGGCACCCGCGCCCTCGCCCAATTCGGCGTGCACCGCGACCGCATCCGCGCCATCCTGCTCGACGTGCAACTGCCGGGCCCGTTCAGCGGTGTGGAGACGCTTGAGCGGATCCGCTCGCTCGATGCCGACGTGCCGGTGCTGCTCTGCACCGGCTTTGTGCGGGAGGACGACCTGGCGCGCATGCACCAGCTCTCGGTGGACGACGTGCTGCTCAAGCCCGTCGACATCAACGCGCTGCTGGCGCGACTCGACACCGTCTGCAGCGCACCGCGCCGCTTGACCACGAGCTGAGAGATGTGCGGACGCTTCGCGCTCTCGAAGAGCGATCGCATCGACTGGGCGCAGTTTGGCGTCCGCCGCGGCCCGCAGCTGCCGCCGCACTGGAACCTCGGCCCGGGGCGTCCCATTGCGGTGGTGCGGCACGCCGGCGCCGAGGCGGAAGTGGCGCTGCTGCGCTGGGGGCTCATTCCTTTCTGGGCGGCAGATCCCGCGATCGGCGGCCGGCTGGCGAACGCGCGCGCCGAATCAGCCAGCGAGAAGCCCGCGTTTCGCGCGGCGTTCAAGCAGCGGCGATGCCTGATTCCCGCCGACGGATTCTACGAGTGGCAGGCGATGAAGGGCGGCGCGCGCAAGCAGCCGTGGTTTATCCGGCGTGCCGACGGCGGCGCGTTCGCGCTGGCCGGACTCTGGGAGCGGTGGCAGCCGCGCGGCACGACGGATGAGGCAGCGATCGAAACGTGCACGGTGCTGACGACGGAACCGAACGCGTTGCTGGCGCCGATTCACTCGCGCATGCCCGTGATCATCGACCCGTCGCGCTACGCCGCGTGGCTCTCCGTAGGCACGGAAACCGAGGCGGCGCGCGCACTGATGGCGGCGTGGGAACCCTCGGAGTGGACCGCGCATCGCGTGAGCACACACGTGAATGCCATCGGGCACGATGACAAGCGATGCGCGGAGCCGGAGGATTAAACCGCGAACGCGGTGCCGTCAGCCTTGCATGGTGAGTTCGCCGACCAGCTGCACCAGCGCCGGCATCTCGAACGGCTTCTGCAGAAATCGCACGCGCGCGTCGAACGGCAGCCGCGCCGCGCTGTCGGCCGCATCGTAGCCGCTGGCGACGATCACCGGCACGGTGTGGCTGGCTTGCCGCACGGCGAGCAGCACCTCGGCGCCGTTCATGCCCGGCATGGTGAGGTCGAGCACGATGAGATCGACGCTGGCCGCGTGGCGTTCGAACTCGATCATCGCCTCCAGCCCGTCGGCGGCCTCGATCACCTGATAGCCCACCTGCGCCAGTGATTTCGCACAGACGCGGCGCAACGACGGTTCGTCATCGACGATGAGCACCGTGCCGCGCTGGCGCGCGGTCGCGCTCCGCGGCGCGCGCAGCGTCTCACTCGCCGTCTCGCGCTCCGACACCTGCACGCCGGGCAGGGACACTTCGAAGACCGAGCCCTGGTTGATGGTGCTCTCGACGCGCAGCGCCCCGCCGGCGGCGCGCACGATGCCCGTCACCGCCGACAACCCGAGTCCGTGCCCGGACTCCTTGGTGCTGAAAAACGGCTCGAAGATGCGCGCGCGCGTGGCCTCGCTCATCCCCTCTCCGGTGTCTCGCACGACAAGTCGGCGCCACACGGTGGAAGGCGGTGACTCCGGCGCGTCGGGTGGCGCGGGCGCGTCTGATTCAATGATCACGCTGACTTTGCCCTCGGCATCGCCGATCGACTCCGCGGCATTGGTCACCAGGTTCAGCATCACCTGCGAGAGCTGCGCGGGATCGGCGTCAATCCACGCCGGCTCCGCATCGACGACGACTTCGAACGTCACCTTCTTCGACTGCGCCACGCGCACCAGGGAGACGATGTCGACGGCAATCTCGCTGAGGTTGATCGTCTCGCGGCGGAAACTTGCCTTGCCGGCATACGCCAGCATCTGGCGCGTCAGATCTGCGGCGCGCCGGGCCGCACTGGAAATCTGCCCCAGCGACGCCTGCACCTCGTCGCGATCGTCGATGGTCGCCATGGCGAGATCGGCGTTGCCGAGGATGGCACCGAGGATGTTGTTGAAGTCGTGCGCGATGCCTCCCGCCATGATGCCGAGGCTCTCGAGTTTCTGCGCGTGCTGGGTGCGCGCGTCGAGCTGACGGCGCTCCTCCTCAAGCCGTGCGCGCTCGGTGAGATCGGTGGCGATGACGCCCGTCGCGTACGGCGCATGCGCCGCGTCAAACAGCGGGAAGCACGCCACCAGCCAGGTGTGCGCCTCGGCGCGGCCGTGCATCACCACTTCGCGCTCGACGAGACGGCCCGCGACGCGGGCATCGCCGAGGACGCGCAGGAGGTCCGGCGCCGCTGCGCCAACGACGTCCGCGAGGCGCAGCGGCTGGTCCGCGCCGGTATGTTGCGACGCGTTGAACGTGCGTTCGAAGCAACGGTTGGCCAGGCGAAGGCCACCATCGAGATCAACGACGCAGACCATCGTCGAGGCATTGTCCACGATGTCCTGCAGCAATGCGCGATTCGCTTCCGCCTCGCGCAGCGCGGTGTGCGTGCTCGCCACCTGCTGGTTGAGCTCGCCGTAGAGCGACTGCAGCTTGCCCGTCATGCTGTTGAAGGTGCGGGCGAGCTGGCCAATCTCGTCGTCGGTGCCCTCGGGAGCGCGCACCGAGAAATCGCCGTGCGCCACTCGCTCGGCCGCCGCCGCGGTGGCGAGCATGGGCTGCGTGACGCGCCGCGTGGCGAAGACGACGCCGACCGAGAGCGTGACGAGGACGATGAAGCTCGACAGCAGCGCGAAAATGAGCAGGCTGCGCGCGGACTTCATCGCGTCATCGCGGCGCACTTCCACGAGGAGCGCCATTTCGTACTTGTCGAGCCAGCGATACACGCCGAGGACGGGCTCGCCCTTGTAGTCGAGGTACTCGGCGGCGCCGTGCGCCCCCTTCAGCGCACGTTCGATGCCGAAACTGTGCACACCGCGCACGTAGGCAGACCGGTCGAACACCTCGGGCGTGACGATGTCACCCGTCCGGTTGACCGCGTAGGTCTCCACGGGCACCGGCCCGGTTTGGCCTTTGAGCAGGTCGTAGAGCTTCTTCAGGTCGAGATGGGCGGCCAGCACCGCGATGGAATCGCCGTCGGCCGCGCGGATGGGCGTCGAGATGGTCAGCGTCGGCTGTCCATCGACCGGCGACGGATAAATGTTCTGCGTGAAGGTGCGTGTCTTCCCCTCCGTGTAGAACTGCTCCTCGGCCACATATCGGCCCTCGCTGGCCGGGCGCGTGGAGATGAGGACGGGACCGCCGGGAATGCCGATGAGCTGCACCTCCGCCGCGGCCATCGGCCCGCGGCGCAGTCGCCCGAGTTCGCCACGGATTTCCTCGCGGCTCCTGCTCCGGAGCCGCTCATCGGGCGAACGCATGAGCACACTGACATCGGCAACCGTCTGATGCGACTGGGCGAGGTAGACGAGCAGTGCCTGCTGCGACATCATCCACTCGTTCAGATCCTGTTCCTTGTCGTCGGCGATGCTCTGAATGCGTTCATTGATGCGCTCGCGCAGCGCCGTGGACGCCCGGACATACGAGACCGCGGCCACCGCGAGCACGGCGAACCCCGCCACGGCGATGACGGACAGCGCGAGGCGCACCGGAAGGCTGCGCCGCCACGGTGCCGACAGCCGGTCACGCAGGCCGCGTGCGCCGGCGCGATTTCCGGAACCGCGGGTGAGCCGTGCCGTCACTCCGGCGGTTCCTGCGTCGCAAGCAGTGAGTCACCGCGCGGTCCGAGATACAGCACCGAGCCGCCGCGTTTGGGATCCCCGGTTCCGACGAAGCGATAGACGGCGACCACGCCCTCGAATCTCGGCGTGCCGCCGATGGCCTTCGCCCACGCCTTGCCTTCGAGCGTGCCGGCGCGCGACGCCGCGTCGGCAAGCACGCGAACGGCGTCGTAGGTGCTGGCCGCGGTCGTTCGCGGACGGCCGCCGGGGTACCGCTTTGCGTAGCGCTTGAGGAACGCCTGCGTTTCCTCGCGCGGAATGCGTTCATCCCACTGCGACACCAAGACCGTTCCGGAGGCCTCAGGAATGTGCGCAACGCTCACGGGGTCCCAGTTGTCCGACCCCAGGAAGCGTCCGCGGAAACCGAGTTCCCGCGCCTGACGCACCTGAAACGAGTCCTGGCGCGCATAGTTGGGGAGCAGCAGCGCGTCGGGCGACTTGGCGAGGATCCGCCGCAACTGTGGCCGATAATCAAAGCCGCCATCGGAGACGAACGTCTCCGTCGCGACCACCTTCCCGCCGCGCGACTCGAACGTCTGCCGGAACAAGTCGGCGATATCGTGACCGTACGCGCTGGTCGCATCGTACAGGATGCTCGCGCGACGGAGGTGCAGTTTGTCCGCCGCGTATCCGGCAAGCAGCTGCCCCTGGAACGCATCGAGGAAGGCGAGTCGGAAGACGAAGGTCTTGCCCTTCGTCACGTTCGGATTCGAGGCCATGGGCGTGATCATCGGCACGCCGGCCAGCTCGGCCACCGTCGCCGCGGTCAGCGCATGCGAACTCAGCTGTGGCCCCACCAGCGCGTCCGCACTGTCGAGGTTGATCACTTCACGCGCCGCACTGGCCGCGGCGTCGGGTCCGCTCACGTAACCGCGCTTGAGGAGCCGCACGCGATATCGCGTGCCGCCGATGAGCACGCCGCCTTCGGCGTTGAGCTCATCGACCGCCATGTCCGCGCCCAGCAGCGACGGAGCGCCCGACTCGACGGCGCCCTGCCCCTCGCTGATGTGCAGGAGGCCGATGCGGATTTCCTTCTCCTTCGGGTGTCCACACGACGCAAGCGTCAACGCGAGCGCCGCGCCGAGGCATCGTTTCGCAAATAAGGGACTGGAAATCGCGTTCATGGGAATCTCTGGATTCGGTCTCGGCATCGCTTAACGAAACACAGCGCCAGTCGCGGAACTGGCCTTCGATAAGCATCGGCCGCTCTATGGTGGGAGACAAGGGGAGGGCCGCTGGCCGCGTGCTTCGCAGCCAGCGGCCCCAGGCCGTTCAACCCGGCGATCGGCGGCTACGGCGCTCTCTTCCCGCCCTCGACCGGTGCGGCCTTCGGCGTGCCCGCGAAGCCCGCCGAGGGCTTGGCATGCTCCGCCACGTCACGGCCGTAGAACGCGGCATTCAACAGCACGCGGAACGTGCCGATGGTCTGACCTCGCCACTGCGGGCGGAACCCGAGGAGCACCACGTGCCCGCGCTCGTGCTTGACGTCCAGCGCGGCAGCGTTGCCTTGCAGGAACTTCTCGCCAAGCAGGTAACCCGAGAGGAGCGGCGAACCATCCCGCGCGTACTTTGCCAGCACGGCACCCTCAAAGCCGTCGAGCGTCGAGAAGATCGGACCGCGATCGAAGAAGACCTTCGCGCGGTCCGGCATCCCCGCCATCACGGGCTGCGACGGATCCGTGATCACCTCGAGAATCGATCCGCTCGCAAAGAAGTCCTTGGGCTGAAGCGCCTGCGCCATGTTCTTGACGGGCAGATGCAGCGCGTCGATGGCGAAGAGCGCGCTCTGATTCACCGCCACCACGGTGCCGCCCGCGCGCACGAACGCGTCGAGCGCCCGCACGCCGGCATCGCCAAGCCCGCCCTCGATGCTCGGCGGCACGCTCCCCGGCGCGAAGCCCGCGGTGAGACTGCGCGAGCGGTCTGATGCGAAGAGGATGACGTCAAAGCGTTCGTTGAGATTGCCGGCCAGCACGTCGGTGTTGGTGATCACGGTGTACGCGAACTCAAATTGATCGAGCAGCCACTCCGTCCAGCCTTCGTCCATGCTCGGCGAGAGCGCCCGGAACAGCGCGATGCGCTTGGAGCCGACGGCGCCGCCCGCTCCCGCCCCGACGCGCCGTTCGGCACGCAGCGACAGGTCACTGGCCCACCCTTCGAGTCGCGCCGGCGCGATGCCCGACACCACGTACTTTCCGCCCTCGGCGTGCACCGCACCGCCCGCCGCAAGCGCGCGGTTGATCAGCCGGAATGCATCGTTCTGCGCCGGATCGACGGCGAGTGCTTCGCCCGCACCTCCGATGCGTGCCGGCGGCGGCGTGATGCCCGCGGCCACGGCGTTCGTAGAGAGCGGCGCCTCCGCCGCGGCCACGTCCGTTGGCTTGCCCTGCACCGGCTGCATGGCCGCGCGGAACTCCGCCGACAACGGTACGCGCGCCTCCGAAATGCGCACATCGGCGAGATACGGCAGCGTCCATCCGGCGGCGTCGTACGGCGGCTCCGGCGCGTCCCCTTCGCGAAGATCCGGATACTGCTGCACCTCGAAGAGCTGCCGCACCAACTCCGCGTACTCCTGATTCATCGGAATCACCCAGCTTCCCTTGGCATAGCGGATGCCCGCGTGCGTGGCGTCGCGCGACAGCTCCTCAACGCGCACGCCGAGGAAGGCCAGGCGCTTGAGCAGCGCCACCGCCGCCCCCGGGTCGCGCTGAGCCTGCGGCACGATGTACGCGTACGGCGGCTCCTTGGCATAGCGCGCGATGGCGTTGCGCCCCGCCTGATACCGGTTCCACTGCAGCTCCTCGCGATACTTGCTCGCGTAGTCGATGACGGCGAGCGACGCCGTCTCCATGTACGACACGGCGTCCTTGAGGCGCCACCATCCGCCCGGCCACGGGCTCGGGTAAAGCGACTGGGGCCGCAGGTCGCGATACTCGCGCGGGAACTCGTCGATGGTATAGAGCTTCGGCGTGGCGTACTCGAAGAGCGCCGTCTCCGTCCAGAACGCGGCGATGTTCTGCAGCATCGGCATGTAGTCGATGTAGCCCGGATACCACGCGTCAAAGCCCTTGCCCATGTGCGTCGCGCCCACCTGCCCGTTGGTCTCGAGGGCCTGCGCGATGGTCATGCCAATCGTGTTCACCTCGCGCGACATCAGTGCGTTCACGCGCGGCGCGATGGGTTCGGCGAAGGGCGGCAGCCAGATGCGCGTCGGAAACGGAGCGGTCTGGTGCTGCACGTAGATGATCTGCGGCTCCCACTGGCGCCAGGTGCGGGCGATCACGCGCGACTCCACGACGTTCAGCATGTATGCGTCGCGGTTGTTGTCGTGCCCGATGTACTTCTGATACAGCTCGTCGAGCGGCGCCACCTCGTAGGGCGTCCCCACCTGCTTGCGGTACCAGTTCACGACAATGTCCTGCCCGTCGGGATTAAGCGACGGCCAGAGCATCAGCACGGTGTTGTCGAGCAGCGCCCGCGTGCGCTCGTCATTGCGCGACAGCAGGTCGTACGCCAGCTGGATGGTGTGCTGCGAGCCGGCGATCTCCGACGCATGCAGGCCGCCGCTGATGTCGACGAAGACCTTTCCCTCTTTGGCCAGCGCGCGGGCCTGCGCGTCGGTGAGCGAAGCCGGGTGCGCGAGTTGCTGCGCGACGGCGCGCAGGCGGTCGAGCTTGGCGAGGTTCTCCGGCGACGAGATGATCGCCAGCGTCCACGGACGCCCCAGCGACGTCTTGCCCACCTCGAGCAGCTTGATGCGGTTGCTCGACGCGGCGAGCTGCTGGAAGTAGTGGACCGATTCCTCGTACGTCACGAGCTTGAAATCCGCGCCGACACTGAAGCCAAACGCCGACTCGGGCGTGGGCACCGCGGGCTGCTGCGCGAGAAGCCGCGCGCACGGCGTGGCGAGCGCGACTATCGCGGCACCCCTGACGAACGCTGAGCCGAACGATGAAAACCGCATGCTGCTCTCCGAAACGAGTGAGTCAGGCGGACGGGCCGCCCGTGCGGACGCTGACGCCGATAATCTCGCCACGCGCCAAGGGGCCGCCAAGACGCGCCACGTTGTGCTGGCTACGGTGACTTCGCCTTCAGCTCCTTGAGCACCGCGCCGAGCCGCTCGATCTGCTTGCCATACTCGGCCCAGTCACCGATGCGCTGCGCGGCGATCGCGCGTTCGTAGAGCTGCGCCGCCTCGCGCACCAGCGCGGCGACGGCCGGGTTCGCCGCGGCCGGTGCCCTCGCGCCGGCGGCGCTCGGCGCACCGGCGGTTGCCGCGCTCGCGGACGCCGGCCCTTCCACCGCGCTGGTGATCGCCGACGCGCTGCCGCCGAAAAGCTGCGCCAACCCGCGCTCCAGCGTTTCCTCCATCACCACCTGATTCTCGTACGCCACCACCACACGCTTCAGCTCGGGAATCGTCCCGCCCTCGGCGCGCAGATAGACCGGCTGCACGTAGATGAGCGACTCGCCGATGGGGATCACCAGCAGCTCGCCGCGAATCACCTCGCTCCCCTTCTGGTCCCAGAGCGTGATCTGCCGCGAGATGTCGGTGTCCTGATTGATCCGGTTGGCAATCTGCGTGGGGCCGTACACCAGGCTCTGCTTGGGGAACCGGTAGACCACCAGCTGGCCGTAGTGTTCGCCGTCCATGCGCGCCACCATCCACGCCGCCATGTTGTCCTTGCCGCGCGGTGTGAAGGGCATCATGTAGATGAACTCTTCATCCGATTCGCCAGGCAGGCGGAGGATGATGTGCCGCATGAAGCCCGTGGCCTGGCGCGCCTTGTCCCCCACCACCGGGAACTGCCACTGGTCTTCCTTGTGGTAGAACGTCTCGGGCGAGACCATGTGATAGGTGGCGTGCAGCGCCGTCTGCGCGCGGAACAGTTCGCCTGGATAGCGGACGTGCCGGCGGAGATCGGCCGGCATCGCGCTCAACGGCTTGAGAATGCCGGGGAAGATCTGCGCGTAGGTTCGAATCACGGCGTCGCCCGGATCCGCGATGTACGCGTCCACGGTGCCGTCGTACGCGTCAATCACCACCTTCACGCTGTTGCGCATGTAATTGACGCCGCTCTCGATACGCTGCGCGTACGGGTAGTCTTCGCTCGTGGTGTAGGCATCGAGAATCCACTTCAGTTCGCCCGCGTCGTTCACCACCAGGTACGGTTCGGCGTCGAAGTCCACGAACGGGAGCGCCGCCTGTGCCCTGGCCGTGATATTGCGCCGGTACAGGACGCGCGCCTTCCCCACGATGTCGTCGCTGAGCAGGATCTTGAGCGACCCGAAGTCCCACGCGAACAGCAATCGGCGCAGGAACGAACCCACGGCCACTCCGCCGCGCCCGGTATACGGCGAGTAGACGTTGGCTTCACCTGCGGGATAATCGAACTCCTTCTGCCCCGTGCCGACGAAGACATAGCTGTTCGTCAGCTCGCCGTAGTAGATCTGCGGACGCGTCACCTTCAGCGAGACGGAGCTGACCGGCGGCACGTCCTTGATGAAGAGCACCGGCAGTCCTTCGTTGGTCACTTCGTTCACCGGCGCCATGGTGACGCCAAGCCCGTGCGTGAACGTCAGCCGCTCGTTGATGAACGAGCGCGTCGGCAGCATCGTCGTGTTCAGTTCGCGCGCCGACAGGTGCACCTGGCGGTACTTGCCGTCGAGCGTGTAGCGGTCGTCGGCCACCGAGGTGAAATCGTAGTACGTGCGGATCTCCTGCAACTGCGAGAACGTCTGCTTGAGCAGGTCGCGCTCCCAGAGCCGCACGTTGCCGATGGTGGCCGCGTTGGCCTTGATTCCCGCCATCGTCAGCTTGGCGTCGCCGGTCAGCTCGCGCGTCTCGACGCTGTCGAGCCGCCACGCGCGCCTCGTGAAGTCGATGTGGTGCTGCAGGTACGGCGTTTCGCGCACGAGTTCGTTGGGCGCGACGACGAACTTCTGCACCGTCGCCGGCACCAGGCCGCGCGCCGTGACGTTCACGACGATCCAGCCAACGGTCGCGAGCACGGTGTGCCAGACCAGCTTCCCGCGGGTCATCCCGTAGATGATCACGCCCGCGGCGGCCAGCCCGGCGAATGCGCCGATGCGAATGCCCGGCAGGCGGAAGTGTACGTCGGTGTAACTCGCACCGAACAGCGGGCCAGTGTTCGAGTAGAGCAGCTCCGCGCTGCCCACGATCCAGAGGTGCACCGCGCCGAGGACGAAGAACAACGCGAGCAGCGTGCCCAGGTGCCGCGTCGCCGGACCGTCAATGTGCACGGGACGATCGGTGAAGACGAGCGCGCCTCGGAGCACGTGGGTAATGCCGGCAATCACGAGCGAGAGGCCAATGAGCGTGCTCAAGGACTCGAGCACCATCGAGACGGCCGGAAGCGTGAACAGGTAGAAGCCGATGTCGCGGCCAAAGAGCGGATCCACGGTGCCGACGCTCGCGCCGTGCACCGCCTTGAGCAGCGTGAGCCAGCCCGAGGCGAACGCGGCGCCAATGATCAGCGAAACGATCACGGCGCCGATCTCGAGGAGGCGCGGCAGCAGCGTCGTGGCGTCCACCTGCACGCCGTCGTGCAGGTGCGCGAGCACCGGCTGATGCCGAAACGCGCCGCCGCGCGCGAGGCGGAGGTTGCCGTACAGCACGGCGAACGCGGTGAGCGCGCCGAGCCCGAAGAGCGTGCCGCGCCAGCTATACGAGACGAGAAAGACCGAGGAGAAGCCGATCTCGCGGAACCAGAGAAAGTCGGTGGCGAATCCGGAGAGCGCGGGGGCAGCGAGCAGGACAAAGAAGACGGCCGCGAGAATGATCGCGAGGCGCCGGAGAGAATCACGGGGCGTGGTAGGCATGAATTGAGTTTACGGTGTCGCGGGCAGCGGCGCAGGACGCAGGCCGCTTTGGGCGCTCAAGCGACGGGCGCATCGCCTCGCGAAACGCATCGCCCCGCCTTGGCCGGTGCGGCCGAGACGGGGCGACGGGTCCAACGGACAGGGTGGGATTCGAACCCACGGTACGCTTTTGACGTACACACACTTTCCAGGCGTGCGCCTTAAACCACTCGGCCACCTGTCCGAACTACGATTGAGGATCACGGATCTCGGATACCGATCGAGGATCGGGATTCCGGATTCCGATGGCGATTGCTCTGCGGGGTCAGCTACGACAACGCGCCGGTGCGGGCACCGACGCGTGGGCGTCCACTTCGAGCGGACAGGGTGAGATTCGAACTCACGGTACCGTTGCCGGTACGCCGGTTTTCGAGACCGGTGCCTTCAACCACTCGGCCACCTGTCCAAGCGAGCCTTGAAGAATATTCAGTTGACGAGGCACGGTCAACTGAGATTTTGGACAAAGATCACGGATTTCGATCTCGGATCTCGATTCGCGAATTCGATTTCGATCGCACCGATCATCGCAATCGAAATCCTCCATCCAAGTCCTAAATCGAAATCCGTGATCCCTGTCCTGAATCGAAGTTGCCGCCCATGTCCCGGAATGCCACCTTAAAAGCATGACCAACTTCCGCCGACTCTTCATCCTCGCCGCGCTCGCGGCAACGTCCTCTCCTGCCCTCGCGCAGCCCCGCATCAAGTCGGGGCTTGAAGTCCTCCTCAAGGACTCGCTGCATCTCATCAGCGGCAAGCGCGTCGGCCTCCTCACCAACCACAGCGGCCGCCTGCCCGACGGCACCAGCACGATCGACGCGCTGTTCAAGGCGCCTGGCGTGAAACTCACCGCGCTGTTCGGGCCGGAGCACGGCATCCGCGGCGCGGCCAAGGCGGGAGAGAAGATCTCCTCGTCCGTCGATTCGGCCACCGGCGTGCCCATCTATTCGCTCTACGGCGATCAGCACGTGCCGACGCCGGAACAGTTCAAGACGATTGACGTCCTGCTCTACGACATTCAGGATGTCGGCGCGCGCGTCTACACGTACCAGTGGACGATGGCTTCGGCCGCCAAGGCCGCGGGCGAGGCCGGCGTGCCGGTCATCATCCTCGACCGGCCAAATCCGATCCGCGCCGACCGCGTCGATGGCGGCATTCTCGACACGGCATTCAAATCGGGCGTGGGCCTCTACCCCGTCTCCCTGCGCTACGGCCTCACGCCGGGCGAACTGCTTCGCTATCTCGTCGGGAGCGGCAAGTTCAAGGCGGATGTGAAAGTGGTGCCGATGCAGGGCTACAAGCGTTCGATGTACTACGAGGACACCGGCCTGCCGTGGGTCAACCCGTCACCCAACCTGCGGACCAACGACGCCAACCTGCTGTACACCGGCACCGTCTTCTTCGAAGGCGTCAACGCCACCGAAGGGCGCGGCACGGATGATCCATTTTCGCAGGTCGGCGCAGCCTGGCTGAACGACGCCGGCGCCATCGCCGCCGAACTCAACGCCAAGAAGATCCCCGGCGTGACGTTTGATTCGATTTCGCGCGCCGTCGAGCCCGGCTACAAGTTCGGCGGCCAGACGATCCCGATGATCCACGTGAAGGTCACCAATCGCGATGCCGTCGTGCCGGTAAACGTGGGCGCCTATCTGCTCCGCGCCATCTACGTGCGGCACAAGGACAAGTGGGAGTGGCGCAAGGGTTCCATCGACCGGCTCTCGGGAAGCACGCGCCTGCGCGAGGCGGTGGAGAAGGACGGCGGGATCGAAGCGCTGCTGCCGGTCTTCGCCAAGGAGTCCGCGGACTGGAACGCCGAAGCCAAGAAGTACTGGATCTATAAGTGAGACAGATGGTAGATGGCAGATGGTAGACGGTAGAGAGCCCGGCGGAGAGATTCGCCGGGCTCTTCAACATCACCAGCTACTCTCTGTCCTCTCTCTCCTGTCGTCGCGCGGCAAAAAACTCGCTCAACACAGACGCGCATTCATCGCCGCGCACCCCGCCCCGCACCTCGGGCCGGTGATTCAGCTTCGGATGGCGCAGCAGATCATGCACCGACCCCGCCATCCCCGCCTTGTCGTCCCACGCGCCAAAGACAACGCGGCCAACACGCGAGAGTACGATCGCGCCGGCGCACATCGCGCAGGGCTCCAGCGTGACGTACAGCGTGGCGTTCGCCATCCGCGATTCACCCGCGGCGTACGCGCCGGCCTTGAGCGCGCGCATCTCGGCGTGCTGCGTGGCGTCTTTCGTCGAGACCATCGCATTGCGCGCCTTGGCCACCGCCGCACCCGACACGAGCAGCACCGCTCCCACAGGCACTTCGCCCTCCGACGCTGCGCGCTGCGCCTCGGCGAGCGCGACGCCCATCCAGTACTCGTCTTCTGCTTCGCGCGAGGGGAACGTGGCCGGGCCGGGTTGCGTCATGCGTGCAAGTTCACCTGCGGGCACCGCTGGCTCAAGCCGACGGCCACGCGTACTGCTTCTTGAAGTACTCCACGAGCGCACCGCTGAGCGCCTCGGCAAACATCGCACGGTTCTCGGCGGTGTCGCGGACGCCGGCGTAGTTGCACTCGAGCTGCACGGCGTCGGTCATCCCGCCACCCAGCGAGCCATGCCGCACCGTGTTGTATCCGCCGTTGAAGTAGTCTTCGCCCTCTTTCGGCGCCGGATCCGACGGCGACGGCACGGCGGGATATCCGGCCGCGACCAGCAGCGCCCCGAGGCTGGGCGCGCCGCGCAGCAGCGCCACGTCACTCGCTCCGCTGCGCGTGTCGGAAACAAGGCGCGTGATGCTCGAACTGCGCATCACGCCCGCCGCCGTCAGCGCCGCGTCGCTCATGCGCAGCTGAGCCGCCGTCGCCAGGTAGCCGATCTCAATGCGCGGCACGGCATGCGCGTGGCCGTGCAGTTCCACGTATAACGCGCGTCCAGCGACCCGCGCGGCGCGCACCGCGGCGCTGTCGAGCGTCGTCTGCCATCCCAGCCAGACGCCATTGAGGATCACGTTGCCCCCGGTCGCTTCGGCCTGATCGCGATTGCCGTCAAACTTGCTGCGATGCAGATGATTGAGCGCCAGGAACGGCCGCTTGCCCGTGCGCCGCTCGAACGCTGCCACCACAAGTCGCGCGAGGTCTTCCGTGTTGGCGTCGGCCAGATACTCGCACCCGCTGCAGTTGCGGTCGGGAAGATTTAGCGGCTTCAATGACCCGCCGTGCGGCGCGACAATTACCAGCGGCGCGGTGCCCGCCCCGTACTCAAGGAACCCCGTCGTGTCGAGCGCAGACGAAGTGACCACCGGCGCGGCGGGTGAGTTCCCTCCGCTACACGCACCAACGAGGAGCGCAAGCGCAGCAAGCAGCGACGGCATCCGTTTGGTCATGTGTGGAATCTAGCGCGCCGAGGTTCCCGTGGATGTCGCGACCGCCGGCACCCAACCGTAGTGCAGCTTCAGGTACTCGATCACCGAAGCCACGATCGCCGCCGCATATCGCTCGCGGTTCTCGGGCGTATCGCGCACGCCGACTTTCCAGGCTTCGATCTGCACGGCATCCACTGGCCCGCCCCGCGAGGAACCGTGGTGATCCACGATATAGCCGCCGTCATAGAACTCGTCGGCGGGCGCGGGCGCCGGAATGCTCGGTGACGGCACCGACGGATAACCGTTCTGCCCGAGCAACGCCCCGAGGCTCGACGGGCCGCGGAGGAGCGCCGCGGCCCCGAGGTGGCCCGCGTTGTCGGACGCCAGGCGTGTGATCCCCGAGCGGGCCACCGCCCCCGACGCCGACAGCGCGGCGTCCGAGCGCTGCAAATCGCCCGACGTCACCAGGTAGCCCAGTTCGATGCGCTCGATCGCGTGCGAGTGACCGTGCAAATCAAGCAGCAGCCCGCGGTGGTTCTCCGCCGCGACGCGCGCGTTGGCGGTGTCGAGAAACGCGTGGTAAGCCTTCCAGAGTGGGATCGTCACGGCGTTGCCGCCGGTGGCTTCCTCGACGCTGCGATTCGGGTCGAGCTTGCCACGCAACAGCTTGTTGATCACCATGTGCGGACGCCGCCCGGTGCGCGCGTAGAACTGCGCGCCCACGCGCCGCGCCAGATCCTCGACGCCGACGTCCGCACCGATCAGGCACTCGGCGCAGGTGCGATCGGGAATGAACGCCGGCGTCAGCGAGCCCCCGTGCGGCGCCGACAGCACGAGCGGCGCGTCTCCAATGGTGTACTCAATCCAACCGCCGGGATCCGAGTGCACGTCGCCGACCTTGCCCGTGCCGAGCGGACTGGGCTCCTCCGGCACCGGCCGGTCGCACGCCACGGCGAATCCGCCCGCCAGAACGGCGAGTGCCACCGCCGCGTGCGCCAGGGTCCGGTTCACTGCTTCTCGAACCGCAACCCGTCGCCGTTCGCGTCGACCGTGATCGTGTCGCCTTCGGCGTACTCGCCCTGCAGCAGCGCCATGGCCAGCGGATTCTGCAACAGCCGCTGCATCGCGCGCTTGAGCGGCCGCGCTCCGAACGCGGGATCATACCCCTCGCGCGCAATCAGTGCGCGCGCCGCCGGCGTCAGCCGCAGCGTCAGCTTCTTGTCGGCAAGCAGCTTGTCGAACCGCGCCAGTTGCAACTCCACGATATGGCCAATCTCGCCCTCGCCGAGCGGGTGAAAGATGATGATGTCATCAACGCGGTTGAGGAACTCGGGCTTGAAGTGCGTGCGCAGCGCCTGCGTCACCTGCGTCTCCACCAGCGCCCAGTCGGCCGTGCCCGTCTCGAGAATCCACTGCGAACCGAGGTTCGACGTCATGATGATGACGGAGTTGCGGAAATCCACCGTGCGCCCCTGCGAATCCGTCAGCCGCCCGTCGTCGAGAATCTGCAGGAGGATGTTGAACACGTCCGCGTGCGCCTTTTCGATTTCATCGAACAGGATGACCGCGTACGGTCGGCGCCGCACCGCCTCGGTGAGCTGGCCGCCTTCCTCGTAACCCACGTAGCCCGGCGGCGCGCCAATGAGCCGCGCCACGGCGTGCTTCTCCATGTACTCCGACATGTCGATGCGCACCATCGCCGTCTCGTCATCGAACAGGAACTCGGCGAGCGCGCGCGCGGTCTCCGTCTTGCCCACGCCCGTCGGGCCGAGGAAAATGAATGAGCCGATGGGACGGTTGGGGTCCTGCAGGCCGGCGCGCGAACGGCGCACGGCGTCGGCCACCGCGTGCACAGCCTCCGCTTGCCCGACCACGCGGCGCGACAGCTCCTGATCGAGCTTGGTGAGCCGCTCCTTCTCGCTCTCCATCATCCTCGTCACGGGAATGCCCGTCCACTTGGCGACAATCTCCGCGATGTCCTCGGCGGTCACTTCCTCCTTGAGAAAGCGCGTACCGCCCTGCCGCTGCTCCGTGATGCGCGTCTCGATCTCCTTGAGCTGCCTGTCGAGCTGCGGAATGCGCCCGTAGGTGATCTCGGCCGCCTTGCCGAGGTCGCCGGCTCGCGTCGCGCGATCCGCCTCACCGCGTGCCTCTTCGATCTGCTGCTTCAGCTTGCCCACGCCGCCGAGCGCGTCCTTCTCGAGCTGCCACTGCGCTTTCATCGACGCGCTCTGCTCACGCTGCTCGGCGAGTTCCTTTTCGAGCGTCTTGCGACGCTCGACCGAGGCCTTGTCCTTTTCCTTGGCCAAAGCCTGCCGTTCGATTTCGAGCTGCACGATGCGGCGCTCGACGACGTCGATCTCCTGCGGCAGCGAATCGATTTCGATCCGCAGGCGTGAGGCCGCTTCGTCCACCAGGTCGATGGCCTTGTCGGGGAGAAAGCGGTCGCCGATGTAGCGATGGCTCAAGGTCGCGGCGGCGACGATGGCGCCGTCGGTGATGCGCACCCCGTGATGGCTCTCGTAGCGCTCCTTGAGCCCGCGCAGGATGGCGATGCTGCTCTCGACGCTCGGCTCGCCAACGAAGACAGGCTGAAAGCGGCGCTCGAGCGCGGGGTCCTTTTCCACGTGCTTGCGGTATTCATCGAGCGTGGTGGCACCGACGACGCGCAGCTCGCCGCGCGCCAGCATCGGCTTGAGCATGTTGCCGGCGTCCATCGACCCCTCGGCCCTGCCCGCGCCGACCAGTGTGTGCATCTCGTCGATGAAGACGACGAACTGTCCCTCGCTCGTCGTGATCTCCTTGAGGACCGCTTTGAGCCGCTCCTCGAATTCGCCGCGGAACTTGGCGCCGGCAATGAGCGCGCCAAGATCGAGCGCCACCAGCCGCTTGTTCTTGAGCGACTCGGGGACGTCGCCATTCACGATGCGCTGCGCGAGTCCTTCGGCGATGGCCGTCTTGCCCACGCCGGGTTCGCCGATCAGCACCGGGTTGTTCTTGGTGCGCCGCGAGAGCACCTGCATGACGCGGCGAATCTCTTCGTCGCGCCCGATCACCGGATCCAGCTTGCCCTTGCGCGCGGCATCGGTGAGGTCGCGCGTGAAGCGCTGCAGCGCCTGGTACTGGTTTTCCGGCGTCTGGTCAGTGACCCGATGTGAACCGCGCACGGCCTCGATGGCTTCGAGCACGGCCTCGCGCGTGGCGCCCACGGCGCTGAGCGCGGCCCGGCTCTCGGTGCCCTTCGCGGCGGTCAGGGCCAGCAGCAGGTGCTCGGTGGAGACGTATTCGTCGCCGAGCGCCTTGGCATCGAGTTCGGCCTGGTCGAGCACCGCGTTGAGCTCGCGCGCGAGCGACGGGTTGGCGCCGCTCTGCTTGGGATAGCGCGCGATCTCACGCTCGAGCGACTCCTTCAGCGCCGGCACGCTGACGCCTAGCTTCTGCAACACCGGTACCACGATGCTCTCGTCCTGCTCCAGCAGTGCGGCGAGCAGATGCGCATCGTAGACAAGCGGGTTGCCGAGTCGCCGCGCGTGGCCCAGCGCGTCGTTCATGGCGTCCGCGGATTTGACGGTCAGGCGATCGGGGCTCAGCATCAACGGCTCACGGACAGCTGGAGAGGGAGATGTCGTGCGCGGATGCACGATGCGATGAAGGTGCATCCACGGCGGCGGCACAGCAACGCGCCGCCACGAAAAAAGGCCGCCCGGGAGGTGGATGGTCTCCCGGGCGGCCCTGAATGTCTACTTCGTGACGAGCATCTTCTTGACGATCTTGAGACCGTCGACCTCGATGACATACATGTAGATGCCCGAGGCCACTTCATTGCTCGTATTGCGGTAGTTGCCGTTCCAGTACGCGGTGTACTGACCGCACGTCAACAATACGTTTTGCAGCGGCTGACCCCCTGCCACATTGCCCGTTCCGCCCTGAAGCACCGGCACCGCAACGAACTGCGCCAACACGTTGAGGATGCTGACAGAGACCTTGAACTGCTGGCTGGGATCGTTCGAACAACCAATCTCGAACGGGATCCGCGTCTCTGGGTTGAACGGGTTTGGAAAGTTCTGTCCTAGCGTTACTGCAGGTCGCTTGGAGGTACCCGGGGACGAACCCTGAGCCTTACCAAGCTGTGGCGTGAGGGTAAGGGTCAGCACCACTGCGAGTGCTGCCCAACGAAACCTCATTGTAACTCCTTTTCTGACAATGCAGGGTCGGTTGCTGTATCTCCTCTAGGATTGGGTGTGGATGTGATTGGCCATCGTCAAGTTAGGGCGTTTCCGGGCGACTGTCAAGGAACAAGGCAATGGCCTGGTTCAGGTGGTCCCAGTGGAACCGTCGGCCTTCGCCGACCCGCGTGCAGACCCCCGCGCGGTCGCAGGCCTCGATGAGCGGGATGGCGAACTTCCTGCTAATTCCGAAGATTTCCCGAATCTCTCCTGCTCCGTACTCGCGTGCTTCCTGCGTGGCCGTCCTGAGCGCGAGCAGCGCGTCGCGCCAGGCCGCAGGCGACAAATAACGCTGCTCGCCGAGCTGCACCACGCGTCCCTCGCGCCCGAGCACACGAAGCAAGGCTGGCGTGCGCGGACCGGCGACCGCGGCAATCTCGGCAGCTGAAGGCCCCTCGCGCCCGGCGGCGCTGAGCATCGCCTCAATGGCCGAGAGTGTGGCGCGATCTTCGGCCGTGAACTGCGGCGACCAACCGGCGCGCGCCACGACGCCGTCGGCGATCGCGATGAGCCCGCGGTCCACAGCGTCCCGAATCACCCACTCGGCCAACTCTGAGCCGACGCCGAGCTTGGCTCGCAGCGGCTGCAATGGAATTCCCCGGTCGAGCGGCCGCGACGAGTGCCCCGCGTTGACGGCCGCGAGCAACAGCTCGGCGGCGCGCTCGAGTCGTGCAAGGTCGGTGAGACGACGCTCGATCACGCAGACATCGGGCGACAAGCGACCGATGACGGCTTCGCATTCGCTCGGCGCCATTCCCAATCGCATGGGAAGCGATGCCACCTCGAGTCCGCGCATCGCCTCTTCCGCCACCATCCAGCGCAGACGCTGCTCGGCGGTGGCCGACGCGGCGTCAAACGGGGGCGTTCTGCGGAACGGCGGCTGCGGATCGGTGATGATGCCGCCGCCGATCGTGGCCACGGGAGACGCCGAGCGAAGGACAAAGCGATCGCCGCCTCGTGCGACGAGCGGCTCGTCGAACACCAGACGCACCGATGCGGTGGTGCCGGGGCGCACCGGCCCGCCGCGCGCCACGATGCGCGCGCCAACGTCGGTCGTGCCGAGGTGCAGGCGCACGCGCGTGCGCGCCGACAGCACGATGTTCGCATCCTCGAAGAGCGCAACGTCGGCTCGCATGCGGTCAGTGGCGGCCCACGCGTCCGACGCGCTGACGAGCACCGCGCCGCGCGCCAACGCCTCGCGTTCCGCCCCGGCAAGCGCGAGCGCCACGCGCTGTCCGGCCCGTCCCGATTCCGCCGTGTGACCATGCGTCTCAACGCCGCGCACACGCAGATCGGCGCCGCCCGGGAACGCGCGCACGACATCATCGCGTCGCACCGTGCCGCTCCACGCCGTGCCGGTCACGACGGTGCCCGTGCCCTTCACCGTGAATACGCGATCGACGGGCATGCGAAACAAGTCCCCAGCGTCGCGCGCGGGCACCGCGGCGGCCGCGAGGCTGAGCGCCTGCCGCAGTGCGTCGAGTCCTTCACCGGTGCGCGCCGACACCGCGACGATCGGCGCGCCGTCGAGCGCCGTCCCCTGCAGCAGCGACGCCACATCGTCGGCGGCGAGCGCGCGCATCTCATCATCGACGAGGTCACACTTGGTGAGCGCGACGACGGCGCCCCGAATGCCGAGCGCACCGAGGATGGCGAGATGTTCGCGCGTCTGCGGCATCACGCCTTCATCGGCCGCGACGACGAGCAGCGCCAGGTCCACGCCCGCCGCGCCGGCGAGCATCGTGCGCACAAACGCCTCGTGCCCCGGCACATCGACGATGCCCACGATGCCAACGCCATCAAGTTCGAGCGGCGCAAAACCGAGCTCGATGGTGATGCCGCGGCGTTTCTCCTCTGGCAGGCGGTCGGTATCGACGCCGGTGAGCGCGCGCACGAGCGCGGTCTTGCCGTGGTCGATGTGCCCCGCGGTGCCGAGGATCACGCGTCGACCTCGTGACGCTCCCACGCGAGCAGTGCGCGCAACGGACGACCGCCATCGGTGAGGTGCTCCTCGAGGAACTCGCGCAGCAGGCGTTGATGCGCGCGCAGCGTCGGTTCGTCGAGCGGCGGCGAGCCCTGACGGCCGAGCCAGCCGCGCAGCGCATCGCGCGCGCCGGGGGGCAGCGTGCGAGAACCCGGCGCCTGACGCGCGCACGACGCGCAGAGGGCGCCGCCCGCCCGGTGGTGAAAACTCACCGTTGCCGCCGGATCGAGCGCGGCGTGGCACGACGCGCATTCATCGAGCGCCGGCGCGAAACCAAGCTCGGCGATGAGACACCACGCGCCGCCCAGCGCCACGGGCGCCGCTTCACCCGGCGGCGCGAGGCCAAGGGCGTCAATGGCGTCGGTGAACGCATCGAGCAGGCCTGGATCTTCCTGCTCCGGCGCAAATCGCAGCAGCAGCTCGGCGAGCGCTGCGGCCGCCGCGAAGCGGTCGAGCGACTCGGCGAGCGCGGGACGCGAGCGCGTGGCCTCGAACGCCTGCAGGATGTGCAAGTCGCGTCCCGGCGTCGTGACCAGCTGCGCCTCGCCGCCCGCAAAGAGATCCAGCGCCGCGCCGAACTTGCTGCGCGGCCGCCGTGCGCCGCGCGCAATCGCCGACACGATTCCGAACTCCCGCGTGATGAGTCGCACAATGCGCGACGTCTCGCGGTAGTCGAAAGCGTGGAGGACGATGGCTTCAGTCGTAACTAAAGGCACACGGACGACGATTGAGGACAGGGATCACGGATTTCGATGCAGGATTTCGATTTTGGAATTGGATTTCGATTGAGCGGCGCGTACGATGGATGCTGGGCGCGCCCCTCTAAGATAGGGAGTGCTAGGGGCGGCCGAGGGTGAGGCCGGCGCGAATGGCGCGGCCGGGGGCCCGGAAGCCGAAAATGCCGTCGTAGGCGGCGTTCGTCAGGTTATCGATGCGGAGCCGCGCGGTGACCGGAACGCGTGCATCGAGCGACGACAGGCGAGCGTTGACAGACAGTTCGACCAGCGTGTGTGGCGGGAGCACGACCGGGACCGCGGGATACGCCGAGTAATCACGATCCTGTGCGCGGCCGGTGTACGCCGCCGCCACGCTGGCATTCGCGCGATTGCCGATGGTTCGCCCGAGCTCCACGCGCGCTGCACGTGCAGGGCGCCGCGTGAGCGGCTGGCCGAGCACGAACGTCGCGCCGCTGCCGCTGTCGAAGCCCGCATCGGTGACTCTGGTGCGCGTGTAGGAATACGTCATCCTCGCCCGCAGGCTTGAGGAGAACGCCCACGCGGCCTCCGTTTCGACGCCATCGGCATTGGCACCGGCGACGTTGAAGTAGTTGGGGTCAGTCGGCGTTGACGGCTTGCCAGTGTACTGGATGAGATCGCGGAACCGCTGCTGGTACGCCGTCACCGTGAACGTGAGCACCGGTCCAACGCGCTCGAGCGCCAGTTCCCTGCTCTGCGTGCGTTCGGGGACGAGTCCGGCGTTTCCGAGCACGTAGCCCGTGGCGAAGTTCTCAAAGAACGATGGCGCGCGAAATGCCGAGCCCATCGCGCCGCGCACACGCCACGCCGGCGAGAGCTGCCACGCGGCCCCGAGGCGCACGGTGCGAAACGTACCGAAGGCGCTGTTGTCGTCGAGGCGCGCGCCCAGTTGATAGCTGCCGCGCGCGGACACCGCACCCACGCCCTGAACATAGAGGGCGCGGTCGCGGCGCGACGCGGTGAACTCGCCATCGTCTTCGCCGTACTGGCTCAGTGAGCGCGTGGAGGAGCGTTCGTGATCGCGTGACACCTCGCCGCCCAGCGTGAACAGCTGCGCGGCGCCCGCGCGGGCGCTCACGCGAACGTCGGCCGACTGCCGCGTCACCGTGCCGCGCGAGAAGAAGCCGTAGAAGCCGAGCGTGTCGGCGGGCGTGTCGGCGCCGTCGTTGCTGCGCGGGTCATGTTCACTCGACGCGAGCGTCCACGACGCCGCGACGCGATCGCTGATGACACGGCGACCGGCAAGGCCAAGCATCAGGCGATGCGTGGTGTTCTCGGCGTTCCGGTCGCCAATGCGGCCGTCGGACTCGGTGGGATACTGGTAGGTCGATGCCTGCCAGCGCGCCGAGAGCGACGCGTCGGTGCGCGCATCCGGAGTGAGCCGCAGCGACAGTGCCGCCACACGGTTGCTGTACGCGTTGTTGTACGGCAGCGTGCCTTGCGCGGCGCGATCCGCGAGCGAGGCGCTGAGCGCGGCGCGGTCGCTGCCAACGGCGCCCGACATCGTGACATCGCGCTGGCCGTACGAACCGCCGTCGAGTGAGAGCGCGCCGCGGGTTCCGGTTGCGCCGCGCCGCGAAATCAACTGGATGACGCCGGTGACGGCGTCCTCGCCATAGAGCACGCTGGCCGGTCCGCGCACCACTTCGACGCGGTCGATGTTGTCGAGGGTGAAGGCGGCGAGGTCGACGGCGCCACCCGGCTCATTGAGCGGCACGCCATCGAGCAGCACCCGCACATAGTTGCTCTGCCCGCCGCGCATGAAGAGCGAGGCCTGCGAGCCGTATGAAGAGCTGGTGACGACGCTGATGCCCGGGACCGCACGCAGCGCGTCCGCGAGATGCGTGATGCCGCGAGCCCGCAGCGAGTCACCGCTGAGCACCGTGGTCGTGGCGGGGGCGCGAACGGGCGATTCCACCCGCGTGGCCGTGATGACGACGGGGCCGAGCGCGGAGATGCCGGACTGCGCGTTGGCGAGAGCGACGGGAAGCGCGAGCAGGATCAGGGGGCGCATGAAGGACAGATGATGAATGGTGGACGGTGGCGATCGCAGACTGACGATGGCAGATGAGTGCGGCACGCTGAGTTCTGAACAAGCACGCGCGGATCGCCGGTGGCGCTGGTGTCCGTCACGTGCCGCTATCGTCGCCTGAGCGGCACGAGCACGGGCGCGCCCACCGCAGGATCGCGCGCCACGACGAGCGGCCACTCGTACACTGGCTCCAGCACATCGCCGCGCATGACGTCGTTGGGCGTGCCCGCGGCCACGACACGGCCATGATGGAGCACGACGATGTGCGCGGCAAAACGCGCCACGAGGTTGAGCTGGTGACTCACGAGCAGCACGGTGCGGCCCTCTCGTGCCAAGTCGTCGAGCAGTTCGAAGGCCGACATCTCGTGTGCGACATCGAGGAACGTCCCGGGCTCGTCGAGCACGAGCGCATCCCCGCCCTGCGCCAGTGCGCGGGCGAGGCGCACGCGCTGCCACTCGCCACCCGAGAGCGTATCGGTGCGGCGTTCGGCGAGCACGCGCGCGCCGGTGCGCTGCATCGCCGCCTCGGCAATCGCGGCGTCACTTTCGCCCAGTGCACTCCAGGCCCCGTGGTGCGGATAGCGCCCGAGCATCACGTAATCGCGCACCGCGAGCGGGAACGCGGGCTCCTCGCGCTGCGTGACGACGGCGAGCGTGCGCGCGAGTGCGCGGCGGTCGGCGGCCGCGACATCGCACGTGCCCACGCGCGCCGAACCGGAGACCATCGGCACCTGCCCAATGAGCGCGCGCACCACGGTGCTCTTGCCGCTGCCGTTTGGCCCGACCACGGCGGTGATGCTCCCTGACAGCGCCTCAAAGGTCGCGCCGTCGAGCGCGTTCACCGCCGCTCCGGGGTACCGAACCACGACGTTTGCCACGGAGATCATGATGCCCTCCGCAGTCGCAGCAGGAAGAACGGCACGCCAATGATCGCGGTGACGGCACCCAGTGGAAGTTCGGCGGGCGCCCGCACCGTGCGCGCGACGACGTCGGCGCCGACGACCAGCGCGGCCCCGATGATGGCCGAGGCCACGAGCACCTCGCGCGCGCGACGAACGCCGAGGGCGCGGGCAATGGCCGGGACGACGAGTCCCACAAACCCGACGAGCCCCGCCCCCGCCACCGTGATGGCCGCCAGCAGCGCGGAAAGCAGGAAGATGCGACGCGTCGCCGCGGCGACATGGACACCCAGGCCGGCGGCGGCATCTTCGCCGAGTGCGAGCAGGTCGATGTCACGCGCCACCGCCACGAGTGCCACGGAGGCGACCAGCGCGTAGAGCGACAGCCAGCGAATCGATGGCCAATCGGCGCCAGAGACGGAGCCCATCATCCACCAAAGCGCGTTGCGCAGCGTGCCTTCGCCGGCTCCGGCCATCAACACCATGATGATGGCGTTGGCAAACGCACCGACGACGACGCCGGCCATCAGCAGAATGCGGGGATCGGCGCGTCCGCTCGCCGCACGCGCGATGAGCAGCACCAGCGCCACCGCCGCGGCCGCGCCCGCAAACGCCGCCACCGGGAGCGCGACGGCGGCCGTGACCCCGGCGACGACCGCGAACACCGCGCCCACGGCCGCGCCGCCGGAGACACCGAGGAGGTACGGCTCCGCGAGCGCATTGCGCAGCGTGCCCTGCAGGGCGGCGCCGCTCATTCCCAGTCCTGCGCCGGTGATCATCGCCAGCACGACGCGAGAAAGCCGCAGGTCGCGCACAATGGCGATCACCTGTGCATCACCCGCGCCGTCGAGGGCACGCAGCACGTCGCCGAGGGTAATGGGCACCGGCCCCAGCGCGAGACCAAGCACAACGGCAAGCGCGAGCGCACCCATCACGAGGGTCCAACGCCCGCCGCTCATCGGCGGCCGCGCGTGGCGGAATCGAACAGGAGTCGCAGCGACTTCGCCGCCTCACCCATGCGCACGCCCGGTCGCCCGACGAGCGCGGTGTCGACGACGAGCACACGCCGCGCTCGCACGGCGGGCACGGCGAGCCATCGCGGATCCGCGAGGATCTTTCGCGCCGCCTGCGGCCCCGCCAGCACGAAGCCGGGATTGCGCTGCGCGACGCTCTCGAGCGTGACCTGCGGCGACGGCTGCGGCAAGTCGGCGAAGACATTGCGCGCGCCGGCAATCACCACGAGTTCGTCGAGATAACTCCCCGCGCCGATGGTGATGACGGGGGCATCCCACGCGTGCCAGAACACCGTCATGGGAACGGCTGGCGCGGGCATCGCCCGCACGGCGTCGAGCGAGCGCTGCACGGAGTCGGCGACGATTGCTGCCGCGGCGCTGTCGCCGGTGGCGCCGCCGAGCGCGCGCAGCACTCGCGCAAAATCGGCGAGACGATCGGTGCGCACCGTCAGCGTCGGCACACCAGCGCGATGAAACGAGGACGCCGCTCCTCGGTTTGCATCGGCCGCATAGAGGACCACGAGATCGGGGCGCACGGCGAGCACCGCTTCGACGTTCGGCTTGAGGCCGTCGCCGAGATCGGGGACACTGCGCGCCGCGGCGGGCGCGCCGTCCCAGTGTGTGCGGCCAACGAGGCGAGCGCCGGCGCCAATGGCGAACAGCGCCTCGGTCGTGACGGGATTAAGCGAGACGATGCGCTCGGCCGGACGCGCCAAGCGCAGTGTGTCGCCGAAATCATCTATGAAGGCGGAGGAGTGAAGCGCAGCGCTTTGGCGATGCTCCGCCGAGGGCGCGCCGCATGCGTTCGCGGCAAACGCGACGCCGAGGCACACGGCCAGCGTGCGTCGGAGGCGCCTCACGATCTCGATTCGCCGATGACTCAGGATAGAAAACACAGCGGGCTCGCTCCACCCGGGGAACGAGCCCAGCACGCCGAGCGCACAAGCAGTGCGCGCGCCGCCACGTGGCCTCCCCCGAGGCAACTGGTGTGGCACGGACGCAGGGCGTCTCCTGGCTCCGGGCCCTCGCTCCCCTTCCCGGCATTGCGGCCAGTGGGTGTGTGAGCGAGGCGAACTGCGCCCGTTACAGTGGCGGGGCCGCGCCGGACTTACACCGGCTTCCGTGACCCGCATCCGTCATGACATCGATTGTTCCGGTAAAGCTATGCCAGCCCTTGCTCGCGCGCTACGGCATCGGTGATGCGCTTCGCGAGAATCGCGCGCTGCTCCCAATGGTCGGCTTTCTGCTCGGCACTGGGCTTTTCGATATTCACAAAGACCTCGTCGAGCGCGGCGAGGCGCGCCCGCAGCTCCGCGACGGTGGCCGATGCGTCTGGCGCGCGGGCGCCTCCCTGCCGGCGCCACATCGCGCGCGCCAGTCCGACGAGCAGCAGGGTTCCCAGCGCCGCCATGATGGCGAAGACGCGCAGCTGGCTTCCCGATGCCCCCGCTTCACCCGGTGCGGTGATGCGAACGACCGCACCAGCCGGCGCGTCCTGCCCGAGGAAACGCGCAAAGGTGCGGCCGCTCACGGTCGCCGGTCCCTTCGAGGCGATGCCGCCGCCTTCAGCGTGAGCCAGCGCATCTTCGACCAGCACCTCGAGCACATCGGCGGGCGCATCGAGCGGGAATGAGAACTCCGTCGCCGCGGGCACCGTGTACGTGAACGACAGCTGCTTGAGTCCGGGAGCGAACGGCGCCGTGAGCCGCGCGCGTCCCTGCTCGAATCGCAGCGCGCCCGGCGAAAAATCGCTCTGCCCGGCGCGCGCGTCGCGCGCGCCGTCGAGCAGCAGGCTCTGCCAGACCGCGCCGGTCTCGCCGGCCGCGATGCGCGTGACCGTCGAGTCGTTTGAGAGTTCGAAGATCTCGAAGACCGTGCGCCGTTTGCCTTCGCCAGGCGGCGACAGCACCAGATGGCGCGCCCGCACATGAATGGGCACCGCGGCGCTCGTCGTGTCGTGCACGACAAGCTCGGCATCCTCACCGCGAACGTCCTTGGTCCGGAACGGCGACGAGAAGTACGCGATGCCGCCGTAGGAGCTGGACGCAAAATAGACCGCACTCGCGTCCCCTGATGTGCGATAGTGAAACGCGTATCGGCCCGCGCCGTCCGTGCGTACCGAATCGAGCGGTGCGGCGTGGTCCGTGCCCACGCGATGGAGGACGACCCACGCGCCGGCCATCGGCTTGACGGCGTCGCGCGCGCCGCGCAATACGCGCCCGCTCACCGCGCGCGATTCGCCGGAGACGGCCGGTGGTGCGCTGCTGCTCGCGCTGCCTTTCGCGCTGTTGTGCGCGCTGTTGTGCGCGCTGCTGTGCGTGCTGCTGTGCGCGCTGCTGTGCGTGCTGCTGTGCGCGCTGTCCACGAGTGGCGGCGACGCCGGCTTGGCCTGCGCGAGCCCCGCGGCCGGAAGCACCCACGCCACGCAGACGATGGCCGCCGTCCGCACCATCATATCAGAACGAGAACTTGCCAAAGTCCTCAGGACGCATCTGCTCGAGATACCGCTGCAGCTGCTCGGCCGAAAGCGACTCATCATCACGGCCGGCGTGCTCGGCCAGCCCTTCCTCGAGGTCGCCGCCGAGCAGTGCTTCGTTCACGTAGATGGGCGCGTCGAGCCGCAGCGCGATGGCAATGGCGTCGCTCGGCCGCGCATCGACAATCACCGGCGAGCCACCGCGCGCGAGATGCAGTTCGGCGTAGAACGTCGCATCCTGCACGCGCGTCACCTGCACGCGGCGCAGTGTGGCGCCCAGCCCGTTGATGAGGGAGCGGCAGAGGTCGTGCGTCATCGGCCGCTCGCGTTTCACGCCATTCATCTGCAGGGCGATGGACTCCGCCTCCGGCCGCCCGATCCAGATGGGGAGCACGCGCTCGCCGTCGCGCTCCTGCAGGAGCACGACGTACGTGTTGGACGCACTGTCGAGCCCCAGCTTGGCCACCGTCACCGGAATCACGGATCCTCCCCGCTCGCGCCCCGGGCGCGAGCGCGCATTAGCGCGCGCGAACGGCGCGCTTGAGCTCGGCGACCTTGTCGGTGCGCTCCCAATTGAACAGCGACACCTTCTTGCCATAGCGCTCCGCCTTGGACGGTGCGCGCCCAAAGTGGCCGTACGACGCCGTCGGGCCGTAGATCGGCTTGCGCAGGTCAAGCGCGGTGATGATGCCGCGCGGGGTGAGATCGAACACGGACGTCACCGCCTTCATGATGGCCGTCTCAGGCACCGTCGCCGTGCCGAAGGTGTCGACCATCACCGACACCGGCTGTGCCACGCCGATGGCGTAGGCCACTTGCACCTCGCACTTCGACGCGAGCTTGGCAGCGACGATGTTCTTGGCCACCCAGCGCGCGGCGTAGGCACCGGAGCGATCAACCTTTGACGGATCCTTGCCGGAGAACGCACCGCCGCCGTGACGACCCATGCCGCCATAGGTGTCGACGATGATCTTGCGCCCGGTGAGCCCGGCGTCGCCCTGCGGGCCGCCGACCACGAACCGGCCGGTCGGGTTGATGTGCACCTTCATCTTGCGCGAGCGGAACTCGGGCGGAATCACCGCTTCGATAATGTCGTGGCGCACCGCTTCGTGAATCGCCTTGTTCTTCACGGTGTCGGCGTGCTGCGTGGAGATGACGACGGTATCCACTTCGACCGGACGGCCGTCCTCGTACACGACCGACACCTGCGACTTGCCGTCGGGGCGCAGCCAGTTGAGCGTGCCGTCCTTGCGGCGGTCGGCCAGCGCGTGCGTCAGCTTGTGCGCGAGCAGAATGGGGAGCGGCATCAGCTCCTCGGTTTCGTCGCACGCATACCCGAACATCATCCCCTGGTCGCCGGCGCCGCCGGTGTCCACGCCCTGCCCGATGTCGCGCGACTGCTGGCCGAGTGCGTTGAGCACGGCGCACGAATCGGCGTCAAAGCCGATGCCCGCCTCCGTGTATCCGATGTCCTTGATCGTCTCGCGCACAAGACCGCGCAGGTCAACCCACGCGTCCGTCGTCACTTCGCCGAAGATCGTCGCGAGGCCGGTGGTGACCATCGTCTCGCACGCAACGCGCGACTGCGGGTCGCGCGCAAGCAGCGCGTCGAGCACCGCATCGGAGATCTGGTCGGCGACCTTGTCGGGGTGCCCTTCGGTGACGGATTCGGAGGTAAAGAGATGGCGGTGAAGCACGGGACCGAGTCGATGAGAGGCGCGAACGGCCGGCGATTGCCGGCCGCTCTAGTGAGTGTCCGCTTGATCTGGAACAATATGGGAGTCGACGAGTGCGAGCAACCCGTCGGCCGCTTCGCCGCCATGCCGCAACTCGGCGAGCAGACGCGACTTGAGGATCTTCTCGGCGTCCTCGGCGGTACCCGCATCGAGCGCCAGTGCCATCGCCGCGGCGGCCGCGGACGCACGGACGGTGCGAATGAGATGCTTGACCGCCGCCACCGACCGCGGGGCGACGCTGAGCTGGCGAATGCCGAGGCCGAGCAGCGCAAAGGCCATCAGCGGCTGCGACGCCATCTCGCCGCACACTGACACTTCGATGCCGGCGGCCGCGCCGTCATCCTGCGTGCGCTTGATCAAGCGAAGCACCGCGGGGTGCAGCGCGGTGAAGCGATTGACGAGCTGAATGTTGCCGCGGTCCACCGCCAACGTGTACTGCACGAGATCGTTGGTGCCGATCGAGAAGAACGCGGTTTCCTTGGCGAGCGCGTCGGCGGTGAGCACGGCAGCGGGCGTCTCGATCATCACGCCGAGCGGCACGTCGGCACGGTGCGGCACGCCGCGGGCCACCAGTTCCGCGGCGGCCTCGTTCATCAGCGCGCGCGCCTGCCGCACCTCGGCGACCGAGACGATGAGCGGGAGCATGATCTTGAGGTCGCCGTGCACGGCCGCGCGCAGCAGCGCGCGCAACTGCGTGCGGAAGAGCTCCGGCTCATCGAGACACATGCGGATGGCGCGCCAGCCGAGGAACGGATTGGCCTCGTGCGGGAAGCCGCCCACGGGAAGCTTGTCGCCGCCGATGTCGTACGTGCGGATGACGACGGGATGCGGCGCAAAGGCGCGCAGGACGCGGCTGTACGCCTCGTACTGCTCGTCCTCGTCGGGCATCGCGGCGCGCCCGACGACGAGAAACTCGGTGCGCATCAAGCCGACGCCCTCGGCGCCGCTGGTGGCGCCGGCGGCCGCTTCGTCGGGCATGTCGACATTGGCGCGCAGCGTGATGCGCACGCCGTCAACGGTGACGGACTCGGCTCGCGCATAGCGCTGCAGTGCGCGCGCCTCTTCCTGCTCGACGCGGGCGCGTTCGCGGTACTCGGCGATGCGCTCTTCGGACGGATTGAAAATGAGCAGGCCGTGCGTGCCATCCACGATGGCGACGGTGCCGGGTTCGAGTCGCGCCGTGGCATCGCGCAGGCCAACGACCGCCGGCAGGCCCAGCGACCGCGCGAGGATGGCGACATGCGACGTGCCGGTGCCGGCGTCGGTGGCGATCGCGGCAATGGCGTCGCGGTCGAACTGCACCGTGAGCGACGGCGTGAGATCGTGCGTCAGCAGAATGGCGTTGCTTCCCTTGGGCAGGCCCACGGGATCGTGATCGGGGAGGTCGAGCAGCAGTGACAGCACGCGAATCTGCACGTCGAGCAGATCGCTGACGCGTTCGCGCATCAACGCGTTGGTTGAGCGGCCGAAGTGCTCGCGCCATTCGAGGAGGACGAGGTCAAACGCCTTCTCGGCGGCGAAGCCCTGGCGAATGAGCGTCTCGACGCTTGAGCGCAGGTCGGCGTCGCCGCAGATGGAGATCTGCACGTCGAAGATCGCCGCTTCCTCGGCGCCGGCGTGTTCCTCGACGCGGTCGCGCACCGCGCGCAGCCGCTCGATGGCCTGATCGCACGCCGCGTGCAGCCGCGCGATCTCGGCATCGACTTCGTGCGCCTCGACGGTGCGCGGGACGACCTCGGGCACCTCCCAGCGCAGCAGATGCACCGGTCCGATGACGATGCCGGCCGACGCGGGAACGCCGCTCAGGACCAGGGTCACGTCACGTTTCCCCGAACTTCGTGTTGACGAGCGCCACGAGCGCGTCGCAGGCCGCCTCAGCATCGTCGCCGACGGCGCGAATGATGATGGTGGCCCCGCACTCCGCGGCGAGCATCATGACGCCCATGATGCTCTTTCCGTTCACCTCGAGATCATCGCGCACGATGGTGATGGACGACGCGAACCGGGCGGCGACCTTCACGATTTCCGCCGCCGGACGGGCGTGGATACCGTGGGCGTTCTTCACCTGGACCGAGCGTTCGACCATCAGCGCACCACCGAGTAGAGGAGAAACAGGACGAGCAGCGCGACGCCGACCCGCCAGCCGTCGATGCGGCCTTGCCAGCGGCTCAGCGCCGCCGCCAGGCCGGCCGCGAGCGCCAGCTCAATGCCGATCGAGAACGGATGATCGGCGCGCACGCGATGAAGCGTCAGCGGCAGCGCAGCGCCGCCGACGAGCGCCACGCCGCGCGCCACGTGCAGCGGACCCTGGCGCAACACGGGGCTCCCGAGCGCCGCGGCGACCTTGAGCCCCTCGCGATACCCTGCTCGCAACCCCCAAGCGCGCAGGGCCACGTGACCGACGTTGTAAGTTCCCACAAAGAGCGCAACGACGCCAGTTGCCGAGATACCCGCGCCGTAGGCGAGGAGCGCTAGCGCCGAGCAGAACGGCAACCATCCCGCCCAGACGAGGCGATCGCCGGCCGCGCCGAGCGGCCCGCAGCACGCGGTGCGGAATCGCTCGATACGCACCGGGTCTTCGCCATCGAGTTCGGCCCGGACCAGCGCACCCACGGCCAGCGCGGCGAGGTACGGGTGGGAATTGAAGTAGCGGCTGTGACGCGCGAGCGCGGCCTGGTACGCCGGTCCGCCGCGCCCGCCCGGCAGCAGGCGAAACGCCGGCTCCGCGGCATAGGCGATGCCGTTGCCGATCATCACTTCGTAGTTGTAGCTCCCCTGCACCGCGAAGAGCCGCGCGAACACGCGCAGCCAGGTGAACGCGGGGAGCGTAGGCGCAGCGCTCATATGACCACCGCCACAGTGCCGCCGATGAGCAGGCCGGCGAGCAGCCACCACTGATAGCCCTTGGTGTTATGCACGACCTTCCACACCGCACCGCCCGCAACGCCGACGCCGATCGAGCCGACGATGGCGACGGCGATCGGATCCATCTCCGGGTGCAGCATGCCGGCGAGCGCGTTCCGCAGCGGGAAGAGCACCATCACGTAGAGGGCCGTGACGGCGCCGGCGCGCCCGAAGTCGACGACGAGTCCGGTCCATTGCACGGCGACCACGGCGGCCGCATCGCCGGCCGCGAGTTCGTCACGATATCGCGCCGCCACGGTGAGGTTGAAGCGCCGCAGCCACACGAGGGTCTGTCCGCCAACGAACGCACAGGCGAGTCCAGCCAGCACGGCAAACGGAATGAGGCGCGACGGCGCGTGCACGTCACCCGGGTTGAGCGATGCCATGGCGCCCGCGGCCACCGACGCGGGTCCCCATTCGGGATAACGCGATGCACCGAACGGCATCGTCTCAAGCGCAAAGCACTCGAGCAGCACGCCCACCATCAGGCCCGCGCCCGCATCACCGCAGAGCGCGCCGGCGAGCGTCGAGGCCACGATGGGGCGCGCGAGCATCGCCTGCGGGAACGACACGAAGTCGAGCCCGACCACGGCGCCAAGCATCGTGAGAAGCGCGAGCGTGCCGACGTCGGTCATCCGCCGCTCCGCGTCAGCAGATCATCGAGCGGAACGGGCAGCGCGCTGGGCACATCCTGCGCCGAGACGTCGACACCGCACGCGGCGATGGCACGCAGATCCGACTCCTCCGTGGGATCGAGGAAGACATAGCGCATGCGCGGCGACCGACCGGCGCGATGATGCAGTCCGCCGACGTTCACCGCGCCAATCGAGGCGCCCCCCTCGACGAGCGCGCGCATGGTCGCGGTGTCGCCCGTGAGCAGCAGCCCGTGCTCGGGGCGCAGCCGGTACTCCCGCAGGTGCTCCATCGCGCTCGTGGTCGACTCGAAATGAACCGTCATTTCTGGCGGCACGCCCATGCGGTAGAGGTCCTGCTCCCACTCGCTCTCGGCGACGAGATTGTCGACGAGCACGATGAAGCCGAGGGCAAGCGGCTGGCCCCATCCCACGACGACCTGCCCGTGCACCAGGCGGTCATCGATGCGATAGACCTCAATGGCCACCCGCGCCCTCCTCGGCGACGCGAATGGCGGCGCGGCCCTTCTCCACCGCCAGTTCCCACGCGGCCGCGCCGCCCACGGGCGACAGCGCGAACGACAACAGCATCGCCAGGTTGACGCCGCAGACCACGGCGAGGTCCGGCCGCTCGTGCGCAATGCGGCGGGCAGCGATGGTGCAGCTGCCGGCGGGCAGATCGGTGAAGATCACGCGCGCGCCCGATGTCTCCACCGCCTGGCGCAGCGAGTCCGCGAGTTCGGTGCCGCCGAGCGTCGCGTTGCTGAACGGCATCAACTTGGCCGCGGCGGCCGCGCCAGCGACGCGCGAGACGGCGCTGACCAGCCCCTCGGCGAGGTCGCCGTGTGCCGCGATGATGGCGAACGTGCCGTCACTCATCGTCGTCAAGCAGGTATTTGCCCAGATCGGCCGTCTTGCGAAGCATCTTGTCCTTGAGCCGTTCGTTAAACGAATGCGCCGCGTCCACGCCCGTGTAGCGGAGCAGATGATTCATCGCGATGACTTCTGAAATCACGGTGATGTTCTTCCCGGGGTTCAGCGGCACGGTGATCTTGGGCAGATCGACGCCGAGAATGTTGACGGTCTGGCCGTCGAGCCCGGTACGGTCCACCTGCAGCGTCTTGTCCCAGACCACGAGATCGACGACGACTTCGATGCGCTTCTGCTGGCGCACGGAGTGAATGCCGAAGATCGCACTGACGTCAATCAGACCGACGCCGCGGATCTCCATGAAGTGGCGCTGCAGCTCGTGTCCGCGGCCGATGATGACGTCCACGCCCTTGCGGCGCGCCAGCACCAGATCGTCGGCGACCAAACGATGGCCGCGCTCGACGAGATCCAGCACGCACTCGGACTTGCCGATGCCGCTCTCGCCGGTAAACAGCAGGCCGACGCCGAAGACGTCCGCGAGCGAACCGTGCAGCGAGATGGCGGGCGAGAACTCCTTCTCGAGGAACGGCGTGATGAGCCGGTAGAAGTCGTTGGTCTTGAGCGTGGAGACAAGGATCGAGACGCCGGCGCGCCGCGCCTCGTCTTCCATGCCGTCGGGGAGCACCAGCCCCTTGGTGATCATCACGCAGGGCAGCGGATAGCCAAAGTACGTGCGCAGGATTTCCCGCCGCTTGTCCTCGTCGAGCGACCGCAAGTAGCTGACTTCCGTTTCCCCGAGCACCTGCACGCGCTGGTGCACAAAACGGCCGGTGTACCCGGCGAGCACGAGCCCCGGCCCCGACGCGTCGGACGAGGGGATCTCGCGCGCGAGCCCGTCGGGACTGCCGAGCACCGTGAGATGCAACGCCTCGCCCATGCGCTCCACGAGCCCGCGAACGGTCAGCGGCATCGGATCAGTCCTTGGCGACGGTGCGGCGCTGCGGCGTGCGACGCTCCTTGGACGCCTGGCGCACGAGCTTGGTGAGCGCCGCATTGAGCGCCGGTCCCCAGTAGCGGCCGGCGGCGCTCGCCACCACGCGCGTACCGCGCGGTGCCGTGAACACGATTTCGACGCGCCGCTCGGGGCCATCTTCCTCGAAACGCACGACTGCTCCCGTGGCGCGCGGAATGCGCTCCGCCGCCGTCAGCACAGCCCGCTCGGCCTTCTTGAGCATGGACTGCGTGAGTGCGATTCCTCGGTGCGAAAAGACCATGTGCACGACGCTATCCTCCGGTGTGGCTCACCTGATGAAGATGCGCCGCCGTCTCGTCGGCGGCACGGTCCCACGTAAATGATTCCGCGAACGTGCGCCCGCTGGCCCCGAGCCGCGCCACCAGCGCCGGCGACTCGCAGAGCCGTTGCAGCGCGGCGGCCATGGCCTCGACGTCGCCGTGCGGCACTAGGAAGCCGGTCTCGCCGTGACGCACCGATTCTCGGATGCCGGGCGAGTTGGACGCCACCACGGGCGTTCCGCAGGCGGAGGCTTCGATGTTCGTCAGCCCCCAGCCCTCCTTGGGTGATGCAAACGCCGTGGCCCACGCGCGCCGCAGCAACGCCAGCTTGTCGGCTTCACTCACAAAGCCAAGAAACCGCACGCGCGCGGATAGGTCAAGCGACGCCGCCAGCGCCTCGAGCGCCGGACGGAAGTCACCCTCCCCCGCGATCTCGAGCACGGCGCGCTGGTCGGCCACTCGCGCAAAGGCGCGAATGACAAGATCGACGCCCTTGTATTTCTTGAGCCGGCCGAGGTAGGCGAAGACGGGCGTCGGCGAACGCTGCGCCGCGTCGGGGGTGTAGTGCTCGCACGACGCGCCGGGATAAATGACGCGCACGTGGCCGCGCGCGATGCCTCGCGCCGCCAGATCATCCGCCGTGCTTTCGCTGATCGCCTCGAACGGCGTGTTGCGATACACGAACGGAATGGGCCGCTCCGACAGCCAGACCGCAGCGGCAAGGGGCGCGGCCAGTTCCTGGAACGCGGTGCCGCCAAACAAGTGCGGCACGCAGGCCACGACGCGCGCGGCGCCCCAGAGCGGCGTGTAGAGCGGCATCTTGTTGATGTCCTCGATCAGCACGTCGAACGGCCGTGCGGCCAGATGCCGCCGGTAGTACGCCCACGCCTTGAGCGCGAACGTCTGGCGAATGCCCGTGCGATGCACGTCGATGCCGGCCAGGTTTGCGCGCGGCGGACAGTTGAGCCAGCCGCCGCAGAGCATCGTGACGTCGTGGCCGCGCGCCGCTAGCCGTTCGAAGATCTCGTGCAAATGAATTTCCGCGCCGCCGGCCAGCGGGTTCTCACGGTCCTGCCAGTTGACCACCAGCAGGCGCACTAGAGCCGCCCCATGCGTCGCGCCAGCGCATCGAGCACGCCGTTCACAAAACGCGCACTCTGCGCGCTGCCGAAGCGCTCGGCCAGACGCACCGCTTCCTGCAGCACCACCCGCGGCGGCGTGCTCCCCTGCACCAGTTCCGCGGCGGCGAGGCGCAGCACGCAGCGCTCGATGGCGCCGAGGCGTTCGATGCGCCAGTTCGTGGTCACCTCACCGAGTTCGGCGTCAAGCTCGGCAACCTGCGCCTGCACGATGCGCAGCAGCGCATCGGCGAAGGTGCGTTCCTCGGGTGCGACCAGCAGGTCATCCCACAGCATCGACGCCATGCGGTCGAGCGGCTGTCCATCGCGCAGATCCCAGGCGTACAGCGCCTGGAGGGCGCGGGCGCGACCGCGGGTTTCGAGGCGCGCCATCAGCTGTCGTCCTCGACGTCTTCGCCGGAATCGAGCAGGGCAAAGAGGTCCGCCATCTGCATGGCCGCCATCGCCGCGTCCCATCCCTTGTTGCCGTGATCGCCACCGGCGCGGGCCTGCGCCTGCTCGACGGTGTTCGTCGTGAGCAGCCCGAAGCCGATGGGCACGCCGTACTCGCCCTGCAGCAGCGAAAGCGCGCGCGATGACTCGCCGGCGACAAAATCGAAGTGCGGCGTCTCGCCGCGAATGACCGCGCCGCAGACGACCACCGCGTCGTAGCGCTCGGTCATGAGCAGACGCGCCACCGCGCTCGGCAGCTCCCACGCGCCGGGTACCCACACGACGTCGACGTCATCGGCTCGCGCACCGTGGCGCACGAGGCAATCGAGCGCGCCGTCAACCAGCGGCTGTGTGATGCTGTCGTTGAATCGGCTGCCAACGACGGCGAACCGGCGTCCCAGCCCGGTGGGGGTTCCTTCGAACTCGGCCATCAGAGGGCTCGCAGGTGCCCGAGCTTCCGCACCTTGGTTTCGAGATAGTTTGCGTTTTCGGAGGTCGGCGGCGAGACAATGGGAACGCGCTCGCCGAGGCGGAGGCCGTAGCCTTCGAGGCCCACCAGCTTCTTGGGATTGTTGGTAATCGGCCGGATGGAGAGCAAACCGAGATCGAGCAGGATCTGCGCGCCAATGCCGTAGTTCCGTAGATCGGGGGCAAAGCCAAGCCGTTCGTTGGCTTCTACCGTGTCAGCTCCCATGTCCTGCAGCTCGTATGCCTTGAGCTTGTTGAGCAGGCCGATGCCGCGCCCTTCCTGATCGAGATAGACAATCACGCCGCGCCCCGCTTCGGCCACAAGCTGCATCGCTTCATGCAGCTGCCAGCGGCAGTCGCAGCGCAGCGAATGGAACGTGTCGCCGGTGAGGCACTTGGAGTGCATGCGCACCAGCACGTCCTCGCCCTGCGCCACCTCGCCCCTGACGAGCGCCACGTGTTCACGGTCATCGACGTCGTTGCGATAGCCGATGATCTTGAACTCGCCGAACTCGGTGGGGAGCCGCGCCTCGGCGACGCGATGCACCAGCCGTTCGGTGCGCAGTCGATGCGCCACGAGCTGCGCGACGGTGATGAACGTGAGGCCGTGCTTCTGGCAGAAGGCAACCAGCTGCGGCCGCTTGGACGTCGAGCCGTCCTCGTTGAGGATCTCGCAGATCGCACCGGCGGGCTGCAGCCCCGCCAGGCGCATGAGGTCGACCGCGGTTTCGGTGTGCCCTACGCGCTGGAGCACGCCGCCCTCGCGGGCGCGCAGCGGATGCACGTGCCCCGGACGGCGGAAGTCCGACGACACCGCCTGCGGATCAGCGCAGCGGCGGATGGTCGCAGACTGATCAGAGGCGCTAATCCCTGTCGTCACGCCGTAGCGCCGCACGGCGTCGATGGTCACGGTGTAGGCGGTGCGCAGGGCGTCGGTGTTCTCGCTGCCCATCATCGGCAACTCGAGCTGCGCGACACGCTCCGGACTGAGCGCCACGCAAATCATGCCCTTGGCGCCCATCAGGAAGTTGACTTTTTCGGGCGTGACAAACTCGGCGGCGAGAATGAGATCGCCTTCATTCTCACGGTCTTCGTCGTCGGCCACGACAATGAACTTGCCGGCGCGAAGATCGTCGAGTGCTTGTTCTATGGTGGCGAACGGCATGCCTAGACCGATGATGGTAGACGGTGGACGGCAGACGGCAGATGCGGCGCTGCCAGTTGCTGCACGAACTTGCCCACCAGGTCGGCTTCGATGTTGACGCGGTCGCCGGCGCGCAGGTCGCCGAGCATCGTGTGCCGCAGGGTGTAGTCGATGAGCGAGATCTGGACGCCGCCGTCGATGAGTTCGTTGACGGTCAGGCTGACGCCATTCACGGCGATGGAACCGTGCGGCACCATGAGCGGCATCCACTCGGCGCCGATGGAAAGATCGACGAGCAGCGCGTCGCCCTTGGTGGCCACGCTGGTCACGCGCGCGACGGTGTCCACGTGACCGGCGACCATGTGCCCACCGAGACGGTCGCCGAGCGACATCGCGCGCTCGGTGTTGATGCGACGCCCTTCGGTCCACGCGCCGAGCGTGGTGCGCTCGAGCGTTGTGACGACGGCGGCGACAGTGAACGATCCCGCCGCCGACTCGCGCAACGTGAGACAGACGCCATCGCAGGCAATGCTCTCGCCGTCCGACAGCCCATCGTACACCGAGCGCACGACGAACTCGCGCCCGGCGGGCGTGGGGGTCGCCCGCAGAATCGTGGCGACGTCGGTGATGATGCCGGTGAACATGTGCGAGACGGTGGTCGGGTGTCGGTGGCCGGTGGCGAGACGCCAGACGGCCGTTCAAACAGCGGGTGGAGCGAGGACGGTCATGACATCATCATCGAAGATGAGGCGTTCGACGACGCGCCAGTGTGAGAGGCTTTGGGTAGCGACGGAGGGTACCGACGAAAACGCCCCCAGCGCCCCCGCGCCCAGTATCACGGGTGCCTGAAAGATAACCAGCCGGTCGACCAGATTGCCCCCCAATAGAGCACCGGTAATGGCCGATCCACCCTCCACCAGCAGGTGATGCACCCCTCGTGCGTGGAGGGCCTCCAGGGCGGCCGGCAGGTCGGACGCGGAGATGGACGCAACGCCCTTCTTGGCGAGCGCCATGGCGGCGGGCGCCGCGGCATTCTCGGTTACGATCACGGTCGGCAGCCGCTTGGCCGTCTTCGCCAGCTGGCTCGTGAGTGGCAGCCGCGCTTGCCGGTCAAATACCACACGCAGCGGAGCAAGGCGCGGCTTCCGGACGCCCCGCACTGTGAGCGCCGGATCATCGGCGAGCGCAGTGCCGATACCCACGGCGATGGCATCGGCGCCGGCGCGCAGTCGATGCACCTGTTTGCGCGCCTTCTCGCCGGTCAGCCACCCGCGTTCGCGGTCGGCGGCGGCGATGGCGCCATCCATCGAGACGGCAAGCTTGAGCGTGATCCACGGGCGTGAGGCGCCGCCGGCCCAGTGTAGGAACGGCTGGTTGAGTTCGCGCGCCTCGGCTTCGCCGAGCCCGAATTCGACCGCGATGCCGGCGGCGCGCAGCTTCGCCGCGCCTCCGCCCTTTGTCTCGTTCGGATCGGGAATCGCCGCGACCACGCGACGAACACCGGCGGCGATGAGCGCATCGGCGCAGGGCGGCTGTTTGCCGTGCGCATTGCACGGCTCGAGCGTGCAGTACAGGTCGGCGCCGCGCGCCAACGCACCGGCCTGCGCCAGCGCGACCGCCTCGGCGTGCGGCTCGCCGTACCGCGCGTGGTATCCGGCCCCCACTACGGCGCCGTCACGGACGATAACGGCGCCGACCATTGGGTTCGGCGCCGTCTGCCCCCATCCTCGCGCTGCGAGCGCGAGCGCGCGCTTCATCCACGCGCGCTCGCGGGCGCCCCAGGCGCCGGCGGAATCAGTCATCAGAATCCGGTGCGAAGACCCACCGAGAAGTAGCTGCGGCCGGCCGCGGCGTCAGAGCCAAAGTTGTTGATGGCGGCCGGCAGCGACCCGCCACTCACCTGGCCGACTTCGCCAACCAGTTTGCCGATGAAGAAATTGATGCTCAGTCCGGCGTAGATGTTGGTGCGCGACATCTTGTTGGCAATGACCGTGCTGGCGTGTTGCGTGCCCACCGGCGCCGCGGCGTTGACCGTCACGCTCGCGGTCGCCGAGTTGTCGTACGTATCGCCGCCAAAGCCGCCTTCGAGACCGAAGATCAGGAACGTCTTTGACGCACTCACGCGCCAGCTCGACGTCTTGAGTGTCAGGTCGTTGAGTGCAAACGAACCGGGCGCGCTCGTGCCGCTCGCCGTGACGTTGGACGCGCCCGAAACGGAGATCACCGGCAGGTCGCGCTTGATGTACGAGAACGAAACGCCCGGGATGAGAATCGACTCCTGCAGCAGCCCCAGCCGCGCGCCGAAGCCCATCTTCGTGCTCCCGCCCGGCAGATCGATCTTCGTGTCGCCCGAGTTGCTGTCGCCCGGCTTCGGCAGATACGTCAGGCTGAGCAACAGGTCCACGCCGCCGACCTTGGTCACGCCAAGGTTGAATCCCTCGTACACACCCAGCGCTCCGTCGATCGACGCCATGGGCATGAGCTGGTCCTTGCCCGGGTACGACGACGCCTGCGCGCCGGACGTGCTGAACGCGACGCTGCCGGCCTTTGGCGTGGAGCCCTGCACCGCACTGGCGCGCAGCGCCAGCGTGAAGTGCCCCATGCCGCCGAGCACGCCGCCCTGGCCGAGTGTCGTGCTGCCGCCCGCCAGTGCCGTCGAAATCTGCGGCGTGAGGAAGTTGAAGATGTCCTGGGTCTTTCGGCAGGCGTCTGCCGTAAACGTGGTGCACTGTGCCTGTGCCGTCGCGCTCACCGCGACCACCGCTGCACCCGCCGCCACCATCGCACGTTGAAATCGCATGCTCACTTGCCTCCCTTGAGGATGACACGTCCCGAACCCGGGACAACGCGACCCAGCATCCAGCTTTCGACGCCCGCGGCCATCGCGCTTGCGCGCACCGTGGCCGCGCCCTGCTCATCGGTGATCACCACCATCCCGACGCCCATGTTGAAGGCGCGGAACATCTCGTCACGTGACACCCCGCCCGCTTCCGCCAGCCGGCGGAAGACGTTCGGCACATCCCACGAACCCGTATCCACTTCGGCATCGAGTGCCGGCGGGAGCGACCGGTCGAGATTCCCCGGCAGTCCCCCTCCTGTAATGTGCGCCATCGCATGGATTGCGCTACGGACCGGCGCCAATGCCTTGAGGTACGAACGGTGCACGGCGAGCATCACGTCGGCGGTGGAGCGCGTGTCGCCAGGGAACGTGTCGTCAGGCGCCAGCTTCAGTCGTTCCATCACGATGCGACGCGCCAGCGAAAAGCCATTGGTGTGCAATCCGCTCGAAGCGAGCCCGACGAGCACGTCGCCGTCGCGCACGCGATCGCGGGAAATGACCTGGTCTTCTTCGACCCAGCCGACGATGAAGCCGGCGAGGTCATAGTCCGGCGGCGTGTACAAGCCGGGCATCTCCGCCGTTTCGCCGCCCACCAGTGAGCAGCCGTTCTCGCGGCAGCCGGCGGCGACGCCCGCCACCACCTGTTCCACCACCTCGGGGAGCAGCTTGCCGAACGCGACATAATCGAGGAAGAAGAGCGGCTCGGCGCCCTGCACGAGGATGTCGTTGACGCAGTGGTTCACGAGGCAGTGGCCGATGGTGTCGTGCCGCCCCGCCTCAATCGCAAGCTTGATCTTGGTGCCAACGCCGTCGGCGCTCGACACGAGCAATGGCGCGCGCGCGCCACTCGGCACGCGGAACATGCCGCCAAAGCCGCCGAACGCGCCGCGCGCGCCGGCCGTGAACGTGCTCTCGACCAGCGCCTTGATGCGATGCTTGGACGACTCTGCCGCGTCGATATCGACGCCGGCGCCCGCGTACGTGAGCCCTTCGCCGCTCACGAGGGCATGTCCTGATCAAACGAAACGAGGCGATGGAAATCGGAAACGCGGCGGTCGATGTCGTCGCGCGTCACCGAGAGCAGGCGCGTGATGGAGAACGCCTCGACCACGAACGATCCCATGGCGGATCCGATCACGACGGCACGGCGCAGGTTCGCCGCGCTGAGGTCGTTGGTGCGTGCCAGATAGCCCATGAAGCCGCCGGCGAACGAGTCGCCAGCGCCCGTCGGGTCGAACACCGCCTCGAGCGGATAGGCCGGTGCGTAGAAAATCTCGTCCTTCGTGAACATGAACGCGCCGTGTTCGCCTTTCTTGATCAGCACCGTCTTGGGGCCCTTGGCGAGAATCCAGCGCGCGGCCTGCACGAGGTTGGACTGCTCGGTGAGCTGACGCGCCTCGCCGTCGTTGAGCGTGATCAGGTCCACGTGCTTGAGCAGTTCCATCAGGTCGCCACGGCGCGACTCGATCCAGAAATTCATCGTGTCGCACGCCACGAACTTGGGCTTCGACACCTGCTCGAGCACCTGCAGCTGGAGGCGCGGATCGATGTTGGCGAGGAAGACGTACTGCGCGCTCTTGAACTGATCCGGCAGCTTTGGGCGGAAATGCGAGAAGACGCCGAGCCGTGTTTCGAGCGTCTCCGCCGAGTTGAGATCGTGGCGGTAGCGCCCGCGCCAGCGAAACGACTCGCCCTCGGCGCTTTCAAGGCCGGCGAGGTCGATGCCACGCTCGCGCAGCGCCTCGAGGCGCTCCACGGGATAGTCGTCGCCGATGACACCGACGAGCTGCACCGGGCATTGATGGCTGGCCGACGCAGAGAAGTACGTGGCCGAGCCACCCAGGACTTCGTCAGCCTTGCCAAAGGGCGTTTCCACTGAATCGAGCGCGACGGAACCGACGACGAGAAGGGACATTTCGGGGTTCGGAGTGCGGAGGTTTCGTGCGGGGGCAGCGTGAGCGAAGAAGCCGGGGGACGCCGAACGCTACATGCGTTCGGGAGCGGAGATTCCGAGCAAGCCGAGTCCATTGGCGAGCACCTGACGCGCGGCCTTGGCCAGCACGAGCCGCGCGCGCAAAATGTGCTCGGGCTCGCCGAGCACGTGATGCTTGTGGTACCACAGGTGCACCTGCCGCGCCGTTTCCAGCAACCACGCGGCCACGCGATGCGGCTCGAGCGAGTCGGCCGCGCCCGCCACGAGGCGCGGATAGTCGAGCAGCGACGTGATGAGGTCGCGTTCCGCTTCCTCGGCCAGGCATTCCCAGTGCACGCCGTCGGCCGTGATGGACGCGGTGTCGATCTCGCCGACGCGGAAGATGCCGCTGAGGCGCGCGTGCGCCATCTGGATGTAGTAGACCGGATTTTCTTCCGACTGCGAGCGCGCGAGATCGACGTCGAAGACCAGCTGACTGTCGCCCTTTCGCATCAGGAAGAAGTACCGCACCGCATCGCGGCCCACTTCGTCGATCAGATCGCGCACCGTGACGTAACTGCCGGCGCGCTTGGAGATCTTCACTTCCTCGCCGCCGCGCATCACCGTGACCATCTGGTGCAGCACGTACTCCGGGTAGCCCTTGGGAACGCCAACCTCGAGCGCCTGCAGCCCGGCGCGCACGCGTGCCGTGGTGCCATGGTGGTCGGCGCCCTGTACGTTGATGGCGCGCGTGAAGCCGCGCTGCCATTTGGTGACGTGATACGCGACGTCGGGCACAAAATACGTGTACGTGCCATCACGCTTGCGCATCACGCGATCCTTGTCGTCGCTGAAGTCGGTGGTGCGCAGCCAGAGCGCGCCATCGTCTTCGAACGTGTGGCCGCCCTTGGTGAGCATGCCGACGGTTTCTTCGACCTTGCCGTCGGTGTAGAGCGATGACTCCAGATAGTAGACGTCGAACTTCACGCCGAAGGCCTTGAGGTCGAGGTCCTGCTCGGCGCGCAGCGCGGCGACGGCAAAGCGGCGCATCCCGTCGAAGAGCGCGACGTCGTCGGGGCGCGCGGCGTTGGCAACGGCCGCAGCGCCGGCGGTGAGCGTCGCAGTGTCAGGCAGGCCATGCTCGGCTACGTACCGTTCGGCGATTTCCTTGATGTAATCGCCGTTGTAGCCACCCTCGGGAATCGCCGCGTCGATGCCGGCCTGCTGCGCGACGCGCACCCACAGCGACTTGGCGAGATTTTCAATCTGCACGCCGGCATCGTTGTAGTAGAACTCGCGCGAGACGGCGTAGCCCGCGCCTTCGAGCAACGCGCTGATGGCGTCTCCCAGCGCCGCCTGCCGCCCGTGGCCAACATGCAGCGGGCCCGTCGGGTTGGCCGAGACAAACTCAACATTAACCGGCGCACCGTGCCCGGCGTCGGTACGGCCATACGCGACGGCCTGCGCGAGGATGTCGGCGAGCGGACGCGCGTGCGCGCCGGGATCGAGGCGGAAGTTGATGAAGCCCGGTCCGGCGATGGAGGTCTCGGCGACGCCGGCCGCGGCGAGATCGAGCTGTGCGACGAGCAACTCGGCAACGTCGCGCGGCTTCTTGCTGAGCGGCTTGGCGAGCGTCATGGCGAGATTGGTGGCCCAGTCGCCGTGCGCCGGATCGCGCGGGCGCTCGAGCGCCGGCGTGACAGTGTCGGGGGCGCCGATAGCCATGGCCGCGCGCGTGAGTGCCGTGCGCAGCAGTTCATCTGCGGTCATTCGGAGCCCTTGGAAGGCTTCGCAGGGGATCCACCCGACGGCTTGGCGTCTGAGGACTTGGCTGTCTCGGCCTTGGAAGCGTCCCTGCCGGCGCCATCGCTCTTCGCGCCATCGCTCTTCGCGCTGTCGCGCTTGGCCGAGTCGCCTCTCGCGCCATCACTCGCGCCGCTGCCGCTCGCACCGCTCTTGCTCGTGCCGCTGTTGCTTGCGCCGCTGTCGCTCGCACCGCTGTTGCTTGCGCCACCGTCGCTCTTGGACGAGGTGCCGTTCGGCGATGCGGCCGATTTCTTGCCGTCCTTGCCGTAGTCCGTGATGTAGAAGCCGGAGCCCTTGAACAGCAGGCCGCCGCCGACAGACATGCGGCGTTCACCGCGCGATCCGCAGGTCGGACAAGGCAACTCGGACTTGGCCGCACTCATCTTGAGCACGAACTCCTCAAAATCGTGGCCGTTGGCGCAACGATACTCGTACGTGGGCATGGGCGCGTGGAGGGGGCTAAAACGAATCAGCTTAGAAACTTAGCACGGGCCACACTTGAGTGGTATGGGATCGAACCTCGAACGTGACTCGACGGACGACGCCGCGCATGCGCCGCTGCCGGTTCGTCGTGCACCCTACCGGTCCATTCGCGCCTTGAGCTTCGCCAGCGCGCGATCGATCGACGACGGCACGAGGGTGTCGGCAATACGGGCGAGTTCCTCGGCTTCTTTCCACGCCAGTTCGAGATCCAAGAGCTCCCCCGCGAGCAGTTCGCGTTCGCGCTGCTCCTGGAGCGCCATCTCAAGCGCGAGCGTGCGCCAGCCATAGTCCTTGAGCGGCTTGTTGATGAAGTCCGTGCGTGCCCACTCGTTCATAAGCCCCGTGTAGAGGTCGGGAACGTGATCGCCCGACACGCGTTCAAGCACCCCAACGGCGATGCGTTCGTCGACTGGCTTGCCACCCGACCGATTGATCTTCGCGAGCAGCTTCGGAAGCACGCGTTCGGTGGCGACCGTGCCATAGCGCACTTGCACCTTTTCCACCGTGGACAGCGTCACGAGAAAACCGGAGGCCGAATCCGCGCGCGCCAGCGTCGCGCCGCGCGCGTGTTTGGTCTCGATGCGCGGCGTGACGATCTCAGGCCGAGCGAGCCCGACCACTTCCGTCACCCGGCGGTTGAGCACGCTCGGCTCCACCAGCCGCTCATCCGGTGTCGGGATGACGATGCGCGTGGCGCGCTCGTACGCGCCCTGCACCAGCTTCCACGCCCAGTTGCCGGCGACAAATCCCATACCTGCCGTCTTGACGCCGATGTAAAGCCCCGCGGTGGCGACGACGCTGCCCGCCATGACCCATCGGTAACTGCGTCGACGCGCGGCCAATTGTTCGCCAAACCGCCACGCCGCCATCTCCGGGCGCAGCGCAGCGCCGACGCGCACCAATTCCGTCCCTTCATTCAAGCGCGCGAGCCCGATGTTGTCGGTGCTCATCCGGCGCCGCGTCTGCTCGAACAGCCGCTCGCACTGGTCCATCGCGTCCCAACGTTCTTCGAGCGGCGAGAGGTTCCACCGCCTGCACGCCGCGCAGATCACCCAGAAGCGGCCGTTGGCCACGTCATAGGCCAGGCGGCGGCCGACGGGGAAACTCTCGACGGCCTCGTTTCTTCCGAGGTCAGCGTGGCAGAAGAGGCAATTCGAATACACGGCGATTGAGGACGGGGATCACGGATTGCGATGGAGGATGACGATTCAGGAATCCGATCGCGATGGTGCGCAGCCCGTGCAGGTGAACTACCCGCGCATCTGCGCTTTGAGCTTGGCGAGTGTGCGCTCGATGGAGCTCGGGACCAGCGTGTCGGCGATGCGAGCAAGCTCCTCCGCTTCCTTCCACGCAAACTCCAGGTCGATCAACTCACCGATCAGCAGTTGGCGTTCCTGTTGTTCGCTCAGAGCCATTTCTAGAGCCAGACTCTGCGTGCTCCCGAGCTTGCCGAGTGTTCTCTTCCGCAGCGACTTGGCGGCGTACTCCTCGACAACGCTTGAGAACAAGTCCGGTTCGCGGCGCGCCGCGGCCGTCTCGAGCATGGCGACCGCGAGCCTCTCGTCTTCCTTTCGCCCGCCCGACGCGTTGACCTTGGCGAGCAGCTTCGCGAGCACACGCGTCGCAGCCTCGGCGTCATACCGCACGTTGACGCCCGCAACGGTTGGCACCGTCAGAATAAGACCTCGATCTTCGCCTTCAAACTGAAGCCGAGCATTCCGGGCGTGTGTCGCGTCGATGCGTGGTGCGGCCGGCGAGGCGGACGGCGTTGGCATGGGCATCGGCATCGGCATCGGCATCGGCAGGACAAGACGCGTCACGCGCTCGTACGCTCTCTGCACCGATTGTCGAGCCCACTCGCCGTCGAGGAAACCTGCGCCGGCCGTCTTCACGCCGAGGTAGAGGCCGGCGGTCGCCACCGCGCCGCCCGCCATGAGCCAGCTGTACTTGCGCCGCCTCGCCGCGAGTTGTTCGCCAAACCGCCACGCCGCCATCTCCGGGCGCAGCGCGGCGCCGACGCGCACCAATTCCGTCCCTTCATTCAAACGCGCGAGCCCGATGTTGTCGGTGCTCATCCGGCGCCGCGTCTGCTCGAACAGCCGCTCGCACTGGTCCATCGCGTCCCAACGTTCTTCGAGCGGCGAGAGGTTCCACCGCCTGCACGCCGCGCAGATCACCCAGAAGCGGCCGTTGGCCACGTCATAGGCCAGGCGGCGGCCGACGGGGAAACTCTCGACGGCCTCGTTTCTTCCGAGGTCAGCGTGGCAGAAGAGGCAATTCGAATACACGGCGATTGAGGACGGGGATCACGGATTGCGATGGAGGATGACGATTCAGGAATCCGATCGCGATGGGACAGCGGGCGGGTGCCCGAGATCATCGCGATCCAGATCAACAATCACGATCATCGATCGCAATCCGTGATCCCTCTCCTCGCTCGTCACCGATACTTCCCCCACACGCGTTCCATCGCGTCGCTGATCTCGCCCACCGACGCGCGGGCACGCACGGCGTCGATGAGAAGCGGCATCACCGTCGTCTCTCCGCTGCGCGCCGCGTCCTCGACCGCCTGCAGACACTTCGCGGCCGCCGCGCCATCGCGCTGCGCCTTCACGGCAATGACGCGTGCCCTCTGCTCGGATTCGAGCTGGCGGTAGTCGGGCGTGGGAATCACCGGACGCGCCGCGCCATCGGCGAACCTGTTCACGCCGACGACGACGGTCTGTCCTGATTCGACATTCAGCTGATGCGCGTAGGCGCTCTTGCCGATCTCTTCCTGCATAAAGCTGGCCTCGATGGCGCGCGCCGCACCGCCGAGTTCCTCCACCTTCGCCATCAGGTCGAGGGCGCGTGCTTCGATCTCGTTGGTCAGCGACTCGACGTAGTACGAGCCCGCCAGCGGATCAACGGTCTGGGCGACGCCGCTCTCGAAGGCCACGATCTGCTGCGTGCGCAATGCGAGCGTGGCCGCCTCGGCCGTTGGCAGCGCCAGCGCCTCGTCGTACCCATTGGTGTGCAGCGACTGCGTGCCGCCGAGCGCGGCGGCGAGCGTCTGCACGGCGACGCGGACCACGTTGTTGAGCGGCTGCTGCGCGGTGAGCGTCACGCCGCCGGTCTGCGTGTGGAAGCGCATGCGGCACGACGCGTCGTTTGCGCCGAAGCGGTCGCGCATGAGCCGCGCCCACAGGCGGCGCGCGGCGCGGAACTTGGCGACCTCCTCGAAGAGATCGTTATGACAGGCGAAAAAGAACGACAGTCGTGGCGCAAACGCGTCGATCGCCAGCCCCGCGTCGAGCGCCGCCTGCACGTACGCCACCGCGTTGGCACAGGTGAACGCGACCTCCTGCACCGCCGTCGCCCCCGCTTCGCGCATGTGGTAGCCCGAGATGGAGATGGGATTCCATTGCGGCACTTCAGCGGCGCAGAACCGAAACGTCTCGGCGATCAGCGCCAGCGACGGCTTGGGGGGATACACGTACGTGCCGCGGGCGACGTATTCCTTGAGGATGTCGTTCTGAATGGTCCCCGACAGCGCGTCGCGCGCGATCCCGCGCTCTTCCGCCACGACGATGTACATCGCGAGCAGCGTCGATGCCGTCGCATTGATGGTCATCGAGGTGCTCACCTTGTCGAGCGGCAGGCCGGCCAGGAGCGCGTGCATGTCCTCCACGGTATCAATCGCAACGCCCACACGGCCCACCTCGCCCAGCGCGCGCGGGCTGTCGCTGTCAATACCCATTTGCGTCGGCAAGTCGAACGCGACCGACAGTCCCGTCTGTCCCGCTTCGAGCAGCAGCTTGAACCGGGCGTTCGTCTCGGCGGCCGTCCCGAACCCCGCGTATTGGCGCATGGTCCACAGGCGCCCGCGATACATCGTGGGCTGCACGCCGCGCGTGAACGGGAACTGCCCCGGCGCGCCGAGCGCAATGTCCGTGTCGGGCGACGCGTCGCCCGGCCCGTAGACGGTGGCGATGGGAATGCCCGAGGGCGAAACGACGTCCGCCATCTAGCGATCCGTCAGCAGCATGCGGGCCGCCGTCTCGACGTCAATCTTGCTGCCGAGGAACAGCGGCGAGCGCTGATGCAGCTCCGCGGGCACGACGTCCAGCAGCCGGCGCTTGCCATCGCTCGCCGCGCCACCCGCCTGCTCGGCGATGAACGCGAGCGGATTGCATTCGTAGAGCAGCCGCAGCTTGCCGCTGGGGCTTTGCGTGTTCGACGGATAGACGAAGACGCCGCCGCCCAGCAGGTTGCGGTGAAAATCGGCCACCAGCGAGCCCACGTAGCGCACGTTCATCGGCTCACGGTTGCCGTCGAGTCCGCGATAGTAGCGCATCAGCGCGCGCACGGGTTCGCTCCAGTCGCGCTCGTATGAATCGTTGACGGAGAGGTACTTGCCGAGTTCGGGAGTCCGAATGTCCGGGTGTGAAAGCAGGAACTCGCCGATGGAGGGATCGAGCGTGAAGCCGTGCACGCCGTGGCCGGTGGAGTAGACGAGCATCGTGCTCGAGCCGTAGATCACGTACCCCGCCGCCACCTGCTTCATCCCGGCCTGCAGCACGTCGGCCGTCGCGCCGTGACCGGTGCCCGGCGTCACGCGGCGCAGCACCGAAAAGATGGTGCCGACCGGTACGTTGACGTCGATGTTGGACGAGCCATCGAGCGGATCGAACAGCAGCACGTACTTGCCGCATTTGAACTGCGGCGGAATCGCGATGATTCCCTCTTCTTCCTCCGACGCCATGGCGCAGAGGCGGCCGCCGTGATCCATCGCCTTGATGATGATCGCGTTGGCGATGACGTCGAGTTTCTGCTGGTGCTCGCCCTGCACGTTCTCGGAGCCCGCGGCGCCGAGGATGTCGATGAGGCCGGCGCGGCGCACCTTGCTGCTGATCATCTTGGCCGCGACGGCCAGGTCGTAGAGGATGCCCGAAAGTTCGCCGGTCGCCTCTGGGAACTGGGCTTCCTGCTCGATGATGAACCGGTCGATAGTGACGATCGACGTGTCGGAATGCGAGATCACGGCCAGCCCTCAAAGAGTGACGGCTGAAAGCTCGCCCGTGCTCATCGCAGGCGCCAGCGCACGCCGGCCGCCTGCATCGACCAGCCGTCACCATCGGTCGTCGCGACGATGGATCCGAGCTGGTCGGTGCGCAGCACGCTCGCGCCATACGCGCTGAGTCGGCGCATCACCGCCGGATCGGGATGCCCGTAGAAGTTGCGGGCGGCGACCGAGACCAGCGCCGCGCGGGGCTGAACCGCCGCGACCCACGCCTCGCCGGTGCTCGTGCCGCTGCCGTGATGGCCCACCTTGAGCAGGTCGGCGCGCAGCAGCGCCGGCGCGCGCGCGATCAGCCAGTTCTCCTCGGCGGCTTCGGCGTCGCCGGTGAAGAGCATCGTCGCACCGCCGTATTCGAGACGCACGACGACGCTGGCGAGGTTGGGATCGGTGAGTCCGACCGTCCACGCGCTGTCGGGCGCGAGAATACGAAGACGGACGCCATCGACGTCGATGACGTCGCCGGTGCGGGCCCGCCGCCACGTGACACCGAGTGATTGCGCCGCGGCCAGCGACAGTCGATACGGCGTGCTGCCCCCCGCGAAGGCCGCGTCGAGATACGCCTCCGGGCGCATCGCCTGCAGCACCGAACTGGCGCCCCCGGCGTGGTCGGCGTGCGGATGCGACAGGACGAAGAGCACGAGCGGGCCACCGCGTGCTCTGAGATACGGCACGATGGTTGTCTTGCCGGCGTCGCGCTTGTCATCGCCGCGCCCCGCGTCGAACAGCAGCCAGCGGCCGCGCGGCGTGTGCACGGCGATGGCGTCGCCCTGTCCGACGTCGATCATATGCACTTCGAGCACGCCGGTGCTCGGCGCGGGAGCAAATGCCGCGGTCGCCACGGCCGCGAGCGCGGCGAGTGCGGCTCGCTCCCAGAAGTGGCTGACGCACGCGGCGAGCACGGCAACGCACGCCACGCCAAGCGCGACGGCGGTGACGAGCGAAGGCGCCGCGTGCAGCGTCGCCCACGGCAGCGCGGCGCCGGCCGCGGCGACGAGGTCAAAGGCGCGCACCATCGGGTACGATGCCGCCGCGACGAGCGATGCCGCCGACGGCCACCAGGCGAGTGCCAGTCCCAGGAACAGCGTCGGCTGCAGCAGGCTGATGACCGGCCCCGCGGCGATGTTCGCGAACGGCGCGACGAGGCTCACGCGGCCGAAGTGCCACGCGACCAGCGGCGCCGTGGCAAACGACGCCACGACACTGACCACGAGTTCGCTGCCGATTTTGCGACGCCATCCTTCGAGCGAAGGCGGTAACACGCGCTCCGCGACCGAGCGTCCCGCGATCAGCGCGGCAAAGCCGCTGACGCTCAGCTGCCAGCCGAGATCCACGGCCGTGCGCGGCTGGTAGAACAGCGGAATGCCGCCGCCCCACGCCAGCGCGGCCCAGGGCGACGTGTTGCGCTGCAGCGCGAGCGACACCACCTGCGCACCAATCATCACCGCGCTTCGCACCGCGGGTGGCGGCGCGCCAATGATGAGCACGTAGAGCAGCACGAGCGAGAGTCCCGCCCAGCGCGCCGCCGCCGCGGGAAGCCGCGCGGCCTGGAGCAACAGGAGCATCGCGCCCGAGACGATCGCGACGTGCAGGCCGGAAATCGAGAGCATGTGCACGATGCCCGCGTCGGCGTATCGGTCGCGAATCTGCGGATCAAGATCCTTGGTGTCGGCAATCAGCAGCGCACGCACCAGCCCGGCGTCGCTGGCGAAGTAGGTGTCAATTGCTTCGCCGGCCCGGTCGCGAAACGGCGCGAGAAACGCGGGTGGCTCGTACGCGGTGCGGCACTTGAAGGGCTGGCGCTCGCGGGCCATGCACTCGCGGTCGCTGCGCGCCGCATTGCCGCCGACGCCAACGCCGAGCGCGCCGATCAGTAGCAGCGCGCCCATCGCGGGGCGCCGCAGTCCGAGCGCAAGGACGGCGCCGAAGCCCAACGCGGCGCCCGGCACCGCGGCGGCGGCGAGGGTGTCGGCGGACAGTCCGGTGATGAGACCCGCGGCGTAGGCCGCGGCGGCCCAGGCAATCAGGGGAACGGGAGATGCTCGAGTCGGTGGATGGCATCATCCAACCTCGAGCGCCGGTGCGTGTCACCAGACCGTTGCACCACGCGGCGTTTGATTCCGGATCACGAAGCCCGGACAAGAAGGAAGGCTACCCGATGCAGATGGGGATTAACGACTGATCGTCAATCCCCATGCGCAATCCGAGTTCGGGAATCGTCTACCCACTCATCGGCAGCGCCTTCCGCTCTCTCACCACTTGTCCTGTAAACGTCGACCCCGTCGTCCCCGTCAGTTCGACATGGAAGTACTGGCCGATCAGCGATCGGTCGCCCGGAATCAGCACCGTCTTGAAGTCGCGCGACCGCGCCTGCATCAGCTCGCCCTTACGCGCTTCCTTTTCCACCAGCACTTCGCAGCGCTCGCCGACGCGGCGGAAGTTGCGGTCGCGCGAGATGCCGCGCACCGTCTTGAGCAGTTCATCGAAGCGCGCGTCCACCACGTCGTCAGGCACCGTCAGCTCGGGCGGCATCCGCGTGGCCGGCGTCCCTTCACGCGCCGAGAACTTGAACATGAACGCGTCGTCAAAGCCGACCTCGCGCACCGCGCTCAGCGTCTCGTGGAAATCGTCGTCCGTTTCGCCCGGGAATCCGACAATGATGTCCGTCGTGAGCCCCAGTCCCGGCATGGCCGCGCGCAGGCGCGCGACGCAGTCGAAATACTCCTCGCGCGAGTAGCGGCGCAGCATGCGCTTGAGCGTGCGGCTGCTGCCGCTCTGCATCGGCAAGTGCACGTGCTCGCACACGGTGCCGACGTCGGCCATCGCGGCGATCACGCCATCGCTGAAATCGTTGGGGTGCGGGCTCGTGAAGCGCAGGCGTCGCAGGCCGGGCACGGCACCGACGGCGCGAAGCAGATCGGCAAAGTCGCGCGCGCCGTCGTGGTACGAGTTGACCGTCTGGCCGAGCAGCACCACTTCAGTCAGTCCCTGCGCCACCACTGATTCCGTCTCGCGCACCACGTCTTCGAGCTGGCGGCTGCGCTCGCTGCCACGCGTGTACGGCACAATGCAGTACGTGCAGCGATAATCGCAGCCCCGCTGCACCGGGATCCATGCCTTCACGCCGTCAAAGCGGCTCGCCTGCACGTCCTCGTAGTGCTCGTCGAGGTCGAAGTCGGTACTGATCATTCGCTCGCCGTTTCGCGCGCCCTCGATGAGCGCCGGCAACGCGCGATAGCCATCAGGGCCGATCACCAGCGACACTCGCGAATCGCTTTCGAGCAGACGCGGGCCGAGTCGCTGCGCCATGCACCCGGTGACGCCGAGCACGGCGTCCTTCTTCAGGAACCGCCGCAGCTCTCCCAGCCGGCCGATGACGCGCGTCTCGGCGTGCTCACGAATGGCGCACGTGTTGAGCAGCACGACGTCGGCGCCCTCCGGTCCATCGACGACCGTATAGCCTTCAGCCGCCAGCTTGCCGAGCATGAGCTCGGAATCGCTGACGTTCATCTGGCAGCCGTACGTCTCAATGAAAACAGAAGGCATGGCGGACGAGGAGAGATGTCGGACAGGGATCACGGACAAGATAGCGGACGGCGACCGTGGAACTGGATTTCGATGGCCCCTGGCGGAGGGGGCCGCGCATCGACGCGAGCCGCTTTCCTCAGTCGCTCTTCGGCTCCACCGGGAGCTGAATGTAGAACGTGCTCCCTTCCCTCTCCTTCGATCGCACCCAGATGCGTCCGCCATGCGCGTCAACGGCCAGGCGACAAAACGCGAGCCCCAGTCCGGAGCTTCGCGTTTTCGGGGCGTTGGGCGAACGCACCTGTTCGAACTTGCGGAAGATCACTTCCTGAAACTCCGCGGGAATCCCGGGGCCGTTGTCGGTCACCGTGAACAGTATCCCCTGCGGATCGCGCACCGCCGCCAGTTCCACATGCACCGTCGTCGCCGAGTGCGACAGCGCGTTCTGCACGAGATTGGCAAACACGCGCCGCAGCAGCGCCTTGTCGGCCTGGAACACGGGCGCTTCGTCTGCCGCCTGATACGCCATCGTCGCCCCTTCGGCGGCGAATCGCGCATTCCAGTCGATCACCAGCTCCGACAGGAACGCGGCCGGCGCGATGGGCTCGGGCGAGATGGCGATGCGCGTCTCCTCGACGCGTGACACCTCGAGCAGGTCCTGGATGAGCCCCAGCAGGTCTTCCGACTTCCCCTCTGCCTCCGACACGGCCTTGTATTGGCGTTCGGCCATCGGGCCGTAGTCGCCCTCGCGCAGCATCTCGAGGGTCGCCAGCACGCTGGTGAGCGGCGTCTTGAGATCGTGCACGATCATCTTCATCAGGTCGTCGCGCACCTTGGCCAGTTCGCGCAGCTTGCGGTAGCTCTGCTCGAGTTCGTCGGTGGCGCTCTTGAGCTTGATGAGCGACCGCACGCGCGCGCCAAGCACGAGGCGATTGTGCGGCTTCAGCAGAAAGTCATCACCGCCCGCCTCGATGGCTTTCACGCGGTCCGCCGTGTCGTTCAGCGCGGTGACGAAGATGACGGGAATGCGCGCCGTGCGCGCGTCGCGCTTCAGGCGGCGGCAGACCTCGAAGCCGGTGTCGCGATCGTCGACGCCCAAGTCGCCGGCTGGCATCGACACGTCGAGAATACAGAGGTCCGGGTGATGCTCGTAGCACGCCGCGAGCGCGCTCGGCCCGTCGTGCGCCGCCACGGTGCGCACACCGAGGGCGGCCAGCTGATCAGCGAGCAGTTCGGCGTTGGCATCGACGTCGTCGGCGACGAGGACGAGCGGGGGCAGATCCGCACCGGCCGGCGGCATCGCGCTACGGCCGGACGGTGAGCCCAACGCTGAGAATCGTCCCCGTCTCGCTCATGCCGACGGTCTTGCGCTGCGACCGCTGCACGCTGATGTCCATCGTCGCCCAGCCGCGAGCAACCGTGAAGCCGGATCCAGCGGAGAACGTGCGTTCCGACACCGCGTGGCCATTCCATCCAAATGGCAAGTCGCGCGAGCGCGCGCCGAGCCGGATCATGGCCGGCAGGCCGTCAATCTTGGGGCCCGCGATCTCGGCGCCGGCCGCGATCTCGTTGGCATCGTGCACGTCGAGCCCCGAGGTGAGCAGCGACTGCATGCGCGTCCACTGCTCGTGATTGTACCGGAACGCCAGCTGCGAGCCGGGGATGCCGTCATACGTGAGTTGCAAGCCGTAGCGGTTGGGCGCGTTGCCCTTCCTCGCCGTGGAATCGTTGTACGTCGTGCGCATCGCACCGCCCAAGCGCATCGAGGCGGCGAGCACGAAATGCGGCACCGGCATGGCCACCAGTCCCGCCGAGACCGCGCTGCCGCCGTACGCGAGCGTGGTCAGCTGATCCAGCGCGCCAAAGGTGGACGTGTCGCTAAAGCTGCGCTTGAGGTTGATATGGTTGGCGCCGGTGTACGCGTGAAACGCGACGCCCGCCTGCAGCTTGTCGGAGAAGATGTGCGCATATGCCACGCGCGTGTCGTTGATGGCACCGCGCACCTTCGCCGCAACCGTCGAGCCGACGCGATCACCGCCGACGGTGACACTGTCCTGATACGACGCGTCCCACGTGCGATCGAGCAGCGTGGAGAACGACATCGCGACAAAACCCCGGCTCCCCGCCTTGGTGCCGACGCTGATGGCCGGAAAGCGCACCGTGCGGGTGTTGACCGCCCGTCCGTTCACCGTCACCTGCCGGAACTCGGGGTCGATCTGGAAGCTGAAGATCGACCGCCCCGCATTCGGCAGGGCCGCCGGGTTGATGGGCGAGCCGGGATCAGACTCCCCGAGCGCACCGGCGGTAGCCGCGGCCCGCGTGCTCGTCTGTCCGGTGGGATAGCCAAAGCCCTGAATGCTCAGCGCGCCCTGCGCGAACAGTGGCGCGGCCGACGCGGTGGCCAGAAGGGCCGTGAAAATGTAGCGGCGCATCACGGCACTCCGAAGTCGACGCGGGGGATGTAGCTGATGCGAAGCCGCGGCCGAACGGCCGCCGGCGCCTTCGCGTTGAAGAAGCGCACCTCGGAGCCATGCAGTCCTTCTTCGCGCTGCAACAGCACGATGGCGCGCTGCGGCGCTTCGGCGAGATTCGTTGACGACCGCCAGACGCGCATCAGCGCATTCATCTCAAGCGTCCGCACGCCGCTGTCCGCCGGCGCCACGCGAATGGTGTCGACGACGAACATTCCCTCTGGCGCAAGGATCTGCGACGCCCGGAACAGGTCCGTGATCAGGTCGGTGGCCGACACGGCCTGCCCGAAGATCGTCACCGAGTCGGACGGGTCGAAGCCGCGCTGCGGGATCTGCGTCAACTGCAGCGACGCGCGCACGATCGTCGTGGAGTCGAGCAGCCACTGGGGCAGATTGAACTTCAGATACGCACGCCGCGCCGGCACACCGCCCGTCGCAATCGCCGAGCCGCCAGCGCTTGGCAGCGTGTTGCGCGCCACGATCGCGTAGTCGCGGAAGTCGTTGGCCACGCTCGGCGGCTGCAGCGGGGTCTTCGAGTACGGCGACACCACGATCTGTGCGGCGAGCGTGTCAGGCGACGCGTAGTAGCGCAGGTCCGGCGCCAGTCCCGTCTCGGTGGTGTGCAGACGCAGCGACGCCGGCCCCGCGCCCACCAGCTTCACCCCGACGCGAATGTTGGCGCCGTAGTTGATCTTGCTCATCACCCAGTCGCTCGTCAGCGGAAAAACCAGCGAGTCGGTGATCTCGGCGCGGGTGAGCGTCCGCGACGTGATCAGCCGGTCGGCGCGGAAGAGGGAGAGCACCGCGCCGAGGTCCGCGTCATCCGCCGTGGTGTCGACGTCATACAGCTCGAAGCGCACCCACGCCGGCAGCCGGCTTCCGGTGAGGTTGAGGCGCATGCGAAGCACGGCGGTGTCGGCGCGCGTCACCGGCCGTACGGTGTCACCCGCGGGCGCGAAGACGGACGTCAGCGAATCGAAGCGAATCACGCCGCGCACGTCGAGCGTGTCGCCGCGCGCAGCCAGCGGAATGCCTTCTTCCGTGCCCAGCGACGGATACCCCACCAGCGTCGTGTCGAACGCCAGTACGGGCGACAGCACCGTGTCCTTGATGGGCACGGAGAGTCCCGGGCAGAGCGACGGGCAGGCGCTGCCGGCGTCGAGATGTTCGTTGCACGCGCCGAGCGCCGCCGCGGCAAACGCCAACAGCAGCACCGACAACGCGCGACGGAGGGAAGGTCTGGTCATTCGTCTCGCAGCGACGAGGGCTCAAAAGGATACGGCAGCAGATCGGCAAGCGCCCATTCGGCTTCGGCACCGCTGCTGGTCACGCTAATCACGCGGCAGTCGGGGGCCAGCTCTTGCAGCACCTGACGGCACATGCCGCAGGGCGGCGTCGGGGTGCCGGCGTCGGTCGCTACCACCACATGCGTGAAGTGTCGAAAGCCGCGCACCACCGCCGCACCCATCGCCACGCGCTCGGCGCAGATGCCCGCCGGGTACGCCGCATTCTCGACGTTGCAGCCGGCGATGATTTCGCCGTCGGTCGTCAGCAGCGCCGCCCCAACCCGGAACTTCGAGTACGGCGCATACGCCTGCGGCATGGCGGCAAAGGCCGCCGCGCGCAGCGCGGCGAGCGCTTGGGGGTCAGCCATCAGCCGACGACCGACGAGAGGAACGAGGTGCCCCGCCCGCGAAACGCGAGCCCCATCCACTCGGCCACCGTAGCGCCAAGATCCGAGAAGGTGGGCCGCAGGCCAAGCGCCACGGGACGCACCCGCGGACCGAGCACCAGCACGGGAACATTCTCCCGGGCGTGGTCGGTGGAGGGCGTCGTTGGGTCGTTGCCGTGATCAGCGGTTATGAACAGCAGGTCATCCTCTCGCAGGGCGCTTGTCAGGTCAGGCAGGGCAGTGTCGAACTCGCGCAACGCTCCATAGAACCCCGGAGCATCGTTTCGGTGCCCGAATGCCTGGTCGAAATCTACAAGGTTGGCGAAGCAGAACCCATCGCCACGCGCCAGCCAATCGCAAATTCGGTCGATTCCCTCGGCGTTTGACCCGGTGTGGCCGCCTTCGAGGCCGCGGCGGGCGAACAAATCGTCCACCTTCCCTACCCCCGTCCGCGAAATACCGGCCGCAGCCAGCGCGTCGAGCAGCGTCTCATCGGGCGATTCCACCGAAAAATCGCGGCGATTCTTCGTGCGCACCCAGGCGCCATCGGCACCCACGAACGGGCGCGCGATCACGCGTGACACGTTGTGTGGCGGGACCAGCATCTCGCGCGCCGTCTGGCAGGCCGCGTGCAACTCCGAGAGCGGCACGACGCCCTCGTGGGCCGCCACCTGAAAGACCGAGTCGGCCGAGGTGTAGACGATCCATGCCCCCGTACGAACGTGCTCGGCGCCGAACTGGTCGAGCATCGCCGTGCCGCTGCCGACCGTGTTCCCGAGGCACGCTCGCCGCGTGAGGCGACTGAACTCGTCGAGCACGTCTTGGGGAAAGCCGTGCGGGTACGTCGGGAACGGCTTCGCGAGATGCACGCCTGCCAGCTCCCAATGCCCGGTGGTGCTGTCCTTGCCCTTCGACTTGGGGCACAGCACTCCGTGCGCCGCGGTCGGGTGCGGCTCGATCGCCAATCCGGCGATCGGCGCCAGATTTCCAAGGCCCGCCCGCTGGAAATTGGGCAGCTCGAACCCGCCCACATAACGCGCCGTGTTGGCCAGCGTGTGAGACCCTTCGTCCCCGTACTCGTCGGCGTCAGCCGCTTCCCCGATGCCAACGCCATCGAGCACCAGGATGCAGGCGCGGCGCGTCACGGCATCGCCTCGTGATAGACGCGAGGCAGCCGCTGGCGCAGGCCGGTCAACATCTCGTAGGGCGACATGAAGTCGGCGCAGTCGGCGATTTCCTCAACGGTGATGAGCTGCCCGCCATCGCGGCCAATGAGCGTCACGACGTCCCCCGGGCGACAGGCGATGTCCGTGACGTCGATCATCGTCATGTCCATCGTGACGACGCCGGCGACGCAGGTGCGGGCGCCATTGAGCAACGCGGGTCCCTTGTTGCCGAGCGCGCGGCGGTACCCGTCGGCGTAACCGATGCCAAGCGTCGCGACACGACGTTCGCCCACCGCGCGCCAACTCGCCGTGTAACTGACGGTGTCGCCGTCGTGCAGGTCATGCAGCTCGAGAATGCGGGCCCGCACGTGCACCACGGGCTCGGGCTTCAATGCCGCGCCGTCGCCGCTCCCCACGCCGTACAGGAAGACGCCGGGCCGCACGAAGCTCCACGTGGACGGCGTGCGCCGCACAATCCCCGCGCTGTTCTGCGCGTGGACCAGCACCGGTTTTTCGGGCAGTGCGCCGAGCGCCTTGCGGAAGCGCGCCTCCTGCGCCTCCCACGAGCCATCGTTGCGCTCCGCCGAGTGGAAATGCGTAAAAGCGCCTTCGGGCGGATGGTCGCGCACGAGATCGACGACGTCGCCGATGCAGTCCCAGCGAACCCCCGCGCGATGCATGCCGGTGTCGATGGCGAGATGCCAGGTGCCACCGCCGCTTTCCACCCACGCGGCGATGGCTGCCGGATCACCGAACGTCGGGACGGCGCGCGCCGCGCGCGCCGCGGCAAAGTCCGCGGGCAGGAGGGGCGAGAAGACGTAAATGCGTCGGCGGATGCCCGCGGCGCGCAGCTCTTCGGCCTCGCGCACGGTGGCCACGCCAAAGCCGTGCGGGTCGAGTTTTTCGAGGGCGCGGGCGCACGCCACGGCGCCGAGGCCGTAGGCGTCGGCCTTGACCATCGGGACAAGCGGCACGCCGGCGTGGCGCCAGAGCGCCGCCCCATTGCGCACCAGCGCGCCAAGGTCGATGTCGACCCAGGCGCGCGTCGTCTGCGTCGCAGTAGATTCCGTAGTCATTGCAGCCTGTAAAGTTAGCGGCCGTGAGGGGGGCGATGCAAGAAAAGAAGACGCTCGACGACGCGCTGGCCATCATGCGCGACCTGCGCACACGCGACGCCTGGGACAAGGCGCAGACGCACGAGTCGCTGCGCCCCTACCTCAACGAGGAGATGCACGAGCTCGACGACGCGCTGCTGCAGGGCGATGACGCGGCGATGTGCAGCGAACTCGGCGACGTCCTGCTGCAGGTGCTCTTTCACGCGCTGATCGCCGAAGATCGCGGGGCGTTTGATGTCCGGGACATCTCGGGATCGCTGGTGGCGAAGATGGTGAAGCGGCATCCATGGCTCTACGCCGACGGAAGCCGGCAGGCCGAGGACGGCGGACGGCAGACCGGGGGGGGAGGCAGACCACTCACCGCCGGCGACGCGACCACTACGGGCCGCCCCATGCAGCTCGCCGATGACTCGAAACGCGAGCCGTGGGAAAAAATGAAATCGCGCGGGCGAAAATCGCTCGCCGAGGGGCTGCCGCAGGGGCTGCCCAGCCTGCACCGGGCGCACCGCCTGCAGGAACGCGCTGCCGGCGTGGGCTTCGACTGGCCGGACACGCAGGGACCGTCGGACAAGGTGCGCGAGGAACTGGCCGAAGTGGCCGAGATCATTGAGCGCGATGGCCACGAGTTCGACACGCACGGCGTGCCCAGCGGCGATCCGCGCCACGAAGCGCTCGAGGGTGAGCTGGGCGACCTGCTGTTCGCCGTGGTCAATCTCTGCCGCAAGTGCGGCGTGCATCCCGCGCTTGCGCTCGACAAGGCGAACGGCAAGTTCCAGCGCCGATTCGAGGGCATCGAACGTCTGGCCGAGGCACGCGGCATCGACGTGAAGACCGCGGGACTCGAGGCGCTGGACGCGCTGTGGGATGAGGTGAAGGCGGGGGAGTAGGACCGCCGCGATGGCGCGTGCGGCTACGCGCTGACCGCGGTATCCACCGGCAATAGCAGAGTGAATGTCGCGCCCTTCCCCAGTGCGCTCTCGACGCTGATCTCGCCCTCGGCCTGCCGCACGAAAGAAAAGACCGTCGCGAGTCCAAGCCCGGTGCCCTTGCCCGGTTCCTTGGTCGTAAAGAACGGCTCGAAGATGCGCTCAGCCGTTTCGCGCGCCATCCCGACGCCGGTGTCAGTGACCGTCAGGCGCACGTAGCGCCCTTGCAGCACGCGCCCCTCCCCGGGCACCAGCGGGGCGTTCGCCGCGTCGCAGCGAATAGCCAGCATCCCACCGTTGGGCATCGCATCACGCGCATTCGCGGTCAGGTTGAGCAACACTTGATCGAAGAGCACCGCATCCGCGTGGATCGCATTCGTCCCCAGGTGCATGGTGTCCGAGATCGCGCAGGTCACCATGGTTTGGTGGCCAGCGAGGCGCTCGAGCATCGGCACGAGCGCGCGGAGCCGCTCGGCCACATTGAAAACCTGCACGCTGGCGACCTGCGGACGCGTGAAGGAGAGCAGCGTATGCGTGAGCGCGGAGCCGCGCGACACAGCGCCGGTGATGTCCGCCGCGGCGGCGTGCCGCTCGTCCAGGGTGCTATCCGCCTCCGACGCCGAATCGCAGGCGGCCTGCACCGTTGCCAGGATGTTGTTGAAGTCGTGGGCGACGCTCGAGGCCATGCGTCCCATCGAGTCCATGCGCTGCGACTGGGCAAGCCCGCGCTCGAGCCGCACACGCTCCAGCAGCGCCGCCTCGCGCTCGATGGCGAACACCGCCACGGTGGCAAAGAACCCCGAGGTGATGGTCACCGCCAGTTGCAGCGCCGTATACCACGCCGGCTGTGATCCGGGCGTCCAGTCAACTGCCATCAGGCCAAAGGCGGGACGGAGCATTAACAGGCCGAGCGCCATCATCATCGGCGGCCGGCCAACGGAGACGCCTGCTCGCGTGGCGACCCACAGCGCCGAGGCGAGCGCCCCCAGCGGCACGAGTGAAACGGCTGAACTCACATCCTTGTCGAGCGCGATCGCCACGGCGAGCACGGCGCTGATCACCGCGCCGAGAAAGACCAACCGCGCGCGCGGCCGCGCCGGATCCACCACGGCGTACGACGCGTTCACCAGCGCCATCGCCGTGAACGTGGACGCGATTTCCAGCACATAGCGCAACGCCACGCCGCCCGTGGCGGTAAGAAACGGCTGCCCTCCAAACTGCAGCGTCTTCGCGACTTCGAGCGAGGAGTAGCAGCCGAGTCCGAGCCACGCCAGCGCGAAGGCCCGCATCGCCTCGCGGCGGTACTGCAGCCAGAGGCCGATGAACGCCGAGCCGTACGTGAGCGTGATCGCGGCAAGCATGGCCTGCGCGAACACGACGGAGTTCGGGTTCAGCGTTTGCTGCACGTCTCTCCCGTGTGGCTCGTCGGTTCCAGACCCTGTGAACTGCGCCACGACGACGACCGTTCGCAGATGCTCAAATTAGCAGGGACTCTCACCGAGCGGCAAGCGATGCCGCGATTGCCGATTGCCGCCTCCGACCTCTATTCGTATGCTTGAAGTAACCGATGCGGACCCACTCGCGTCGCCCGACCGCCACCACGAGAGGTGCCCTATGTCTGGACGCCCTTTTCTTGCTCGCATTGTGCTGCTGGTGCTGTTGCTCTCCGCCGCCACGACGAACCTGTCGGCGCAGGCTGCGGGGACCGCCGGTGAGACCCTCACGAACAAGAGCATTATTTCGATGGCCTCCGCCGGCCTCCCCGATGATGTGATCATCGCCAAGATCCAGGCCTCCACGGTCGATTTCGATTTGTCGACGAACGGCCTGATGGACCTGATGCAGGGGAAGGTCTCTTCCACCGTGATCAAGGCCATGCTGGCCCATCGCGCCACGCTGCTGCAACGCTCGGCACTGCCGTCGGGGACGGCGGCACCCGCGCCGTCCGCGCCAACAGCCGCGGTGCCAGTCGCGCAACCAAGCGCCGTTCCGGCTGGCGTCCCCGCCGCAGCGCCGATCCAGCCGGCGGCGCCGACCCAGACGCCGCCTGCCGCAGCGCCGCCGGCGGCAGCCCAGCCGCCGGCCGCTGCGGCCTCGCTGCAGCCCGCACCGACCTCCGCCCAGGCAGCGCCAACT
>JAHFCT010000084.1 GCA_023249375.1 Gemmatimonadota bacterium | reverse complement strand
CGTCGGACATGAACGATGTCGACCTGACCGCGGGCACGCTGCAGATCAAGGGCAACTTCACGGCCCAGAGCAACAATTACACGTCCTTCCGTGCCACTGGCAGCCACCTCACCAGATTCAACGGCAGCGGTGCCCAATCACTGTATATGTACTACAACGGCGGCGGTCAGTCACAGTTCGCCAATATCGAAATCACGAACCTCTTGGGAAACGTGACGCCATCGTCAAACATCATCATCGCCGGCAACCTGAACCAACTTGGCCACCTCTCCTGGACCAGCGTCACCGTCAGCGTTGGCGGTGCGGTGACACTCGGCCCATCCTCCACCACAACCGTGAGCGGAGGCTTCAACAAGCCGGCCGGCTGTTCCATACTCAGCGGCAGTCCGTCCTTCAGCGGCTTCAGCTGTCCGTAGCCTCAGCGGCCATCCCCCGCATCGCGTAAACTCAGAGGCGCCCGTCTAACCGCGGCGCCTCGTTGCGCAGTGCCCCTTCGCGCCCGATCTTCCCACGCCATGAACCTGCGCCGCATCGCGAACAACCTCACCTTCCGCGTTCTGCTTGCCGTCACCATCGGCGTCATCCTCGGCGTGATGAACCCGGAGCTCGCCAAGCAGATGAAGCCGTTTGGCGACACGTTCGTGAAGCTGGTGAAGATGGTGATCGGGCCGATCATCTTCCTCACGATCGTCCTTGGCATCTCGAACATCGCCGACGTCAAGAAGATCGGCCGAGTGGGTGGCAAGGCGTTCATCTACTTCGAGATCGTCACCACCTTTGCGCTCGCCATCGGGCTCACGGTGGTGAACTACACGAAGCCCGGTGCGGGGCTCGATGCCACAAAGCTCGTCGGCGGCGACGTCAGTGCCTATGCCACGCAAGCGAAGCAAATGGGTTTCGTGGACTATGTGATGCACATCGTGCCGGCAAGCCCGGTGGAGGCGTTCGCGCAGGGGGAGATCCTGCAGATCGTCTTCTTCGCCGTGTTGTTCGGCCTCGCGATCGTGACGATGCCGGTGAGCGTTGCGCCGCTCACGGACGTGCTCGAGAAGATGCTCGAGGTGATGTTCCGCATCGTGCAGCTCATCATGAAGGTCGCGCCGTTCGGCGCGTTCGGCGCGATGGCGTTCACCGTCGGGACGTTCGGGCTCAAGACGCTGATCCCGCTGGGGCGATTGATGCTCGACGTGTACACGACGATGGCGCTGTTCATCTTCATCGTCCTCAATCTCATCGCGCGTTACTACAAGTTCAGCCTGCTGACATTCCTGAACTACATCCGCGAGGAGATCATCCTCGTGCTTGGCACGAGTTCGTCAGAGGCGGCGCTGCCGAGGCTGATGCAGAAACTTGAGCGTTATGGCTGCGCGCGTCCGGTGGTGGGGCTCGTGGTGCCGACCGGGTATTCGTTCAACCTCGACGGCACGAGCATCTACCTGACGATGGCGACGATCTTCCTGGCGCAGGTGTATGGCAAGGACCTGCCGCTGGGGCAGCAACTGATCATCCTCGGCATCCTGATGATCACGTCGAAGGGCGCGGCGGGCGTGACTGGGTCCGGGTTCATCGTGCTCGCGAGCACGCTCGCCAGCGTGCATGTGATTCCCATCGAAGGCATCGCGCTGCTGCTCGGCGTGGACCGTTTCATGAGCGAGGCGCGCGCAATCACCAACCTGATCGGCAACGGTGTGGCGACGCTGGTGATCTCGCGCAGCGAGAACGCATTCGATGACACGATGCGCGAGAGCGCAGTGATCGAACTCGGGGAAGCGCGGCGCGCGGGGAAGGCGGAGTAAGCTTGCCGCGCAACGCGCGGGTGCTGGTCACGCATGTCGTCGCGGCGCTCTGGCTGGTGCTCACGCTCTTTCTGACACTGCGTCCGGTGGGGTGGGTTCAGACGATCGCATTCTGGTCGTTCTGGACTTCGATTCAGGCCGGCGTGGACCTCGTCCAGAATCTGGCGATGTTCGCACCAATGGGATGGCTGGCCAACCGCGCCGGATGGACGGTTCGACGCAGCGTGCTCGTGGCGGTCATGATCAGCGTGTTGATTGAGTTCACGCAGCAGTGGGTGCCAGGACGCACGAGCACAGCGACCGACATCGTGTGCAACACACTGGGTGCGGTCCTCGGGTGGTGGATGGCGACGCCGGCACGCCGGCCGCGCGCGCGGATGGGAGCAGCGTTCGCCACGCTCGCCGTGTTCATGGGCCTGCACGTGCTGAACACGGCATGGCCTGATCTCGCGGAGCGTGCGGATGGCGACGGCGTGTGGCTGCAACCAGTACGGCACGTGTGCGCGCCGTCGGCAAGCGAGCAGACAGTGTGCGCGACCGTGCGGAATAGCGCCGAGCGAGGCAACAAACACGTAGTGATTATTGGAACGGGCGGACAGACGTACGCCCACGTGCTGAGCAACGCGTCCGGCCGCCTGATGCGGCGCGACGACTGCGTGCTGATCAAGTTCGAGAACACTCGTGGCTCTTGGTTAAGGCTGCGTCCGCCGATGATTGCCGCCTGTGCTCTGGCGGACACGGCGGATCGCACCGTGGAACTGCGCGTGGATCCGCGGCTCGAGCACGACGCGCAAGGTGCGTGGACGCCGACGCGCGCCGGCGTGTGGCTCTGGCCCGTCTGGCCGTTCGAGGCGTATCGCCCGGCGGTGCTGCGCGCAGTGGGGGCGCTGGTCTTCGTTGTCGTCGCGTCGCTGTTCGCGGGCGACGTGATGTGGGTCTTCCCCGCGGTCTATCTCGTGCTGCTCGAACTTGTGGCATTTGCCGCCGGAATGCGCACGCCGGAGTGGTGGGACCTTGGCTGGGCTGCTCTTGGATGGATCGTGGCGGTCGCGGTAGTGGCACTCGACGCGCGGTGGCGTCGTCACCCGATTTGACAGCGCGCGCTTCACTCAGCACAATTGCCAGAATCCGTGACGCCGAGGCCCCACGCCTCGTCGCTCAGGGACGTACCACCACGCCGCCCGCTGGCGGCGCCGCTCCGCCCGTCAGCCGCTTGTGGCTGACGGCCCCCCCCATTGGGAGCATCATATGAAGCGCTTCGCGACGCTGCTCGGCGGTATCCTGCTCGTTGGCGTGGGTGCACTTGGTCTTTCCTCGCCCTCGGCGACGTCGTCGGCGAAAACCGTGAGGGTGCACTGCCGCAACGGCGACAACAACGCCTTCGTCACACCGCCGCAGATCCACCTGTCCGTCGGAGACACCCTGTATTGGACGACGGATGGTACAGTGGTCGCCGACTCCATCGAGATCTCGCTGAAGCACCCGGACCAGCAAGCGTGGCCGTTCGCGGGCGATCCGCCGCACGGCGGCTCCTCGGTGAACACGCACGAGGCGACAACGCGCGGAACGTATCCGTACAACGTGACGGCCAGCTGCCGCGTGCCGGGCGGCGGCCACGTGACGGAAGTCATTGACCCCGATATCATCATCGACTGACCGTCGGCGGGGAGTGACTCGCGTGTCCAGCTCGGACGAGCGGGAGTTGCGGGGCGCGCCGGATTCACTCGAATCCGGCGCGCCCGAGCAGGCAGGCCGCATCGGTCCCTACCGTATTCTGCAGGTGCTCGGCCACGGCGGGATGGGGCTCGTCTATGTGGCCGAACAGACGGAACCGGTGCGGCGCCGCGTGGCGCTGAAGATCATCAAGGCGGGGATGGACACGCGCGAAGTGGTTGCGCGTTTCGGGGCGGAGCGCCAGGCGCTCGCGGTCATGGAGCACCCGAACATCGCGAAGGTGCTCGACGCCGGCACCACCGACGCCGGCCGGCCGTACTTCGTGATGGAACTGGTGAAGGGGCTCCCCATCACCGAGTACTGCGATGCGCACAAACTCGGCACGCGCGAACGGCTCGCGCTCTTCGTGCATGTGTGCGAGGCGGTGCAGCATGCGCACCACAAAGGCGTCATCCATCGTGACCTCAAGCCGTCCAACGTCCTAGTCATGGAACGCGACGGTCTGGCGGTGCCGAAGGTCATTGATTTCGGCATCGCGAAGGCGTTGTCGCAGCCGCTGACCGAGCACACGCTGGTCACACAAGTGGGGCAGGCGATCGGCACCGCGGCCTATATGAGTCCGGAGCAAGCCTCGCCGGCAGGTCTCGACGTGGACACGCGCACCGACATCTACTCACTCGGTGTGATGCTCTACGAACTGCTCGTGGGGCGCCTGCCGATTGATCCCGGCGACATGGGGCTTGCGCTCTTCATGGTGCGTCTTGCCTCGCGCGAGGGGAATCCGACAACGCCGAGCGCCAAGCTGAGCGGACTGGGACTGGCAGCGCACACGGTCTCGGCACAGCGGCGCACCGACGTGCGCGGTTTGCGGAATGAACTGAAGGGCGATATTGACTGGATCGTCATGAAGGCGCTCGACGCCGACCGCGCGCACCGTTACGAGACGGCGAACGGCTTCGCGATGGACATCAAGCGCTGCCTGAACAACGAGCCCGTGGTCGCGCGGCCGCACACCGCGCGCTACCGGATGACAAAGTTCGCACGGCGCAATCGCTCGGCGGTTCTTGCGGCGGTGCTAGTCGTCGCTTCGCTCATGGTTGGCCTCGCGGTGGCGGGCGTCCAACTGGTGCGTGCCCGGCGTGCGGAAGCGGTCGCCAAGCGCGAGGCGCAGTCAGCGCGCGAGGTGGCCGGGTTCGTGACGGGACTCTTCAAGGTGTCCGATCCGAGCGAGGCGCGCGGCAACAGCGTCACGGCGCGCGAGATTCTCGACCGTGGTGCGCAACGCATTGGCGCCGAGCTGGCCTCGGAGCCGCAGGTCCAGGCGCGGCTAATGCTCACCATGGGGACAGTCTACCGATCGCTCGGGCTGTACGCACAGGCGCAGCCACTCCTCGAGGACGCGCTGGCGAACCACCGCCGGCTGCTCGCGGCCGACGATCCAAAGCTGCTGGAAAGCGAACTGGAGCTGGCGCGCCTGGCGCAGCAGCAGGGGCGCTTTGCCGTGGCGGAGTCGCTGTTCAGGTCGTCGCTCGCGGTCAGCGAACGCCGCGCCGCTCCCGACCGCGCAGAGACGGTGATGATTCTTACCGGGCTGGGCGGGATGCTCGTGACGCGCGGCCGATACACCGACGCCGAGTCGCTGCTGACGCGCGCGGTGCAGATGCGCACTGCGAGCGAAACGCCCGATGACGTGGATTTTGCGCGCCTGCTGCGCAACCTCGGCTCCGCATACCTCGCGCAGGGGCGATACGCCGATGCGGAGCCGGTGTTCGAGCGCGCGCTCGCGATGTTCACACGAGTGGTCGGTGCGGACCACCCGGACGTCGGACGGACGCTGAGCAATTTGGGCATCGTGCACTACGAACTAGGCCGCTTCGGCGATGCCGAAGGCTATTACCGGCGTGCGGAGGAGAACTTGGTGAAGACACTCGGGCCAGACCATCGGAACGTCGCGTCCATCAACATCAACCTCGGTGAGATCGCTTGGCGAGGCGGCAGGACGGGTGAGGCGCAGGCGCGTCTCGAGAAGGCGCTCGGCATCCTGCGCAAAGGCGTTGATGCAAACGACCCAAGCATCGCGACAGCCGAGTACGACCTCGGTAATGTCGTGCGCGATTCCGGTCGGCCGGGCGAAGCGGTCGCGCACTACCAGCGCGCGCTGGACATCCGTGTTGCGGGACTTGGCGCCCAGTCGCCGAAGGTTGCCGAGGTGGTGAAAGACTACGCGGCGCTACTGCGGCAACTGAAGCGGCCCGTGGACGCAGCGCGGATTGAAGCGCAAGTCTCGCCGACCTCGCCGACGGCGAAGTAGCGCACGGGTTTCAGAAGTGGAATCCGGCTACAGCCGAGTTCTAGCTTCGCGACGCGACCACGCCTCTCATACGCGACGGTTTGAGCTCACCCATTCGGCTGGCGTCCGGCCTGCGGCGGGCACTTATTTGACACGCAGCATTATCTCGATGCTCGTCAGGCAAGCCGAACCGCCACTCGGAGCGTGTGTGCGTCACCTTGTGTTCACCTTAGCGTCGTTGCTTTGTGTCGCCGCGGCAACAGTCGAACTTCGCGGCCAAGACACCACCAGAACGTACTTCGAGTTCCAGGTCACCAAGCCGGTGCGGCAGGATACCGGCGGCACCAAGGCCCCGCGATACCCCCCCGAACTCAGGGCTGCGGGAGTCGAAGGCGAAGTGCTCATCCAGTTCGTGGTTGATACGATGGGCAATGCGGTCGTAGGCTCGATTCGTGTGCTGAGGAGTTCGCACGAGATGTTCAGCACGGCCGTCATTACGGCAATCCCGACGATGCGGTTCGTGCCAGCGGAAGTGAATGGACGCAAGGTGAAACAGTTGGTGCAGCAACCGTTCGTGTTTGCGATCTCGCGAACGGATGCGAGTGTACCGCCGGCGCCGCGCGCGCCGTCGGCCAGCGATGTCGTACCGCCATCGCTTGGCAGTGCGCAGATCACACCTGCGCCACATACCGGCACGGTTGACGGATGGATGCTCGCGCAACGCACCACCGTGGATTCGGCGAACGGACGAGCGCCCTTCATGATGGAGATCCGGACATATGGTGCGCCGGGGCGCTATCGCATGGAAGTGTCGAGCAGTGCCACGGAGGCGACGGGCGGCATGGTGACCCTGTTGGACTCGGTTGCAAACCGCATGTCCTTGATTGTGTCGCGCGTGAAGGGAGTTACGGTGACCACGATTGGCGCAGGCGGCCCCGCGCCGCTGCGCACCGAAGCGTTCGCGGGTCCGCGAGTGACCAAGGACCTGGGTCCTGCGGAGCGCATTGCCGGCGTCGGAACGCGACGCTACCACCGAGAGGGAACGTCTGGCACACGCATCACGCTGGGGAATCGTACCTGCGTCATTGAACGCCCGCTGAACTCGGATGTCTGGCTAACGACGGATCCCGTGATGGTGGAGGTTGGGCAACATACGCGTGACATGCTCAAGCTCCTCTCGGCGGCGTCACAGCTCACGACGCTGCTTGGCATTACCGGCGAAACCGAACTACCGGGTGTCGCGATGCGACGCCAATCCACGAACACGGTCGTGAAGGACGGAACGAAGACAGCCGTGGCAACAACCTTCGAGATCACGGCGTACAAGAAATGGCCTCTTGACGTGTCACTCTTCGAGCCGCCGGAAGGGTACCGGCTGTTCGATGCGTCAGCGAGCATACCATCCCCGCGCGCTGATTCGATACGCCTTGCCTCGGCGGAGAGGATGTTCGCGCGCATGACTGATTCGACATCTGTTCTGGGCGGTGCAACGAGGACGTGTACGACGTCGAAGGCACCTTGAATCACCAACACCCTCAACGAGAAGGCACGTGACGAACCCCGAAGAGCTCCTTGATCAACTGGAAACCGACCTCCGCATCGCGGACTACGACGACGATGCGCTCAGCGGAATAGATCGCCGACAGTTCATGCTGATGTCGCTCATTGCCGCGGCGGCCACGACGTTCGGCGCCGAGTCGGCGTTGGCGCAGAGTACGGCAACGGCAGCCAGCGGGTCGGGCCGTCAACAGCCGCAGGCCGCACCGCCGCTTCCGCTCGGCAATGGTGAAGCGCCGGCCCTGCAGTTTCAGCCATATCCGGGCGGCACCGGCGCGATCATGGAGAAACTCGCGAAAGTACGTGGGCGCGCCGCCTTCGACCGTGCGGTGTTCGCGGTGCAGCCGTGGACCGGCACAATGCCCACGAATCCCGACGACATCGCATTCCTTCCCGCCCATCGCCTGTCAGCGCTCATCAAGGCGCGCAAGATCACGTCGGTGCAACTCACCGACATCTACTTAACCCGCATCAAGCGGCTCAACCCCACGCTGCTCTGCGCCGTGACGATCATGGAAGACGCGGCGCGCGCTGAGGCGGCAGCGGCCGATGCTGACCTGAAAGCCGGCAAGTATCGCGGCCCGCTCCACGGATTGCCGTACGGCGTGAAAGACCTGTTTGCCACGAAGGGAGTGCCCACCACGTGGGGAGCAAAGGACTTCGAGTCGCGCATCGTTGATGAGGACGCAGAGATTGTGGTTCGACTGCGCGACGCCGGCGCCGTGCTCATCGCAAAACTTGCCACAGGCCTCTTTGCGCAGAATGACCAGTGGTTCCGCGGGCGAACCAACAATCCGTGGAATCTCGTGCAGGGGTCCAGCGGCTCCTCGGCTGGTCCCGCGTCGGCGACGGCGGCGGGATGCGTGGCATTCGCCATCGGCACCGAAACGCAGGGATCGATCGTGTCGCCGGCGCTGCGCTGCGGACTAAGCGCCTTGCGCCCGACCTTTGGCCGGGTGAGCCGGAGGGGCGGCATGACGCTCGCGTGGAGCATGGACCGCGTCGGCCCTATCTGCCGCACCATCGAAGACTGCGCGATGGTATTCAATGCCGTGCACGGCGTGGACGAGAGGGACCCGTCCACGGTGATGGCGCCGTTCCACTTTGACCGCGCGCTGAAGCTCTCCACCC
>JAHFCT010000038.1:14942-31096 GCA_023249375.1 Gemmatimonadota bacterium | reverse complement strand
ACGCGTCTATGGCCTGCACGTTTCCGCCGTTCGCGCGATACCACGCCACGACCGGTTCCGTCTGCGCCTTGTACACGCGCAGTCGGTTGCGGATCGACTCGGGTTCGTCATCGGCCCGCCGCACCAGTATCCCCTTGGGGCTCGCCGCGCATTCCGCGTGTGTCTCGCCCGGCTGGCGGCCGGCAAACGGCGTCTGGCAGGCGCCGCACGTCGTGCGGCTGCTCAGGCGGGCGACGAGCAGTTCATCTTCGATTTCGAAGAGGAGCACCACGCCCACCTGCTTGCCGATCTCCTTCGCGACTCGCGACAGTCCTTCAGCCTGCGGCACCGTGCGCACCACGCCGTCGAGCACGACGCCCTTCGCCTGCTCGGGCGCCGACAGCGCGTCCTTCATGATGCCAAGGATGACGGGGTCGGGCACCAGGTCCCCGCGGTCCATGAACGCCTTGGCTTCGAGGCCGAGTGTCGTCCCCGCCTTCGCGGCGGCGCGCAGCACGTCCCCCGTAGAAATCTTGGGGACGCCGAGGGCAGCGGCGACCCGCTCCCCCTGCGTCCCCTTGCCTGAACCCGGTGGCCCGAGCAGGACAACGATCATTGCTTATCCCCCGGAGAAGATATCCGCACTCCCCTGGCGGCCACGGAAGCGCACACGACCCTTCTTCATGAAGCCGTCGTACTTCCGGAGCAGCAGGTGCTGGTTCATCTGCGCGATGGTGTCGAGCGCCACGCCCACGACGATCAGCACCGAGGTGCCGCCGAAACGGAACGGCACGCTCATCGCGTCGGCAATCCACACCGGCAGCAACGCGATCACCGTGAGGAAGATCGCGCCCGGCAGCGTGATGCGGCTGACGACTTCATCAATATACTCCGCCGTCTTCGCGCCCGGCTTGATCCCGGGAATGAACCCGCCCTGCTTCTTCAGGTTCTCGGCAATGTCCACCGGATTGAAGATGATGGACGTGTAGAAGTACGTGAAGAACAGGATGAGCGCCGCCGAGAGCACGAAGTACAGCGCCGTGCCCGGCGCGAACAGATCGGAGAAATCGCGCAACCGCTCGCTGCCGCTGAACTGGGCGATGGCGCCCGGCACGACGATCAGCGACTGCGCAAACACGATGGGCATCACGCCCGACGAGTTGATGCGCAGTGGGATGAAGTTGCGGGCCGCCTCGCGCATCCGCCCCCGCGCCATCGTGCGCTGCGGGATCTGGATGGCAATGCGCCGCGCGGCGAGCGTAATGGCGACGACGCCGGCCACCACCGCGATCATCAGCGCCACCAGCACGACGAGCGCGAGCACGCTGATCGAGCCCGTGCCGATGAACCGGAAGGTCTGCACCGCACCCGGCCAGAAGCGCTCGACGATCGAGAAGAAGATCATCAGCGAGGCGCCGTTGCCGAGGCCGCGCTCCGTGATCTGCTCGCCCAGCCACATCACGAACATCGCGCCCGTGGTGAGGATCCACGCCATCTCGAACTTGAATCCGATGCCCGGCGTGTTCACCGCGCCCTGCACCGATTCCGTGAACAGCGCAAAGCCCCACGCCTGCACCAGCGCCAGCGCGATGGTGGCATAGCGCGTCCACTGCGTGATCTTCTTTCGTCCCTCTTCGTCCTTCTGCATCTTCTCGACCGTCGGGAGCACCGCCCCCGCGATCTGCGCAAAGATGGACGCCGAGATGTACGGCATAATGCCCAGGGCGAAAATCGTCGCCTTGGACAGGTTCCCGCCGACGAACAGATCGTACAGGCCGAGGAACCCGCCCCCGCCCTTCTGGTTCTGGAAGAAGTCCATCATTGCCACCACGTCCACGCCCGGGGCGGTGACGTGGCTGCCCACCCGGTAAATCAGCAGGCAGATGGTCGTGAAGACGATCTTTTCCCAGAGCTCCGGCGTCTTGTAGATGTTCGCCAGCGTCGCTGCGGGGTTCGTCTGGGCCATTTAGTCCTCGACCTTGCCGCCAGCGGCTTCGATCTTGGCTTTTGCCGCGGCGCTCACCTTGAGGCCGCGCAGGGTCACGGCGCCGGTGAGCTCGCCATTGGCAAGCACCTTCGCCGGACGACCCTTCTGCACCAGGCCGGCGGCGACGAGCGTCTCCGGCGTGATGTCGCCGCTCATCGCCGCGATGTCGGCGAGGCCGACCACGGTGAAGGCGACGCGGAACGGATTGGTGAAGCCGCGCTTGGGAATGCGGCGCGTCATCGGCATCTGGCCGCCTTCGAAATGCGGCTTGCCGCCGCCCGGGCCGTGGTGGCCCGCGCGCGCCTTGATGCCCTTATGGCCCTTGCCCGACGTCTTGCCCGTGCCCGAACCCGGGCCACGGCCAAGACGCTTGCGGTTGCGATGCGAACCGGGCGCCGGCGCGAGGTTGCTGAGCGTAATCTTCTCGGTAGCCATCATTTACTCCTTCACCGGCGTCACTTCAACCAAATGACGCACGCGCTTGATCTGGCCGCGCAGCGACGGCGAGTCCTGATGCACCACGATGTCCTGGTGGTGACGGAGGCCCATCGCCTCCAACGTCAGCCGCATGACTTTCGGCTGGCCGGATCCGCTGCGTACCTGCTTGATCTGCACCTTCCCCTCAGTGAGGGTGTTCGGCGCGGTCTTCTTCGGTCCCCGTCCGGGGTGCCACACAAAGGTCCGTGGCATTAGACGGTCTCCTTCACCTTGGCGCGCGACTTGTAGCCCAGCGCCGACGGTTCGACTCCGCGCTCACGCGCGATCTGCTCCACCGTCGTCAGCGACGACAGCCCGTCGAGGGCCGCGCGCACGAGGTTGAACGGATTCGTGGATCCCAGCGACTTCGTCAGGATGTCGGTGATGCCGACGCATTCCATGACGGCGCGCACGGCGCCGCCCGCGATGACGCCCGAGCCCGGTGCGGCCGGCTTCAGCAGGACCTTCGACGCGCCGTGCGCGCCGATGATCTCATGCGGAATCGTCGCGCCCGTCAGCGGGATCGTCACCATGTTGCGGCGCGCACCCTCGACCGCCTTGCGGACGGCTTCGGACACTTCGTTCGCCTTGCCGCTCGCGATGCCCACCTGGCCCTTGCCATCGCCGACGGCAACGAGCGCGTTGAAGCTGAAGCGCCGGCCGCCCTTCACGACCTTGGCGACGCGGTTGATGGCCACCACGTTCTCGACCAGATCGGAGCCTTCACGCTCCTCACCCGGTCCGCCGCGTCCACCGCCACGTCCATCGCGTGCACCGCCCGGCCCGCCGTCACGGCCACCACGGCCGCCACCCGGTCCGCCACGGCCCGCGCCACCGCCCGGTCCGCCACGGCCGCCACCCGGCCCGCCACGTCCCTGTCCCGGTGCGCCACGGCCACGGCCCGGACCACCGCCCGGACCACCGCGACCCATGCCACCCGGCCGCCCAGAACCGCCACCCGGACCACCACGGCCCGGGCCTGCGCCCCCGGCGCCACGGCTCTGTGGCCGCGGGGTGCTCGGCGTGTCACCGCCGGCGTGATGCGTCGTTTCGTTCTTCTCGTCGGCCATATCAGAACTCCAGCCCGGCTTCCCGGGCGCCATCGGCCACCGCTTTCACGCGGCCAGTGTACTGGTACCCAGCACGGTCGAACACGACCTTGCTGATGCCGGCGGCCTTCGCCTGCTCGGCGATCTTCTTCCCCACCTCGACCGACTTCACCGACTTCTTGCCGTCGATGCCGTTGTCCGTCACGGTCATCAGCGTGCGACGGGCGACGTCGTCCACGAGCTGGGCATAGATGTGTTTCAGGGAGCGGAACACCACGAGGCGCGGACGCTCCGCCGTACCCGTGACCTTCTTTCGCACCCGCAGATGACGATGCTGCCGGCGTTCGGCGCCCGTCTTCGGTGTACGCATTGGCATTACTTACCTCCCGCCTTGCCGGCCTTGCGCCGGATCTGCTCACCCGCATACCGCACGCCCTTGCCCTTGTACGGCTCGGGCTTGCGCAACGACCGGATTTCCGCCGCCACCTGGCCGACGATTTCCTTGTTCGCCCCTTCCACGACGACCTGCGTCGGCGTCGGAGCCGTCAGCTTGATCCCGACCGGCGCCTTGAACTCGATCTGGTGCGAATAGCCGAGCGCGAAGAGCAGACCATAAGGCTTGACCTCCGCCTTGTAGCCGACGCCCGTGATCTCGAGCTGGCGCACGTAACCCTTGGTCACACCCTCGATCATGTTGAAAACCAGAGTGCGCGACAGCCCGTGCAGCGACTTGTGGTTCGTCTCGTCCGACGGACGGCTCACGATCACCTGATTCGCTTCGATCTTGAAGGACATGTCCGGGTGAAACGTCCGCTTCAGTTCACCTTTTGGCCCCTTCACCGTGACCACCGACCCCGCGACGGTCACCGTCACGCCAGCCGGAATGTCCACGGGGAGCTTTCCAATACGCGACATGGACGCCCCCCTACCAGACGATCGCGAGGAGCTCGCCACCGGTGCGCGCCTGGCGCGCCTGCCGGTCGGTCATGAGTCCCTGCGAAGTGGAAAGGATGGCCACGCCCAGCCCGTTGCGGACGCGCGGAATCTCCGTCACGCCGACGTACTTGCGAAGGCCCGGGCTCGACACGCGCTGCAGCTGCCGGATCACCGGCTGGCCGCCGTGCGCGTACTTGAGCGTCACGCGCAGCAGGTTCTGCCCCTGCTCGCTGGTGACGTGCTTGTAGTCCGTGATGAAGTTCGTCTCCTTGAGGAGACGCGCAATCTCGGTCTTCACTTTCGAAGCCGGCATATCCACGCGGCGATGCTTCGATCCGACAGCGTTCCGGATCCGCGTGAGCATATCGGCAATGGGATCAGTCATGCTCATGGTGTGTCTCGATTCTCCTCTGGTTTCTGTCCCTGGGACAGACCTGTAGGAAGTGAAAGTGATAGCAGAGGGTAGAAGGTGGAGAGTAGATACCTGCCATCTACCATCTACCGTCTACCATCTGCCTCTTACCAGCTGGCCTTCCGGACGCCCGGAAGCAGCCCGTTGTTCGCCATCTCGCGCAGCGCAATGCGGCTCAGGCCGAACGCGCTCTCGAATCCGCGGCTGCGGCCGGTCATCTGGCAGCGGTTCCGGATGCGCGTCTTCGACGAGTTGCGCGGCAACTTCTGCAGCGCAAACTGCGCCGCCGTCTTCTCGTCTTCCGACGCCTTCGGGTTCTGGATCACCGCTTTCAGCGCCTTCCGCTTGGCGGCATAGCGCTGCGTGAGCTTCTTGCGGCGTTCGTTCTTCTCGATGCTGCTCTTCTTGGCCATGGGCTCGGTCCTGTTAGTGCGTGACCACGACGGGCTTCTCGTCGCCGCGGAACGGCATGCCGAGTTCGCGCAGCAGCGCAAGCGCCTGGTCGTCCTTGGTCGTCGTCGTGACGAACGTGATGTCCATCCCGTGGATCTGCTCTACCTGGTCGTAGTTGATCTCGGGGAAGATCATCTGTTCCTTGACGCCCATCGAATAGTTGCCGCGCCCGTCAAACGAGCGCGTCGACAGGCCGCGGAAGTCGCGCACGCGAGGCAGCGCCGTCGACACGAAGCGGTCGAGGAACTCCCACATCCGCGCGCCGCGCAGCGTCACGCTGGCGCCCACTTCCTGCCCCTGGCGCAGTCCGAAGTTGGCGATCGACTTCTTCGCCTTCTTCCGCACCGGCTTCTGGCCGCTGATCACCGCCAGCTCGTCGACCACCGTGTCGAGCACCTTCGGCGTCTTGATCGCTTCGCCCATGCCCACGTTCAGCACGATCTTCTCGAGCTGCGGAATCTCGTGCACGTTGGACAGGCCGAACTGCGCGGCCAGCTTTGCCCGCACGGTCTGCACGTAGTAGTCGCGCAGGCGCGGCGGCTGCACCGGGAGCTTCTCCCCCTTGTGCTGCGAGGGGAGCATGGAATTCCCCTTCTCGCCGCCCTTGCTGCTCTTGGACTTCTTTTCCGGTGCGCCCTTGGCGGCACCTGGCTTGTGTTCCTTCGTTGCCATCAGTCGGTTCCTCGGCCTTAGCGGTTGCGCGGGATCGCGTCGCCGCTCTTCACGCTGATGCGCTCCTTCGTGCCGTCGGTGTCAATCCGGCGGCGCGTCCGCGTCGGGGCTCCCGACTTCGGATCGAGCAGCATCACGTTGGACACGTGCACGGGGGCCGGCAGTTCGATGATGCCCGACTGCTCGTCCGCGCTGCGCGCCTTGCGGTGCTTCTTCACGATGTTCACGCCTTCAATCACCACCCGCGACGTCTTGGTGAGGATGCGGATCACCTTCCCTTCCTTCCCCTTGTCCTCGCCGCGCATCACGCGCACGACGTCGCCCTTCGTCACCGGCAGCGTCTCGCGCTCGGCGTTGATGGCGTGCCGGCGCGTCAGCCGGCTCCCCATCGTCTTCTTGTGCGTCAGGATGCGCATTTAGAGAACCTCCGGCGCCAGCGAGACGATTTTCATGTAGCGCTTCTCGCGCAGTTCGCGGGCCACCGGCCCGAAAATGCGCGTCGCCCGCGGCTCGCCCTTGTCATCGATGATTACGACGGCGTTCTCGTCGAACCGGATGTAGCTCCCGTCCTTGCGGCGGGTCTCCTTGACCGTGCGCACCACCACGGCGCGCGCGACGTCCGACTTCTTCACCGTCCCATTCGGCAGCGCGTCCTTGACCGCCACGATGACCTGGTCGCCCAGGCGGGCATAGCGGCGGCGCGTGCCGCCCAGCACACGGATCACCAGCGCGCGCTTGGCGCCGCTGTTGTCCGCGACCTTTACAACTGATTCCTGTTGGATCATGGTCGGATCCCCTTACTGCGCGCGTTCGAGAATTTCGACCACGCGCCACCGCTTGTCCTTGGACAGCGGGCGGGTCTCGGTGATCCGCACCACGTCGCCGACCTTCGCCGAGTTCTGCTCGTCGTGGGCCTTCAGGCGCGTCGTGCGCGTCACCATCTTGCCATAGACCGGGTGCGGCACGCGACGCTCGATCGCCACCACCACCGTCTTCTGCATCTTGTCGCTGACCACCTTCCCCGTGCGCACTTTGCGCGTCGGACGGGCAGCCGCATTCGTCTTCGTCTGTTCAGCCATGGGTCATTCCTCGGGTCAGCGGCCAGCGGCCGCGCCCGCGGCCTTCTCGCGCAGCACGGTCTTGAGCCGCGCGATGTCCTTACGGATCACGCGCAGGCGCAGCGGGTCTTCCAACGGTTCGGTCGCACGGCGAAACCGCAGCCGGAACCGCTCCTCTTCGAGCTCCTTGATGCGCGCCGCAATCTCGGCGCCGCTCAGCTCGCGAATCTGTCCGGCCTTCATGCGGTGTGCGCCTCCTCGCGGGCTACGAACTTGGTGCGGATGCCCAGCTTGGCGGCGGCCAGTGCCATCGCCTTCTGGGCCAGTTCCTTGTCAACGCCTTCGATCTCGAACAGCACGCGTCCGGGCTTCACCACGGCCACCCAACCTTCAGGCGAGCCCTTGCCCTTGCCCATGCGGGTCTCGGCCGGCTTCTTCGTGATCGGCTTATCGGGGAAGATGCGGATCCACACCTTGCCGCCGCGCTTCACGTGACGCGTCAGCGCCACACGGGCGGCTTCGATCTGCCGGTTGGTGATCCACCCGGGCTCCAGTGACTGCAGCCCGTAGTGCCCAAACGACACCTCGGCCCCGCGCGTCGCCAGCCCGCGCGTGCGCCCCTTGAACATCTTGCGAAATTTGACTCGCTTCGGACTCAGCATCGGTCAGCGCCTCACGCGTCGGACGAATAGGTGCTGCCGCCGCGACGGCCTTCCACCATTTCGCCCTTGAAGATCCAGACCTTCACGCCGATCGTCCCGAAGGTCGTCTTCGCCGTGCTGGTCGCGTAATCGATATCGGCGCGCAGCGTGTGGAGCGGCACCCGCCCTTCGCGGTAGCCTTCCACGCGCGCGATCTCGGCCCCGCCCAGGCGCCCGCCGCACTTCACCTTGATACCCTCGGCGCCCATGCGCATCGCGCTCTGCACCGCGCGCTTCATCGCGCGGCGGAACGAAATGCGCTGCGCCAGCTGCGCGGCGATATTGTCGGCGACGAGCTGCGCCTCGATCTCCGGGCGCTTGATCTCTTCGACATTGATGCCGACATCCTTGCCCGTGATCTGCTGCAGCTCGGACTTCAGCTTCTCCACTTCCTCGCCCTTCTTGCCAATCACCACGCCCGGACGCCCGGTGTGCAGGGTCACGACGACCTTGCCCGGCTTGCGGTCGATGAGGATGTCGGCAATCGCCGGGCTCGCGTTCCCCGGAAACCGGCGCAGGCGCAGATACTTGCGGAGGAGATCATCCTCCTTCACCAGCTGCGGATAGTCCTTCGTGGCAAACCACTTCGACCGCCAGTCCTTCGTCACGCCCAGGCGGAAGCCGATCGGATTCGTTTTCTGTCCCATTAGCGCCCTTCCTTCTCGGCCACGATGATCTCGATGTGGCTCGTCCGCTTGTGAACGGGGGTCGCCCGGCCCATGGCCGCCGGCGTCCATCGCTTGAGCTTCGGCCCTTCATTGACCGTCGCCACCTTCACGTACAGCTGGTCCACGTCCAGCGACGCACTCGTCGTCCGGGCGGCCTGCTCGGCGTTCGCGACGGCGCTCTTGAGCACCTTCGAGATCTGCTTGGCAGCATGCTTCTTGGAGAACTGCAGGAGCGCGAGCGCGTCGTTTACCCCCAAGCCGCGGATCTGGTCGATGACCAGCCGCATCTTGTAGGGACTCTGGCGCGCCGTGCGCTGGATCGCGCGTGCCTCAGCCATGGGTTATTTCCCTCCCTTGGCCGGGGCCGCCGCCGGCGCCGCCGCCGCTGCGGGCTTCGCCTTGGAATCGACCGCCTTCCCCGCCGCCGTGTGGCCGCGGAACAGGCGCGTCGGCGCAAACTCGCCGAGCTTGTGCCCGACCATGTTTTCGGTCACGTACACCGGGATGAACTTGTTCCCGTTGTGCACCGCGAACGTGTGCCCCACGAACTCGGGGAGCACCGTGCTCGCGCGCGACCACGTCTTGACGACTTTCTTTTCATTACGGGCGTTCATTCCGAAGACCTTCTTCATCAGGCTTTCTTGGATGAACGGACCCTTCTTGAGGCTGCGTGCCATATATGGATGTCCCGGTTAGCTCTGTGTGGCCTTGCCGCGCTTCCGGCCGCGGACGATCAGACGCTGCGACGGCTTCTTCTTGTTGCGCGTCTTCACACCTTCCTTCTTGCCCCACGGGCTCACCACGTTTCGGCCGCCGCGCGTGCGGCCGCCATGCGGGTGATCCACCGGGTTCATCACTTCGCCGCGCACCTTCGGACGGCGGCCGGCCCAGCGCGTGGCGCCCGCCTTGCCTGCCGACTTCAGCTCGTGCTCGGCGTTGCCGACTTCGCCAATCGTCGCCAGGCAGTTGCCGTGCACGAGGCGCATTTCCGTGGAGGCCATGCGCAGCGTCACGTACTCGCCTTCCTTGGCCACGACCTGCACCGACGTCCCGGCCGAGCGCGCCATCTGGCCGCCCTTCCCCGGAATCAGCTCGACGTTGTGCACCGAGGTGCCGAGCGGCACTTCCTTGAGCGGCATCGCGTTGCCGGTGCGCACGTCGGCGCCCGGACCCGATGTCACGCTGTCGCCCACCGACAACCCCTTCGGGTGCAGGATGTAGCGCAGCTCGCCGTCCGCGTACGTCACCAGCGCGATGCGCGCCGAGCGGTTGGGATCGTATTCGATGTGCGTGACCGTCGCCGCCACGCCGTGCTTGTTGCGCTTGAAGTCGATAATGCGGTACTTCCGCTTGTGCCCGCCGCCGAGGCGGCGCATCGAGATGTGACCGTGATTGTCACGACCGCCCGACTTCTTCAGCGGTTCGGTAAGCGACTTCTCCGGCGTCGACCGCGTGATCGTGTCGAAATCCGACACGCTGCGGAAGCGCGAGGAAGCCGTGACCGGCTTGAATTGACGGATGCCCATGGCTTAGCCCTCAAAGATCTCGATCGTGTCGCCCTGGCGGAGCTTCACGATGGCCTTCTTCCAGCGCGGACGGAGCCCGATGCTCTGCCCCACGCGGCGCGGCTTCCCGCGCTGCTGCGACGTCCAGACGCCGGTGACATGCACCCCGAACAGCGACTCGATGGCGTTCTTGATCGCCGCCTTGTTCGCGTCGGGATGGACCTCAAACGTGTATTCGCCCCGGTCCTGGAACGCCGCCGACGACTTCTCGGTGACAATGGGGCGCACGATCGTGCGATATGTGGATGGCATTGGTTACTTCCCCTTCTTCTTCGGTGCGGCGGCCTTCTTGGCCGGCGCCTTCTTGGCAGCGGCGGCAGCGGCCGGCTTGGCCGGCGCCTTCTTCGCCGGCGCCTTCTTCACCGCCGCCTTCTTGGCGGTCGCCTTCTTCGACGTCTCGGCCGCCTTCTTGGCCTTCGGCGTCTTCGGCGCGCTGGCCTTCTTGACCTTCACTTTGTCCATCGCCTTCTCGGCGACCGGCGCAAGCGCCTGCCCGATGGCCGACGCCTCCACCAGCACCACATCCGACCAGAGCACTTCGTACGTCGACACGTCAGCGAACGGCATCACGCGAACCTGCGGCAGGTTGCGGCCGCTCAGGTAGACGTTCTGCTTCACGCCGTCCGTCAGGATGAGCACGTTCTGGTCGGCGACGTCGAGCCGCGCGAGCAGTTGGTGCAGCCGCGACGTCTTGGGCGCGTCGTACGTGAACTGGTCGATGACGATCACCGCGTTCTCGCGGGCGCGGGCGTTGAGCGCGCTCTTGCGGGCGAGCTGACGCACCTGCTTGGGAACCGTCTGCGAATAGTTGCGGTCGCCGTGCGGGCCAAACACCGTGCCGCCGCCCGGCCAGTTCGGGGCGCGCGTCGAGCCCTGACGGGCGCGGCCGGTCCCCTTCTGCTTCCACGGCTTCTGGTTGCCGCCGACCACCAGGCCACGCGTCTTCGTGTACGCGGTCCCCTGGCGCTGGTTGGCGAGCATCGCCTTCACCGCCTGCTGCATCACCGGCACGTTCACCGTGCCGTCGAACGTTGCCTGCGGCAGGCTCACCTTCTCGCGCGGCGTCCCCAGCGCGGTATAGGCGGCCGCTTCAAACTGCATCGTGTCAGCCATGGGTTAACCCTGCTTGCGCACGAGGACGATGCCGTTCTTCGGCCCGGCCACCGCACCGCGGAGGTACAAGAGATTCCGTTCCGCATCCACCTTCTCGACGCGGAGATTGATCTGCGTGTGGCGCGCGTCGCCGTAGTGACCGGGCATCTTCTTGCCCTTGATCACGCGCGACGGATTGGTGCCGGGGCCAATGGAGCCGGGCCGACGGTGCTTCGTGTTGCCGTGCGTGTTCGGACCGCCGCCAAAGCCGTAGCGCTTGACGACGCCCTGGAATCCGCGCCCCTTCGACGTGCCGGTCACCTTCACGTGCTCGCCCGGCGCGAAAATTCCCACCGTGATGACGTCGCCGACGTTGTACGTCGGGATGGCGGCGTCCTTGCCCGGCGCGTCATCAAGACGCACCGACTTCAGCACGCGCGGCGCGGCCTGCAGCCCCGCCTTGGCGGCGTGCCCCACCTGCGCCGCATGCGCGCGCGCACCGCGCGGGTCACGCTCCCCCTTCTTGCTCACCCGGCGCGCCTTCTGCGCCCCGTAGCCGAGCTCAACCGCGACGAAGCCCGCCTTATCCTTGCTCGTCACCTTGGTGACGGGATTCGGCGTCGCCTCCACGACGGTCACGGGGATCTGCTGCCCCGCCTCGTTGAAGATCTGGGTCATGCCCAGCTTCTTCCCAATGATTCCGATCATGAGTTCCCTCTGGATTAGTCACGGCCGCCGGCGCGGACTGCGCGCGGCTGTGTGGCCGTTGGACTGTGAGCAGACAGATAAAGACGATGGCCAGATTGGAGCGGTCTACCTGCTACCATCTCCCTTCTACCATCTGTCTTCCTCCGTTCACTCCACCTTGATTTCGACGTCCACGCCCGCTGGCAAATCCAGCTTGGTAAGCGCGTCCACCGTCTGCGCGCGCGAATCGAGGATGTCGATCATGCGCTTGTGCGTCTTGAGCTCGAACTGTTCCCGCGACTTCTTGTCGACGTGCGGCGACCGGAGCACGGTCCACCGCTGCGTCTTCGTCGGCAGCGGAATCGGGCCCGACACCTGCGCCCCCGTCTTCTCGGCGGTGCGGACGATGTCCGCGCTCGCCTGATCGATGACGGCGTGGTCGAATGCCTTGAGTCGAATGCGAATTTTCCCGGCCATGTCTGCCTCTTTGGAGAGTGATGGTAGTCGGTAGATGGCAGATGGTAGAACGCGTCTACCATCTACCATCCGCCATCTGCCATCTACTTCAGAATCTTGGTCACCACACCCGCGCCGACCGTACGCCCACCCTCGCGGATGGCGAAGCGCAGCGTCTCTTCCATGGCGATCGGCGTCATCAGCTCGATCGTCATCGGCACGTTGTCGCCCGGCATCACCATCTCGGTGCCGGCCGGCAGCTCGATCGAGCCCGTGACGTCCGTCGTGCGGAAGTAGAACTGCGGGCGGTAGCCCTTGAAGAACGGCGTGTGACGGCCGCCCTCGTCCTTGGTCAGGACGTAGACCTCACCCTCGAACTTCGTGTGCGGCGGAATCGACCCCGGCTTCGCCAGGCACATGCCGCGCTCGATTTCCTTCTTGTCCACGCCGCGGAGCAGGAGGCCGACGTTGTCGCCCGCCTGACCGTCGTCGAGCAGCTTGCGGAACATCTCGACGCCCGTGCAGACCGTCTTCTTGTCCGAGCCGAAACCCACGATCGCGAGTTCGTCGCCCGTCTTCACCTTGCCGCGCTCGATACGGCCCGTGGCCACCGTGCCGCGGCCGGTGATCGAGAACACGTCCTCGACCGGCATCAGGAACGGCTTGTCCACTTCGCGCACGGGCTGCGGGATCCACGAGTCGAGCGCCGCGCACAGCTCCTCGATGGTGGCCACCCACTTCGGGTCGCCCTCGATGGCGCGAATGGCGGCGCCGCGGATGACCGGCACGTTGTCGCCGTCGAAGCCGTACTTCGAGAGCAGCTCACGCACTTCGAGCTCGACGAGGTCGAGCAGCTCGGCGTCCTCGACGAGGTCGCACTTGTTCAGGAAGACGACGATCTTGGGCACGTTCACCTGCTTCGCCAGCAGAATGTGCTCGCGCGTCTGCGGCATCGGGCCGTCCACGGCCGACACCACGACGATGGCGCCGTCCATCTGCGCCGCACCGGTGATCATGTTCTTGATGAAGTCGGCGTGCCCGGGGCAGTCGACGTGTGCATAGTGGCGGTTCGCCGTCTCGTACTCGACGTGCGAGGTCGCGATCGTCAGGATCTTCGACGCGTCGCGGCGCCCCTGCGACTCGGAGGCCTTGGCCACCTGATCGTAGGAGATGTATTTGGTGCCATACCCCTTGTCGGCCGACACCTTCGTGAGGGCGGCGGTAAGGGTCGTCTTGCCGTGGTCGACGTGGCCGATGGTGCCAACGTTTACGTGCGGCTTGGTGCGCTCGAACTTTGCCTTGGCCATAAAAAGGTGTCCTGTACGGTAGAAAGGTGGTACGGGGTTACTTCGCCTTGGAGACGATCTCTTCCATCTTGGCCTTCGGGACTTCCTCGTAATGCGAGAATTCCATCGAATACACCGCGCGTCCCTGCGTCTGGCTGCGGAGGCGCGTCGAGTACCCGAACATCTCGCTCAGCGGCACGGTGGACGCGATCACCTGCGCCTCGCCGCGCTGCATCATGCCGCCGATCTTGCCCCGGCGGGCCGAGAGGTCGCCGAGCACGTCGCCCATGTACTGCTCGGGAGTGACGACCTCGACTTTCATCATGGGCTCGAGGATCACCGGATGCGCGCGCTTGGCGGCTTCCTTGATGGCCATCGAGCCTGCAATCTTGAACGCCATTTCGCTCGAGTCGACGTCGTGGTACGAGCCGTAGATGAGCTCGACCTTCACGTCGACCATCGGGTAGCCGGCGAGGATGCCGTTCTCCAGCGCCTCCTTGATGCCGGCCTCCACCGGGGAGATGTATTCCCGGGGAATCGCGCCGCCCACGATCTTGTCCTCGAACACGTAGCCGTGCCCAACCTCGGCCGGCTGCGCGTTGATCACGACGTGACCGTACTGGCCCTTGCCGCCGGACTGGCGGATGAACTTGCCCTCGACCTTCTCGACGCGCTTACGAATGGTCTCGCGATACGCCACCTGCGGGCGGCCGACATTCGCGTCCACCTTGAACTCGCGCATCATGCGGTCGACGATGATCTCGAGGTGCAGCTCGCCCATGCCCGAAATGATCGTCTGCCCGGTCTCGGCGTCCGTGTGCACGCGGAACGTCGGGTCTTCCTCGGCCAGCTTGTTGAGCGCGATGCCCATCTTGTCCTGGTCCGCCTTGGTCTTCGGCTCGACCGCAACGTCGATGACGGGCGTCGGGAACTTCATCGCTTCGAGGATGATCGGCTTGTCCTCGTCGCACAGCGTGTCGCCGGTGCGCGTTTCCTTGAGGCCAATGGCGGCGGCGATGTCGCCGGCGCGCACTTCTTCGATCTCTTCGCGCTTGTTCGCGTGCATCTGCAGCAGGCGGCCAATGCGCTCGCGCTTGTCCTTGCTGCTGTTGTAGACGTGCGACCCGGCCTTGAGGATGCCGGAGTAGACGCGGAAGAACGTCAGGCGGCCGACAAACGGATCAGTGGCAATCTTGAACGCCAGCGCCGCAAACGGCGCATCATCAGCCACGGAACGCGTGTCGAACGTCTCGTCATGGTGCGGCAGATGGCCCTGAATGGCGGGCACATCCCTGGGGCTCGGCAGAAAATCGATGACGGCATCGAGCAGCGCCTGCACGCCCTTGTTCTTGAACGAGGCGCCGCAGAGCACCGGGCAGAACTGCATCTTGATGGTCGCCGCGCGAATGGCGTGGCGGATCTCATCGACGGTCAGCGAATCGGCGCCCGATTCGAGGAACTTGGCGATCAGTTCGTCGTCGTGCATCACCGCCGCTTCAACCAGCTCGTGGCGCGCGGCCTCGACCTTCTCGATCATGTCTTCGGGGACGTCGGTGACCGTGAAGGTCTTGCCGAGCGTCTCTTCGTCGAAGATGTACTGCTTGCGCTCGATGATGTCGATGTGGCCCGTGAACAACTCGCCCGACCCGACCGGCAGCTGCAGCGCGTACGCGTTCTTCGTGAGACGATCCTTGATCATCTCCATGCAGCGGGTGAAGTTGGCGCCCACGCGGTCCATCTTGTTCGCGAAAATCATGCGCGGGACCTGATACCGGTCCGCCTGGCGCCACACCGTCTCGGTCTGCGGCTCTACTCCGGCCACCGAATCGAGCAACGTCACGGCGCCGTCGAGCACGCGCAGCGAGCGTTCCACTTCCACCGTGAAGTCGACGTGCCCGGGGGTGTCGATGATGTTGATGCGGTATTCGGGTCCGTCGCCCGCCGCGGCGTACGAATCACCATGACGGCGCCAGAAACACGTCGTGGCGGCCGAGGTGATGGTGATGCCGCGCTCCTGCTCCTGCTCCATCCAGTCCATCGTGGCCGCGCCGTCGTGCACCTCGCCGAGCTTGTGCGACTTCCCCGTGTAATAGAGGACTCGCTCAGTCGTCGTGGTCTTGCCGGCATCGATGTGGGCCATGATGCCGATGTTGCGGTAGTACTTGAGTTCGGTGTCGCGGGCCATGTGTTCGCAGGGAGCCTATTGATTTGATCCGCCACGTTCGGCGGACATGCAGACGATCAGGGAACGAAAACGCGGCTGGACCGGGCGCCCCTCCCAGAAACGGGAAAAGCCGGTATCCATCCGCCCTCGCCGGGTACAGTCGCCGCTGCTGCGCGACTGGGGACCCACGGCGCGCCGGGCTGAACCAGCCCCGACGTCAAATTGTCCTGCGTTGCTTTTCGGAAACCTCGGCGCGGTCCAGAACAGCTCCCGTGCGTCATCGGTCGGCTTGGTCCTTCGCCCCCGCGCTGACACCTGCTACCAGTCAGTTGGCGGGCCCATAAATGCCGGGGCGCAGTTCCCCGGACGTCCGCACGAAGCGGCCGACTAAGCGATGCGATGAACTGCAATTCGCCGTAGCCCAATGAAGGTAGTGCAATTCCTTCCTCTGTCAAGGGTTAGGAGATTGCGGACAGGGATCACGGATTGCGATTCAGGATTCCGATTTCGGA
>JAHFCT010000038.1:0-14842 GCA_023249375.1 Gemmatimonadota bacterium | reverse complement strand
TGGACGCGCTTACCAGCGATAGTGCGCGAAGGCCTTGTTGGCCTCGGCCATGCGGTGCGTGTCTTCCTTCTTCTTCACGGCGTTGCCCTCGCCCTTCGACGCCGCGATCACTTCGGCGGCCAGCTTCTCGGCCATCGACTTCTCGTTGCGGTCGCGCGAATAGCTGATGAGCCAGCGCATCGCGAGCGCGGTGCGGCGCTCAGGACGCACTTCGACCGGCACCTGGTACGTGGCACCGCCGACGCGGCGGCTCTTCACTTCGACCACGGGCTTCAGGTTGGCGAGGGCAGCCTTGAACACGTTCACGCCCGGCTGCGACGTGCGGCTCTCGACCAGGTCCATCGCACCGTAGAAGATGCGCTCGGCCGTCGATTTCTTGCCGGCGTACATCAGCACGTTGATGAACTTGGAGACAGTCTGTGAATCGTAGCGCGCATCCGGCAGGATGGAGCGCTTAACGGCGGTTTTGCGGCGGCTCATGGCTTACTTTCCCCCGGCCTTCGGCTTCTTGGTGCCGTACTTGGACCGGCTCTTGTTGCGGCCGTTCACGCCAGAGGCGTCAAGCTTGCCGCGCACGATGTGGTAGCGCACGCCCGGAAGATCCTTCACGCGGCCGCCGCGAATGAGCACGATCGAGTGCTCCTGCAGGTTGTGGCCTTCGCCGGGAATGTAGGCGGTGACTTCGAAGCCGTTGGTGAGGCGGACACGCGCAACCTTGCGGAGGGCGGAGTTCGGCTTCTTGGGGGTGGTGGTGTACACGCGGGTGCACACGCCACGCTTGAACGGGTTCGCCTTCAGAGCCGGCGCCTTTTCCTTCCTGGCGACATCACGGCGGCTCTGCCGGACGAGTTGGTTAATCGTCGGCATCTTATCCTGATGCTGTTCGTGGTCCTGATTCTACGTGGATCACCCGGAATGGGTGGCACGGAACAGAGCATGAATTGATAGTCGGGTGAGGGGTGAAGGTCAAGACGGAGGACAGGGATCACATCCCGACCAGTCCGTCCGCCGGCAGCTGGTCCCTGGCCTTCACCGCGCTCTCAAACTCGCCGCACAGGTGCGCAATGGAGTTGGCGTAGTAGCTCACGAGTTCACGGCCGCGCGGCAGGATCAGGTACCCTTCGCCCGTGCGCGCCACGACGCGGCGCATGCGGAGCATCCGATACGCACGATCCCAATCCTGCTCCACCTGCTGGTCGGCGCGCAACACGCGCGCGCCGCGCTCGAGCAACGCGTCGCGCAGCTCGGCCATCCGTTCGAGCAGGCGCGCGCGGGTGACGTAATCGGCGTCAAATGTCTGGATCGCCGCGCAGGCCAGCGGCACCGGCGTGACGGGGATGATGTCGCCGATGCGCAGCATCACGCCGTCGCAGAACGCCTGTACCGCCCCCAACCGATGGGCGCGCGACCGATCAAAGAGCGGCGCCCCACCCGACGCGAGCTCGTCGAGCCAGGGCTTCACCGCGATCGGCTCACCGATCACCACCGCGGCGCGCCCATAGCGCCGCCATCGCCGCGACAGCACACGCCCCACGTTCCACCCCGCGTAATGCAGCACTTCGCCAAGTTGCGTCAGCCGCCCCGTGCGCGCGCCGCCGTCCTTCGCGCGCAACTCGCGCAGCAGCGTGCGGTCTTCGAGCACGCGGTCGTAGTTGAGCGCCACCGGGATCACGTGCAGGCGTTCGGCGAAGCCTGGCTCGCGCGCCACGCCAAGCACGTAGTCGAGCAATCCCACCTTGGCGGGGCGCAGATGGCCGTCGCGCGTGAGACCGCCCTCGGGGAAGATCCCCTGCGTCACGCCATTGCGCGTGATGAGCTGCACGTAGCGCTCGAGCACGTGATGGTACAACGGCTCGCGATACCGCCGGCGAATGAAGTACGAGCCGAACGACTTGAACAGGTACTCCAGCGGAAAGACGCGCGCCCACTCGCCGACCGCATAGGAGATCGCCACCTCGCCAGCGAGGGCGTAGCTGGCGAGCACGAAGTCGGCGTTGCTGCGGTGATTCAGCAGGTAGATGACGATGGACTCGCGCGGCAGCTCTTCAATTGAAGCGCGCCGCACGTAGCCCACCGACACCTTGTAGAACATCGAGAGCAGCGCGCGCGACAGGGCGTAGCCGAACTTGTAGTACATCAGCAGCGAGAACGCGGGGACGATCTCGTCGAGGTACTGCCGCACCCGTAGCCAGACAGCGCGCTCCGGCATGCCATGTTCCTGCGCGTGGGCGCGCACCGCGAGCGCGACGTCGTGGTCGTTCAGCAGCGCCTCAGTGATGTAGCGCTTACCGGTGAGCTTGAATCGGTCGATCCGTGCGCCAAACCGCCGATGCGCACGCCGCGCCGTGCGCCGCACCCAGCGGCGCCAATACCAGCCGGCGCCAAGCACCATCGTGACGGCGATGACGGCGGCGGCCAGCAGGATGTCGATGACCGTGACCTGCACGCCTAGAACCAGTCGCCGAAACGCAGCCAGAGATTGCCGCGTCCGCGATCGTTCGCCCCATACTCGAGGGCGAGCGGTCCGAGCGCCGTCGTCACGCCGAGCCCGCCGCGCGCACCAAAGTAGCCGCGCGCGTCGCGGAAGACGCCGTACGTCGCGGTCTGCAGGGCGCCGCCGGCGATGAGTCCCTGCACGTTGAGCGGTCCATAGAGCCGGTGCGCCACTCGCAGCGCCGCCGTGGCGGCCTGCGCGCCCCGCAGTTCCTGGATCTTGAAGCCCGGAAAGCCGACGTCGTTGCCGCCGAGAAACGCGCTGCTCTGCAGCGGCAGGTGCTCGCCGACGACGGCGGAGATCAGCGACTCGACGGTGTAGCCGCGCCACGCCCGCGAGCGCCGCAGTTCGGTCGCCGCGCGCCAGTAGCGGAGCGTCCCCTCGAATTCAACGAGACCGCGCGGCATCTCGTTGGCGGCGCCGGACAGCTGCACGCGCAATCGCGCACCGAGCGCCGTGGGTGTCGCGGCGAACACGGGTTCGTCCCACTGCCGCGCGAAGGCGGTGAGTGCCACGGAGCCGCGTTTGGTGAACCGCCGTTCGATGCCCAGCTCGGCGAGCCAGTCGGCGGTCTGAATGACGGGAAACTCGCGACCGTCGCGAATGTCGCGCACCTGCGCGCGCGTGAGCGCGCCGCTGACGATGGGCGACCACGGCGATTTCAGCACGTCATAGCTGCGCCGCAGCGTGAGCTCCACCTCCTGCTGAAACTGGCCGATGGAAAGCACGCCCGTGACTTCGGCGTTGCGCTGCGGCAGGCGCTGTACGCGTCCCGCCCAGACGCGCGGCCCGAGTTCGCGATCGAACGCGGCTCCGACGAGTGCCTGTTCGTTGCTCGAGGGCCGAGCGATGGCGTTGAAGACCACGGAGTCGCCCGGCCCGCGCTGCGGAAAGAGCCAGATGGCGCGGTACCGGTCGATCTGCGAAAGCGAGCGCAGCCGCGCTTGCAACCGCGGCAGTTCGGGTACGCGACCGCCGACATCGCCGAGGGTGAGCCACAGCGCGCGCGCCACTTCGGCATCAGTGCCGCCCGGCAGGAAGTACGAGGCGAGCGGTGGGACTTCGCCGCGGGGGCGCGCGCCTCCGCGCGGCAGGCAGGGCGCGTCGCGTATGGCGGCCGCACCGCGCATGCCGGCGGCGATGACGCGAGCGATACTGGCATTCGAGAAATCGAACTGGTTTACGCCGCTCACATCGGCCGTGAGCATGACGTCACCGGGCTGAAGCGGCGCAATGGGCTGCTCGAACAGGAAACTCAGCAGCTGGCCGGCCGTCGACAGCGGGTCGCCATCGCGCACGTCAAAGCGCGACGTGTCGCGCAGATTCGACACGATGAGGCGCGTGGCGCCGAGCGAACGCGCCACGTCGATGGGGACATTGCTGACAATGCCGCCATCGACGAGATCGCGGTCGCCGACGCGCACGGAGCGAAAGACGACGGGAATGGCGCTGCTCGCGCGCACGGCCTGCGCGAGATCGCCGCTGCCGAGCACCACCGGTTCACGCGTACTGATGTCGGCGGCGACGGCGCGGAACGGGATAGGCAAGCGGTCAAAATCGCCGGCGGCCATCAGGTTGCCGCGCGCATAGAGCGCGCTGACGAGCGCGTTGAGCGGTGCCTCGCGCACCACATTGGTGCGCAGCACCAGTCCCTGCTGCCCGCCCTCCCATGCGAGGATGGCACGGCGCGTCCCGAGCGACGGGGGCGTCGACGCGTCGTAGCGGCCGATCAGCGTATCGAGCCCGAGCCCTTGGACGTCTCGCTCGATCTCGTCGACGTCGAGGCCGCTGGCGTAGAGCGCCCCCATGATGGCACCGGCACTCGTACCGACGATGAGGTCGGGGACGATGCCGAGCGAATCGAGCATCCGCAGCACGCCGAGGTGCGCGAATCCCTTGGCGCCGCCGCCGGGGAGAACCAGCGCCAGCTTGCCTCCGGGCGCGCCGCACGATGCGGGCTGCTGCGCCGGCACGACGGGCGCGGCGGCGAGCAGGGCCGCGAGGGAAATGGCTGCAGCTCTCATGCGCATCTCACGCCAACATTCGCCTCGGCGGCGCGCGGGTCAAGCACTTTCGTCAAATCGCGTCGCCAGCGTTGAGATGGGCGACCGGTGCGTCCTTCCGCGACCCTATCGATCGGTCAATGGCGCAGCCGCGTGACGCAGCGCTTCCCAGTCTCGTGGCGCATCGGTGACCGGCCGCATGATGTAGTACGAGATGCCGACGAGAATGAGCAGCACGAGCACGCCCACGCCCTGCCCCTGCGCCGGTTTCAGGAGGCCATTCTCGATGGTGAGCTTGGCCACGATGGCCCAGATGATGGGACCGGTGATGGCCGAGAAGCGGCCGACCATGCCGTAGAGTCCGTAGAACTCTCCGATGCGATCAGGCGGCGTGAGCCGCAGCATCAGCGGGCGATCGGCCGACCAGACACCGCCGAGGGCGACGCCGGCGGACGATGCGACCACATAGAACAGGGACAGCGGCAGGTGCATGATCCCCATCATCGCGGCCGCGACGAACGTGGCCACCCAAAGATGCAGCACGATGTTGAGCGTGCGCTTCGGCCCGATGCGATCGACCAGCCAGCCCCAGAAGAAACCGCCGAGCACGGCGAACGTGATGGCCACGAGCATGACCAGCTTGGACGTCTGCGCTGCCGTCTCTTCGCCCTGTCCGGCCGCCACCGCCACATTGATCGTGTACAGCGTCATGATGGAGATGACGGTGTTGATGGCGTCGGTGTAGAAGATGCGACCGACGAGAAAGCGAATGAGCCCCGGGTACTGGTGTCCATTCTGAAACGTCTTCACCGTCTCGCGCAGCGAACCCCGCACGGCGTCCCACGCAAAGACGGGTCGCGGGTTCGGATTCCCGCGTTCGCGCACGAAGAGAAAGCACGGAATGGAGAGGACGAGGAACGTCGCCGCAATCCAGAGGAACAGTTTGGGCAGATCGCCGCTGCCGAAGTACAATCCGAGTCCGACGGCGATGTACGATCCCAGATAGCCGATCGCGACGCCGATGCCGCTGATGCGTCCGCGGTTCTCCTCGGTGCTTACCTCGGGGAGCATCGCATCGTAGAACTGAAGCCCGGCCTGGTAGGCGGCGTTGGCGATGACAAACAGCCAGAGCGTGACGGTGTAGCCGTCGCGGCCCAGCAACGCCGTCAGCGCCACGCAGATGATCGTGCTCCAGAGCAGAAACGGCATTCGCCGGGCCGCGCGGTCCGTCATGGCGCCGAGCATCGGCGAGATGACGAAGATGATGCCCATCGACACGGCGGTGATGATGCCGTACTCGGCGTCGGCGCGTTCCGGCCCCACGGCCGTGCGGATGTAGGTGGAGAAGTACATCGAGACCACGCCCATCGAGAAGATGGTGTTGGCGAGGTCGTAGATGATCCACGACGCAACCGCGCGGCGCGTGATGACGTGCGCGGGACGGGCGGGGCTGATGGCAGCGGCGGTCATCGGCTCGTTGGAGGAGAAGGGCAGAATGTGGGCCGCGGCCGCTGGGTTCGCCACTGTGCGCGTCCTGAGGCTGGCGCGGCACGCGCACGCGGCGTCAACTTTTGTCGCTGTTCTCGTTGTCGCCCCGCCCCCTACCCTGCCTCGCATGCCACGCTACGTCGCCCTCCTGCGCGCCATCAACGTCGGCGGTCACGTCGTCAAGATGAATGCGCTTCGCCGCCAGTTTGAAGCGCTCGGATTCAGCGGCGTCTCGACGCACATCGCGAGCGGCAACGTGCTGTTCACGGCGCGCGCAGGCGCGCGCGGCGCCGCCGAGCGCCGCATCGCCGACTCGCTCGAGCGGGCGCTTGGCTACGCCGTGGCGACGTTCCTCAGGACGGGCACGGAAATGGCCGTCGCCGCCGCGCACGCGCCGTACACGGACCTCGCCGACACGGACTCGCTGTCGGTTGGCTTTCTCGCGCGAACGCTGACGGCGGGTGAGCGCAACGCGCTGCGCGCTTTCGAGAATGAGGTGGACGATTTCGCCCTGCACGCGGGCGAGGTGTACTGGCGTTCGCGCGTGCGGATCAGCAGATCGAAGTTCACCCTCGCGCGATTCGAGAGGGCGCTCGGCGTGCAGGCGACGTTTCGCAACGTTACGACGGTGCGCGCCATCGCCGCGCTGATGGCCGGCGACGACGGATAGCCGACGACCCACGATGGGGGCCAATGGCACGCGGGGCATCGCGACCCTTTGGTCTCGATGCCCCGCGCGTTCACGATCTTCCAACTGGGCGTCGCCGGCGATTGCCGGCGGACCCGTTGTGATGTCTTGCTACCAGTCGACGCGAAGCCCGGCCTGCATCTGGCGAGCCGCGTACGCGCCCGTCGAGATACCGTACGACGCCACCGCCGTGCCCGTGGCGGTAAACTGCGTGCCGCCGTACGACAGGTGGTTATACCAGTTGAACAGGTTGAACACTTCGGCGGAGAAGCTGATCTTCTTGCCGCTCACCGTGTACAGCGGACGCGAGAGGCGCACGTCGACGGTGCGATACCAATTGGACCACGAGTTCGACGGCATCACCGTGCGGTTGCCCACCGTGGACGCGGTGCCCCCGGTGTAGTCGTCGCCGGTGATGTTGTCGAGGTTGATGTCGCGGCCGTCGATGCTCCCGTACGGACGCGGGCTGGCGATGGTCGCGATGGTCGAGAGGTTGAAGCCGAACGGAACGGGGCTGATTTCCGACAGCACGAGGCGGTGACGCTCATCGCCCGTGGTGCGCTGCTTGTTGAACAGGAACGGCAGCGCGAAGTTGGGCAGCGCCGCAGTGTCGAAGTTGCCCTCGTACCAGGCCAGCGTGTACGCCAGGTTGACGCGCGTCTGGTTGTGCTGGAATGTGGACGACACGAGGAAAGCCGAGTAGTTGGCCTCGCCGATGTCATCCCACAGCACGATGTCGCCAAACCGCGACGTGAGCTTGCGGGCGTTCGGCGTCACCGACTTGTCGGTGTAGTTCGGATTGCGCTGCACGTACAGGTTGGTGAGGTTCTGGCGCACGTAGTCGACGTTGATGCCGAAGGCGTCGTTGAACTGGTGCCCGATGCCGAGCGACATCTGCAGGTTCTTCGGCGTCTTCATGTCGTGCTTCATGAGGATCGGCGCCGGCGAGCCCGCCTGTCCCGCGATGACCCGCGCGCGGAGCACGGCGGGATCCTTGGTTGGCAGGTTGGTCGTCGTGTTGAACGTGAAATTGTACGTGCGCCACGTCGAGTTCTTGCGCTCCTGGAATCCCATGAAGCTCGTCACGCGGTCGTAGATGATGCCGACGCCACCGCGGATGAACGTCTTGTTCTGCTTGTTTGGATCCCACGAGAACGAAACGCGTGGCGAGAAGTTGCCCATCTGGTTCGGGCGGTCGCCGTGGTTCAGGTAGCCCGCGAGCGGGCCGCCATTCGCCGCCAGACGAATGAGCGTCGTGTCGCTGGCCCACGGCACCGTGTACTTGTTGTTCATCGTGTTGAGCTCGGCGTCGTGCCGAATGCCGATGCTCAGCGTGAAATTGTCCTTGATGCGCCACTCGTCGTTGATGTACACGCCGGTGGTGATGGCGCCGTCGGCCTTCGCCTTGGCGTCTTCGGTGCCGTTGGGATCGGTGAAGCCAACCGCGATCGATGCGGTGTTCGGCAGCGTCGATGTGTCCGTGAGGAAGTTGAACGAGCCATCTTTGTTGCTCGGGAAGTTCTGGCTGGCGGTGATGCTGGCAAGTTCGACGCCCGCCTTGATGACGTGGGAGCCCGACGCGTTGTCGATGTTCCACGTGGCGCGATCGACGGCGCGCAGGTGCAGCTCCTTCAGGATGAGCGGGAAGCCGCTGGTGCCGAAGACAATGCCTGGATACGTGAGCTGCGGTCCCGGCTTGAGCGGCGCCTCGTTGTGACCCCAGCTGACCATCTGCAGGCTGGCTTCGTTGACGAAGTTGCCGCCCGCCTTCAGGAAGCGCTGCCGCAGCAGTGCCGTGTAGATGTCGTACTTCTGCGAGATGCCGCCGTCCTGCGACACCTTGGCGCCGAAGTTGCCTTCGCCGCGCAGGTAACGGGCGGAGAGCACGGCATCGTACGTGATGGACGGGCTCTGCACATACGTGAGGCGCGAGAGCAGCGTGTGGTTCTTGTTGGGGGCCAGGAACGAGCCTTTGTACGCCGACCACGGTCCGCTCGTCGGGTTCACATCGAGGTAGTACGCCGTATTCGTCAGCTCGTAGCTCGTGGCGATAAAGAGCTTGTCCTTCTGCAGCGGCCCGCGGAAGTTGAAGCCGATCTGCTGGCGATTGTAGTTCGGCACCGACGTCTGGAAGGCGTTCTGCGTGATCATCGCCTTGTTCTGCAGGAAGCTGAACAGCGACCCTTCCCACTTGTTCGTGCCGCGCCGGCTCTCGGCGCTGATCACGTAGGATCCCGCCCGCGAATACTCGGCGTCGTACGGGTTCACGAAGACGCGGAACTGCTCGAGCGCTTCCTGCGGAAGCGGCGATCCCGTCTGGCCAAGGCCGACGATGTTGCCGTTGTACAGGCTCTTCATCTCGACGCCGTCGACATAGACGTTGAAGAAGCGCAGGTCGGGGGCGCCGCCCGCGCTCGGCAGGGTGCGGCCGGATTGCGGCGCGTACGTCTTGATGCCCGGAGCCACGCCCGCGAGGTTCATCAGGCCGCGCGCGTTGAGTGGCAAGTTCTCGATTTCGGCCTTCATCACCGGCGCCGACACCGACAGTCGCTGCACCTCCACCTGCTTCACTTTCTCGCCGACGATCGTCTGCGCCGCCAGCTCGGAGACTCCCTTTTGCAGCGTGAACTCGAGGCGGGCGCGCTGGCCGATCACGAGCTGCACCTTTTCACCGGTCGGCTTGTAGCCGATGGCGCGCACGGTGACCGCGTACTGGCCGCTGAACAAGCCCAGTACGCGGAACTCGCCATTGGCCCGCGTGACGGCGCGCGCGGTCTCCTGCGTCGCCACATTGACGACGAGCACCTGCGCGTCGGCCAGCGGCTGGCCGTCGGCCTTGACTACGCCGACAAGCGTGATGGTGTTCTGGGCGAGTGCGGCCGTGGCAATCGTTGCCACGAAAGTAATTGCCGCGAGCGCGTGGCTCACGAGTTTCCGCATGCGGGCTCTCCTGCGATTTGAGAAGGGGGGTGGGCAAGTGGCTTGCGAGGTCTAGGTGTTCCTGACATCGTCCGGCGTGCCGCGCCATCGAGCGGCGCTCCTGCACTCTGCCGCTCGAGGGCCTAAGTTAGGATCTTCCCTCACGCCGCGCCACTAGCCATGCGCCCTTCCTGCGCGCTCCTCCTCGCCCTGCTCGCCGTCAGCAGTCCCGGCATCGCTCAACACGCCGACACCGTGCGCACGGATACGCTCGCACCGGGCGTCACCCACACACGCCTTGTCCGGAACGCCGGACCATGGGTGGTGCACGTGGTGCGCATCGACCGCCGGCGCGGCGGCGTGAACGTGCGGCAGGTGCGCGCGCACGACCAGCTCACCACGCGAGAACGCGTGTCGTCGATGGTCGCGAGACGCGTCGCGGCAGGCGAGCAGGTGCTCGCCGCCGTCAACGCCGATTTCTTCGATCTCGCCTCGGGCGCGAATGAGAACAACGTTGTCATCGACGGTGAATGGTGGAAGGGCGTGCGCGTCACGGAATCGCCGTTCGACACGTTCGACAACGTGCATGCGCAGTTCGCGATGGACAGCGCGGGGCGTCCGTTGCTCGACCGCTTTGCCTTCGACGGATTCGCTCGCCTCTCCCGCACCGGCTTCCCGCTCATCACGCTCAACACGTTGCCGGCGGGCACCTACGAGGGAGCCGCGCTCTGGACGGCGCGGTACGGCGCGCTGACCCCGCGCGATACGGTGCGTTCCACCACCGAGCTGACGCTCACGGCTGCGGGCCGCCGCGGCGACACCCTGCTGTACGTGCGTCGCTCCGAGGCAAAAGGCGGCGGCAGCGCGATTTCGCCGGGGGGCACGGTGCTCTCCGGATACGGCGCCCGGGCGGCAACCCTCGACTCGACGGCGGACGGCGACACGGTACGCGTCACGCTTGGGCTCTCGCCCTGGCCCAGGATGCCGCGGCGCGCCACGCCCCCCGCGCTCGTCATCGGCGGTTGGCCGCGCCTGCTGCGCGACGGCGTCAACATCGCGCCGCGTTCCGCCGCCGACGAGGGGACGATCTCGCGCAACGCCGAGGTGCGGCATCCGCGCACCGCCGTGGGATTCAGCCGCGACAGCGCCACGATGTTGCTCGTGACTGTGGACGGCCGCTCGACGGCCAGCGTTGGAATGACGCTCGTCGAACTCGCCGACCTGCTGAGAGAGCTCGGCGCGTGGAACGCCCTCAACTTCGATGGCGGAGGTTCCACGACGATGGTCATCGGAGGCCGCGTCGTGAACATCCCGTCGGACCGCACGGGCGAGCGGGACGTGGGCAATGCGCTCGTGATTTCGAAACGCGCGCACCGCTAGGCAGCGCCGCGCATGGAGGGCCGCGGTGGAGGGCGACGAGCGCGTGCTTGGATGGCGCGCCTGGCGGGCGCGACCTCCTCAGGACTCGGCGATTGCTGAAATCGGGAAGTACAGCCGGAACGTCGTGCCGCTCGTCACCGAGGGATCGATCTGCACGGCGCCGTGGAACCGGCGCATGAACCCATAAACGAGCGGCAGGCCGATCCCCGATTCCTCACGGTCGAATCGGGGCAGGAAGACCTGCAGCGACTGCTCCGCGGTCATCCCCGCGCCCGAATGCGAGAGGACGAGCGCGGCGTGCGCCGGCGCCGCCTCGAGCCCCAGCTCCGACCGGTACCTCGCGTCGAGATGCCGCACGGTGAGCGTGACATCAAACCGCCCCACATCGGTCATCGCATCGAGGGCATGCTCGGCGAGCGCCCGTAAGATGGCGGCAATCGCGTTCGGTTCGGCGTGCACCATCATCGGCTCGGACGGCACGTTCCACGTGACCTCGATGGTCGACGGGAACATCGCGCTCACCGGGCCCGACTGCTGCCGAAGCAGTGCCGCGAGATCGAGCGCGCCGAGCACGATCGAGCGGTCGCTGGTGAACGTGAGCACGGAGCGCAGTTGGGCCGCCGCCTGCAAAGCGGCGCGCCTGATCTCCTCGGCGGGTGACGGTTCCGCGCCGGGAGGGCGGTCATCGTGCACGAGCTCCGTGTTCACGATGATCGTCGTCAGCAGGTTGTTGAGTTCGTGTGCCATGCCGGCGGCGAAGCTGCCGACCAACTCCATGCGCTCCGCTTCTCGCACGCGCAGCGACAGCGCCTCCTGCTCGCGGCGCCGGCGCACGAGCAGCATGCTGAGCCATACGAGAACTCCCAGCAGCGCGCCGATCGGGAGCAGGAGACCCACCCTCCACCAGACGGGCGGCGGCACGGTGAAGGTCGTGAGCTCCGGATTGAGGCTTCTCGCGCCGAGGGGCGTTCTCGCCTCCACTTGCAGCGTATGACGCACGAGCGGCATCCAGACGCGCGCCACGCCGACCGTGCTGTGCGACCACCGCGACCAACGCCCATTGTCGAGCTTCCAGCGCGAGAGCACGTCCTCCGGTGCGACGACCGAGCGCTCGGTGGCCACGCTCCACCGCAGCATCAGTCCCGTGTCTTCGTTGCTCGGCTCCTGCAGCGCGACACGCGGGTGGGCATTGAACAGTTCGTCGGTGCGCAGGCGAAAGACCCCGGCGCCCAGCGTGCCGACATAAAGATCCAGCCCCGAGGAGGCGAGGGGCCATGTGGCCTGCGTGGGAAGGCCGAACGACCGCGTGAGTGTCGACCACGACGAGTCCGAATACACCCAGATACCATCGCCGCTCGTGGCCCAGATTCGTCCGTCCGTGTGACGGTGCAGCGTGACCGTTCCCGTCGGGAAAGTCTCGGTCGCGGCGGGGTGTTCAACCGAGAGGTCGTCGCGCACGTGCAGCGGTCCGCTCGGGCGCAGCCCGACCCAAACTCCCCCGTCGTCCGCCGCGACGAGGGACCACGGCAGGTCATGCGGCGCGCCCGTCTGCACAATCTTCAGATCGTTCGCTCCGCCGATGTCGCGCACGAGCCCGCGCTCCGTCGCAAACCAGCGCGCGCCGGTCGAGTCCTCCACCATGTCGTAGAAACGCGCCCCGTCGACATCGGGGGGCAGCGCAATGGCATCGATGCGCCCCTCGGCCACGCGCCAGAGCCCGCCGCGTGTACCTCGATCAAACGGCAATCCCATCAGCCAGAGCGAGCCGTCGCGACCGCGCACGATGCGGTGAACGCCGGCCTGACCGAGGCCGGGAGCATCTGTGCGCAGTCGCCATCCGTGCGCAGTGCGTTCGTACACGCCGGCCGTGCCACCGCCGCTCCCTGCCCAGAGTTCGTTGTTCTTGTCCCACGCGACCGTCGTGAAGGCGACGGCGGGAAGACCGCGCTCGGGGCGCAACTGGCCGTCGGGAGCAAGAAACGCCACGCCACCCGCCGTCGCCGCGGCGACCACGCCATCGCTGCGCACGGCGAGTCCGTTCACGCGGTTCACCGGCGAGGACGCACTCAGGCGCCACTGTGTCCATCGCTGGCTCTTGCGCCGCCAAAAGACGACACCGGCGCGCGTTGCAAACCAGACGTCCCCCGTCGAGTCGTACGCCGCCGCCGAGGCGGTCGCCAGAAAGGACGGCGCCAGCATGCGGCGCCACTTGCTCGACTCGGAATAGAGGAAGTCGCCCGCGTCGAGAATCGCGACGGCGGAGCCGTCGGGCCCGACGTCGAAGGCGGCGGGTGCTTCGCCCTGGAACTCCTTGACCGTCGACCAACCGGACGCGTTCGCACCAGCGCCGCGTACCCAGACGCCCTGTTCCCTGCCGGCCGTCTTCAGGACGAGGGACTCTTCGCCTGCCGGCGTGAACGCGAACCGGACGACGGCGCCAGTACCCTCATGGAACGGCAACAGGCGCTTCCAACCGCCGTCGGCCCGCTCCCAGACCGCCGAGCCAACCGAGAGCATCAGTTGTCCGTGCGCCCCGCGGTGCAGTCGCGGCCCGAACATCTGCGACGGCGGTGCCGGCCACTTCTCGTCGTGCCATTTCCCGTTCGCCATCCGCGACAGCGAGTAGACGCCGTTGCGCACCGTCGCTGCCCAAAGGCCGTCCGATGTGCGCACAACGCGGTCGATCCAATTCGCTCCGGGGGCGACGGGCGTCAGCAGCCGTGCCGGCTCACCGCGCGCAGCGACGCTGAAGACCGCGGTGCCGACGACGAAGTAGACCTCACGTCCCTGGCCGGCCGAGACGAAGCCGTATCGCTCCTCCCCCAGCGCACGGCCCGCGGCGTCGCGCACCATCTGCCAGCGATACCCGTCGTACCACACCACGCCGTGCTGGGTCGCGGCCCAAATGGTCCCGTCGCCTGATCGCGCGATGTCGAGGACAATTGGCGAGGGCAACCCGTCGGCGACCCCGAAGCGGACCCAGCGCCATTCCTCGACGAGCGACGTCTGCGCATGGAGCAACGGCGCGGCAACCGGTGTCGCGCCGAGGAAGGCGCAACACAGCAGGCCAAACAGCCGTACGACCCGCCGCATCCTGCGGCCACGGTCCGGGGGCATGTGCACCACGAATGCTCCACAAAAAACGGGGGGCGTCCCGTCCTGGAACGCCACATGACAGCAATCCTGCTGTCCACTGCGTCGCGGACGAGCCCGTGAAATCTGCCTGCGCGCACCGGCGCGCGCGAGGTGCATTCCCTGGCACGCAACAAGGCCCGCCTCCTCGCGGAGACGGGCCTCGTTTGTCCTGCTCAGCGCACCCGGCCTACTCGAGCTCTTCGGCGCCAAGCGGCGAGAGATCGTCCGGAATCGGCGGCAGCGCGCCGAGATCACCAAGCCCAAACTCGGGCTCGGGGGCCGCCGGCGCCTCGACATCCATATCCACCTGCTGGTACCGGTACATGCCGGTGCCCGCCGGGATGAGGTGGCCGATGATGATGTTCTCCTTGAGGCCGAGGAGGTTGTCCTTGGCTCCGCGGATCGCGGCATCGGTGAGTACGCGCGTAGTCTCCTGGAACGACGCCGCCGAAATGAACGACTGCGTCGTGAGGCTCGCCTTCGTGATGCCGAGCAGCAGCGGCTCGGACGTCGCGGCGTTGAGCTTCTTCTTCTTCGACCGGTCATTGGCATCGCGGAACGCGGCCTTGTCGACGTTCTCGCCTTCCAGGAACTCGGTATCGCCCGAGTCCATCACGCGCACCTTCTGCAGCATCTGGCGCACGATCACGCCGATGTGCTTGTCGTTGATCTTCACGCCCTGCAGGCGGTAGACCTCCTGCACTTCGTTGAGCAGGTACTCCTGCACGGCGCGCG
>JAHFCT010000110.1 GCA_023249375.1 Gemmatimonadota bacterium | reverse complement strand
TCGGCATCGCCCTCGCCGTCGCGCACGCTGGCGGCTAACGGCTCACGCAGTCCGGACTCAGCCTCGGCACGCCGCACTACATGTCCCGCGAGCAGGCCGCCGGCGATCGCAGCATCGACGGCCGCACCGACATCTACTCACTCGGTGCCGTGCTGTACGAGATGCTCGTCGGTGACCCGCCACACACGGCGAGCACGGCGCAGGCGCTCATCGCCAAGTTGCTCACCGAAGAGCCGCGCGCCGTTCGCGCCGGTCGCTCGTCGGTGCCGCCGCCGGTCGAACGCGCGTTGCATCGCGCGCTGGCCAAACTGCCCGCCGACCGCTGGGCCACGGCGCGCGAGTTCGCCCAGGCACTCGAGAGCGGCTACACAGAGCAGGCGCTCGCACCCGAAGCGGTCGATGCCACAATGCCACTGCTCGCGGCTCGGCACGCTGGCGCACCGATCATGGGTAGCACGACGCAACGCGAACCCGACGCACCGGCCGCCCATAGCAACCGATGGCGCGCGGCCGCACCGTGGGGCCTCGCCGCGCTCGGTACCGTGGTGGTCGTCGCATTGGCGGTGCAGGCGGCGCGCCCAACAAACTCGCCGGCGCAGCGCGTACACTTCGCGCTCACCCTCGCAGACAGCGCCGGCCTGCGCACTGATGGCGCCGGCGCCGCGCTGGCCCTCTCACCCGATGGCAGTCAACTCGCGTATGTGGGCGGCAACACACCGCGCATCTTCATTCGCCCGCTGGACGATCTGCACGCTCACCCCGTAGCCGGCACCGAGAACGGGAGCAGCCCGCAGTTCTCCCCCGACGGCAAGTGGCTGGCCTTCATCGCCGGTGGCCACTTGAAGAAGATGCCCATCGGCGGCGGGCCGGCGGTAACGATCGTTGACGATGTGCTCGCGTACTCATGGGGCGACGGCGACATCATCGTGTTCACACACCCGGTGGGCCCGAACGCCGGACTCTGGCGCGTCAGCGCCGACGGCGGAGCGGCTGAGCGCCTCACCACGCTCGACGCGAGCCGCGTTGAAGTGCTCCACTCCGGTCCGTTTGTCCTCCCGGGCGGAAAGGCTGTTGCATTCAACGCCAGCTACGGCACCTCCGAACTCGATTCGCTCGAGGTCCTGCGGCTCGACGATCACTCAGTCATCCGACTCGGCGTGCAGGGCACCAATCCGCGGTATGCGCCGAGTGGCCATCTTCTCGTCGGGCGCCAGGACGGCACGATCATCGCGGTCCCCTTCGACGCGAAGCGGCTCAAAGTGCTTGGGCAACCGGTGCCGGTGCTGGAGAATGTTGCCGTCTCGTCCACCGCCGCGTACGGTGCGGTGAACTTCGCCCTCAGCGCCAACGGGACGCTCGTGTACGCGCCGGCGAGGACCGGCAGCGAACTCGTGCTCGTGGACGGCCATTCGCCGGCGAAGATCCTGCTCTCCGCGACCCAGAGTTACCTCGACATGCGCCTCTCGCCGGACGGCCGGCGGCTCGCCGTGACCATCCAGTCCGGTGGCGCGCGCGACGTGTGGATTGTGGACGTCGCCACGCACACCCTCACGCGGCTCACCAGCGACGGGACGAGTGACCGCCCGAGCTGGACCACGGACGGCCGCCGCATCGCCTGGCGCACGAAGGGAAAGCGTGCGTCGTTCGACATCATGTGGGCGCCCGCCGACGCCAGCGGGGGCGCCACCCCGCTGGTCGAGGATGCGTGGAGTGCTGTCTTCGCGCCGTCGGCAAAGTTCATCGTCGTGAACACGATCCACGGGACGAACGCGTCGGAGATAGACGTCGTCACCGCGGACAGTGCGCACGTGCGCACGCCGTTCGGCATCGGTCCGCAAAGCGGCAACGCCCAGCGCATCTCTCCCGATGGCGCGTGGCTCGCGTTCAGTTCCAATCAGAGCGGACGCGCCGAGGTGTACGTCCGCGCCCTCTCGGGCGCGTCGGGCATGCACCAGATCTCTGCCGATGGTGGCACGGAGCCTATCTGGTCGCCGTCGGGCAAGGCGCTGTTCTTTCGCACGCCCGGCGGCAAGCTGATGTCGGCGACGATCGCCACCACACCGGCGTTCGCCGTGGTGCGGCGCGACACGCTGCTCGACGACGTCTTCCGGACGGGGGGTTTCTATTCGAACTACGACGTGTCGCCAGATGGTCGGACGTTCGTGATGGCGAGAGCGTCTGGCGCGCCCGAGCCGCCGGTGGTGATGCTCGGCTGGCTCGACGAGCTGCGCGAGCGGATGCGGCTTTCCGCCAGGAAGTAGGGCGGATCAGCGGCGACGACAAGTAGCGGATTCGACAGGGCTGACTACCGGATTCTGGACGAGATTGTAGACGCGCAGCTGATCGTGACTGTTGTGCGCGTCGGGAACCTCCGAACAGAATGTGCCCGGCGCCCTACTCGCGCTGTGTGCACCAACGCTAGTCAGTGAGTGCGCTCAGAGATCGTCAGGCGTCAGGCCCGAGTGTTTCGCGATCCGCGCGAGCATGCGGGGTCCGAGTTCGTCGGCGTCGTGAAACGCAAAGACAAAATCCGGCCAGCCGGAACGCGTGAGCGTCGTATGGCTTCCGGACTGACGTTTCACCGCCCATCCCAACCGCAGCAGCGCGGCGAGCACGCGCTTGGCTTTCGCGGTGCCCCAGACGCTCATGCGGCCTGGAACTCCACGCTCAGTAGTTCCGGCACGGCCTCGCCCAGTTCCATCCGCTCGGCGAGTGCGCGCAGCGCCAACGCTTGCACCTTGGCCACCGCGTCGATGCGCGAGACCCCGTAGGTCAGGACGCCAGGCAATGACTCGACCTCAGCGATCCAACGCCCATCCGATTCCTGCTCTACCTCGATCTGGAGCTTCATCCGGGGCCTCGGAAGGGAGCGATCCTGCAATATACCACAAACCTCGGCTTCTCTCTAACAGAGATTAAACTGTGCTCTCACCGCCCAATTCTCGGAGGTCGTGCCT
>JAHFCT010000037.1 GCA_023249375.1 Gemmatimonadota bacterium | reverse complement strand
ATGGCAGATCCATCTGCGTGGACGGCGTAATCGGATAGGCGCCGGCGGCTTCGCTGCCCGCCGTTTCCATCGCGACCACCGCAAATGATCCATCAAGCGCCTGACGACTGCCCGGGAACTTGGCGTTGCCGGCATCGCCCGTCTTCATCGCACTCATGCTGCCTCCGCACTGCTGAGGGCCGGCACGCGCGCAAACTGAGCGCCGCGTAGCCAGATAATCGCTCCGGTCGGGCAGCGCTCCACAGCGCTCTCCTCGGCTTCGGCGATCTTGTCGTAGTTGATGACTGCCACACCACTCGCCACGCTGATGAGCCCCGGCGCGGCGTCCAGCACGCACTTGCCACAGGTCGTGCACGCCACGGTGCACGACTCCAGCACCCCGTCTCCATTCACGAGGTTCTTGCACTGCACCAGCAGTGGATGATCCAGCAGCTGGAGCACGAACAGGTCCTTGGGACAGGCCACCACGCAGTCGTTGCACGCCGTGCACTTCTCCACGTCCACCACGGGAAGTCCGTCGGCGTTCATCGAAATGGCGCCGAAGGTGCAGGCACGCTCGCAGTCGGCGAGGCCGAGGCAGCCCCACGAGCAGCCCTTGCCACCGCCAGCGACCGCCGCGGCGGCCAGGCAGGTGCCGAGGCCGCGATACTCGGCGGCTTGCGTGGCCACGTTGGTGCCGCCGGCGCACTGCAGACGTGCGACGCGCTTGATGGCTTCGCCCGCATCGACACCTAGAAAGTGCGCGATCTCACCAATGCGCTCGGCGTTCGACACAGTGCACTTCGCCGGCTGGATTTCTCCCACCACCGCCTTTTCCGCAAACGCGCGGCAGCCCGGCAGGCCGCAGGCGCCGCAGTTTGCGGACGGCAGCATGGCGGCCACCACGTCAATGCGCGGGTCTTCCCAGACCTTGAGCTTCTTGTTGGCGGCGGCGATGAGAATGGCGAACACCAGACCGGTGCCGCCGAGGATCAGGATTGCCTGAAGGATGATCATCGGAAGTCCGCGCGCTCAGCCGTTGCCCGCGATGCCCGATGTCCCGAGCAGCCACGACGCGATGCGATCCACCGCGTCGCCAGCGCCGATGGCCGGTGCGCCCTTGGCGCCCGGGACGGCCGGCACCGCAAACGGCGTGCGGGCGAGATCGGCCAGCATCTTCACATCCTGCTCCATCTGCCACGCGCTGAATCCGCCGACGGCCTTGAACGGCGTGGTCGGAAGGAAGGGCACGGTGAGCCGCTGCCAGGGTTCCTTGCCGGCGGTCGGATCGTGCATGAACGTCGCGGCGCCTTCGGGGAGGAAGGCGGCGATGGCCGGACCCTCGTAGCCGACGAGGCGGTCGAGTCCCGTGCCGTCCACCGTCTGCAGCACGAAGGTACCCGGCGTGATGCAGCGAACGAGCGCGGCGGGAGGAGCGTCACCCGTGACGACCAGCACGATCTTTTCGCGCCCGTCGGCGAAATCGAGCAACGCGCCGGCATGCAAGTCGGCGCCGGCCACTTCAACAACCAGCGGCGGCGCAAAGCGGCGTTCGGCGTTGTTCCACGCGCGGAACTCGCTCGGGTCGAGCAGGCGCTCGTGCTCGGCGGCCTTGTAGCGCCCGCCGCGCACCAGTTCGGTGATGATGATGGCACCGAACGCCTGCCCCGCACCGGCGAGCGCGGCGTCGATGGTGGCGCCGAGCTTGCGCCCGTCGCTCACCTTGGCGAGCGCCATGTCGTCGCCCTGCGTGGCGACGCTGCGCAGAATCTTGGCGGCCTTGGTGAGCGCGGCCTGCGAGGCCTTGTCGGCCTTGGCCACGCTCGGGAACATCGCGGCAAACTTGGCCGCGTCCAGATGCGAGCCAAAGACGCCGAGCGACTTGGCAGCGCTCGCGGCCTGCGTGACGGCATCCGCCGTCTGCGCCGCCAGGAAAGCGTCAGCCTGCGCCAGCGCGCCCTGCACCGCGGCGCGGAACTCGGCAATGGGTTGCGCCAGCGCAGCCAGCGCCTGGGCAACGCGCGGATCAGACGGCATAGCGGGCGAACTCCTTTTCGAGCAAAGCGACGCGTTCAGCCGGCGTGCGGGGAGCGACGCGGCGCGTCTCTTCGTATCGGGGCTTGGAGGGATCCCGGTAGAACACACCGAGCTTGATGGTCTCGGTCTGTTCCGCCAGGGCGCGCGCGGCCGCGAGGTCGCGCGGATCATGGTGCAGCTGCGACTGGTAGATCTTGTCGAGGTCGGGCGTCACGACGCCGTCGTCGTGGACAAGCAGTTGAATGCGCGCCGGATCCTGCACCGCCTTTTGGTAGATCGCCGGCGTGTACACGGGGCAGCGTTGCAGAATGCGCACGAAACTGAAGCCCTTGTGCTTATAGGCCGCGCGCAGCGTCGCATAGAGATGCGACGGCGCCCACTCGGCGGTCTGCGCGACGAACGAAGCGTTGGTGATGCCGAGCGCCACTTCGAGCGGATTGAGCGGCGGAAGGATCGACCCGTAGGGCTGCGTGTTGCTCTTGAAGCCCTGCGGCGTGGTGGGTGACGTCTGGTTCTTGGTGAGGCCGTAGATGCCGTTGTCGAGCATCATCGCCACCATGTCCACGTTGTAGCGCATGGCGTGCACCCAGTGCCCCGCGCCAATGGACGTGCAGTCGCCGTCGCCCATGGTCACGAAGACCGTGAGTTCCGGCCGGTGCAGCTTGATGCCCGTCGCGACGGGCAACGCGCGGCCGTGCAGGCCGTGGAATCCGTACGTCTTCATGTAGTGCGGCAGACGGCTCGAGCAGCCGATGCCCGAGACCATCATGGTCTGCTCGGGAACGAGCTGTTCCGCGGCCAGCAGGCGCTGCACCGCGGTGAGGATCGAGTGGTCGCCGCAGCCGGGGCACCAGCGCGCCTTCGCGCCCTCGTACTCCGACATCTCGTAGTGGTGGTCCTCGTGCTGATCAAGGACGGGAAGCAAGCCGCAGGTGTAGCTCACTTGGCACCTCCACGCGGCACGCGGCCGCGAATGGCGTCGACAATGGACATCGGGCGCAGCGGCTCACCCGGCACGCGGCCCCAGCAATCCACATCCACCAGCGTCGCGTTGCGCAGCAGAATCGAGAGCTGGCCGCGACGGCGGTTCTCTTCGTTGATGTAGGGGTCGCCGATCTCGTCGGAGTAGTTGATCTCGACGGTCATGACCTTCTTGAACTTCTTGAAGATGTCCTTCAGGCCCGGCTCGAGCGGCGAGAGGAAACGCAGGTGCAGCGAGGAGACCTTGAGGCCCTCCTTGCGCGCGCGATCCACCGCTTCTTCAATGGCGCCCTTCGTGCTGCCCCAGCCGACGACCAGCAGGTCGCCGCTCTCTTCACCGTACACGGTCGGCGGTACCAGCAGGCTTTGCAGCACCGCGATCTTGCGACTACGCATCGCCGACGAGTGCTGATGGATGCCCGAGCTGTACGCCACCTTGGAGCCTTCGTCGTGCGAGAGGCCGGTGAGCGTGAACATGCCGCCCGGACGCCCGGGGATAATGCGATCGCTAAGCCCCGTGTCCTTGTTCCAGGCGTAGGCCTTCTGCCCTTCCTTGACAGGCGCCAGATCAAGCGGTGCCGCCTGCCACGCTTCGTCGAGCGTGGGCTTGGGATACGGCGAGACGCCGGTCGCGAGGTTGGCGTCGGTCAGCACCATCACCAAGGTGCGGAACGTCTCGGCGAGGCGGCGCGCGGTGATCATGATGTGGAAGCACTCTTCGATGGTCGCCGGCGCCATCACGATGTGCGGCGAGTCGCCGGTCTGCCCGTAGAGCGCGGCCAGCATGTCCGACTGCTCCACCTTGGTGGGCAGTCCGGTGCTCGGCCCGCCACGCTGCACGTTCACGAGCACGAGCGGCGTTTCGGTCATGACGGCGAGGCCGAGGAACTCGGTCTTGAGCGCCATGCCGGGGCCTGACGTGATGGTGAATGCGACTTTGCCGGCGTACGAGGCGCCGATGGCCACGCCGCAGGCCGCGATTTCGTCCTCGGCCTGATGCACGATGCCGCCGAACTTCTCGAACACCTCGGACAGGTAGTGCGAGACCGACGTGGCCGGCGTGATCGGGTACATCGCGCAGAGTTCCATCCCCGAGGCGATGGCGCCCATGCCGATGGCCTCGTTGCCGTTCATCACGACGAGCGGCTTGTCGGCGGCGTGCGTGGGAATCTCGACGCGGAAGTCGATGTTGTCTTCGGCCCAGTGGTAGCCGAGTTCGAGCAGCGCGACGTTGGAGTTATAGACCTCTTCGCTCTTCTTGCGGAAGGCGTGGGCGATCTGCTCCTTGATGCGCTCCATGTCGCGCCCGTACACGCGGGCCAGCAGGCCCAGGGCGAACATGTTCTTGCCCTTCTTCGGGTTGTCGACGATGGTGAGGCACTGGTCCTCCATCGCCACCGGAATGATCCGGTAGTGCTTGCCCGAGAGCTCCTTCATCGCGGCGTCCCACTGGGCGACGATGTCGGCGTCTTCGCTGCGCGCCCACTTGTCCTCGATGAGGATGACGGCGTCGTCGGCGAGCGAATCCACGCGGTGCCGCGCGAGCAGCACCTGCTCGTTGAAGGCGATCACGAGGTTGGTGCGGTCGCCCCAGTTGGTGACCGCATGCTCTCCCAGACGAATGCGATTGCCGCTGGCCCCTTCGGGGACCCGCGGTGGCGGCTGGATTTCTGCCGGAATGAGCTCGACGGTCCAGACGCCGTTGCCCATCTTGGCGGAGACGGCGCCAAAGATCTGTCCGCACTTCTGGGCGCCTTCGCCCGAGTCGGAGACGATTTCTACGGTGTGCTCGGGGACGCGGAGAACCTTCGGCGGCGCCGGAGCGGCGGTGGCGGAAGCGGCTGACATGATCGCGCTAACACCTCATGGGGGATGGCGCCGGCTTGCGCGGTCACGGTCAGCAGATCCTGTGGCGAACACGCCGGGCTCGTAGCACTTGTGAGCCGAAGCAAATGTCGGGTAAAGCACACCCCCGAGGGGCAAAGCGGCATCTCCTTCGACGTTTTGAAATTCCCATAGTGGTGGCGCCTTCGTCTGTCGGGGAGCTACGGGGTTTTCACTAAAGGGTTCCCCTACCAATTGGGTGTCGTTTAGGACGAGGAATCCCCGTCAGTGTTTTTGCGGTCCGTTGCGCAGTTGGCAACCAGCGGAGAGACTTCGCTCGTGCGGATCATCATGCTCTCACTCGCGCTCCTTTTTGGAGCCATCGCGCAGGCCCAGACACCGGCCGCGACAGCGGCGTCAGGTCCTGCCCTAGCCAGTTACGTGGCCGTGTCGGTGAACAGCGGCAAGCTGCCGTCTACGGACCAGGTGAACGACGCCGCTGGCACGCGCTATCTGGTGGAGTTCGACGAGTTGGTGCTCGCCATCCGCGCCGGCAGTCAGTTTCGTGCGTCGCTGCGCTACCGCCAGTCGCTCGCCGTGAAGGGAACGGTGCTGAGCCGCGAACCAATCCAGTCGATGACGGTATATGGAAGGTATGAGGCCCATGGCAACGCGCTGCGCTTCATCCCCGATCCCAAGCGTGGCGGCAAGGGCATCGAGATGCTTGACGGCACGTTCGCTCCCGGACGCATCGATGTGCCGTTCTGGTATCGCAACGGGCAAGTGTCGCGCAAGGCGCAGGTCGTCCTGATGCGCGATTCATCCAGATTTTGAGCTGGTAATCGGCCGCGCGGGGCCGGTCGCGGCGGACAATGACGGGGCCTGTTACGACCAAATGTGACGGTCGTCACCATTGGATGGAGTGTCCGTGATGCGTAATCGTCACTTCATGTGACGATGTGCGAACTCCGTCTCAGAGGGAGACGTGACAGCACGCTATCACATCGTGACAATACGTTATTGCGCGGGCTTGCCCGTCTTGCGTAATCTTGCTGTGAAGAGCGTTCCCCCTTCGCGTCCGCGAGGGAGCTACTCGAATTCCGAGCGTCGGCATGTTGAACCGGACGACAGTCAAGAGTGCAGAGGACGCTGGGCAGCGCACGACGCGACGGCGCGCGACGCGACGGCGCCGCGCCGCGTTCACGCTCATCGAGTTGCTGATGGTGGTGGTCATCCTCGGCATCGTCGTGAAGTACGCGGCTCCCAAGATTGACCCGACGCGCTTCCGCGTGAATGGCGCGGTGCAAATGCTCGGCACCACCATCCTGGCCGCCCAACGCGAAGCCGTCACGGAGCAGCACGACGTCATCGTGCTCTTCGACTCGTCGTCGAACCGGCTGCGCATTCACTCCGACCGCGATAACGACGCCATCATCGACGCGGGAGAGCACGTGCGCTTCGTCCCGCTCGGCGAGGCGATCGTCTTTGGCCGGGGCCCGGCTCCGGCGATGGCCTTTGGGAGCAGTTCGATCGTGATCGTCAAGCGGATCAGCAGCCGCCCGGCCCTCGTCTTCCATCGAGACGGCAGCGCGAGCGAGGTGGGTGGCTTCTATGTAACGTCCGTGCAGGCACAGCGGAGCAACGTCCGCGCTACGGATGCGCGGGCTGTGTCTGTCGAGCGGGCCACGGGGCGCGCCTCGTGGTTCCGCTATGGCGCCAACGGGTGGGTCAAACTCTTCTGACGATGAAATCACGCGCCGGATTTACCCTAGCCGAGGTCGTCCTCGCGATGGCCATCCTTCTGGTCGTCATCGTCTCGCTCATCACGATGACCGGAAAGACCGTGCACGTCACGGCCTTGAGCGATCGCGAGCAGTCGGCGATTCAGCTCGCCTCCGACCGCACCGATCAGATTCGCACCGATCCCAACTACGCCGCGCTCGACACGGCGTACGGCAAGACGGAGACAAGCATCCCGTCCTACCCCGGCTTCCGCCGCGTCACGACCGTGACGCGCACGACGACGTCGGGGCAAGACTATAAGAAGTTCACCGTGACCGTGACCGGGACAGGCATCCTGACCGCGATCACCCGTACGGTGAGCGTGGCGGCCCCATGACCCTCTCTCGCGGACGCACTCGTCGCGGCATGACGCTGGTCGAAATGCTGGCGGCGCTCCTGATCTTTTCCATCGTGATGGCGGCGACCCTCAAGGTGCTGAGCGCGGAGAGTCGCAGCTTCCAGCTGGGCAGCGAGCGCATCGCGATGTACCAAAACGGCCGCTTCGCGCTGAACGAACTGGAGAAAGACCTGCGCACCTCCGGCGCCGGCGCGCCGGACATGCAGCCGCAGGTCGTGTACGTCTCGGACAGCGTCTTGATGGTCAACGCCAACTACTGGACGAACACGGCCGGTGATGTGGAGGCGGTGTACTACAATCCGGACGCCCCGGACAGCGCCGTGCAGGCAATGAAACGCACGGGGCAAATCACCATTCCGTATACGACGACGGCCTACCCGGATTCGAACTACTATTCGGGCGGCGTGAACAGCAACTCCGAGACGATCCTGTTCTACTTCCGCGTCGACTCGTCGACGTCGCGCACCGGCGACTACCTGCTTTTCCGTCGCGTCAACAACCTCGCGCCCGAAGTAGTGGCGACGAACATCCTGCGCACGACCGGAACGCCATTTTTCCAGTACTACAAGGTGCGCACCACGTCGGCCGGCGCGCAGTCGCTGGACACCGTGCCGCAGGCGAGCCTGCCGTGGCGCCACAGCGTACCGATTCACCTTTCGATCTCCGACACGGGCACGCTGGCGCGCATCGACAGCGTGCGCGCGGTCAAGGTGAGCTTCACCGTCAGCAACGGGCGCCTGGGCACGAACGAACGATTCCGTGCCGTGTCGCGACTCATCCGCCTCCCCAATGTGGGCCTCGTGAACACGAAGAGCTGCGGCGACCTGCCCATCTTCACGGCGACGCCGGCGGCCGCCAACGGGTTTGCCGTGGACGGCGTCACCCCCGTGGTGCGCGTCACGTTCGTGCGGTCCATTGACGAAAACGCCGGCGAGTTGGACGTGCAGCGCTACGTCATCTGGCGTCGCCTCTCGTCCACCACGGACTGGGGCGACCCGTACGTCACGGTGCCGGCCGGGAGCGCGAGCTACACGTTTACGGACGGCTCGGTGAGCAGCGGACAGTCATACTACTACGCGGTCGCGGCGCAGGACTGCACCCCGTCGCTCTCGGCGCTGCGGTCGACCAGCATGGTAACGATCCCTTGAGCGGAGAAGCACCGATGTCGAACCTTCGCACACTGAAACCGCGGCGCGGCATCGCGCTCATCGTGGTGATCCTGGTGGTGCTGGCCGTGGTGGCCATCGCCTCGGGAACCGCGTACCTGAGCCTCAACACGTCGCTGATCGCCAAGTATCACAGTCGCCTCAGCGTGCTCGAGTCGGTGGCCGACGCCGGCCTCGAGGAGACCCGCTCGTGGCTGAACGCGAACGCCGCCAACTACCCGGACACGCTGTACACGACGCGTGAGAACGGCGTGACGGTGACCGACGCGGCGGGGACCACCATTGCCGGCGTGCACCGCTGGATCTACGTGGGGCCCAGTGGCATTTCCAGCGGCCAGTACGGCGTCTATGGCAGCGTCGTCATCGTGGTGACCGATGCGAACAACAATCGCATCGTCCGTCGCATGGAAGTGGTGCAGGAGAGCTTTGCGAAGTTTGCGTACTTCACGGACGTCGAAGGAGCGATCGTTTTTGGTGCGAACGACGTGATCTACGGTCCGGTGTTCTCGAACGACAACATCCAGCTCCAGAACACGGCGCCAGGCGCGTCGTTCTACGGACTGCTGCGGACGCACGGGACGATCACCAACCGCGCGCGCGGGAACTACTACGGCAGCCCCGCCCCCGGATACCAGGAATCGCAGGCGTCTATTCCCTTCCCGCAGGTTGCGGACCTGAACAAGCTGCTGACGCAGGCGACCGCTGGCGGCACGAACTTCACCAGCTCGACGGCGGGCGATCAGGGTCAGGCCAGCATGCGCATCGAGTTCGTGGCGCTCGACCTGAACGGTGACGGTGACTCGACCGACGTGGACGAAGGCTTCATGAAGATCTACAACGCGACGAGCACGGCGAACGCGTGGTGGGTGGTGGGCGACACCACGGGCTTCAATGCCAACGGCCTCAAGCAGTCGAGAAATTGTGGCCACATCTTGACGGCCGGCACGGGCAATCACGCGGCCTTCAAGACCTTCCGGCACCACTACACCGACACCGGCAACTCGTCGGACCAGGCGCGGTGGGCGGTCAACAACGGCACGAACCGGTTCTGCTACCTTGGCGGCTCTGACATTCTGAACGACTGGACCGCGACGCCGGGCAGCTTCCTCGCGACGGATTCGCTGGGGTCGTGGAGGGCGTGGACGGGAACGGTGGATCCTCGCGTGACCGCGGTGCGCCCGGCCGACGCGGCCTACCTGTGGCCCATCTCGCGCGCGCTCAATCCGAACTTCAAGGGCGTCATTCACGTCACGGGCAAGGTGGCCGTCAGCGGCAAGGTTCGCGGCTCGATCACGCTCGCGGCCACCGGCAACATCATCATCGCCGACAACCTGACGTATGTGACGAACCCGGGCGGCACTGTCCCTTGCAACTCGGCGACGCGCGACATGCTCGGGATCTTCAGCGGGGCCGACGTTATCATGGCCGACAACCTGCTGAACGCCCCGATGCCTCCAACCAGCGGCGGCACCTACCGCACGTGGGCGAGCCGAGGCTCGGATGAGTACGTGCACGGAGTGGTGCTCGCGCTCAGCAACTTTACGGTGCAGAACTACGACTCCGACCCCAACGACGTCGAGGATTGCCAAGGCTCCAACGATGCCCGCGGGTGTCTGTACCTGACCGGCGGGATCATTCAAAACACGCGCGGACCCGTCGGCCAGACAGACGGGCACGGGTATATCAAGCGCTACCAGTACGACGCCTGCGCGGGATTGATGCCGCCGCCGTACTTCCCGACGACGGGGCGCTTCGTCAAGGGGCACTACTACGAAGTCGAGCCGACCAACTTCGCCATCGCGACCTACTGGCCGCAGCTCGTTCCGTAGATATTTGCCGAGGTACACGGCGCTCGAGGCGCGCGGACGGCGAACGAGGCCGCCGCGCGCCTCCGCGCTTTCGCTGCCGAGGCGGGCGGCGTAGGTTGCGGGCGACCCCGATCCGAGAGCGTCATGCCGCACCGTCTTACGCGCGCCCATCCCCTCGCCGCGCTCGCCGCGATGCTCATCATCTCGGCCACGGCGGCCGCGCAGGCTTCTGTAGCGACCGCCGAGTTTCGGCTGGTGCGCCCACGATATGACGGCGCGCGGGCGTTTGAGACGGTGGCGTTCCTCGACCAGTTCGCGCGCTGGCCAGGCGCGCACGGCTTCGATGCCTCCATCGACCATATCGCGCAGCGACTCGAGCAGGCCGGGTACGTGCGGCAGGAGCGGGCCACGCCCGCTGACCGGCTGACCTACCGCATTGAGCGCTATCCAATGAATGCGCCGGCGTGGGAGGCAACCGGCGCCGAGGTGCGCGTGGCCGGCGCGGACGCGCCGGTGCTGCAGTGGAAGACCAACCGCAACATGCTGGCCAACAACTCCTTCGCCACGCCCGCGGGCGGCGTTGAGGCAGAGCTCATTGACGTCGGCGCGTATTCCGCGGCGGCGATGGCGAAGGTCGACGTGAAAGGAAAGATCGTGATGGCCGACGGGCGTGTGGGACAGCTCTTCGCCGAGGCAGTGGGAAAGCGCGGCGCGGTGGGAGTGCTCGCGTACGCCTTGCCCGCCTATCTGCAGCCGGAGAAGAACCGCGCCAGCATTCAGTTCCAGTCGATTCCACTCGACACGGTGCATCGCGGATGGGCGATTGTGCTGTCAACGGATGCGCGCGCGCGACTGCGCGCGGCGCTCGCCAAGGGACCGGTGCGACTGCGTGTGATGACGGACGTGGCGTGGACGCCCAACGCGGTGGAGCGCACGGTGGTGGCCGACATCCGCGGCAGCGCAGCACCCGATGAACGGTTCGTGTTCAGCGCGCACGTGCAGGAGCCGGGAGCCAACGACAATGCGTCGGGTGTCGGGGCACAGGTGGAGATGGCGCGCGTGGCCGCGGATCTCGTGAAGCGCGGCAAGGCCGACCCCAAGCGGACGATCACGTTTCTATGGGGACTCGAGATTCGGAGCACCGACCGCTACATCACGCAGGACAGCGTGCGCGCGACGGGGATTCGATGGGGCCTCTCGCTCGACATGGTGGGTGAGGACACCAGAAAGACCGGCGGCACCTTCCTCATTGAAAAGATGCCAGATCCTTCCGCCATCTGGACGCGCGGCGAGGACAAGCACACCGAGTGGGGCGGCCGTCCCATCGAAAAGAGCGCGCTCTTGCCCCACTACTTCAATGACTTTGTGCTGCAGCGCTGCCTGGAGCAGGCGTCGACGAATGGCTGGGTGGTGAAGACCAATCCGTTTGAGGGCGGCAGCGATCACACGCCGTTTCTGCGAGCACAGAAACCCGGGCTGCTATTCTGGCACTTCACCGATCAGTTCTATCACACCGACGGCGACCGCCTGCCAATGGTATCGGCGGACGAACTGAAGAACGCCGGCGTGAGCGCGCTCGTCAGCGCGCTGGTGCTGGCGTCGGCGGACGGTGGCGTCGCGCGGGCGGTGATCGCCGAGGTGCAGCGCGCGGCGCTGGCACGGCTCGACGCCGAAGGGAAGCTGAGCGAAGCCGTGCTCACGGCCGGCGGCGACGCGCTGCACGAGGCCGACATCCTGCGGACGTGGAGCGACTACTACGAGGCCGCGCTGCGCACGACGGCCGACATCGAAGTCGGAGGCGCCTCATCGGCGACCCTGTCGGCCATTGAGGCGGCCGTCAAGACGGTGCACGCGGTGTTGCACGGCAACCCCATGCGGCACTAAGACGGGATCGGCTGCGTCGCGGCGATCGCGCCACCCGCTCACCAAACGGCGTTACCCGCGAAACTCCCGCGGCACGAGCAACTGCTCAATGCCTTCGTACACGGCGATCAGATGCCGCACGTTCGACACGAAGTCGATGCGGCTGACGTCGATCTCGAGCACGGGGCCGTGGTACCAGCCGCCGGCACGCAAGTTGTCGACGAAGTGATCGTAGCGCGGGTTGAGCGCGCGCACCAAGCGCACGAGCCCCTCGGGGAGATCTTCGCCGCCGCGTTCCTCGTCGCGCTGCCGGTCGCCGATGTTGCGCAGCAGGTTCTCCACCGGACTCTTGAGCACCACGAGCAGCCCCGGACGCACCAGCGGGCGGAACTCCTCCTCGAGCCGCTGGTCGATGACCTTCAATGCGTCGGCGGTGAGATACGGCTCATCCATGTCGCGGTGCAGCACCTCGCAGAACGCGTAGCGATCGGCGAGTGGCGATCCATCAATGCAAGTGGACGCTTGCAAATGCGGCATCGCCTGCAACTGCATCTTGCGCAGGTCGAGATAGGCGTGCTGGATGTCGAGCGCCGCCTGATGCAGGTGCCGCTTGGCTGATTGCAGCGCCGGGCTGTTGGCCGGCTCGGCTTTCTGCGCAATGATGAAATCGTTGATCGCGCCGTAGTAGCGGCCGAGTGTGCGCTTGGCCGAGTGCTTGGCGGTGGCGAGCAGTGGATACATCGCGGCGTTGTTGGCGACGTGATCTTCGAAGCCTTCATCGGGCAGTTCGAAGAGCGCGTTCATGCCGGTGCTGTAGGCGAGAAGCTTCACCAGCGAACTCTTTCCCGCCCCGATGTTCCCCACACAGGCAATGAGCGTCTGGTTCCGCGAGAGATACGTCAGCAGCCGGCGTTCGACGTTCGTGAGCCGGCTGGCGATCTCGTGGCGCCGGATGTTCGGATCTTCCTCGACGGAAAGCGTACGTCCCATGGCAGCGGTCACGGCTCGAGCTTCCTTGCCGCGATCATGCGGCGCACTTTCTCGCGAATGGTGCCGGCGGCGACGTGCACGTAGTCGGGATGCTCGAACATGTCGATTTCGGCAGGCAGGATGACGATGTCGGCGTCGGGCGGCACGATGGCGATTTCCTGATACCGCCGCAGCGTGCCGCGCCAGTTGGCGGAGAGCGCCTCGTACCCCGCGTGGATTTCTTCGAGATATCCCTGACTGATCCCTGCCGCGTAATCGTCGCCGTTGGCGGCGCGCTTCAGGCGGCGCTTCTCGAGCAGTTCCGGCTCGGTGCGCAAGTAGACGGTGAGATCGGGGAGGCGAATGCGATCGTGCTGCATGGTCTGGTGCAGCAGCGTGTAGTAGAGCCGTGCGTGCGCCGGTGGCATTTCGCCGGCATTGATCATGCGCTTCACGAACACTTCGGGGCCGTCGAGGAAGGGGCGGTCCTCGAGAATGAGCACGCCGCCGCCTTTCTGCTCGCGCGTCATGAGGTGGCGGATTTCGCGCTGCTGCAGCACGCGCATGTGCAGGAACGCCGTCTCGGTCGGGAAGATGTTGGCGATGCGGTCCTGATAGAACAGCGCGAGGCACTCGTCGGTCAGCGAACCTTTGTCCACCCGTTCACTGAAGGCGTACGTGTCGCCGTGCTCGATGAGCTGCTGCAAGTCGCGCCGGTACGGCGGCGCCGCGAGGGCGTTCATGAGCGTCGTCTTCCCGGAGAAGAGGTTGCCCATGATGCCGATGTGAAAATTCATAGTCTCAGTCCAGGTCCGCGTGCGCCACGAAAGCTATGCCTTTCCCTGCTCTTTCACCCACGAATCGCGCAGCGTGACGGTGCGATTGAACACCAGCGCGCCGGGGCGCGAATCGTCGTCGGAGATGAAGTACCCGGTGCGTTCAAACTGGTACCGCGTGCCGATGGCATCGGCCGCCACGCTGGGCTCGACCTTGGCGCCCGTGAGGACAACGAGCGAGTTGGCGTTGAGCACCGACGTGAAGTCCTGGCCCTCCGGCAGGTTGTCCGGATCGGGCACGGTGAACAGCGTGTCATAGAGGCGCAGCTCGCAGTCCACGGCGTGCGCCGCTGACACCCAATGAATGGTGCCTTGCACTTTTCGCCCGTCGGGGGCGTTGCCGCCGCGCGTCTCGGGATCGTACGTGCAGCGCAGCTCGACGATTTCTCCCGCGGCATTCTTCACGATTTCCTGGCACGTGATGAAGTAGCCGTAGCGCAGGCGCACTTCGCGCCCCGGCGCCAGCCGGAAGAACTTCTTGGGCGGCTCTTCCATGAAGTCTTCGCGCTCGATGTAGATCTCGCGCGAGAACGGAATCTTGCGCGAGCCGGTGAGTGGGACGTCGTGCGGATAGTACGACGCGTCGAGTTCGTCGACCTGCCCTTCGGGATAGTTGGTGATGACGACCTTCAGCGGCTTGGTGACGCAGAGGACGCGCGGCACGCGCATGTTGAGGTCGCTGCGCACGGCGTGTTCGTACGCCGCCATTTCGGTGCGCGCCGGCTTGCGCGCCACGCCGACGCCTTCGCAGAAGGTGCGGATGGCCTCGGGCGTCACGCCGCGGCGACGAATGCCGCTCAGCGTATGGAGCCGAGGATCGTCCCAGCCCGTGACGTGACTGTCGGTGACGAGCTTGAGCAGCTTGCGCTTGCTCACCACGGTGTAGTCGAGCACGAGACGCGCGAACTCGGTCTGCTCGGGCGGCTTCTCGAAGCCGGCGGCCTGCACCAGCCAGTCGTAGATGTCCTTGTTGTCCTTGAACTCGAGCGTGCACAGCGAGTGCGTGATGTGCTCGATGGCGTCGCTGAGGCCGTGCGCAAAATCATACAGCGGGTACAGACACCACGCGTCGCCGCGGCGGTAATGCGAGGCGTGGGCGATGCGCATGAGGATGGGGTCGCGCATGATCATGTTGTGGTGCGCGAGGTCGATCTTGGCGCGCAGCACGTGGGCGCCGTCGGGAAACTCGCCCGCCTTCATGCGCGTGAGGAAATCCAGATTCTCGGCGGGCGTGCGGTCGCGGAACTTGGACGGCGTGCCCGGCGACGTGACGGTGCCGCGGTGCGCGCGCACTTCGTCTTCGGTCTCGCTGTCGACGTACGCCTTGCCGTGTTCGACGAGCTTCACGGCGATCTCGTACAGCTGCTCGAAGTAATCGCTGGCGTAGTACTCGGCGTCCCAGTCGAAGCCGAGCCAGCGGATGTCCTTCTTGATGGCCTCGACGTACTTGATGTCTTCGGTGAACGGGTTGGTGTCGTCGAAACGCAGGTGAATGCGGCCGCCGAACTCCTTGGCGAGGCCGAAGTTCAGACAAATGGACTTGGCGTGCCCGATGTGCGGGAAGCCGTTGGGTTCGGGGGGAAAGCGCGTGCAGATCTGGCGGCCGAACTTGTTGGATGCCAAGTCCTCCGCGACCATATCTCTAATGAAGTCCCGCTTTGGGGCGTCCGTGCTCACACGTGCACCTGAGTGTCGAGGGTCGGTCCTGCAACGTGGGAAAGTTACACGTTTGGCAGGACGGGGATGAGGGGGTCGTGTCCTTGCTCTGGGTCCGATGCGGGAGATGGAAACTGCAACTGACTACCACGGATGACACGGATTGCACGGATGGGCACGGATCGGGCACGGATCGGGCACGGATCGGGCACGGATCGGGCACGGATCAGGCACGGACAAAGACAACTGAGGGGAACGACTCCGGCTGACGGGTCGTTCCCCAGATCGTTGTCGTATCCGTCGTTATCCGCGCGTTGTCCGAGTCATCCGTAGGTAGGTCGTTGCCGGAGATCCGGCGTATCCGCTAGAACCCCGGCCGCAGCTCCGTCACGCCGGCGGTGCCAGGCACCGAGGGATCGTCATCACCAGGCCCCTTTGAGTCACCGGTGCGCGTCTTGGCCGACATCTCGTCGATGTGGAGGGCGACGAACGCCGTGGCATTGAGATGGGTGTCGGACATCGGCGCGTAGCCCGCGTCGGGCCCCCGGCCTGGCCAGTAGCGGCCAATGAGGCCGTCGAGCAAGGCGCGCTTGCGCGCGTCGTCCGGCTGCGTGGCCGCGGCGCGGCAGAAGCAGACCACCGAGCGGTAGTTGACCGAGTGATTCAGCGCCGTCTTGGAGTACACCAGCCCATCGACCATCGTCACGGTCACGCAGACCGGCGCGCCGCTCGCCACTGCTGCCATCAATCGCGAGTTGAGCGCACCGTGGAGGTACAACTCATCCGGCGTCGCCGCGTCGAAGTGATAGGTCATCGGGATGACGACCGGGCCGTGATCATCCGCGACGCCCACATGTGCGACGTAGCCCGACGCCAGGAATGCAGCGGCGTCAGCGGGAGCGCTGCGTTCGCGGTGCTGGTGAAGCGTGGAGCGACTGTCTGACGAGGGGGTGGTGGAGTCGGCCATAGGAGAGGTTCAGAGGGGTCTCGCAAGATAAGGGCAGAGTCGGCGCCGCGGGTACGGGCTTTTTCGCCAATGCTCGGCAAGCGCTCCAGCGCGTGAGCCCGTGCGCGCGTGGGCACGTGAGCCCGTTGCGCTGCGAACCGCGAAATTGCCACCGCGTCGCTCGCGAAGGCGCGCCGCAAACCCCATATTGTCGGATTCGGCGAAGCGGCCGATGCCCCCAATGAAGATCGGAGTGCCCCCCGCATGGCCGAGACCACCGAACAGCTCGCCGCTGTCCTTGGCGACCGTTACCACATTGAGCGACAGCTCGGCCAGGGTGGCATGGCGACCGTCTACCTCGCCGACGACCTGAAGCTCGACCGCCAAGTCGCCCTCAAGGTGCTCCGCCCCGAACTGGGCGCCGTGCTGGGCAACGAGCGCTTCCTCGCCGAAGTGAAGATCACGGCGCGACTCGACCATCCCCACATCCTCACGCTCATCGACTCGGGCGCGGCGGGCGGCCTGCTCTATTACGTCCTGCCGTACGTGCGAGGCGAGTCGCTGCGCGACCTGCTCGACCGCGAGCAGGAACTGGGCATCGAGCAGGCGTTGGCCATCACCAAGCACGTGGCGAGCGCGCTGGACTACGCGCACCGCCAGGGCGTGGTGCACCGCGACATCAAGCCGGAGAACATCCTGCTGCAAGAAGGCGAGGCGATGCTCGCCGACTTCGGCATCGCGCTGGCGGTGCAGGAATCGGGCGGCAATCGCCTGACCGAGACCGGTCTCTCGCTCGGCACGCCGCAGTACATGAGCCCTGAACAGGCCACCGGCGATCGCGCGCTCGACGCGCGCAGCGACGTCTACTCGCTGGCCGCCGTGCTCTACGAGATGCTCACCGGCGAACCGCCGATGACGGGCAAGACGGTGCAAGCGGTCATTGCGAAGCTGCTCACGGAAACACCGACGCGCATTCGCACCACGCGCAGCACGGTGTCTCAGGGCATTGACGACGCCGTGGCCAAGGCGCTCTCGAAGGTGCCGGCCGACCGCTTTGCGACGGCCGGCGCCTTTGTGCGCGCGCTCGAGTCGACACCGTCGTCGACAACGCAATCGGGGGCCGCCGCCGCGCAGCGGCCGCGCTCGCGCACGCCGCTCATGGCCGCCGCGGCGGTGATCGTCCTCGCCGCGGGGGCGCTGGCCGCCTCGGGGAAGTTCAAGAAGGCCGACACCTCGGCGGCGCTGCGCGACCGTACGCAGCTCACCTTTTCGGGCAAGGTGTCGGCGCCGACGCTGTCTGCCGACGGCAAGCAACTCGCCTACCTGTCAAAAGAATGCAAGTCGGCGGACTGCCGATACGCGGTTGACGTGCAGGACGTCGGTAGTGCGACGACGCGGCGCATCCTCGAGGGCGCAACCGCTGGCTGGGCGCTCGAATGGAGCCCCGACCGCCGCAACTTGATCTTCAACGGCACCATCGCCGGGCGATACGGCACGTACCTACTCTCGGCGCTCGGCGGCCAGCCGCGATATCTCACGGCGGGCGCCGCGACGTTCTATGCCGGCGGCGACTCGCTGCTCCTCGGCGCCGTTGGTACGTCAGACTCGGTGTTCATGGTACGGGTCGCCGCGCTCGACGGCACCGTGCGCGACAGCATTCGTGTGCCGGGACCGGGACAGGCGTTGGCGTCGCTCGTGTCCATCCCGGGCTCATCGCGTCTGGTGGCGCTTGTCATTCAGTCGCCCCACGGCCTGTGGCAGGTGCTCAATCGCGACGGCACGGTCACGGACAAGCTGCTGAACTCGTGCACCTGCGGCGCGGCGGCGTCGCGTGATGCACTCTGGATGACACGCGCCGGCCCGACCGCCGCCGAGGCCGTGGTGCGCGTCGCGCTCGACTCGACGACAGGAAAGTTCGCACAGCATCAGGACACCATCTACAGTGGCCGCTTTACGAACCTCTCGGTCACGGCTGACGGATCGCAGATGGCGGTCGATGACGGTAGTTACAACTATTCGGTGATCGCGGCGTCGCTGCCCGACCTGCTGAGGGGCACGATGCCCGCTGGTCCGCCGCTGATGCAGGCATCGAATCTCGTTTTCGCCGAGGTGTCTCCAGACGGCAGTCGCCTGCTGATGATGCGCAGCCTTCCAGGCGCCGATGGGCAGGATCAGTTGCGCCTGAGTGTGGCGCCCTTCCCGGGTGGCGCCGAAACACCGCTGTCGGCACCGGGACACCCGCGCGGACTCTCGTGGGCCGATTCGGTGACGCTCGTCATCGGGGCGAACACGCCGACGGGGAGCCGGTTCGTCCGCGTCGATGTGCGAACGGGCGCGCAAAGCATGCCGTTGGAGTTGAAGGACTCGACGGTGAGCGCCATCGCCGCCTTTGCGACTGGCTGGGCATGGATTCCCGCCGGTGGAGCGAAGGTGATGGTGGAGCAGGCAGGCAGACGCCACGAGATCGCGAAGCCGGCGTGGTTCAGCCGGCTCAACGGCGTCGATGTGTCGCCCGATGGCTCGAGGCTGATGTACATGGGGTGGGGCGCGGCCACCGACGACACGCTGCGCGTGGACGTGGTGCCAATTGGCGGCGGCGCGGCCGAGCCGTGGGCGCGGAGCTTCGCCGAGCAGGGTGGCGCGGGCTGGCTGGCCGATGGAAGCATCGCGTTCGTCGCGTGGGCAGGCCCGGAGCGCGTGGTGATCAACAAGGTGACGGGCGCTGGAAAGGTGCAGTCGCTCGGCGCGCTGCCGCACCTCGCCAATCGCTTTTCCGTGTCACACGACTTGAAGCGCGCAACGATCGGCTGGGCGGAGAATCGCGGCGACGCGTGGATGTACCGGGTGGTACGGCCCTGAGGGCGGGAATGCCCGATATCAGTCCAATTTCTCTCCACGAGTTTGATGGACTTGCCGCCTTGATGCGGTCGACCATCGAGGGGCTGTCGTACTACAACGAACGGGCCAAAGACGCGGAGCTCGCGAAGTACACGGCGGCGGGGCTACGTGCGCTTCGTGACAGCGACTCGCACGCCGTGCTTGTGGCGCGTGACGACCGCGGCCTGATCGGCTTTTGCGTCAGCCGCTACGACGACGGCACCATTTGGCTTTCGTGGTTCGGGACCGCGGCGCGGGTCCGACGCCAAGGCGTGGCCGCCGCGTTGTTGCAGGCGCTCGCCAAGACGCTGCCAGCGCGCAATGCGCACAAGATCTGGTGCGATTCTCGCGTGGACAACGTCGAGTCGGCGTCCGTGCTCGAGCGCGCCGGATTCCGTCGCATCGCGACGCTCACCAACCACTGGTTCGGGCAGGACTACTACCTGTGGGAGTGGTACCCAGGCACGTAAGGACCACGCGGCCCAGAAACCGTGGTTCCGGGGCCGCGTGGGACGTCGGTGTGAACGCGCAGCAGGAGCGCGAGCGCGGAGCCCGCGACGAGGCCGCCCTACTGATTCACATGCACCACCTTCGCCGGCGAGAAGCCGTTGAAGGTCGTGGCTGACGCCCACGTGTACGCGCCAATCATCTCGCTGTACACCAGTTCATCGCGCGCCAGGTCAGGAAGCGGATCGGCCATCGAGATGACGTCGAGCGCGTCGCACGTGGGGCCAAACACGGCCGAGAGCTTCGTGCGGCCGCGCTTGAATGATCGCACGGGATACTTGCAGTGATCGAAGATCTGCCCGGAGTACGTATGATACACACCGTCATCCAGATAGTACGACGGTTTTCCGTCGCGCACGGACTTGCCGATGATCTTCGACACGGAATAGCCCGCGGTGGCCACAAAGAACCGCCCAGGCTCGGCGAGAATCTCGATGTTCTTCGGGAAGAGCCGGTTGATCTCGGAGTTGATAATGCGCGCCAGCTCCTTGAACGGCCGCACCGTCGCGTCGTACGGCGCGGGAAAGCCGCCGCCGATGTCCACGAGGTTCATCTTGGTGTAGCCGCGTGACTGCGCCTCGGCGTAGATGTCCGCCGTGAGGTTCAGCGCTTCCACGTAATTCTCGAAGTTCGTCGTCTGGCTGCCCACATGGAAACTGACGCCCTCGACGACGAGTCCCTGACGATCCGCCTCGAGAATGAGATCCACCGCCTCGCCGGGCGGCGCGCCAAACTTGGACGACAGTTCGACCATCGCGCCGGTGTTGGAGACCTTCAGGCGCAGCACGAGCCCCGCCCGCGGCGCATGCTGCTTGATCTTCTCGATTTCGTCGAGGTTGTCGAACGTGACGAGCGGCTTGTACTGATCGAGCTCGACGAGCGTCTCGACCGGCTTGATGGGATTGGCGTAGATGACCTTGTCCCAGATCCACTGCTGCCGCTCACGCGCCGGCAGATCCTTGATGTTCTCGTGCACGAGATCGAACTCGGGCATCGACGCGACGTCAAAGCTCGAGCCTTCCTCGAACAGCGTGCGCACGATGGCCGGGTCGGCGCCGGCCTTCACCGCGAAGTACGGCTGCACCCGCGGCAGGTGCCGCCGAAACGCCCGAAAGTTCTTGCGCAGCTCGTCGTGATCCACGACGAGCAGCGGCGTGCCGTGCTTCTCGGCCAGTCCCTTCAGCCGGGCTTTCGAGATCATTCGCCGTCCTTGACGAGGAAGTTCTTGAACTGCCACGGATCCTTGCGATCGAAGTCGGGCTTGGCGTAGCCGGGGAACGGATTGCGATAGTTCTTCGTGGGCGTCCAGTCGGACGGCGTCGAGATGAACTTGCCGAGGTAGGGCTTGGCGAGGCCGAGCACGAACTCGTGCGGCAGGTCATCGGGGACGACGACGCCCATCTCGGGGTTCTGGATCATCCACGCGGTAGCGGAGACGACGGAGATCGCCACCTGCATCGTGGTGGCGTTCTGGTGCGGCACCAGCTGCCGCGATTCCTGAATGCTCAGGTCGCTGCCGCACCACCACGAGTTGTACGAATGGCCCATGATGAGCGCGCCGAGGATGTCTTCGCCGGTCGTGATCTCATCGCCCATGATGCGCTGGTTGTCGTTGAGCTTGCCGCTGTAGCCGCGCATCTCGTTGAGCGAGGCGATGGCCACGTCGCTCGGGCAGTAGGCGTAGTGCACCGTCGGACGATACACGGCCCTCCCTTTCTCCCACACCGTGAGGTGATCGGAGATGGTGAACGCCTCGCCGTGGCGCACGACCATGCCCACCACGGAGTAGTTGGGCACCCAGGTGCGCACCCACGTGTCCATGCCCATGCGCGCGAGGCAGATCTGGTTGCGCGGGCCATCCTTGTGCTTGTACGCGAACTTCGGCAGCTCCTTCTCGTGCGTGCCCCACCCCATCTCGGCGGTGGTCTGCCCTTCCTCGCGGAAACCTTCGATGCTCCAGGTGTTGACGAACTCGTCCACCTGCTTGGGCTTGTCGCTGATCTGGGTATCGCGTTCCGAGCAGTGAATCACCTTGACGCCGAGTTGATGCGCGAGGTGGTTCCACGCCTGCGTCTGCGCGAGTTCGGCGATGAGTTCGGCCTTCCTCGGCTTGAACTTCTTGTCGGCGAGCGACGCAGCGGCGATATCGAGGAGGCCCTGCTTGGTGAAGTGGGAGATGAGGCCGGGGTTCGCGCCATGCTCGAGCACGGCAGTGGGGCCCTTGGTCTTCCACTTGGCCATGAGGCGGCGGACGTTCATGTGCCGCCAGTAGAGCGTCTTCTCGGTGGGATGCTGCTTTTCGCCGGCGGCGTACGGATCCCACAGCTCGGTGGACGTGTTCACGTAGAGCACGCCCTTCTTGTGGCACCAGTCGAGGATCTCGCACGCGTCGATGTTCCACGCGAGGTCGATGATGACATCGCCGGCGCCGACGTACGAGCCGAGCAGCTTGCCCATGTTCTTTCTGGTGACGCGGTCGCGCACCCAGTGGACGCCCTTGGCGGTCCATGGCTTGAGCTTCTCGGCGCGATCCTCGAAGTCCATGACCGTGACGTTGCCCGGCGGAACATCGACGTACTTGAAGAGAATCGGAAGCGTGCACTCGGCGACGGCGCCATAGCCGACGAAGAGGATCTTATTGTTGAACGGGGTCATGACTTGGCCTGGGAAGGACTGCATCGGTCGGGCGAGGGCGCGGCGGTGCTCGGCGCGCGGGGATGACGAGTGAGTAATTGAATCGGACCGACGTGAATTTGCCAGAGCAGCTGGATCGATAACGGGTTGTGCATGGCGCCCTGAAACCACGTCGCTGTCTCCTCGTACAGGTTGCAGTACTCGCATCCCTATCGGGAGAGGCTGCCATGATCGCTGACCGGAGCGCCGGTCGCACGTTGGGCGCCCTGCTTGTTCTGCAGCTCGCAGGGCTCATCGTCCCGTTCATCATGTTGGACGTCATTTACGCGCCGCCGGACTTCGTGCACTCCGCGGCGCTCAACGCTCGGCGCATCCAATCGGCGCTGGTCCTGCTCCTCGCCAACGGCGCACTGGCGACCGGTATATCACTGTACGTGTATCCCGTGCTGCGCACGGCGAGCGAGACCGCGGCGCGATGGCTCATGATCCTCGGCGCAGCCTGGCTTCTGCTTCAGGTGGTGGACAACACGCGGGTGATGGAGATGGTGACGTTGAGCCGCAACGCGGTCGGCGCCGCGGGCGCGGTCGGCGACGCGCTTCGGTCGATGGCGCCCGTGGTCGCGTCAGGTCGTCGGTTCACGCATTACAGCACATTGCTCGCCATTGGCAGTTGGATGCTGGTCTTCTATGGCGCGCTTTGGCGCGCCCGCGCTGTGCCGCAATGGGTCGGTGCCCTCGGAGTGGTGGTCGCGCTCCTGCACATCGGCGGCGTATCGCTTCCGGTCATCGCCGGCTATTCGGCCGTCAGGGCCGTCGCCCCTGGACTCGCATTCAGCCATCTGGCGGTCATCGGTACGCTCTTCGCGCGGGGGTTCGCACTGCCGCGGGCGCCGAGCGAGCGTGGCTGATATCATTTGTGCATGCGTTCTCTTTCTCCGTCTGTTCTCGCCGTCCTTGTCGCCGTAGCTAGCGCCGCATCTGGCGCGTGCCACCGCACGCCGCCGCTCACCGCACCAACACCGCCGGCGGGGCTCGATGCCGCGGGGCCCGACAGCTTCACGGTGAGATTCACGACGACGCATGGCCTGTTCGACTTGAAGGTGCACCGCGACTGGTCGCCGCGCGGCGCCGACCGCATCTACTGGCTGGTGAACCACAAGTTCTACGACGGCGCGCGGTTCTTTCGCGTGGTGCCGAACTTCGTGGTGCAGTTCGGCATGCCGCCTGACACCGTGGTGAACCGGACGTGGAAAGACCGCCGTATCCCCGACGACACGGTGAAGCGCGGCAACGTGCGGGGTACGCTGTCGTTTGCCACGGGCGGCAAGGACACGCGCACGACGCAGCTGTTCATCAATCTCAAGGACAACCAGCGCCTCGACCCGCTGGGCTTCAGCGTGGTCGCGCAGGTCGTGGCCGGGATGCCGGTGGTCGATTCGCTGTATCAGGGCTACGGTGACGGCCCGCCGCGCGGAAAGGGGCCGAGCCAGGACAGCATCGCGAAGCTGGGAGAGTCGTATCTGGCGCGCGGGTATCCGAAGCTGGACAAGATTGTGATGGCGCGAGTGGTGGCTCGCTGGAAGTAGAGGACAAGACCGAACTTCGGACACAGATCACGGATGGAGATTGCGAATGGGGATTCACGATGGAGACGCCGATCGTCTCTTCGAGAATCCCCATCCGCACTTCGTATCAAGTATCAGTCGCCGAGATCAGCGATCTCCGTCCTATCTCGCAAAGAACTCCTTCGCCACCCGTTCCGACTGCGCTTCGGTGAGCTGGGCGAGTTCGCCGCGATAGAGTGCATCGTCGGCGTCCGTGCCCGTGGCTTCGTCCCCGAGCATGCCCTTCATCACGCCGCGGAACTTGTCGATGTCCTCTTCGAACATCGCCACCGCCGCCTTGCCGATCTTCAGCGTCGGCACCTCGACATCGAGCTTGTCGGCGTCGATCACGCAGACCCAGTTCTTGTGATACGGCGTCATTTCCAGCGCCTCGCAGTCTTCCGCGAGCAGTGCGTTGACGCGAGTGACGCGGCCGCTGACCGGCGAATTGAAGTCGATGCGGCGCTTCTTCTGCCGCACGCTGAACAGCGGCCCGCCGGCCTTGACCGTCATCCCGATCGGCGGAAACTCGATGCCATCGACGGGCCCGAGCAGCTTCTTGGCGAAGTCATCCATGCCCACCTTCACCGAGCCGTCCTGCGCCATGCTCGCCCAGCAGTGGCCGGCCGAGATGAACGCGCCGCCCGGAATCGAGAACTCGCTGCGCCGCACACGGTCGGCCTCGGGGAGGTGCGACACGTGCACCGACGGCTTGAGCAGCTTGGCAATGCGGTCCTGCCGCCGGATCAGCGTCTTCTTCACGAAGGCGAGCAGTTCATCCTCGGTGAACGGCTTCTGCACGTAGTCGGTGGCGCCGAACTTCATGCAGCTTACCGCGGTCTCGACGGTCGCGAAGCCCGTGATGACGATCACGTCGATGTCGGGACGCATGTGCTTGACGGCCTTCACCACATCCTCGCCGGGCATGGCCGGCATCTTGAGGTCGGTGAAGACGAAGTCGTAGTGGTGCGTCTGGATGAGGCCGAGCGCTTCCTGCCCGGTATTCACCGTGTCCACGGCGTAGCCGTCGAGGACGAGGATCTTGCGGAACGAGTCGAGAATCACGTCCTCGTCGTCGACGCAGAGGATCCGCGCCACCGGCTCCTTGACCTCGGCGCGCTTGAGCGATTTGGCTTCGCGCGATACGTCGAGCGTGAGGCTCACCGCCAGCGCCTCCGCGCGCTCGCGCCGCTTTTGTTTCTCGCTCATGGACTTCGTCACCGAACGCACTCCCAGATCGGCGAGTACGAACAGGACGACAGAGACGAGCAGAATCAGGGGTACCATATAGTGAGTCCTCAATCGAAGTGTCGTTACATCCTGTCAGAACTGCATGCCGTCAGGTGCTTCAGGTCGTACTGCAGCTCCGAGGGGAGCACCCGGTACAGCCAGCCCTCGAAGTACGGATCGCGCTCCAACCCCGCGGGCGCCCGCGTCAGGGCGGTGTTCGCCTCGACGATGCGCCCGGTGACGGGCGAGAAGACGCCATGCTCGAGGCCGTCGACCGCCGTGATCGTCGCACACGTACTCCCCTGCACCACCTCGTCGCCGACGGCGGCCATGGAGATGGCCTGCGCCGTGTCGAGCGTCCGCAGGAAGAGATCCGTCACGCCCACCCGCACCGTGCCGGATCGCTCCGTCGCGAGCCAGCTCGCGTAGCCGAGCCGGTAGTACTGCGCCGGACAGGGCACCCACGCCAGCGACTCCGGATATGATCCCGGGGGGGGCGCCGCGGCGTCGTCCTGCAATCTCGCATACTTGAGTCCGCGGCGCACCGCGGTGAGCAGTTCGTCCGCCGTGAACGGCTTCGGGATGAAGTCGATGGCGCCCGAGTTCAGCGCGCGCACCGCGTTCTCCATCGTGGACATGCCGGTCGACATGATCACCGGCGTGCGGGTGTGCGTGCGCGACATCTCGGCCAGGAACTCGAAGCCGTCAACGTCGGCCATCATCACGTCGCAGATGATCAGGCGGTACGTCACATGCGTCATGCGCAGCAGGCCGGAGGTCGCACTCTCCGCCACATCGACGGTCAGCCCCTCGGCGCTGCACACCCGCTCCACGGCGTGCGTGATGACGTCTTCGTCATCGATGACGAGGATGTCGCGCACGGTCTTCATGGCTCCACCGGGATGCGGATGATGAACGTCGTGCCGCGTCCCACTTCACTATCCACGGTGATGGTGCCGTTGTGGTTGTCGATGATGCCCCAGATCACGGCCAAGCCGAGGCCGTTGCCCTTCTGCCCCTTGGTCGAGTAGAACGGCTCGAAGATACGCGGCAGTTCGTCGCGCGCGATGCCGCTGCCGGTGTCGCGCACGCGAATCTCCACGAAGTCGCGGTCGCCGAGGCGCTCGAGTTCGGCCCACCGCTGCCACGTGCACGCGCGGTTGGTGCATCCCTCGACGAAGCCCTTGCCGGGCACCTCATACTGGAACGTCGACGCGCCGCAGTCCGGGCAAGGCGAGCCATGCACGGTGAGCGACGACGCGCACTCCGGGCACATCACCTGCACGACCATCCCCGGTTCGGGGGCAATGCCAAATTGGTGTCGCGCGAGCCCGTACATCGGATCGCGATAGATGAAGCCTTCATTCCCCTCAGCGCGCGCCCGCACGCGAATGGACGGCTTGCCGTCGATTCGCACCTCGGCGTTGATGAGACTGTGCCGCTTGGGGCACTGCGCCTGCTTGATCTGCGTGATGCCGATGGGCGACAGCTTGAGCCGCGACGTCGTGACGGTAATGGTGCCGCTGCCGGCGTCGGGGCCGATGGCGTCGGACGCGTTGACGAACAGGTTGATGAACACCTGCTGCATCTGGTTGGCGTCCACCGTCACCGGCGGAACGTCAGCGCCGAGTTCCTGCACCAGCTTCACGTGGTTGAGCACCAGCTGGTTCTCCACCACAACCGCCGCCCGCTGGATGATCTCGTTCACGGCGGCCTGCGTCTTCTTGGGCACCGACTGACGCGCGAAGTCCAGCAGGCTCTTGACGATCTCGCGGCAGCGAATGGTCTCGCGCACGATCACCTTGAGGTCTTCCTGCACCTCGGGCTGATCCTTGGTCCGCTTCTGCAGGAAACTGCTGTACGTCAGCACGCCGGTGAGCGGATTGTTGATTTCGTGCGCCACGCCAGCGGCCAGGCGACCCAAAGACGCGAGCTTGTCGGACTGCACAAGCTGCAGCCGCGCTTCAGACAGGCGCTGCGTCATGTTGTTGAACGATCGCGCGAGCATGCCAAGCTCGTCGTCCCGTTCTTCGGGAATGACGTAGCTGAGGTCGCCGCCCGCGACATGGCGCGTCGCCTCGGCGAGCCGCCGCACCGGCAGCGCCACCCAGCGGCGCACGAGCAGGCCGATGATGAGGCTCAGCGCGAAGAACGCGCCGGCCGCGAGACTGACCACTTCCATCTGCCCCTCGCGAATGGCCTTGTCGACCTCCGCCAGCGGCAGCGTGACATCGAGCACGCCGAGGACCTTCTGCGAGACCGGATGGGCGTGGCACGCCGCCGACGAGCACGACCGCGTGTTGTAGATGGGATTGATGATACCGAGCGTGCGCGCCGAATCGGGGTGCACGCGAAACACCCGCGTACGATCCGCAATGTCAACGCGCTCCAGCGGCTTGCCGGCCGCGTGGCACAGCGTGCACGCCTCCGCGTTCTTGTCCACCGACTTGCCAATCTCGGCGGTGTCGGACGAATAGATGACCTGCCCCGCCTTGTTCAGGATCCGAATACGCTGGATGCTCGGCTGGTGCCCGATGCGCGTGATGGTCTCGTGGATGCGCTCCCGCTGGTTGAGCAGCATGTCGAACTCGGTGCTCGACTTTACCGCTTCGCTCAGTTGGTTCGCGTGCCGTTCGACCTCCGCCAACAGGAACCGGTTGTCCGACCGGCTATTGAAGAACGCGAAGCTCGCGATCGTCACGAGGGCGATCACCCCCACGGCGACCGTGAGCTTCGAGCCGAGCGTCCGGAAGATCTTCATGCGCTACTTCTTGGCCGTCTCGCGGCCGACGGCCTTGCCCGGCCTCTGCGCCGGCCAGGCCTTGTCATCGTGGCAGCTCTTGCACACGGGCTTCGCGTGGAAGGTCTTGTCCTCGTGGCAGCTCGTGCAGTCGAGGTCCTTGTGCTGCTCGTCGAGCGCCAGTCCTGTCTTGGCGTGATCGAACTTCGCCTGCCATCCCTTGTGACAGCTCTCGCAGTCGGCGTTCACGCGCGTGAAGCCGCCAGCCGATTTGTGGCACTGCTTGCAGTCGAGTGGCGCGTGGAACCGGTTGAGGGCAAAGCCGGTGCGGCGGCCGTGGTCGAAGCCAATGGACTTGGGCGACATCCCCTTGTGGCAGACGGAGCATTCGTCCTTGGCGTGGCAGGTCGCGCAACGGGCGTGCGCCTGCTCTTCGGTGATGCCGGCGGTGGTGTGCCGCGTGAGCACCGCGTTGTTGGCGCCGATGCGCTTGCGATCGTGGCAGCCGCGGCAGGATTCCTGCTGGTGGCACTCGGCGCAGGCGAGCGCGAAGCGCCCCGTGTGATCCGCGTGGAAGAAGGTGACGGTCTTTCCTTCCTTGGAGCCCGTCTCGTAGATGATCTTCTGCGGCGCGGCGACGGTCGTTGACTTCTTCGCCGCCGCCTTGGCCACCGCGTCCTTCACCTGATGGCACGATGCGCAGGATCCCGTGGGATTCCAGTCGCGGTGACAATCGAGGCACTGTCGGTGCATCGCGGCCTTGAGGTCTGGCTTGCCCAGATCCTCACGCTTGCGCGAGACGGCGTGGCAGTTCTTGCACTTCTGGATGGGACGCGCCTGGTCGTAGTGATGGCACCCGACGCAGCCCTTGCCCGTTTCGGCCATGTGGGCGTGCGCGCGGTGCGCAAAGTTCACCGGCCCATACTTGGCGCCCTCGGCACCGAGCGACATGGTCGCCGGCGCTTCGTCGATCGCGTGATAGCCTTTGATCTTCAGTCGCGGACAGGCGACGAGTGACGGGTTCGCTTTGGTGGGCGTCGCCGCCGTGTGACAGGCGCGACAATCCATCGAGGAACCGCTCTTCGGTGCCGCGCTCTGCGCGGACAGCGCGCCGCCGGCGACGAACAGCAAACCAATCAGGGTGATGGGTTTCATGTTCTTATCCCCGGACCGAGTACTTCGACTGGGGCGACAGCCGCCGGTCGGGCAAGCTGATCACCGGGAAGATGATGACCGCCGCGCGGTAGAGCAGCACGAGAATCGAGATGAAACCAACCGTCACGGAGATTTCTCCGAAGGACGGGAAGTACGGACCGTAGGTGTACGGCGGCGTGTAGGCGACGACGAACGTGTCGAGGCGGTTCAGGAGCACTCCGCCGACGACGAGCGTGGCGGCCGTGAACAGCAGCGGCGGCGACTTTTGCACCGTCGGCGACATGAACATGCGCATCGGCACGATCACGCCGAACAGCAACTCGATGATGTACATCACGCTCGCCGTGGTCACCGTCTTCAGGTAGACAAACGTCTCTCGGATAAACAGGTCGCCCAGCTTGAAAGCGAGATAGATGCCAAGCAGCGGCGCGACCATGCGGCCCATGCGCCCGAGGATGTGCATCTCGGGTTTGAGTCCAAACGATCGTGACGCGAGCAGCGACTCGAAGATCACCATCGGGAACCCAACCGAGACCGCGGAAAGCAGGAAGAGCAGCGGCGAGATGGGCGTCTGCCAGAGCGGATGCATCTTGGGGCCGGCGATGACCATCAGCGTGCCGAGCGACGACTGGTGCAGCGTCGAGAGCACCACGCCGGCGATGATGAAGACGAACATCGTGCGGTCGAGCGTGCGGTCGAGCAGGCGCAACAGCTTGTCGATCAGCTCATTGAATCGCGCGAGCGGGCCGGGCAGGTTGACGCGCCCGATGAAGCGCTCGGTGACGACAGGGAGGAACTCGATATAGAGCACCGTCATGTAGATCATCACGCAGATGCCGACCTCGAACAGCGCCGAGCTGCCGTTCCACATGATGAGCGGATGCCAGATGTAGTAGTACCGGCCGATGTCGATGGAGACGCCGACCGCGACCATCGTGTAGCCGAGCAGCGCCGTGAGCAGCGCGGGACGCACCACGGCGTGGTACTGCTCGCGGTGCATCACGTGCCCAAGCGCCGCGGTGGTGAACCCGCCGGCGGCGAGGGCAACGCCGGCCGCGACGTCAATGCCGATCCAGATGCCCCACGGGTACTGGTTGTTGAGGTGCGTGACGGCGCCAATGCCGAACAGGAAGCGTCCGCCGAGCCAGAACAGCCCGTTGGCCGCGAGCAGCAGCAGGACCATCACGCCCGGCGTGAGGAACTTCCGCGTGGTCACCGGCTGAGACCGCATGTAGCCGCTCATGAGTGCTCCTCCTCTTCATCGCCGCGTTGCCGTGAGGTCCACATCACGGCACCAAGGAGTGCGTAGAGCGAGACCGGCGGAACGAAGTACGCGAAGATGCCGTGCTGAATGCTCTCCGAGACGCCGGGCGCCGGGTTCACGCCGAGCTTCGGGAACTGCAGCTTGTCGAACTCGGTGCCGGCGAGATAGCACCAGCTCGTGCCGCCCACTTCGTACTCGCCGTAGATGTGATCGACGTAGCGTTCGGGCGCGTGCCGCACACGATCCTTGGCGATGCGCACCAGGTCTTCGCGCGGCCCGAAGGTGAGCGCCTCGACCGGGCAGGACTCCACGCAGGCCGGCAGCTTGCCCTCGCCGCGCCGCTCGGTGCAGAAGTCGCACTTCATGATGCGCGGGCCGATGGCCTTGTTGTACTCGAAGGCCGGGATCTGGAACGGACAGGCCACCATGCAATAGCGGCAGCCGATGCACTTGTCGGTGTCCCAAATGACCGCACCGTCTGCCTGCTTGGAGATGGCGCCGACAATGCAGGCCGACACGCAGGCTGGATGGTCGCAGTGCATGCACTGCACCTTCACGGTGGTCGGCAGTTCGGGGTTTTCGGGATTCTCGTACCGATTCACGACGGTCAGCGCCGTGGTGTCGGGGCGCCGCATCTGGTCGAACGGCGTTTTGTCCTCGTACGTCTCGAGCGGCGGCGTGTCGAGCCCGTGCGCCGTCTTGCAGGCCCACTCGCAGTTGCGGCAGCCGATACAGACCGTCGTATCGACCAGCACGCCCATGCGATTGGGCGAGAGGATGTTCTTCGGTCCGGCGTTCGCGGTGGCTGGCGTGAGCCCGGCGGCGGCGGCTATGGCGGTGCTGGCCTTGAGAAAGGACCGGCGATTCTGCGATTTCATATGGTGCGCATCCCTCGTGGCTGTATGCGAGAGAGGGGGCACTGACACGATATCGTCGGGATCAATACGCGCCTATCGTATTCGGGCCTACGCGATGTAGGGCTTTACCATCGACGTCAGCAATGGCGATCGGCAGCGCGCGATGCTGGTATGAAGTCGGCAAATGCGCCCGCGGCGTCGCCAAGGGCGCGGAAACGCGCCCGGCTCGGCTGGCGGCGCTCGGAGTCCCCGGCGTTGTAAGCCGAATGCGTACTCGTCGGCGAGGGAACCGATGGCATCGGCAGGCGCGTCTGTCAGCACTTTCCGCCGGGCGGCCAGGCACCTCCGGCGGCGAAGGGCCTGACCGCCGTTCATCGCTTGCGGGGCGTGGCGCGTAGTCTGACGTGTGGCACAGGCAGATGCCGCCGGCTGTTCGGCCGCATGCCGCGGTGACACGACCACCAAATACGGAGTCCCCATATGATTGCCTCGCGCCTCATTCGCACCCTCGCGCTCGCCGCTGCGGCCGCCGCTGCCGCCACGGCTGCCCAGGCACAGAACGACGCCGCGCTCATTGCCAAGGCCAAGGCGATTCACGCCAAGGCGATCAAGATCGACACGCATGTGGACTTCAGCCCGGCCCAGATGACGGATCCGGCGCCGAACTACCTCACGGGCATCGAGCGAAACAAGGTGGACCTTCCCAAGATGGAGAAGAACGGGCTGGACGCCGTCTTCTTCAGTATCTACGTGGGGCAGCGACAGGATTTCACCGACGCCGGCTACGCGGCGGCCAAGGCAGCCGACCTCGAGAAGTTCGATGCCGTGCACATGTTCGCCGAACAGATTGCGCCCGATCGTATTGCGATTGCGTACACGGCCGCCGACGTGCGCCGCATTCGCAAGTCCGGCCGGAAGGTCGCGCTGATGGGCGTCGAGAACGGGTACGGCATCGGCACCGACATCACGAACGTGAAGCTCTTCTACGACCGCGGCGCCCGGTATCTCTCGATGGCGCACAACGGGCACAATCAACTCTCAGACTCGAACACGGGTGAGAGCGATAAGGTATGGAAGTGGAACGGCCTGAGTCCGCTCGGCCGGCAGGTGGTGGGAGAAGCCAATCGGCTCGGCATCATGCTCGACATTTCGCATCCGTCGAAGGCCAGCAACATGCAGGTGATGGAGCTGTCGGTGGCGCCCGTGATCGCCAGCCACTCGGGCGTGCGCGCGCTCTGCGACCACAGCCGCAACCTCGACGACGAGCAACTGCTGGCGCTCAAGAAGAACGGCGGTGTCGCGCAAATGGTGGCCTTTGCCGGCTACGTGAAGCTCCCGACGCCGGATTCACCAGAGCGCGCCGCGGCGATCGCCGCGCTGCGGCAGCAACTCGGCATGGGCGCGCGCGGCGCTGCTGCCGGCGCCGGGGCTGGCGGAGGAGCCGGTGCCCCATCCGGTGCCGTAGCCGGTGCCGTAGCCGGTTCCGGTGCGGCGGCGGCGGCGGCGCCGCGGCGCGCCGGCGGCGCGCCGAACGACTCGGTCATGAAAGTGTATCGGGAAAAATTGGCCGCCATCGACGCCAAGTTCCCACCGGCGCCGCGCGCGAACGTCAAGGACTTCGTGAATCACATCGACTACGCCGTCAAGCTGATCGGCATCGAGCATGTGGGCATCTCGTCCGAT
>JAHFCT010000109.1 GCA_023249375.1 Gemmatimonadota bacterium | reverse complement strand
GCCTCGACGAAATGCTCAGCAAGATCGCCGACTTCTACGACGAAGAAGTGGACGCCGCGGTCGGCGCGCTGCTCGCCGCCATGGAACCGATCATGATTGTGTTCCTTGGCGTGGTGGTGGGCGGCATGGTGGTCGCGTGTTACTTGCCGATCTTTGACATGATCAACGCGGTCCAGTAGGACGGCGATTGAGGACAGGGATCACGGATTGCGATTGCGGATTACGATTCAGAATTGCGATGGCGATTGAACACGAAGGCCGCCCTGACGGGCGGCCTTCGTCATTTGCTTGCGATCTCCTGCTCATTCGCAACCCACGAACCCACACCGACATTTCTGCCTTTCGTGGAGGAGACCTGCCTCCACCTCCGGACGCTTGTGCGGCGGCACCGCGGGAAATAGTTTGATGTAAAACTAATCACGCCCAGGCCGCCGCCCATGCCGCCGCCCATGCCGCACCGTGCCTCCCGTACCGAAGCCCTCGCCATGATTCGCGCCCTCGTCGCCGGGCTCACGGCGTCGGCGCGTACCATCGAGCAGAAGACCGGCGTGACCAACGCCCAGCTCTACCTGCTGCAGCAGCTCGCCGAGCGGGAAACAAGTTCGCTCGGCGCGCTCGCCCTGCACGCCCGCACCCAGCCCAGCACGGTGTCACTGATCGTCGGTCGGCTGCAGCGTGCTCGGCTCGTGACGAGAGTGAAGGCGATGGACGACCGGCGCCGCGCGGTCATCACGCTGACGGCGGCCGGCCGGACCCTCGTGCGCCGCGCCCCCGTGGCGCCCACGGCCCGGCTCTTCGCCGCGCTCGAGCGGCTCACGCCGAGGGAGACGCGCGCGCTGGAAGCCGGGCTCGCCCCGCTGCTCACGCGGCTCGACCTCCCGTGGACCGAACCGCCGATGCTCTTCGAACACGCCGCGTCAACGCGCGCGCGGTCACGCCGTCGCTGACGGTCATCCCCCAAAGAACGTGACTCCTCCGGCCAACCCCCCGTCTCCAGAATCTCCGAGCGCTCAACCGTCCGGACTCACCTCGCTCGCCCGGATCGTCGGCGAGCAGCGCCTGCTGTTTGACACGGTGCTGCTCGGCTTGGCCGGCGCGCTCTTCTCGCAGCTGTTCATTGCGCTGCTTCGCGGTGCCAATGCGCTGCTCCTGGGCGGCATCGCCGGCTATCGTGCGCCCGGCCTGCCCACCGAAGGCGGCTCACCGATCGAGTCGATTGGTCCACATGGACTCTGGATGATCCCGGTGGTCACCACGGCTGGCGGCCTGGTGGTGGGTATCCTGACCGAGTGGCTGGCGCCGGAGGCCGAGGGTCACGGCACCGACGCGGTCATCAAGTCATTCCATCGGGCCGACGGTTTGGTGCGCGCACGCGTTCCGTTCGTGAAGCTCATTGCGTCGGCCATCACCATCGGGTCGGGCGGCGTAGCGGGACGCGAAGGACCGATGGCACTCATCACTGGTGGCGTCGGCTCGTGGTACGCGACCGTGACCCGCCGTACGGGGAAAGAGCGGCGGTTGCTGCTGCTCGTGGGCATGGCCGCCGGAATTTCCGCGATCTTCCGTTCGCCCATTGGCGCGGCCATCCTCGCCGTCGAGATCCCGTATCTTGACATGGAATTCGAACCCGGGGCGCTGCTCTACACCGCCATCGGCGCTATCGTCGCGTATGCCGTCAACGGACTCGTGGTGGGCTTCGAGCCGTTGTTCCGGTTTTCCACGCTGAACGAGCAGTTGCCCCATCCCGTGGACTACGGCGTCTACGTCGTCCTCGGCGTGGTGGCCGGTATCGTCGCCGCGGTGGTGCCGCACTTCTTCTACGGCGGGCGCGATTTCTTCCGGCGGTTGCCGGTGCCGGCGTGGGTGCGTCCGGCGATTGGCGGACTGCTCACGGGCTTGCTCGCGCTTGTCGTGCCCAAGGTGATCGGCGGCGGATACGGCTGGATGCAGCAGGCGATCGATGGCCGGCTGGCGCTCGGGACGCTCGCGGCGCTCGTGGTGGCGAAAGCCGTCGCGATGACGTTCACGGTGTCGTCGGGTGGCTCGGGCGGCGTGTTTGCACCCACGCTGTTCATCGGCGCGATGCTGGGCGGCGCGCTCGCGGCGGCGCTGCACATGCCGTTTGCGCCGCTCGTGATCGTGGGTATGGCGGCCGTGTTCGCCGGCGCGGCGCACGTGCCAATTGCGACGATGATGATGGTGACCGAGATGACGGGGGGCTACGGCCTGCTCGTGCCCGCGACGCTCGCGGTGGTGCTCAGCTACCTCATCCAGGTGCGCCTCACGCGCGGCAGCAAGGTGCGTGGGTTGTACGAGGCGCAAGTCACGTCCCGCGCCGACTCGCCCGCGCACCACGAGCGGCACATCGAGATTGCGCTCCAGATCCTGCGCGACAAGGGGTTTGCGCCGCCGGTCAGCGACGACGCGGCCGTGCTGGCCGCCATTCAGGCGGGCATGACGGCGCCGCTGCCGGGGAATCGGCGGCTGTTCGTTGGCAGGCTGCGCGCGACGAGTGCCCTCGTGGAACGCACGGTCGAGGAATGCTCACCGCTGCTCGCCGCCGACGGCATTCAGCTGCTTATGCTGCTTCGCGCGGAGCACATGTTCGCGCCGCGACCCGACTTCGCGCTCCGTGCGCACGACGGGTTGATCGTGGTCCTGTCAGCGGGCGGCGCGGAAGCGTTGGCGAAGCACGCGGAGCCGTGGTGAAGATTCCATGGGGATCCTGGACATCCGTCGTTCCTCGCTCCCGGACCATGCGCCGGTGATGGCGGCCTTCGCAGCTCTATCGCGATCTTGATCTCAATCGAAATCCTCAATCGCAATCCGTGATCTCTGTCCTAGATCGCCGGCAGCCATATCTCAAACTGCGTCCCCTTGCCCGGCGCGCTTTCCACCGTGATGTCGCCGCGCGCTTGACGCACCGCGCTGAACACCGTCGCGAGGCCAAGGCCGGTGCCGTGCTCGCCCTTCGTCGTGAAGAACGGAT
>JAHFCT010000036.1:2028-33129 GCA_023249375.1 Gemmatimonadota bacterium | reverse complement strand
GAGTGAAGCCGAGTACCGCCAGCGGTTCCTCGCGCTGTACACATGAGCGTCGCGGCCGACGCAGCGGCGTACCCGTGAGCAGTGCGACGGGCTCGGCGGCGTATCCGTCGCGCCCGGCAGAGCGGGACGCGTGGATCGTGCAGCACCGCGGTCCGCGCAACAAGGTCAGCGCCGACCGCCCGTATGGGTGTTTCGTGGAAGACGAAATGGACGCGGACGGCGTCGTGCGGCGCGTGGCGACGGTGCTGCTCACCAACCGCGAGTGCCCTTTCCACTGCGTGATGTGCGACCTCTGGCAGAACACGCTCGAGGAGAGCGTGCCCGCGGGCGCCATCGCCGCCCAGATTGACGCCGCGGTCCGCGAGTTGCCAGACACCGAGAACATCAAGCTCTACAACAGCGGGAGCTTCTTTGACCCGCGCGCCATACCGCCAGACGACCTGCCCGCGATTGCGGCGCGGCTGAGCAGTTTTCGTCGCGTGATTGTGGAGTGTCATCCGGCTTTCATTGGCGAGCCTGTTGCTCGCTTTCGTGACGCCCTGCATGGCGAACTCGAGGTGGCCATCGGGCTTGAGACCGCGCACCCCGCGGTGCTCGAGCGGCTCAACAAACGAATGACGCTCGCGTCGTTCGCGCAGGCGGCGAGCACGCTCCGCGACATGGGTGTCTCGATGCGGGCCTTCGTCCTCGTGCAACCTCCGTTTCTTGCTGCCAACGACGCCGCGGAGTGGGCGGTGCGCTCTGCCACCTTTGCGTTCGATCACGGTGCGAGCGTGGTCAGCCTCATTCCCGTGCGCGGGGGGAACGGCGCGCTCGACGCATTGGCCGCCGTCGGACAGTTCGTGCCGCCGTCGCTCGCCGTGCTCGAGGCCGCATTCGACGGTGCGCTGGCGCTTGGTCGCGGACGCGTCTTTGCCGACACGTGGGATCTCCAGCGCTTCTCGTGCTGCGCGTCGTGTCTCGGCACGCGCGTCGGCAGACTGCGCACCATGAACCTCACCCAGCGGTTGATCCCGCACGCAGGATGCGAGACATGCCGGAACCAGTAACACACGACGTCGACATCGCCATCGTGGGATCGGGCTTTTCCGGCTCGCTGCTCGCGATGATCGCGCGGCGGCTCGGACGCTCGGTGCTGCTGCTCGAGAAGGGGCACCATCCGCGCTTCGCCATCGGCGAATCATCGACGCCGCTGACGAGCTTGCTGCTGGAGGAACTCGCGCGCGAGTACGATCTGCCTCGCCTGCTGCCGCTGGGCAAGTACGGCACCTGGCGCCGCACGTATCCCGACGTCGGATGTGGACTCAAACGCGGATTCAGCTTCTTTCGGCACGAGGCTGGGCTGCCGTTCGCCGCCGACGGCTCGCACCGCAATCAGCTTCTCGTCGCGGCGAGTCCGCACGATGACATCGGCGACGTGCACTGGTACCGCCCCGACTTTGATCATTTCTTCGTGCGCGAAGCGGTGACGCTCGGCGCCAAGTACCTCGACGGCGTCGAACTGACTGCGTTTTCCGTCGAAGCCGACGGCGCACACCTGACGGGACGCGGGCTCCATGTGCGCGCGCGCCTCGTCGTGGATGCCACCGGGCCGCGCGGCTTTCTTCATCGCCTGCTCTCGCTCGGCGAACGCGAGCTCCCGGGCTTGCCGCCCACGCAGACACTCTTCTCGCACTTCACGGGCGTGCGCCGGTTTGCGGATGTGGTGCCCGATGCATTCGACGGCACGCCGCCCTACGCTCCCGATGACGCCGCCGTGCACCACGTCTTTGACGGCGGCTGGATCTGGGTGCTGCGCTTCGACAACGGCATCACGAGCGCCGGCATCGCCGCCACCGCACCGCTCGCGAGCGAGCTGCGCCTGAACGAAGGGCGCGATGGCTGGCAGCGGCTCATGGCGCGATTCCCGTCCATCGGTGCGCAGTTTGCCGAGGCCAGGCCGACCCGCGAGTTCACGTGGTGGCCCAGGCTCGCGTTCTTCAGCGATACGATGTGCGGCGACCGATGGGTCGCGCTTCCTTCTGCCGCGGGCATCGTTGATCCGCTCCTCTCGACCGGCTTCCCGCTCACCCTGCTCGGCGTGCAGCGCGTCGCGCGCGCACTCGCCGAGGACTGGGACACGCCGCGCCTTGCCGAGCGCTTTCGCGGCTATGCGGCTCGCAGCGCCACGGAACTCGAAACGACGTCGCGCCTCGTCGGCGCGCTGTACGACGCATTCGGCGACTGGGAGCGCTTTGCGTCGCTGACGTTTCTCTACTTCGCCGCCGCCAGCTTCGCCGAGGCGGCGCGTCGCCTCGGCAAGACGGAAGTCGCCGGCGACACGTTCATGCTCGGCAGGCATCGCACGTTCGCCGAGGCACTGCCGCACTGTCTGCGGCTCGCGGCGGAGTTGCACGACGAGCCGGTGCCGGCGCGACGAGAAGCGCTGTTGGCGGCGGTCAGCCAGGCCATCGCCCCGGTGAATGTTTCCGGTCTGGCCGATGATGCGCGCCGCAATTGGTATCCGGCCGAGGCGGGGGACTTGCTGAGCGGCGCCGACAAGCTCGGGGCGACCGCCCCCGAAGTGCACGCAATGCTCGAACGCTGCGGTTTCTTTGCGCAGCCCTCAATACCGTAGCGTCGAACGCGCGGGCAGCGCTCCTCAGAGGGCGGCGGGGCCGCGAAATTCTGGCGTGCCGCTCTCTGGGGCATTACGTTCGGGTAGAGTCGAGAGGGACTTCTCCCTCCGCCACCCCCCTATGCGGACTGTGCGCTGCCGTTTGGCGCCCGGAGATGCTCATGAAGGTCGTGTTGGCGCGGATGCTCGCATTGGCGGTGGTGCTGTCGGGACTGGCGTTCCCCGACGCAGCCGCGGCGCAGGGCGGGCCGACTCGCCCCGGACGCCGCGAGCTGGTCGGCTACGTGCGCGACCCGGCCGGCAGTCCGATCACTGGCGCACGGGTGGACATTCCCGGCGACAGCACGCAGTCCGACGATCGCGGGCTATTCCGGCTCTGGACGCGCAACATCGACACCGTCACCATCGTTGTGCGGCGCATCGGCTTTGAGCCCGCCGAGGCGCTGTTGACGGCGCGCAACCGCCAGTGGGATTCCGTATACGTCGAGCTTGAACCCAACGCGCAGACATTGCCGGGACGAAGAGTGATCGTCTCGCCGGGCATGCGCGAAAAGTGGATGGCCGAGTTCGATGATCGCCGGTCGAGGGGCCTGGGCGTCTTCCTCACCCGCGATGACATTGCGGCCCGCAACACCTCGCGGCTGTCGGACGTGCTGCGCGACCGCCGCGGCGTCCAGGTGGTGCCGCTCGGATCGGGGCGATACGGCGTGCGCTTCGCGACGCACACCGGCAAACGGGGATCGAATTGCCAGCCCGACGTCTTTCTCGACGGCGTGCGGGCGCGCGGAATGGAACTGGATGATATCTTCGCCAGCACCGTCGAGGCGCTCGAGCTCTACGACACGTTCTCGACGGTTCCCATGCAGTTCTCACCCGAGACGAATACTGTGCCGTGCGGCACCATCGTGGTCTGGACGCGGCTTCCCGGCCGCGCGAATCGCGAGCCCAAGCGGCCGTCGGCGTGACGCGTCGGCGCGCGCCCTGGCTCGCGCCGCTCGCCATCTTTCTCATCACGGCCGTCGCCTTTCTCCCCACTCTGTCCAACGGGTGGGTGACGTGGGACGACGACAAGAACTTCCTCGAGAATCCGCACTTCCGCGGCCTCGGTGCGGAACAGCTTGCCTGGATGTGGAGCACGTTCCACCTCGGCCATTACGTGCCGCTCTCATGGATGTCGCTCGGCTTCGATTACGAGTTGTGGGGCATGGTGCCTGCCGGGTATCACGCCACGAGCCTCGCCCTGCACGCGCTCAGTGCGGCGATTCTCTTCTTCATTGCACGACGGCTGATCGCCGCCGCGCGCGACGTCGATGACGCTTCAGTGACGTGGGGCGCTGTTGCCGCCGCGCTGTTCTGGGCGGTGCACCCGCTCCGCGTGGAGTCGGTCGCGTGGATCACGGAGCGGCGAGACGTGCTCTCGGGGGTTTTCTACTTCGCGGCGTTCCTCGCATACCTGCGCTCGCGCGCTGGCGAACACGGGCACCCGCGCTGGTACGCGGCGTCGCTGCTCGGCTTTGCCGCGGCGTTGCTCTCCAAGGCGACGGCAGTGACGCTTCCCGCCGTGCTCGTGATCGTGAACGTCTATCCGCTCCGGCGCCTTGGCGGCCGCGCCGGATGGTGGAGCGCCGCGGCACGGCAGGTCTACGCGGAACTGGTTCCGTTCGCGGCGCTCGCCGCGGGGTTTGGCGCGCTGACGCTGGTCGCCCTGCAACCAGTCGATCAGCTCGATGCGGCAGGGAAGATCGCAGTGTCGGCCTTCAGCTGGTGTTTCTATCTGATCAAGACAATCCTCCCGCTATCCCTCTCACCGCTGTATGAAATGCCGTTGAGCATATCGGCGGCGGCGCCGCGGTATGTGGCGAGCATCGCGGTCGCCGCCGTTCTTGCCGGTGTGCTCGCTTGGCGCGCTCGACGCGCGCCCGCACCGGCGGCGGCGGGCATCGCCTTCTTCCTGGTGCTCTTGCCGCTGCTCGGTGTGCACCAAAACGGGCCGCAGATCGCCGCCGACCGTTACACCTATCTGGCGTCCGCCGCCATTGCCGTGCTCGCGGGCGGCGCCCTGTTTGCCACGCCGCGGCTGTCCGAGCGCGCCGCGCGCCTCATTGCATTCGCCGTCGTACTGACGTTCAGCGTGATCACGTGGCGCCAGGTGCGCGTGTGGCATGATGGCGAGTCGCTCTGGAGGCAGGTGCTGAGCGTCGAGCCGCACTCCGCACTCGGCAACAACAACCTCGGCAATCTGTTGATGCAGCGCGGCGACGTCGACTCGGCGCTGGCCCACTACACCGCGGCCGTCGACGCGAACCCACGCTACGCCGAAGCGCACGACAACCTCGGCGTTGTGCTCGCAAGAACGGGGAAACCTGCGGAGGCAGTGACGCATTACCGCACTGCGCTCGACCTCAATCCGCAGCTGGCGTCGGCGCACGGCAACTGGGGCGCCGTGCTCTCGGGCACTGGGGACGTCGCGGGCGCGATCGAGCACTTCCGCGCGGCATTGGCCCTCGACGCCACGTACGTCGATGCGCACGTGAACTGGGGCAATGCACTCGTGCGAACGGGCCATGCAGCTGAGGCCGTATCGCACTACCGTGCGGCCATCAGCCTGCAACCGGAGAGTGTGGCGGCGCAGCTCAACTGGGGCATCGCGCTCGCGCAGCAAGGCGACTTCGCTGGGGCGATCGGGCATTTCCGCGCCGCACTCGCCATCGACCCCGCGCAGGCGGATGCGCAATCGTACCTTGCCCAGGCCACACGCGATCTTGAGGCACGTGCCGCACGGCGGTGACCCGCCGCTCCGACGACGCATCCTCCGTGTTTGCCATCCGCTGTTGCACGCCACGCTGCTTCCGTACATTCGATCCGCATTCCGAACGCGTCAGACGAGCATGCAGACTCTAGCGAGACCAATCGAAGCGTACCGCCGAGTCGCGCCCCGCGTGGTCGTGGCGGTCGCGCTGCTGGCATCCGTTCGCGGCGTGCGCAACGACTTCGTCTACGACGACCTCCCCATCATCCAGGACAACACACGGGTGCAGGGCGTCACCCACTGGATTGACATCATCAGCCACGCATACTGGCCGCCACCGTTCACTCCGCAGCTCTACCGGCCGCTCTCGCTCATGTTTGCGTCGCTGCAATACGCCGTCGGCCACGGCAGCCCGATAGTCTTTCGCATTGTCAGCTACGTGCTCTATGCGCTGGTGGCACTCGCGGTCCTTCGGCTGGGCGAGAGGCTAATGTCTTGGCCTGCGGCATTCGTGGCCGCCGTGCTCTTTGCCGCGCACCCCGTGCACGTGGAGGCGGTCGCGCTCGGCGTGAACCAGAGCGAGATCCTCGTTGGCCTCATCGGCGTGCTGATGGTCGTGCGCTACCTCGATGACCGCCGCACGGGCGCGCTCTCGTGGCGCGACTGGGCGTATCAAGCGGCGCTCTACGCGACGGCAGCGCTCTGCAAAGAGACCGGCTTCGTCCTGCCGGCCCTGCTCGTTGCCGCGGAGTCGACGCTGCTGGCCGATGCGGCCATCAGCGACAGGGCAGCGCAGCTGCGCAAGGGATGCCTGCTGTTCGGTGGAGTGGCCGCGATCCTCATGATGGTGCGGCATGCCGTGCTCACGCGCGGCGCCCTGTCGGTGGTTGCCGCGAAGGGGCTCAGCGGCCTCGGCCTCGGCGGACGCGCCCTGCTCATGTTGCAAGTTGTTCCGCACTGGGCGCGCCTGCTCGTGTGGCCGGCACACCTGCAGGCGGACTACGTCGCGACCGAGTTCTTTCCCGTCGATCGGTTCGGCATCCACCAGTGGCCGGGCATTGCAATCGTCGCGTGTTTCCTTGCCGCCGTCACCGTTTCACGTCGCCGCGCGCCCGTCGCATGCTTCGGTCTCATGTGGTGCGCGATCACGCTCCTGCCGGTCAGCAACATCATTCCCACCGGCATCCTGCTGGCCGAGCGCACGCTGTTTCTGCCGAGCATCGGGGCGCTTCTTGCCGCGGCAGCACTGGGCGAGCTCGCCATCCGGCGATGGCCGTCAGCGCTGTTGCAGCGCGCGTTGGTTGGCATCACCGTGATCTGCGTGATCTTCGGCGTGGCACGCAGTGTCGCGCGGCACTCGGTGTGGAATTCGGCGCATCTGGCCATCGTCGTCCGGCCGCCAGCGTCCTGAATCGCCGACGGCCCCTCGCGGCTATTTCTGCAGCTTCTTCTTCACCGCGTCCGCGATGCGCGCTTCGAGCAGGCCCTTGGTGGCGCAGTGCGCGTAGTCCTGGCGAAACGCAATCGGCCGCGCCACCGCATCCACGAGAGTGCTCAGCGTGGACCCGCCGGCCGCCGCCTGGACGCGGCTCATGACCGTGAGCAGCACTTCATAGGAGTCGGCGTTCTGCCCAACCTGTGTCTGCCCGCACTCCAGATACCGGCTCAGGGGCGTGGTGCCGAGTTGCACGCGCACCTTCGACCCGTCAATGCCAATCGTGCGCGCCGCCGGATCGAGCATCGTCACCTTGATCCCCAGCGAGTCGAGCACGCCTGGCAGCACCTTCCACACCTCATCCACCGAGTTCGATAGCGTTGAGTTCATGGCCGTCGCCGACGACGTGATCGTCAGCTTTCCCGGCATGTTCGACACCTCGAACGTGCGCGTCGTCACCGGGCCTGGTGCGGCAGCGTGCTGCGACGATGCGCACGCCGTGGCGCTCAGGACCAACCACAGCAGCGGATGACGCATGGAATCCTCGTGTTCGGGGGGAAGAACGCAGGCGTTCGATCAGCGGCCGCGAAGCCGGAGCTGGACAAAATGAATCTACGCGTCCGCCGTCGAACGCGCCGCTGGCAGCGCCGGCACGCGATCCGCCGGGCCGGCGAAGGGTGGTAGATTTCTGGCCATCCCGCCTGAAGCCGTCTCGGCTCGGAGACTCGGTGCTCTCTCATCTCGCTCGCCGCTCGCGCACCGTGCTGATCACGAGCCTCGCCTCGTTCCTCGTCGCCTGCGCCCCGAAGCCGACGCCCCCGTGGCACGCCGAGGCCGGCTATCGCTGGCGCGACCTCGATGTGTCCGGCAGCTCCGCTGGTTTCACCGCGCTCGATGCGAATCGCACCGGCATCCGCTTCGAGAACGCGGTGGACGAGAAGGCGCTGATTGGCAATCGCGTGCTCGGCCAAGGGGCCGGCGTCGCGCTTGGCGATGTCGATGATGACGGACGCGTTGACGTCTTTCTCGCGCGCACCGACGGGTGCAGCGCACTCTATCGGAATCTCGGCGGGTGGAAGTTCGAGGACATCACGAAGGCCGCGGGTGTCGGCGCGTGCGGTCGCCACGCCACGGGGGCGGCATTCGCCGACGTCGATGGCAACGGCACGCTCGACTTGGTGCTGCTCGCGACCACCGGCCCCAATGCGATCTTCCTCAACGATGGCAAGGGTCGCTTCACCGAACATCACGACCTCGGCCTCGACACCACCGGCCGCGGCGGCACGACGGTGTCGCTCGCCGATATCGACGGCAGCGGGCGGCTCGCGATGTTCGTCGCGAACTACAAGGCGTACGCGGTGGACGACACGATCCCGCCCCAGGAACGCGTCTACAACCAGATGGTGCGCAAGGTCGGGCCAGACAAGTACGAAGTGACGCCCGAGCACCGCCGCGAATACAAGCTCGTGATGCGTCCTGATCTCGGCGGCCTGCGGCTCACACAGCGCGCTGAGCCTAACGAACTCTACGCCAACGACGGGCACGGGCACTTCTCGCCCGTTCCGCTTGCGTCCAACGCCTTCCGCGACGCCGCCGGTGCGCCGCTTCGCGAGTCCCCAGAGTCATTTGCACTCACCGCGAAGTTCGCCGACCTGAACGGCGACGGCGCGCCCGACCTCTACGTCGCCAATGACTTCGAGGATGCGGACGAACTCTGGATCAATGACGGGCACGGCAACTTCAGGCGCGGCGGCTGGACGGCACAGCGCCAGCTCAGCAATGCGGCCATGGGCTTTGACGTTGGTGATATCGACGGGGACGGACGTCCCGACCTCTTCGTGCTCGACATGCTGGCTGGCGATTCGCACCGGCTTAAGACGCAGATGCCCACACATACGCCGCTCCCGAAGAAGCCGGGCGATTTGGCGTCGCAGCTCCAGCAGCAGCGCAACACGCTCTACCACAATCGCGGTGACGGCACCTTTGAGGAGATCGGGCAGTACGCGGGCGTGACGGCGAGCGGCTGGTCGTGGACCGCGATGTTCCTCGACGTGGATCTCGATGGCCGGCCCGATCTTCTCGTCGGCGCTGGACATCTGTGGGACATCATGGACGCCGACGTGCAGGAGCGCGTGGCCAAGGCGCAGGGTGGAGCGGACTGGCGCCTGCTGCGCTGGCAGTTCCCGTCGCTCCAGCTGAAGAACGTCGCGTGGCGCAACCGCGGCGACCTGACTTTTGAAGATGTCAGCACGGCGTGGCACTTCGGCGCCGAAGAGGGCATGTCGCACGCGATGGCCGCGGCCGACCTCGATGGCGACGGCGACCTCGACGTCGTCGTGAACCGGCTCGGCGCTCCGGCGCAGTTGCTTCGTAATGACGCCAAGGCCAGTCGCGTCGCGATTCGACTCTCTGCCGAGGCGCCCAATACACGTGCGGTCGGAGCGACGCTGGAACTGCGCGCCGGCTCCCTGCCGCTTCAGACGCGCCAGATTACCGCCGGCGGCCTGTATCTGTCGCACAGCGATTACCTCGCGTCGTTCGCGACGGGCAGCGCCGATAGCGCCGCGCTGTCGATCACGTGGCGCGACGGGCGGCGCACCGCGATGACTGTGCACGCGAATCGTCTGTACGAGATTACCAGCGCAACGGCTTCGGCGGGAGCAACCGCGCCGCTCCCCCTCAGCGCCGCCGGCACCGCAACGGCGCGCGCCAGTGCGCCCGCGGCGGCCCCAGCGCATCCGCTCTTCGAAGACGCGTCGACGCAACTCGGCGGACATACGCACGTGGAAGACACGTTCGACGACTGGGGCCGCCAGTACCTGCTGCCCAGCGGACTTTCCCAACTCGGGCCAAGCGTGGCGTGGTTTGACATCGACCGCGATGGGCACGAAGACCTGCTCGTCGGCACCGGCGCCGGCGGCCGCCTTGGCGTCTTCCACAATCAGCAGGGCCGGCTCATTCCCGCGCGAACTGCGCTTCCGGCAGCGCAAGCTGATCTCGCGGGCGTGCTCGGCGTGGCCGACGCGTCTGGCGTTCGACTCCTCGCCGGCGTCTCTACCTGGGAGGCGCGCACCGACGCCGAGATGGTGCGCAGCCCCGCCGTCATCGGTTTCGATGTCGTGAAGGGCGTGATCGCCGCCAAGGAGAATGCCGTCGTCGAGTCGCACGCCGCTTCCACGGGACCGATCGCCCTCGGTGACTATGACGGCGACGGACGCCCGGATCTGTTCGTGGGCTCGCGCGCCGTTCCGCTCGCGTATCCCACGGCCCCCGCGTCGGGGTTGTTCCACAACGTCGGCGGACGATTCCAAATCGACGTCGCCAACTCTCAGCTGCTGCGCAGCGCCGGCATGATTTCCTCCGCGACATTCGCCGACGTCAACGGCGACGGCGCGCCTGATCTGCTCCTCGCGCGCGAGTGGGATTCCATCCTCCTGCTGCTCAACGACGGCGCCGGCACCTTCAGCGTCGCACCGGACACGTGGGGCCTCGCCAAGTGGACCGGACGCTGGAACGGCATCGCCGTCGGCGACCTCGACGGTGACGGCCGGCTCGATATCATCGCCACCAACTGGGGCCGCAACACCAACCTGCACGCCAACAGCGCCAACCCGCTCTACCTCGTGCACGGCCGCATCGGCGCGCGCGGCGAGGAAGAAATGCTGCTGGCGCAGTCCGATCCGCGCCTGCGCGCCATCGCGCCGCTCGATCCCTTCATGCGCGTGCGCGTCGCCATCCCGGACATCGCCTCGCGATTTCCCACGTTCGCCGCGTATGCCGACGCCACGCTCGACCAGGTGCTCGGCCCGAACAACGGTATGATGACGCGCATGCCCGTGGTCACGCTCGACCACATGCTGTTCCTGAACAAAGGCGATCACTTTGACGCCGTCGCGCTTCCCGCCGAGGCCCAGATGGCGCCCGCCTTCGCGGCAAACATCGCGGACTTCGATGGCGACGGATTCGAGGACATCTTCCTCGGACAGAACTTCTCGCAAACACCAATGGGCGTGCCCCGCTTCGACGGCGGCCGCGGACTTCTGCTGCTCGGCGACGGAAAGGGCGCACTGCGCCCGGTCGACGGCGCGCAATCTGGCATCGTCGTGTATGGCGATCAGCGCGGCGCCGCGTTCGCCGACTACGACGAAGACGGCCGCATCGATCTCGCGATATCACAGAATGGACAGGCAACCAAGCTGTTGCACAACACCGGCGCCAAGCCGGGGCTGCGCGTGCGCATTGCCGGTTCACCCGCCAATCCCGACGGAATCGGCGTGCAACTGCGCGTGGTCTACGGCGAGCGCATGGGCCCCGTGCGTGAGGTGCAGGCCGGCACGGGCTACTGGTCGCAGAACGGCGCGACGCAGGTGCTGGGACTCTCCGGCACGCCAACGGCCGTGTGGGCCCGATGGCCAGCGGGGACGGTCACCAAGGTGGCCGTCCCCGCCGGAGCTCGCGAAGTCACCCTCAAGCGACTCCGCTGAGGCCTACGGGCGACCGGGCGGACGGCCCATGCGGCCGCCGCCCATCTTGGAGCGAAGCGTCTCGTCCGTCTCCTTCGCCTGCGCCGCCAGCAGGTCCTTGGCGGTAGCCTTCTGCGTGTCGTCCAGCACGGCCATCGCCGCCGGCTCAGCGGCAGCATAACTCGCCCGCAACGAACGCATCATCACGCCCAGTTCATCACGGGCGATCACCTGACGGACATTGTCCTCGTCCGTCGGGTGCGGCAGCGGGCGCAGCACCACGCGCAGCGAATCGAACTTCTCCAGCAGCGGCTTGTTCGCCTGCTCAAGCGCGCTCCTCTGTTCCTTGAGCTTCGCGAGCTGGTCATCGGAGAGCTTCAGCGACTTCTTCTCGTCAATAAGCTTGGAGACGGGATTGAAGTCCTCCAAGTCGCCCACCTTGAGCTTCATTGGCGGCGCCACTTCGCGATCGAGTTCACCGCGCGCCTTCTTGGCGTCGTTCTTCGCGGTCAGTGATCCGGAGCGGCCCATTTGTGCTCCGGCGATCGATGGCAGCAGGAGGAGCACAGCGAGTGCATGGCGAACACGAATCATCTCAGTCTCCCAACAGTTGGGTTTACGGTTCAGTGACTTCAATCAACTTGCCAGCCGCCAGCGGCCCCTGCACCGTCTGGGTCTTCCCTGACGGCCAGCGCACCACCAGGCGATCGGCGTGGTCGGCAGCTCCCAACCCAAAATACAATGGCAGGTCGCTCTGTGAGAGGTACCCCGACTTGCCATCCATCGCCTTCACCTGCTTGCCGTGATCGGCGCGTTCGAGCGTCACCACGGCGCCGAGTCCCTGCCGGTTGCTCCCCGTACCGTGCAAACGCACTGTCAGCCAATGCTGCGTCCCCAGCTGTGCGAGGTCGCTCACGAGCACCTGCGGCCGTGCATTGAACTCGTTGGTCACGATGTCCAGATCGCCGTCGCCATCGATGTCCAGTATCACCGCCGAGCGGCTGCTCTTCGACGCCATCATCACCTGCTGTCCCGACGCGTCCCGCTGGCAGCCGATCGCGGCCGCGTTCGGCTTGGCGCACACCTCACAGTTCTTTGACCCCGCATCCTTGCCCGTTGCCCCACAGTCGAGCGTGAACCATGCCTGCTCCGTGAGATTCCCGGCGCGCGGCTCGACGCCCAACGTCATCTCGGCCGGCACGAATCGGCCATTCCGCTCGTTGAGCAACAGCGAGTTGGTGCCGTAACGGAACGGGAAACTCATGCCCGCCGTCAGAAAAACGTCGTCCCAGCCGTCGGCGTTGAGGTCATCAACACTCGGCCCCCACGGCCAGTACGTCTCCACGCCGGCGCGATCCGACACCTCCTCGAACTTGGCCGCCCCCTTGGCGCCACGGTTCGCGAAGAGCGCGTTACCAAAGACGAAGTTGGCCTTGTTGCCCTGCACCACCATCCCGGGCATCGCCGCCGAGTCCGATTTCGAGGTTTCTCCGTTCCAGTCCTCTGGCGCGATCTCCTTGAACATGTCGGAATGCATGTCCGTCACATAGAGGTCAAGCCGGCCATCGCCGTCGTAGTCGAAGACCTTCACGCCCATCGCGCCCCACGGCGAGCGCGGAAAGTACTGTGCCGTCGCGTCGCGGAACTTCCGGCCGCCGTCATTGAGCCACAGGTGATCGGACCCCTGCATGTTGAGCAGATACACATCGGGCCGGCCGTCTTCGTTGGCGTCGATGATCGTGGCGTCGCCGCTCCAGCCAAGATCGCGAAGGCCCGTCTCCGCGGTTACGTCCTTGAAGTGCCCGCCGCCGAGGTTGTGGTATAGGATGCTCGCCTCGCTGCGCTCCGGAAACAGGTGACCGTGGAAGGCATCCTCCAGGCCGAGGTAGTAGCCGCCGGGCCCCTTCGTGTCGCTGGTGTAGCGCCCGATGTTCGCCACCAGGAGGTCGAGCAGTCCGTCGCCGTCGTAGTCAAAGAAGACGGCGCCCGACGAGTGACCCACGTAGGCTACGCCGGCGCTCGCCGAGATGTCCTTGAACTTGCCGCCGCCTTCGTTGTGGTAGAGTCGGTTGCCGTGGCGCGCGGTGGTCACGAAGAGATCGGGACGGCCGTCGTTGTCGATGTCGGCAAATGCGCATCCGATGGCGATCGCATCGGGCGAACGCAGTCCGGCCGCATCCGTGGCGTTCTCAAAGCGGCCGCCGCCCAAGTTCCGCCACAGTTCGTTGCTGCCGAGCTGGGTGACGAAGAAGAGGTCCGGCCGGCTGTCCCCGTCCACGTCGGCCGCGCACACGCCGCTGCCGTGGTCGTAGTGGACCGCCTTGTACGTCCGGCCGGCGTCATCGACGGCGCGGTACGTAAACGTGATGCCCGCCGAGTCGACGCGGTCGGCAAACCGGAGGTCGTGGTACGCCGGTGAAATCGACGTGAGGCGCGCCTCGAGCTGGCCGCGCTTGACCATCCAGTCTGGCAAGGCGGCCGCTTGCTGCGTGCTGTGGGAGCCGCAGGCGGCCGTGACAAGGGCGGCCAGCAGGACAGCGCCTAGGGAAACTCGCGGGGTGGCTATTCTCATCGTCACGATGGTCAGGGTGCTGTGCGCGTGAACCTCGCGCCGTCCGGCAATGCCGTGGCGGGACGAGCAAAGGGGCCGCTGGCGTGTGAACGCCAATCGGCCCCTTTGAACATACTGCTACCGGAGCTTAGGTGCCCGGCACGCCCGGCGGACGGCGATCCCACATGAACGCGCCGCCCACGGCGGCGAAATTAGCCGCGCGGGATCCTGGCGTAGTCGCCGGGAAGACGACCATGGTCAGGGCCGAGCCGGCCACTGACGTGCCCGGAATCGGCGCAAGATCAAGCACGCTCGTGCCAGCGCTCGACGACGCCGGCGAGCCCAGCAGCGCCTGCACGTCCGTGAAGAGGGCCGTGGCCGAACCCGCCGCGCGCACGTTGTACATGATCGCGCCCGGGGCCGTCGTGACGTAGCTCGAGACGCTCATCGCCGCCACGTTGGACCACGTGTTGGTGGCGGGGACGGCCGCACCCTTCAGGTACTGCGTCGCGTCAATGGCACTCGTGGTGGCGTTGATGATGCGAAGCGCCACCTGCGTGCCCGGATCCGGCACCGCTTCTTCGATGAACGTGAGCTTCATCGTGCCGGCACGGGCCGAGCCCCAGAGCAGCGCGGTGTAGTTCTTCCCGGCCGTCAGGTTGACCGTCGTGTCCTTCACGATCTTCGACGCGATCGCCTGGATCGAGTCATCGAAGAAGATGACGAAGTGGCGCGAGCCGGCGCGCGCCGGCTTGTACTCCGCGCCACCCATGCCGGCGATGCCGGCCGTGGTCGTCGGCGTGTTGCGGAAGGTGATTCGGAACGACGTGCTGTTTTCGACCATGTCCACAAATCGCAGGTCGAAGCCGTACGCACCGGCCGTATCCGGCACGGCGTTGATGAGCCGCACGCCGGCTGTGGGAATGTCCTCGGTCGCGATGATCTTCTCCGCGCTGTTGCACGCGCTCGCCGCGCCAGCAATGAGGCAGATCATCGAGAGTTGGAAAATGCGTCGCATCATGGAGAACTCCGTGGGTGTAGAGGCGCGGGGAGCGCCAAAATCAGGGTATGCGGTGAGAAGAGTGCGCCGTATCAACAGGTGGCAATATTGGGTCAAGTGTTCCGGAGCCTTTGAGACTGGTGGAAATGGCAAACACCAGCAGTCCAACACCAAGGGCACCCGCAACCAATGTTCTTTGCTTCGACAGATGACGCTCGGAAACCTGGGTGACATAACTGGAGTTGACGTGCACCTGCTCGCCGCTCCAGGCCTGCGTGCCACCACGTATCGTGCGAATGCCCGAGACGGCGAGGACGAACTCCACACTGTCCTTCTTGAGCAAGACGCCTTCGACCTGATCGATCTCCGGGCCCATCGACCCGCCCAGCGCTGCGCGCCCTGCATCACTGACACGCAACGCCACGCGGGTTCCTGTCGCCGGAACCACTCCTCCAGTTGGGACGAACGTGTAGCACGCCGACTGGAGGAGCACTGACATTCCGGCTACGACTGCACCAAACCTGCGAAACGACGCTCTTACCAACCGTAGGTTCCCTTGGCTGCGCCAGAGTTCGCCGCGTTGCCGACACCCGGTCCGATGCCGTACAGCGAACCGAGCGCACCACCGCGAGCCTGCACTTCCTGGTACGGCACCGCCCAGTACAGCGGCGTATCGACCGCAAAGTCGTTCCAGCCGCGGCCATCGAAGTACCACGGCAGGAACGCGATGTACGCCGTTTCCAGGCGCTTCTCCCACTTGATTGCTTCCATCAGCGTACCGCACTGCACGCTGGTGCCGCCCACCGGCATCTTCGGCACGCAGTTGGCGCCACCGGGCATCGGCGACGTCGCATCGAACGCCGTGATCGCCGGCAGGCCGTTCTTGACGCGCGTGACGTTCACGAGCGCCGCGGCGCCCGCATAGTCACCCTTGCGGTACAAGCCTTCAGCCTGGAGCATGTCCACTTCGGTCTTCGCGAACAGCACGGTCGTGCCGCTCTGCCCCGTGCCGGCGTCGCCGGCCAGGCGCCATCCGTGCCAGCGCACAAAGTCATACTGCGACCAGCCAAAGCCCAACCCCGCCAGCTGATCGTTGCCATTGCGATTCGCAAAGTACCGCTTGCACTTCGAGCCCGCCGTCTGGCACGAGCTGATCAGGAAGTCCGCGATCTGCGCCGGACGGTCGGCGCCCTGCGGGAACCGCAGGTCTGGCGTGACCATGAAGAACTGATTGTTGCCGGCGCCACGCGACGCGACGGGGGACGCGATCCACGCCGCGTACGAGCCGGAGACGTCACCCATCCCAATGATTGCCGGCGGCATCTGATGCCACAGGCCGTACGTGTCGTATTGCGCCTGCCAGTTCAGGTATGGGCCCGAGGTGGTGCTGGTGATCACGGTGTGATCCGCCGTCAAGCCGCCCTGGGCATCCGCGATGATGAGGTCCCACTTGGCAGCGGCGCGCTCCGTGCCGGTACGAGCCACCTGCGCCCGGAAGCGTGCCCGATAGCTCTTGGCCAGCTTGATGAACTCGGCCGCTGAGAGCGTCGTGCCGGATGGAATCCACGCCGACGGCAGCGGGAAGCCGTCACCGCCGCTGACGCTTGCCGAAGCGGCGATGATCGCCCGATCGAGCGCGACGTACGCCGACTCTGCCACGGCCTGGTAGCCGATCATCTTGCCGGCGTCCTGACCGTCCATGGCCGGCGTGACGACCGCGGCCGAATCGTAGACCAGCGCGAGATAGCCGAGCGAGACGCCGCGGAGGAATTCCGAGAACGCCGTGGCGCGCGCATTACGAGCCGTCGTGCCAAGCGTCAGGCCACCGGCCTGCGCCTTGAGGAAGTTCGACGCCACGCGCTCCACTTCACCCATGATCGAGAAGAGGCGAAGCTGCTCGGTGTTGCAGGTGTGCCCCGGCGTGTTGAGGTTCACCGAGCCGCTCCACGGAGCGTGCGTGTTCATGCAATTGTTGGCAAGGCTCGAGTAGTTCATCATCGCGAGCACATCGCCTTCGCCCTGAATGTTGCTGATGTTGCCGGACGTGCCGTAGACGCCCGCCATCCACCGCTTGTAGTAGCCGGAGATGAGCGCTTCAGCGTCGTTGGGCGAGCCGAGCACGCGCTCGGTTTCACCCGAGTTCGGGTTGGTCACGGTCAGCGACTTCTCGCTGCAGGCCATGAGGCCGACCGCGCCCGCGAGCACGGCATACCGGAAGATTTGACGTACCATTTTCGGTCGGCTCCTAGAAGCGCGTGGTGATCGAGAACGAGAACGTGCGGAGCGTCGGGAATCCGAAGGCATCAACCTGAGTGATCAGGCCGGAGTTCGCGGCGCCAACGCCAGAGGAACCGGTTTCCGGATCGTAGCCAGAGTACTTGGTCCACGTGTACATGTTGCGACCGACCACGGCCACCGTCCAATCACCCGTGTTCATGACCGGACCGAAGTGGTACGAGACGTTCATTTCACGCAGCTTCGCGTACGACCCCGTCTCGACATTGTAGTTGTTCGGGCCGAGCTGGTCGTACAAGCCGCCGCTGCCCACGCCTTCGGAACCACCGGCGCGCCAGCTGTAGCCGACCGGCTTGGCCAGCTCCACCGACTTGCCGTCCGAGTCAAACGTGTGCGAGTTCTGATCGAAGATGCCCCAGCCTTCGCCCTGATTGTTGATCTGGAAGCCGACGGTGGCGTCGATCAGCGCGTAGAACGTCATGCGCTTGTAGGACAGATTCGTGCTCCAGCCGGTGCGGAAGTTCGGCAGCGTGTTGCCCAGGATGTGCAGCGTGCCCACGCCTTCGCCCTTCTCACCCTTGAGCGGGCGGTCGACAATCGGGTGGCCGAACTGCAGCGGGTAGTTCCACGGCGAGTTAGCAGCCGAGAGCTTGGTGGTCCAGAGGTTCTTGGTGATGCCGTCCTTCCACGAGTTGCCCGCGCCAGTCCAGACGACGTAGCCCATGTCGTTGACCTGGTACTCCTTGCCATCGCCGCAGCTCGCTTGCACGGTGGCCGGGAGCATGCCGCAACCCTTGTAGAAGCGGCGGCCCCAGATGTTGCCGATGCGGTTGATCTGATAGCCGTCCTGCATGTCGCGGCGCGACGTCCAGTAGAAGAAGCTGCCCACGCCGTTTGCCAGACCGGCAGTCTGCGGGCCTTCCGGCACGCCGAGTTCCGTGATGTACGTGCGCGTGCGATCGTACGTGCCGCGGACGCTCCACTGCAGGTTGCGCTTGTTGATCAGCGGGATGTTCGCCGCGATCTCCCACGTGTGGTTGGCCAGTGTACCGGCGTTCTGCCACTGCGTGGAGAAGCCGAGCGAGGTCGGCGTGTTGACGTTCAGGATCTGGTTGAACGTGGACGAGTTGGAGTTGGTGACTTCGAAGCCGACCTTGTCAAACAGCGTGAAGTCGGCGCCGGTCTCGGTCTCGACCGTCGTTTCGGGCTTCAGCAGCTTGTTGCCGGCCTGGCCCAGCGAGCAGCCGGTCGTCGAGCACGAGTACGTCTCGTACTGGGCGCTGAAGCTCGGTGTGTTGCCCGCCGTGCCGCGCGAGGCGCGCAGGCGGAAGTCGGACAGATACGGAACCTTGAACCACGGCTCCTCGCTGGCGCGCCACACGAGTGACAGGCGGCCGAACGGCGCCCAACGATTGCCCGCGCCGAAGAGCGAGCTGCCGTCATAGCGGAACGTGCCGTCGAGGATATAGCGGCCCTTGTACTCGGCGTTGGCACCGACCACGCCGGACAGGTTCTTGATGGTCGTGTAGCTGCCGGTTGCCGTCTTGGCCGTGGTCGTGTTGCTGAGCGTGAACACGTCCTTCACGACGTACACCTGGCCGCTCGAGCTGTTGCTATGCACGATGTCCTGATCCCACAGACCGCGCACCTGCAGCTTGGCGGTGAGGTCGGGGCGGAACGAGTGACGGAATGTCGCCGACACCTGCGCGTTCATCGCCTCTTCCCACAGGTTGCCGAGGCTCTGGTTGCCGTTGTTGTCGCCGGTGCTCGCGGTGAAGGTGCGGTAGCCCTTCACTTCATGCGAGTCCTGGATACGCGAGCGATTGTCGTACGCCCACGTCCCCTCGAACGTCGCCCAATCGGTCGGCGTGTACGTGGTGCTGATGGAGCTGAGCAAGCGGTTGGAAATGCTCTGGTTGGTCAGGTTCTCGGTGTCATACAGCAGCGTGCCCGCGCCGTTACCCGAGCCCTTGAGCGGTGCGCCGCCGCCGCGAACGAGGAGGCGTCCCAGAGTATCGCGCGCCAGATAGTCGGTGCCCGACGGCGCGCCGCGGAGCAGCTGGCCCCAGATGCCGCCGTTGGATGAACCGCCGGAACGGTTGTCCGTGTAGCCCTTATCGAACAGGACGCTCACGGCCATCGTCATGTCGGTGCGCGGCGCGTAATCGAGGTTCATGCGCGCGCGGCGCTGCTGCTGGCCGTTGAGGCCCTTGATGGCGCCCGGGTTGTCCGTCAGCTGGCCCGAGAGGAAATACTTCACGGCTCCAGCGCGTCCATTGGCTTCAATGGAGTGGATCTGCTCCGGATTGTTCTGCGTGATGCGCGCGAACGAGTTGTAGTAATGTCCCGGCCAGATGCTCGACTGGAACTGGTTGAGCAGTTCGCCGCCGGCGGCACCGAGCGCGTTGTACTGCACCGTCTGCGGCGTGCGGATCGTATCAGCCGCGACATTGTTGATGCGCATGATCTCGGTCATCCAGTCCAGCGTGCGCGAGCACGAGGAAATGGCGCCGGCGCCCGTCACGCAGAAGCGCTTGCCCGTCTCGTCCAGCTGCAGCTGGTGGTTGATCGGCATGCCATAGTCAAGGCTGTTGAAGTCGGTCACGCCCATTTCGGAGCGGAACGTCCACTTCACGCCATCCTGATTCGAGCCGCGCTTCGTCTTAACGATGATTACGCCATTGGCCGCGGTGGCTCCGTAGAGCGAGGCGCCGGCGGCGCCCTTCACGACTTCCACCGACTCGATGTCGAGACCGCCGATTTCATCGAGGCTACCGACGCGCTGAATGGCGCCGTCCACGATGATCAGCGGCGACTGGCTACGGCCGCTCGCGTTGAGCGATGTCGGGCCGCGCATCAGCATTTCGGGAGTCGAACCGGGCTGGCCGCTCGCCTGCGCGATGCGCAAGCCGCCGACCTTGCCGGAAAGCGACGTAATGGGGTTCGTCGCCGGCACGGGCAGTTCCGCCGCGCTCACGCGCGCCACGGAGAAGGCCACCTTGGACCGCTCCGTCCCTTCCATCGAGCCGGTCACCACCACCTCACTCAGGCGGTTGATGTCCTTCTTGAGTTCGAAGTTGTAGGTGTGCGAGCCCGCCGCGATCTTGATGCCCTGCACGCCCTGCGTGTAGCCGATGGCGCGCACACGCAACGGAACCGTCTGCCCCGTGACGCGCGCCGCCGGAATCGTGAAGCTGTACACGCCATCGGCATTCGTGCGGACGTTTACCGCAAGCTCAATGATGATGACGTTGGCATCTTCGATCGGTGCACCGACGTCCGATAGGACCTTGCCGGTGATGACCGAGTTCTGCGCCTGTGCGCTGGCTGTCGGCAGCGCAAAGAACGCTGCGAACAGTGCCAACAGACTCACGAAGGCACGACTCCGCTTAATCATGGGTTTCATCTCTCTCGCGGTGGAGGGGGCAGCGGGATACGGCGACACGTCCAAGTGCTTGTTCAAAACCGGTACGGCCCAAAAAACAAAGAACTCTTACCACCGATATAAGGTGGCAAGAAAATACTTCTTATCTGTCATTTACTCAGCCTGTGACCTCGCCGTCACAGCTTCGTGTCCGATTTCTTCGGATTGGGCAATCGGGAACATCCGTATCTGCGGGCGGTAAATTGTATTGGGGTTCCCTGACTGTCAACTGGGGGAATCCCCCGCACGCCGAAGCCGGCCTCGGCCGCCTCAGCCGCGCCGCGCCCTCACCGACTGGCCGGCCGCCACGGTCTGCTTGCCGCCCGAGACGGGCGGGCCTACTCTTCGCGCACCGCTCAAATACATACATATGGAAGGCGCATGACCACCGCCGCGACCGCCCCTCGCCGCCTGTTCGTCTCGCTCGCACTCGCCACCGCCAGCGTCGGGTGCCACCGCGAACCGGCCGCCGCCCCGGGCAGCGTGCTGACGGCGCGCACGATGGGACTGGTCTATCTCCAGACGGACTTGCTCGATTCCGCCGAGGCGCAGTTCAAGAAGGTGGTCGCGCTCGCCCCGAACGAAGCGCTCGGCTACACCAACCTGGGCCTGACCTACTTGCGCGGCGGCCGGCTGAAGGAAGCCGAGACCCAAATGGCGAGAGCGCGAGCGCTCGACACGGCCAACGCGAACATCACGCTGCTGCTCGCGCGCATCTATGCGGCGCAAGACCGTGCGGCCGATGCGCGCGCCCTGCTGCTGACGATCACGCAGCGCGACGACGCGGATCCGGCCGCGCTGTATGCCCTGGCTCAGATGGATTCGGGCAACGCAGAGCCTACACCGCGCGCCGCGCTGCTGCGCCGCATCCTCGTGAAAGCGCCGTCGAACATTGCGGTGCGCGTGGCACTGCTCGATGCGTTTGCGACGGCGGGTGATGCCGACAGCGCGACGCGTGCGCTCGAGGAACTTCGGCGACTGCCACCCGAACCACCGCGTGAAGCGCTCACGCCGTTTGCGGCGGCGCTCCCCCTGCTCCGTGCCGGCAAACTCGCCGAAGCCCGCGCACCGCTGACGCGTTTTCGGCGCGCGATGGAACTGACGCCGGCGTATCAAGCGGCGCTCGCCGCCGTCAAGGGCCCCGACGGTCCGATGGTGGGACGGCCGGAACTCGCGTTCAGCCCGGGCTTCGATGTGGCGCAGCGCGCGCAGCGGCGCGGCGGCGCGATTCGCGATGCGGTGACGTTTGTGGAAGCGGCCGCGGATCTCGGGCTCACGGCCGGCGGAGGCGCTCCGGTCGCTCCGGTCACGGGAAGCAGTGCGAGTGCGGCAACGCTGGCGGTTGGTGATGCCGACGGCGATGGCATCGATGACCTGTTCATCTCAACTGCGAACGGCGCGGCGAGCGCAACGCGACTGTACCGCTCGGAGCGAGGGAAGTTTCGCGATGTGACCAGCGCCGCAGGCCTAGTGATTCCGGGTGGCGCGGTATTCGCGCGGTTCGCCGACTACGACAACGATGGGCACCTCGACGTGTTGGCCCTGGGCGCCGACGGACGCGCGCGGCTGTTCCGCAATCGTGGCAACGGAACGTTCGACGACGCGACGGCTGCGGCACACGCCGCGTGCGCCGACGGTGCGACGCGCGCGACCTTCGTTGACCTCGATCACGACGGCGATCTCGACCTCGTCGCAGTGGGAGCGCGCGGCGTGCGTGCCTGTCGCAACAACGCCGACGGCACCTTCACTGACGCAACCGGCGACTTCGGACTGACCGGAACCGGCGATGTGCGCGACGCCGCGTTGGGGGACTTTGATGGTGACGGACGCATCGATCTGTTCGTGAGCCGCGCTCGCGGAGCGAGCACGCTCTTCCGAAACGTTGGCGCGCGGCGCTTTGAGGACGCGACGGCGGCGTCTGGATTTTCTGCATCTGGCGATGCGGCGATGATAGCAGTGGCCGACATCAACAACGATGGCGCGCTGGACCTCTATGCGGCGGCCGCTGACTCGGGCGCTGGCGTTGTCTGGGTGAACGACGGACGCGGCGTGTTTGCGCGACGCACGCTGACCGCGGCGTCCGCTGCCCTGCGCGGATTGCGCGTGACCAGCGCGGTGTTCCTTGACTACGACAACGATGGTTGGCTGGACCTCGTGATTGGCGGCGTGCCGCACGCGGCTGGCGCGCGCGGCTTGGTACTGCTGCGCAACACGGGCCACGGCGCGTTCGAGGATCGCTCGGCGTTGCTGCCGGTGATTGGCGCGGTGAGCACCGTGGCAACCGCGGATATCGGCCGAGACGGCGACGTGGACTTGGTGGTGGTCGATGCGGCGGGTGTCCTGCACGCGATACGCAACGACGGCGGCAACGCCAATCTCTTCATGCAAGTGCGGCTGGCGGCCCTGCGCACCGGGAGCGGGAAGAACAACGACTTCGGCATCGGCGCGCGGCTCGAGCTGCGGGTGGGTGACGTGGTGCAGACGCGCGTCGTGACGAGTGCGGCCACGCACTTTGGGCTCGGCGCGCATCTGAAGGCCGACGTGCTGCGTGTGGAGTGGCCCAATGGCGTGTCGCAGGTGATTCACTTCCCCGGCTCCGACCAGGACGTGGTGGAGAACGAAGTGCTCAAGTCGTCCTGCGGATTCCTGTACGCGTGGGATGGCGCGCGATTCAAGTTCGTGACCGACGTGATGTGGCGCAGCGCGCTCGGCATGCCAATGGGGATCATGGGCGCGAGCACGGCGTGGGCACCGCCGGGAGCATCGCAGGAGTACCTGCGCGTTCCGGGCAGTGCACTCAAGGCACGGGACGGCAAATACGTCTTGCAGCTCACCGAGGAACTGTGGGAGACGTCGTACACCGACGAGGTTCGGCTGCTCGCCGTGGATCATCCGGACTCGGTGGACGTCTTTGTCGATGAGCGCTTCATCCCGCCCGGCCCGATCACGCTGCGCACGTATCAGGCGGCGCACGCGCATCCGCCGCGCTCGGCGGTGGATGATCACGGCGTCGATGTGCTGGCCGCGCTGCGCGACAAGGACGATGTGTACGTGTCGAATCTCGTGCCGGTGGAATACCAAGGCATCGTCGAGTCACACGACTTGATAATGGATTTGGGCGATGAAGCCGGAGGCCCGGGCTCTCACTTGTTCCTGCGCGGCTGGATCTATCCGACGGACGCGAGCATCAACGTGGCGCTCTCGCAACAGCAGCGGATATCGCCGCGCCTGCCAGCGCTCGAGGTGCGCGACGCGTCCGGCGCGTGGCGCCCCGCCGCCGACATCGGATTCCCGTCGGGCAAGGACAAGACGATCGTCGTGAATCTCGAGGGCAAGTTCCCGACGCGGGATCATCACGTCCGCATTCGCACGAACATGCAGATCTACTGGGACCAGGCGTTCGTGGCGACGGATGCGAGCGCGAGCCCAGCGAAGATCAGCACGCTGCCGTTGCTGCGCGCCGACCTGCACTCGCGCGGACTGTCGAGGATGTACCGCAAGGGTGGCCGCTATGGTCCGCACTGGTTCGACTACGACAGTGTGGCGACGGAGCCGGGCTGGCGGCCGATCACGGGCGCATTCACGCGCTTCGGCGACGTGCTGCCGCTGCTGCGCGCGGGCGACGACATGTACATCGTCATGGCGCCGGGCGACGAGACGACGCTCGAGTTCGCCATGGCCCCCCCGCCTCCGGCGGGATGGACGCGCGATTTCCTTCTGTATTCCGACGGCTGGATCAAGGACGCGGACATGAACACCGCGCTCGGCAACACCGTGGGGCCACTGCCGTTTCACGCCATAAAGCAGTACCCGTACGCCGCGGGCGAGCAGTATCCCACCGACGCGGCGCACCAGCGGTATGTGCGCGAGTACAACACGCGGCGGGTGGAGCGGCGCTGACGGCGGCGTCCGCGCGTACACGTACCTTGCGCAGCGTACGCGACCGAGCGGGCGCGAGTTAGCGCACGCGTCTCAGCGGACGCGCGAGCGCGCCACGGTGAGTACGCTATCAAGCCGACGGTAGGCGTCGCGCATCGAGCCTGGCGTGCGCTCTTCCGAGAGGCGGCGGAGCGCGGTGCAGCGCTGCGTCGCCGCGCGCATCGCCGCGCCACTCTTGGTATCGCCTTCGTTCGTGGCGCCGGCCACCGCCGCCGCGAGAGGCAGCGCCCGTGCGCGCCCGTATTCTCGTTCGGCGAGCGCCGCGTCACCCTGCTTCAGCGCGAGGTAGCCGGTGTAGAAGTGCGCGGGAGCGCTCGCTGAGTGCGTGGCGAGCACGGTATTGACGTACTGCCTCGCGCGGGCGAGGTCACCGCGCACGAGCGCTGATTCGCCTAGCCGAAGGAGCGGCCCCGTCTCTTCCTTGTTGATTTCGTGCGCGCGGCGAAAGTACACGTCGGCCGAATCGAGGATGAGCGGCGCGCCGGGCTCGATGCAGAGGTAGAGCGCGCCCAGCTGAGAGAGCGCGCGTGCGCTGCTCGGGTCGTTGGCGATCTGTTTGCGCCAGGACGCCGCGGCCTCGATGTAGGCGCCGAGTTCGAGCTGCATGTTGCCGGCATAGTAGAGCGCATCGCCGTGGCGCGGGTTCAGAACAAGCGCCCGCTGGTACGTCTCCAGCGCGCGTGCGTACTCGCCGGCGATGCGCTGACTGGTCGCCTCGCGCATGAGCGACCAGAACTTGTCGAGGCCGGCCCGATCGGAGACGGCAGCGACGTCGCCTTCAACCACGCGCAGCCGCTGGTTTGCCCTGATGCCGGTTCGCACATCGCGCGCGCCACCCGGCCAGATCACTTCGATGGTATCGGCCCCCTCGTTCGACCCCAGCCCGAAGATCTCGGTGGGAGCGTTCTGCGAGAGGTACGACGCCTGTGCCCCGACCTGGCGAACCTGGCTCTTTCCACCGGCGACGACGCGAATGCGCGCGCCGAGTCCGAGGTGATTGCTCTTGGTGCCGCGGAGATCCACCTGCAGCCAGCGCTTGGCGTTGCCGCCATCATTGCGCAGCAGGTGCGCGGGACCGCCATTGGACGTCACGATGGCATCGACATCGCCATCATTGTCGTAGTCGGCAAACGCGGCCCCGCGCCCGTTGAGCAGCCGATGGAAGAAGTCGCCGCTGACGGGTGAGACTTCGAAGAAGCCTTCCTCGGGGCCGCGGTTCCAGAAGAGCTGGCTGTGCATCGGCACCAGCTGCGTGGGATCATCGCGCCGCTGGAGCGTGCTGCCGTTCACGACAAAGAGGTCGAGCTTGCCGTCGAGGTCGTAGTCGATGAACGACGTGCCCCATCCGATGAAGTCGAGGGAGATCTGCCCCAGGCCGTAGCGGTCCGACTCGTCGACAAAGATCACCGGCGATGACTTGGCGGTGCGCGGGCCAAACGGCGGCACGTTGTCGTAGAGCGCGTTGCCCTGCGCGAGCCAGTGCGTGAGGTAGAGATCCATCCGGCCGTCGCCGTTCCAGTCGCCGACCGCGATCCCCATCGAGCTGCGGTAATCGGCGACCCGCGAGGCGTGCGAGATGTCCTCGAAGGTGCCGTCGTGCTTGTTGCGATAGAGGAAGTTGTCCGAGACGTCGTTGCCGACATACAGGTCGAGCCATCCGTCACCATCGAGGTCGACCCACGAGGCCGAGAGACCGCGTCCCGTTGGACTGTCGACGCCGGCGACGACGGCGCGTTCGGTGAAGGTGCCGTGCCCCGTGTTATGAAACAACAGATTGCGCTCGCCCGGAAACGACGCCGGATTGATGCTCGCCGGATTCTCGATCTCGATCACGCCGGGGGCGTTGGCGATCGGCTGCTTGGAGTACTTCACGTAGCCCGTGATGTACAGGTCGAGCAGTCCGTCGCGGTCATAGTCGCCCCAGGCGGCACCCGTCCAGTAGCCTGACGCCGCGCCGATGCCCGTCGGAGCGCTGCGATCGCTGAAGCGGCCGCCGCCCTCGTTGTGATAGAGCACGCTGTGTCCGTAGGCCGTGAGCAGCAGATCAATGCGTCCGTCATTGTCGTAGTCGGCCCAGTACGCGCCGTTGCCCCAGCCGCGGAACACAATGCCGGCGGCCTCGGTCACATCGGTGAACGTGCCGTCGCGATTGTTGTGATACAGTCTGGCACGCGCCGGTGACGCGAGCCGCTGCGCGTCGGTCATGTCGAGCGGCCCGACTTCGTTGGCGATCGCGAGGTCCATCCAGCCATCGTCGTCAAAGTCGCCCCACGCGGCTCCAGAACCCATATCCTCGGGCAGCTGCGACGAGCGCTTGCCGCTGAAGTTGCTGTACGCGATGCCCGCGGCCTTCGTGACGTCGGTGAAAACGACGCGCGGATAATCGGCAGGGAGGGCGCGTGCGAGGTCGGCGGTGAGGCCCTCCACCGATTCGCCGGGCCGATACGTGCCGGAACGGGCAAGCATGCGCCATGCCGCAAAGCCGGCAATCGTCGCGAACGCCGCCGTCCACGCCACCGTGGCGCGGATTTTTCGTTGGCGACTCGTCAGCACTGTGCGGTCATCCGTTTCGCCGTACCGACACGGTTCCGGCTGTCGAACCGATCATTCACCGCCGCCCACCCGAATCGTCTTGTGATCTTCCGACATCATCGTCACCCGCGCCGTGAGACCGGACTTGTCGCCAAAGAGGAAGTTCAGCAGGAACTGGTCGGACTTGCGGTACATCAACCGCGCCGTGACGCGAAGTTCAGTCACGCGCTGGCGCGGCACGCGCACCGCCGCGCTGCGATTGAGCGGTGACGTCTTGTCGCCCGGGTTGCGAATCATCACGTCCGTCGGCCGGGTGAGCGCACTGCTCGGGCACACGAAGTTGAACTCTTCCTGGTCGGAAAAGCCGGGGAAGATGGACCGGCGATAGCGCACCCCCACCATCTCCCACAGGTTGTGCCGGTCGATCAGGTTGCCGTTCTCGTCGATCGGCTCCGCCTTCAGCATGAACGACCCTGGCGCGATGAAGTTGGCGCTGTCGCGCTGGCCTTCCTTGAACAGCACGTTTCCGAGCTGATCGGTGACCGACAACTCAACCCACGCCTGGATGATGTCGAGCGGGCCGGTGGGGAAATCGTGCCCCACCTTGTTGTTCGTCAGCACCGCCTTGATGGTCAGCGCGTCGCCTGGCTTGGCCACATCCGGCGCGACAACGGCGAGCGGCACGGCCGAACCCGTGCGCCACTTCGATGCGATTTCCGGCACGGAGATTTCGCCGCGCAGCCACTTCTCCGTCAGCGCGATGTGCTCGTCCGCGCCGTCAAGCTTGAGCACGGCGGGCATCCACTGGTTGGCGCCGAGGAAGCGATGGCTGCGGTGCTTACCATCGGACGGCGCGCGATTGTAGTCGAGGTCATCGCCATTGGCCGGGTCGTACGTCGTGTTCAGCGGCATGTGGCATTCGCGGCACTCGATGGTCTTGGCGGCATCGCCGGGGTGATTCCACCGGCTCTTGCGCCAGTTGTCGAACTGGTTCTGCAACTGCACCCAGCCGACCTTGTTGATTTCCTTGTCGATGAACTGCTTGTGGCAGGCGGCGCAGAACTCGGGGCTCTTGAAGAGCTTGTGCTGCAGCGACGTGACGTGATAGCGCGGATAGGCGCGGATGAGAAAGTCGCGCACGAAGCGCGGGGCGCCCACGGTGTCGGCGAGTTCATACATGTACCGCCCGGGCTGCGTCATCACGTACGCGGCGTTGCCCTTGACGTCGGTTTCCTTGATGGCGTGGCACGACACGCACGACACGCCTTCCTTGATGCCGGCGATGCCGGTGAGGTCCTTCACGAGGACGTTCTTCGTCCCCGAGAACAGCGAGATGGGATCGTGACAGCCGCCGCAGTAGCGCGTCGACTCGGCGCCGTTCTGTTCCGCCATCACCGACTGCACCTTCTGAAACGCCGCATCCATCGCGGAATACCGGTGCGCGCTGACCGCCCACTCCTGATAGATGCGGTTGTGGCAGCCGCTGGTGCCGCACGCGGCCGAACCAGCCATCGAGCGCGCGTCGTACGCGCTGCCGCTCGCGGTGCGCGCGAGGCTTGGGGCGAACGGCCGGTTCTTGCCGTAGACGTAGCTGTAGTCGGCCGGCAGTGTATTCTCGAGCGGTGCGGGCCGGTACATCAGCGCGAGCGCCGGCACGAGCACAAACGGCACGATGCCGATGATCGCGGTGCGCTGCACGAAGCGGCGCACGGCCACCCGCAGTGACGCGGCGAACTCCGCCTCGCCAGCCGCGCTGGCGCGGGCCGAGAGTGTGATGAGATGCGGCAGCACCGACGCCAGCAGCGCGACGGTCGCCAGCAGGTGCACGACGTCCCACGCACGGGAAATGCGGGTGCCCATGGCCGCTTCGGCCGTGAGCACGACTCCCGAGACGAGCAGGACGATCGTCGCCGCCATCGCCAAGTAGCCGGTGAGCACCACATGCGACACGCGCAACGAGCGGTAGTTCTGCCAGTGGCGCCATTGATACCAGGCGAACGGTGCGAGGAGCACGAGGCCGCCGATGGTATGCAGGAGCACCATCACCTGGTTGGGCAGGCTGAACGGCAGCAGGTAGTTGGCCAGCCCCGTGAACGTCTCGAACGCCAGCAGGCCGGCGACCGCGTTGAGAAGCGGACGCGTCCACTCGCGCTCCTTGAGCGCGGCGCTGTTCGGAGTGTGCATGACACGACGGACCGTGGCTGTCCCGACCGCCGGGGGATTCTCGGGGCACACCGTGGATGCGCGGCGCGTTCGCCCGCCGCCGCACGGCGAAAATGATGCGGCAACACCCCTAAATTCAAGTGTTGGCCATCAGCATCGATCCCGCGCACGCCGTGCCGACGGCGCGCGACGTTGCCCGCACGCAGCCGCGGGACTAGATATTGCCTCACCGCGCACAAGGACCGAACGCTCGATGAAACAGCCGAACGCGAAGCGCGCCGAGCCCGTGAGGAGCGACTGGCGCGCGCTGCTCGCCATCATCGGCGTGGCGCTCTGCGTGTCGCTGCCGGGCCTCGCGAACAACTTCGCGCAGGACGACCTGCATCTCATCCTTGGCAACGAGCGCGTGCACGGCCTCGGCGATTGGCGGCTGCTGCTCAGCACGCCGTTCTGGCCACCGCCGTTTTCGCAGGATCTCTATCGGCCGCTCACCTCGCTGCTGCTCGCGTTCGAGTACGAACTCGGCGTCGGCGCGCCCATCGTCTACCGTCTCGCCAGCTGCTTCCTGCTGGCGGCGGTCGCCGTGCAGTTCTACGCGCTTGCCAAGCGGCTGCTGCCGCGGGGCATCGCGCTGGCCGCTGCGTTGCTGTTCGCCGCGCACCCGGTGCACGTGGAGGCCACGGCGCTTGCGGTAGGACAGAGCGAACTGGTCGTCGGCCTCATCGCCCTGCTGATGGCGACGCGTTATCTCGACCGCCGCCGCGCCGGCCTGCTGTCGCGGCGTGACTGGGTGGTGCTCGGCGCGCTGTATGCGACCGCATGCCTCGTGAAGGAGCAGGGTTTCGTGCTGCCTGCGCTCCTCGTCTGCATCGAGATGTTCTTCGTCAGCGGCCCAGTGGCCGCGCGGGTGCGCGCGCTCGCGCCCGGATACGCCGCGCTCACGGTCCTGCTCGGACTGCTGCTCGCCGTGAGGCGAAGCGTGCTCGGTGGCGAACTGGCCGGCACCTTCACGGCTGAGGCACTCGTCGGACTCGGCGTTGGCGGACGCGCACTGACGATGCTGCGCGTTGTCCCCGAGTGGGCGCGCCTGCTCGCGTGGCCCGCGCATTTGCAGGCTGACTACTCGCCGCAGGAGTTGGTCGGCTCAACGGGCTTCGGCCTGCTTGAAGGGCTCGGCCTCGCGCTGCTCGTCGCCGCGCTCGCCGCGGCATGGGCGTGTCGGCGGCGCGCATCCATTGTGACCTTTGGCGTTGCATGGTGCGCGGTAACACTGCTGCCAGTGAGCAACGTGCTGCTTCCCACCGGCATTCTGCTCGCCGAGCGCACGCTGTTGCTGCCGAGTGTGGGCTTCGTGCTGATTGTGACCGGCGCCGTGGATTGGTGGATGCGCCGCGCGGATGCGTCCGGCGGTCAGTCACGCAATCTCGCCATCGCCTGTGGCGTTCTTGTGGTGCTCGGCGTTGCCCGTAGCGCGGTGCGGCAGCAGGCGTGGTCGAGCGAGCCGGTGTTCGCCATTCGCAGCGTGCAGGACGCACCGCGCAGCTTCCGGTCGCATCGCGGACTGGGCGATCTGCTGTTCGACCTCGGTCGGCCGCAGCCGGCGCTCGAAGAGTACGAGAAGGCCATCGCGCTTTCGCCGCCGTCGCTGGCGTGGCGGGTGCGCAACGATCTCGCGCAGCGGCTGCGCATGACGGGGGATCGCGCGCGCGAAGCCGACGAGCTGCGCAAGAGTCTCGCATCCAATCCCACGCAGCGCGACACGCGCGGGTATCTCGTCGCCGCGCTGCTCGTGCTTGGTCAGTACTCCGATGCGTCGCGCCAGTGCGACACGGCGCTCGCACGCGGTGTCGCGCCCGACCTCTTCCGGCAGCTGCGCGCCACCGCCGACAGTGCCGCGCGCGTCGGTGCACCGCCGGGTTCGATTGACATGGGCATCGTCTCCGGCCTCACGAAACCGTCGCGCTAGCCCCGCCGCCGGTCAGGGCCGGCGAAT
>JAHFCT010000036.1:0-1928 GCA_023249375.1 Gemmatimonadota bacterium | reverse complement strand
GGGATGGCGACCCCGAGACGCGAGAACGACTCCAGCGGCATTTCGCGCCCGCTCACGGAGTCGGCCTGCGCGAGCACTGTTGCCACGCCCGTGCCGAGATCGCCCGTGAGCAGCGTGAGCGGCCGCGACGCGCTGGCGCGCCACGGCACGTTGAGTCCCCAGCTCGTCGCGACGAGATCAAGACGGCCGTCACCGTCAAAATCTCCGGCGGTCACGCCGTTCCAACGGCTGGTGAAACCGTCGAGGCCAAGCTGCGTCGTGGCGTCCTCGAGCCTGCCATTTCGATTCATCAGGACTCGCACGGGACCCCACTCCGTTGCCACGACGAGATCGGCCCGCCCGTCGCCATCGAGATCAGCAAACGTCGCGCTGCTCACGAGACCAAGCGCGCCCAGCGTTCGCGCGTTCGCGGCATCCGTCACAAACGCGCCCGAAGCGGTGCCAAGCAGCAGGCGCGATGCCGCGGGCAGCGGCCACGCACCCGGACGCACACGCGCTCCAACGAACAGGTCGAGAATGCCGTCGCCATTCACGTCGCCCAACGCGAGCGCACCAACGGACGCAGAGTCGGGCCCGGCGATGACCGTCGCCGCGGTTGCCCGCCCCGCTGCGCCCACGGCGTACGCGACGACACCAGGAATCGCCACCGCCTCGGCGGGCGCGGCCTCGTAGCTCGATTGCGCGGCGAGCAGCGCGAGCGCGCCACCCGCGCCCCACACGGGAAGCACGGTGCCGAGATCGCCGGCCGCGACGCTGGCGGCAGGCGCCGCCACGAAACCCTTAGGCGTGTTGCGCAGCACCGTAAGCGTTCCGCCGCGTCCCGCACCGATCACGAGGTCCTCTCGGCCGTCGCCATCCACGTCAATCCAGCTGACGCCGGGGCCGAGCTGCGAGAGCCGCGCCGGCAGCAGGGGTTGCCGCGCAAAGTCGTCGAACGTCGATTCGTAGTGCTGGTGGCCGCCAAGCAGCGCCGTGGCGTCAGCGAAAAGCGCGTCGCCCGCCGGAGCGCTGGCGCGCGGCGGCGCGACGGCGCCAGCCTGGCTGATCTCGTAGAGACGGTTGGCGTGCGCGCCGGAAATGGTCGTCACGCTGCCGTCGCGCCAGCGCACGTCAATTGCCATGATGCTGTCGCGCCCCGTGGCGAACGTGAGCTGCGGATCATTGGACGACAGGTACGCACCGCCCGAGGTGACTTCTCTCGACTGCCGCGGCAGTGATGCGGCTCGCACTGTCACGACGGCACCCACACCGCGCGTGTTTGGCGCGTACCCCGCCAGTCGCACCGCGACGCGGCCCGCCGCTGCCTCGTTGCGGTAGACCATGGGCGTTCCATTCAGCCGGCCGACCACCGCATCGACATCCCCGTCGCCATCGAGGTCGGCGAGCGCGAGCGCGTTGGACGTTGACGAGTCAGTCTCGAAGCGCCACGCCCTGCCGCGATTCGTGAACGTGAGGTTGCCGTTGTTGTGGAACGCAACACCGGGCACGGCGAGCCGCGGATACTCTCCGAGCTCGCGATTCCACGGCACGCGCGGAAACCGGTTGCGCAGCCGCTCATAAGTGTCGGCGTCGCGAATGTCCCACCGATGGCCGGTGACGGCCAGCAGATCCTCGAAGCCGTCGAGGTCCACGTCGACGAACGCCGATCCCCACGTCCAGTCCGAGGCGGAGACGCCCGCGAAGTCGGCGACCTGCGACCAGGTGCCGTCGCCGCGCGCGACCTGCAGCATGTTGCGCATCCACTGGCCGCGCTCCGGCGAGACGCCCGTCGACTTGGGCATCGGCGAGTTCGTCGGAATCTGCCGCTGGCGAGCGGCCAGCGTTGGACTCAGCATGTCGGCGGTGAAGATGTCCACCGCACCATCGCGATTGACGTCGCCGAAATCGAGCGACATGCACGTGTTGCTCGTCGCACGCAGCGCCATCGT
>JAHFCT010000083.1 GCA_023249375.1 Gemmatimonadota bacterium | reverse complement strand
ACTACGTTATCGTTGAGGGCACTGGTTGACCTTACGGACGGCACCCGGCACGAGGCGCGTAGCAGTGAGGTCACATGGAAAGCGGACGTCCCGAGCGACGCATTCCGGGTCCGTCAGAACGGCGCGCGAGGAAGCGTCCAAGTCAAGAACGCGATGGGTGACGCTGCCACCGTCAGCGTCACTGCGAACGGCAAGACTGCATCAGCGAAGGTGTTCAGGTACCCTGTGGGTTCGATGCTGTTGCCCGGACAGAAGATGGTCGTGGCGCCGCATACCCCGGGTGACCTTCCGTCTGTTGCGATGGTCAGCGGCTGGCACGTTGACCGATGCGTGGACCAGCCGGTTTCCTTCGTGAAGACTGGGTTGGTCCTCGCCGTCACGGCGTCGCCGGTTGGTGCAAGTCCGTGTCGCGCGGACATGACCATTCTCTCGCCCAGCACCGCCGTGTGGCATCAAGAAGCGGCGGCGGGAGTCTATCCACAGCCGATCGGTCCGTCTACGAGCACCGCGCCAACGCTGATTCAGGCACGTGTCATCATCGGCGTGACCGATAGCTACTGCCCTGACTCCTGGTCTGAGTACTGCTACCATCTCAATGTCGTGCAGGGTGGGGCAACGGACCTCATGCTGGTGAGTAAGGATCTCGCAAACGAGATCTTCTCGAATGCCGGCACAGGGGTGCAGATCGGACTCCGTTTGGACGAAGCCAAGCCAGAACTCTACGGTGTCACAGGATGCTCATCGGTCCCGACTACCGGGGATTTCGCGCCGAAACCAAGAGAGATCACCATCTACGTCGTTGATGAGACGTACTCCGGAGAGGATCTCGCGTACGGCGTGGCGTGTCCGGACTACAGCGCCGACCCTCGCCCGGTGATTCTGATCGGATATCGCTACGCCCGCTTCTGGTCCACGCTTGCCCACGAGTTCACGCATTTGCTCGGCCATCGCTGGCCGCTGCACGTGAACGAAGGCATCACGGGTATGGGAGACTACAACGTGATGGCGACGGTAGAACAAGCCGGCGTGGATCGATTCCATCTGACAGTCGGGCAGGCGTATCGCATGGCGCTCGACGGTCGCTCATGGCTCAACTTCCTCCAACCCGCGGCGTCGCCGAAGACGTGCAGCTGCACCAACGCCGGCAAGTCGTCCCCGTGTCCGACGCTCGCCCGCGACGTCAAGCCGATGGAGAAGCCAGTGACGATATCTGCGCCGGTCTGCGCACCATGAAACACAACCCTACTTCGGTCGCGGCCCCCGTCTGGCTGGCCGGGTTCGCGTTGCTTGTCGCCGCCTGCCAGCATCCTCAGCCCGACCGGACGATCCTTCGCGCGCTCATCTGCGAAGAGTGCACGAGCGGCGAATCGGATTCGGTGCTCGCACGAGGAAACTCAGCCATTCCGATGCTGCTCGCGGCCATGACCTTGCCGTCCTCCGATCTGACACGCGACGTCGAAGACATCGCGCGACGTGAGTTTCAACTCGCCCGCAACCACTCGCCGTCTGCCATCGCGGACAGCGGCCGCGTCCTACGACGGGTCGTGCGATTCAAAGTCGGCTACCAGATGCGCGCCGCGTACCTGCTGCGCCGCATCGGAACCCCCGAGGCCAAGCACGCGCTCGGCACTGCATTGATGTCGCTGCCGCTGCGGAGATATCCGGGTTCCCTCCTCCCCGAGTCGCGCCACTTCGCGGACTCGCTTTGGCGCACGTTCCCGTAGCGTCCTTGGCCTCCACGCGCACGCTGGCATGACTGATCGCTTCGACACTGAACTCGCGACGACCCTGGCGGGCCGCTACGAGGTTGGCGCCGAGATCGGCCGCGGCGGCAGCAGCGTCGTCTTCCACGGGCGACGCGTGTCCGACCAGGCGGCCGTCGCGATCAAGGTGCTGCGCCCCGAAGTCGTCGGCGGTCTCCTCGCCGAACGCTTCGTGCGGGAAATCGAGATCGAATCGCGCCTTTCGCACGCGAGCATCATGCCGGTGCTCGAGGCAGGGACGACCGGCGACGCGCCTTTCCTTGTGCTCCCGTTCGCTGAAGGCGGCTCGCTCAGCACGAGGCTTGAGCGTCAGGGCGAACTGCCCGTCGAGGATGCACTGGCGATTGCGCACGACATCGCGAGCGCGCTCGCCTGTGCCCACGCGGCAGGCATCGTGCATCGCGACGTCAAACCCGGCAACATCCTGCTCGCTGATGGCCGGGCGTATCTCGTCGATTTCGGCGTGGCGCGCATCCTCAGTGAACTGAGCGGCGATCGCTTAACGGAGAGCGGCATCGCGCTCGGCACTCCGGCATACATGAGTCCCGAACAGGGCGCGGGCGACCGCAAACTCGATGGTCGCAGCGACCAGTACTCGCTGGCCTGCGTCCTGCACGAGATGCTCGTCGGGGATCCACCGTTCACCGGCCAGTCCACGCGTGCCATCGCGGCGCGCCATGCGCGCGAAACGCCGCCGTCCGTGCGCATCGTGCGGCCGAACCTCAGCGCCAGCGTGGAGTACGCGTTGCTGCGCGCCATGGCCAAGTCGCCAGCTGACCGGTTCGCCAGCGTAGAGGATTTTGCGCGTGCCCTCGGCGATCCTCCGCCCGCGGACTGGATCAGCCCGACCGACGCTGCCGCCGTTCACTCGCATCGCCAGCGCCAGCGCATCTGGGGATTTGTTGGTGCCGCCGTGCTCGTGGCACTCGCACTGTGGCGGAACTTCCCATCGGCGCCGGCGCCGGATGCCAACAAGGTCGTGCTGTTCCCCTTGGCCGATTCGCGGCCCGTGCAGGCGGGCACCAACCCCGGGTGGAGCGTCGCCCTGGCGATCAGCGCTTCGCTCGAGCATGCGGTCCCACTGCGCGGGCTCGACGGGTGGGCGTATCTCGACACGTTCATCCGCGCCGACGCGCGTCGCCTTACGGCGGCGATGGCTAGTCGCGTCGCCCGCGGCCGCGGCGCCCGGTACTACGTCGTGGGAGCCATCGCCCAGGTTGACACGAACGCGAGCGTGACGCTGCAACTCTTCGACGCTACGGCCGACACGCTCGTCGCGCAGGAAAGCGCTAAGTCGCCGCTTGATGAAGTGTCGGTGGTGCAGGGCGGACTGCGTGCGGCCGCGCTGCTGCTCCCGCACATCCTCGACCCGGGCCGGACCATTGACGTCGCCTATCTGGCCGGACGCAACAAGAGCGCGATTGCGCTCTGGTTGCAGGGCGAGCGCGCGTATCGGCAGGCCGATTTCGCGGGGGCGTTGGCGCTGCATCAGAGAGCGCTCAGCGAGGATTCGTCGTTCGCCCTCGCCGCCTTGCGCGGTGCGCAAGCGGCGAGTTGGGAGGCGAATCCCGATCTCGCCGTGCGCTTGGTCGCTGTGGCTGTCGCGAACGACTCGCTGCTTCCGCCCGGAAGCGCCGCGCTGGCGAGGGGCTTCGACGCCTATCTCCACGGTGATGCCGAAACGGCGGTTCGGTGGCTCCGTCAGTCGGTTCAGCAGACGCCCACCGCGGCCGAGCCGGTCGTCTTGCTCGGCGAAGCGTACCATCATTTGATTCGAGCCGGCGGCGATGACTCCATGGCCCTCGAGGAGTTCCGTGAGGCCACCCGGCGCGACACGCTTTTCTCGACACCGTACGTGCACTTGGCCGAGGCCGCGATTCGCGCAGGATCAGTGCGTGATGCCGACCGCTACGTGACCGCGCTCCGTCGTGGCCGCGCCGACAGCACGTTCGTTCGCCAACTCGAAGACATGCGCGGCTGCGTCTTCAGCCGGCGATTCGACTGGACCACCGCGGCGCGTGCGAACCTCACGGCTGTCGTCCAAGCATCACACGAGCTCGCGGCGGCGGGACAGCAGCCGAGCTGCGCCGAAGGTGCATTCCGCGCGGCGTTCGAGGCACCCGACGTCCCCGCGGCGTTCCGCTGGCACTCGTTGCTGGGGCTCACCGGACTTCTTGTCGCCGAGGGGCGTGGCGCGGAGGCGCGCAAACTGCTCGATGCGGAAATCAATGCCGGTCGCACGAATGTCATGCTCCTGTACGCACCGGCCGCAATTGCCGGCGCGCCGATGGCCGACAAGAGCACGGAAATCGAGCAGTATGCGGCATCCAAGTATGGTGATGGATACGAACGCGGCTCCGCGCTTTCGCGCTGGGCAATGGCGCTGTCGCATGCGCAGCACGGCGACCGCGCGATGGTGCGGCGCCTTGCCGCATCGCTCAGGCGCCTGGCCGACTCCACGCGTGAGCGCCGCGACGGGCTCATCGCCGACGCCGTGGCGGCCCACGCCGCGCTCGCCGAAGGAGATTCCACCGCTGCCGTTGCGCGGTTCAGCGCGTTGCGCCCCTCGGCGCGCGGGCAGACGCTCGTCTCTGACGTGTTCGAGTCGCTGGCCGTGGAGCGCATCGTGCTTGCTCAGTTGCTGTTGCGCCGTGGTCAGCCGGCAGAGGCGATGCGCGTTGCCGAGACTTTTGACAACGCACAGCCGGTCATGCACCTGCTATATGTCGCCGAAAGCCTGCGCATTCGTGAGGAAGCAGCACGGCAGCTCGGGCGTTCGCGAGATCTCGACCGGGCGCGCAACCGGCTTCGCGCGCTGCAGGAGGCTGCACGCCGTAACTCCCCGTAGCCCCTTTCCAAGACTCTCCATCCGGAGGACGTGAGATGATCAGGTACTTCTTTCTTGCGCTGGTGTTACTGCTTGCCTATGCGCTTGCGCTGCTCGTCCCGATGAACTCCGCGCTCACACTGGTGCTCATCGGCTGCATCGTGGTGTTGGCCGCGATCGTGTATTTCCTCTACATGCGGCTGCGCGAGGTGGTCTGGTGGATCAACGGGAAGCCGGGGGGATTGCCCGGCCAGCGGTCCGTCGGGGTGCACATCTGGATCCAGAAGGCCAAGTTCGTGCCGCCCGGGACGAGCGTCGCATATACGCAAGGCACTGACCCCGACGGCACCAAGCCCATTGACCCGCCGCCGCAGGACATCTAGCGAGCGCCACGATACAAGCAGGAACGCATCACACTGCAGCATCGCCGACGAGCCGACCGTGTCAATCCGTGCGGTCGGTTCGTTCGCGTCAGACGTTCCCCCTCAGCCGCTCCTCCACCGCGCGACGCGCCTCCTGCTCGAGCCGCTCCTTCTCCACAGCGAGGTTGATCTTCTTCCCGCACGCCGAGCAGGTGATCGAATCGTCGGATCCGGGCGTGGCACGCGCCGCCTGGAATTTCGTGCCGCCACAGATGGGGCACTTGAGCGTGAACTTGATCTGCGTCATCGCACCTTCCTGATCGTGACGTCAGCGCCGAACGGCGTCCATCTCTACCACGCTACGCGCTGCTGGCGGCTCAGGCGAGTCCGTACACGCGCGCGGCGTTGCCGCCGAAGATCTTCGCCTTGTCAGCGTCTGCAATACTGAGGCCGCTGATGGACGACTTCATGAGTTCCAGACTTCCGATGGCGTGCGGGTAGTCGCTGGCGGCCATCAGATGATCGGCTCCGGCGAACGCAATGCCGAGCATCAGCGCGTCGCGGTCGAAGTTCACGCAGTCGTAGTACCACGTGCGTAAGTACTCGCTCGGCGGACGCGAAATGTTGGCGCGGCATTCCTTGAATGCCCGATACCCACGATCCAACCGTTCGGCCAGTACGGGGATGCCGCCGCCGAGGTGGCCGAGGACCCACTTGATGTTCGGGTACCGTTCCGCGACGCCGCTAAAGACGAGGTGCGCTGCCGCGACGGTCGTGTCGAAGAGGAAACCGACCAGCGGCATCAGCCAGAAGTCCGTCAACTGGCTCACGTCTTTGGGATTCGTCGGGTGAATGTGCAGCACCGCACCCTTGTCATTGGCCACCTCGTACAATGGCCAGTACCGCTGGTCGGCGAGCGCAATGCCGTTGACGTTGCTGAAGAGCATCGCGCCGGGAAGTTCGAGCTGCTCAGTCGCGCGTCGAAACTCTCTCACCGACGCAACTGGGTCGTTGAGCGGCAGCGTGGCCATCGCCGCAAAGCGCGGGCTCCGGTCGGCAACGATCTTCGCGAAGGCGTCATTGACCAGGCTCGCGTACTTCGCCGCGACCGCGGGCGACTCGACGTGCGTGCCCGGGGTCGTCAGCGTGATGATCTGCGTGTCCACGCCCGTCCGCTCAAGCACTTCCTGCCGGTAGGCGATATCGCGATGCCCAGGTACCGCCGTGTTGAAGTCGCCCGGATAGTGAATCTCCGGATTGCCATCACTGTCCGTCTTGACGGTGATGATGCTCTCGCCCGAACGGATGGCGTCAATGTACTCGGGCGGATAGAAGTGGTTGTGCACGTCTATGATGCGCACGGGCTCAGGCTCCGGATGACGGGTGCCGCGATGACCAGCGGGTCCAGATGTAGTAGACGGGAAGTCCGCTCAGCACGAGCAGCAGGCCGGTGGCGCTTTCTGAAGGCTCCGTCGCCACCTGCGTGATAATGATCGTCGCGCTCGACACAACGAACAACGCGGTCCAGATGCGGAACGCTGGCAGCCGGTACGCCGGTGCATATCCAGGCCGGCGGCGCAGGAAGTACAGCGATGCGGCGAGTAAGGCGAAGAAGATCCACTCCGTGTATACGACGCGCGTGAACAGCGCGCGGAACGAGTTGGTCGCGATCAGCACAGCGGCCCAGACGGCTTGGGCCACGATTGCGCGCGAGGGTGTGCGATACGTGGGATGCACCGCCGCCAGCGGCCGGAAAAGCAGACCGTCGGCGGCCATCGCGAGGTAGACGCGCGGGCCCGCGAGGATCACGCCATTCACGGCGCCGAACGCCGAGAGCATCACCATGGCCGAGACCCACCGCGCGCCGGCGGTACCGGGGAGCACGGCGGATGCGAGATCAGCCGCCACGCGCGTGGAGGTGCTGACCGTGTCGATCGGCAGCACGTACAAGTACGCACCGTTGAGCGCGACGTAGAGTACCGTGACGGTGAGCGTGCCAAGCAGCAGGGCGCGGGGAATCGTCCGCGTCGGGTCGATGGTCTCATCGGCGGCGTACGACACCATATGCCAACCGCCAAAGGCGAAGAGCCCTGCGATGAGGGCGGAGATGAATGCCGTCGGCGTGATGGGCGCGGCGAGTGCAGCGGTTGGAACGATTGCGACGGCAGCCGTGTGCGCAGATCCACCCAGCGAAAACGCGACGGCAATGATGAGCAGGATCGCCGCCACCTTCACGAGAGTGAGAGCCGCCTGAACGGCGCTCGCGGGCCGCACGCCGACGTAGTTGACCGCCGAGAGCACCAGCACAGCCGCGATGGCCACGACGCGCGCGCCCGCATCGCCGAGGGTGACGAAGCTGCCGACATAGCGGGCGAACACCATCGCGATGGCCGCCACGATCCCTGTGTGCATCGTCCAGAACATCGCCCAGCCCCAAAGGAATCCGACGGCGGGCGAATAGGCGTTCCGCAGAAAGACGTACACACCGCCCGTCTGCGGCCACGCCGACGAGAGCTCGGCGATCACGAGTGCGCCAATGACCGTCAGCAGGCCAGACGAAAGCCAGACGGCGAGCACGCCGGTCGCGTTGTGCACCTGGCCCGTGACCGCCGATGGCTGCACGAAGATGGATGCGCCGATGATGATGCCGACGACGATCGCCGTCGCGCGCATGAGGCCGATTGAGCGCCGGAGCTCGGCGTGGGGTGGCGCTGCCGCGCTCACTGCCGCGGTTTCCCCTTCGTCTTCCCTGTCACCGTCTTCTTTGCGACTGGCCTCCGCTGCAACTTCTTCTTCGGCGCGGGCAGTGCGGCATCCGTGGCTTGAATCAGCCGCACAAGCCATTCGGGATCGTCGAGCAGGTCCGACACATTGAAGAATGGCTTCGCGCCCGGATACGGCGGGCCGTAGGTTGGCGTGCCCAGGACCTCCTCACCGGCGGGCGTTGGCTTGACGAAGAGTTGGTTGTCGGCGATCAGCGCGACGATCTTGCCGTGGCGATACAGGCCGTACTCGCCGAACATCTTGCGCGCCGCAATGCCGCCCGCGGCGTGCAGTTGGTCGCACACGTACTTGGCGTAACTGGCATCAGTGGTCATGGACTACCCTTCGCTCGTCATGATGAAGAGCGGCGCCAGGTCGAAGCTGTGGAAGTGCGGCCGGTACCGCTCGGTGTTGTAGAAACGATCCACGTCCACGATCTTCTTGGTGCTCGTGACGATGTCGAGCGGGATGTTGCCGTAGCAGCCGTTCTTCACCACGACGAGCCGCCCGTGCACGCCCTGCAGCAGCAAGTCGAGCGCCAGGTTGCCGTACGCCATCGGCACGATGGAATCCATCGCGTCGGGATCGCCGCCGCGCACCAGGTAGCCAAGCTTCTGGTTGATGATGTGGACTTCCTTGCCGTTGTTATACTGCGCGGTGCGTTTCTGCACTTCGTCTGACACGAGGTCGCCGATGCCGCCGAGTTTTGCGTGGCCGAAGGCGTCGGTGACGCTGCTCTGCCAGATGCGCCCGCCACCCTGGGGCACAGCGCCTTCCGAAACAAGCGCCACCGCGTACTTGCTTGGGTTGCGGTTGCGGTCGTACATCAGCATCTCGGTCAGCACATCCAAGCTGAAGTCATGCTCCGGAATCACGCAGCGCGTCGCGGCGCCCGCCATCGTCGGCAGCATCGCCGTGAATCCCGCGTAGCGGCCAAAGACCTCCATGACGAGCAGGCGTTCGTGCGACCCGGCTGACGTGCGCAGGCGGTGCGCCATCTCGATCGTGCGGGTCACGCACGTGCTGAAGCCGATGCAGTAGTCGGTGCCCGGCACGTCGTTGTCCATCGTCTTCGGGATGGCGATGACCTTCACGCCCTCCTGGTGCATCCGCATGGCGTAGCTCAGCGTGTCGTCGCCGCCGATCGGGATGAGGTAGTCGACACCGAGCCAGCCGAGGTTCTTCAGCACCTCGGGTGTCAGGTCGTTCACCGGTTGGTTGTACTCAGACTTGAGGTGTCCTGGCACGGCGTCG
>JAHFCT010000035.1 GCA_023249375.1 Gemmatimonadota bacterium | reverse complement strand
GAGTCGGAAGTGGTGTGGTTCGAGGGAAACTTCGAGGGGTACATCGAGGACTTGAAACGTCGCAAGGGACCGGACGCGGACCAGCCGCATCGGATCAAGTACAAGAAGCTGGTGCGGAGCTAGCACGCTGCGGCGAACGGGCCAGCCTGGGAGGCTGGCCCGTTTTCGCGAGAGCGCCACTTCTACTTGGAAGCCGTCAACTGAACTTGTAGGTCGACGGTGGCGGTCCCTTTTGAGATGTTTGCATGGCCGAGGGGGCCGGCTTTCTTGGGGTCAAATCCTGCGCACGCGGCGAAGTCACTGCCTGGGACGGGACACACCGGCAGAGTGCTGCTGAATTTCTGGCTGCCTTGGTAGTGGATTGCCCAAGACTGGCCCTTCAATACCAGCTGAACATCCGGATCCGCCCCCGTGAGTGGAATGCCCTTATCCTTGGCATTGCCTCCGGCGTCATCGTTGGTGAACGCTGAGAGGAACACCGAGGATGGGAGTCCTTGATCAGAGGCGCCAAAGAACGCGTACGCTTGGGCCAGCGCTGGGGCCGCTGCAGATTTGCAGAGAAGGGGGAAGCCGGTGGTATCAGTGAACTTCCAGGTGACCGGCTTGGCGACGCCGTTCCTGACGCCCCACTCAAGATGGATCGTGGCGGCAAAGGGCTGTTTGTCTTTGCAGTCGAGCAGACCCGAGGACAACACCACGGTCCCGGACACCGGCAGGTCCACCGCGAAGTTCCGGCTGTTCCCAGCGCCGCTCACCGTGGGCGGTGGCGCTGCGAGCCCGAAGAACAGGAGCTGAAGGGTATCCGCGTATCCATGGGTCTGACCTGTCACGCTGCCCTTGAATTTGACGGTCAACATGTTCTCGGTGGCATCGATCACGGCATCGTCCGTGGCGTCTGACATGCCCTTCCGCTCGACGGACGCCATGAGGGTGTACTTGCCCTTGGACAGCATGGTGAACGTCGTGTGGGCTAACCCATCAGCGGCCACCACATTGCGTGCAGACAAGCCCGCATGGGGCGTGACGCCAAAGTGCACGTGCATACCATCCACGGTTCGATTCTTGAGGTCGCGCAATTCGGCAGTGAACGCGTGCTTTCGTTCGGGTTCGTGGTCGAAGTTCACCTTGACCGATTTCTCGGTGAAGTGCAGGCAGGTATAGGTCGTGGCGATTTTCGCAGCCACATCGCGGGCGAGCTTGGGGACTTTCGTGATGGCGAGGCTGTCGATGGCGCCGATGGACGGTGTGGCGCCACTCGCCACGGCTCTTGCAACGGCCACGGCATGTTCGAGTGCCAGCACTGTGAGCTCAAACGAGTAATTCGTCGTGCCGCCCTTCGCGGTCCAAGTCACCAGCAGATCGGCGTCGGTAGTGGCCACGAGCCCGGCCGTGATCTTCTCGTCACGGAGATCGGCCTTCGCATTAATCTCCTTACGCCGTGCTTCTGTCTTGGCCTCGGAGAGCGATTCTTTCTTGACCTCGGAGAGTGAGAGTTGACGAGCGGCCACGCTCTTCTCCAGCGCCTTTATTCGGCGTGCGACCTCCGCCGTCATCTCTTCCTTGCTGAACACCGTCGCCCGGGGCAGCGCTTTGGTAAGGACGGCGGAGATGGAGTCGGTGATGCCATCGGGATCGTCGATCGCGCCAGCAATTGAGATAGCCGCCTTGACCGCGCCCGGCATCACGATGATGCGAAGGCACGGTGTCTCTGGTAATGGGCTAGGCGTCGGCGAGGCTAACGGTGCCACGGCGGACGTCATCCCGCTGGCAAGCACAACGAAGCCCGCGATCCACCACGGACTCATGCGACCGCGCCTTCTTGACGTCATAGTTGGTGCCGGGCCATGGCCGTGGGAGGTTTGCGGACGGCGCAACGAAGCACGCTCATCATGCCGTTCGATGTTTGGCGCACGCTCGATTGATTTGCCAAGGCGCTATCGCGCTCACATTGAACGCGAGTGTCCCCCGAGCAACGGCCTCGACAGCGTCCGAATCCCGAAGCACGAAAGTCAGGCGTCGTATGCCTTGGCGCAAGAGCGCAACGTCGTGGATCCTGCCGCCGTCGAGTGCTTGCGAGAAGCCGCTGAATGCGCGAGCGTGATGCATCATGCGACTGCTGATCGTTGAAGATGATGCCGAACTCGCGGGTGTCCTCGCCAAGGGTTTCGCCGAGCAAGGGATCGACTCGAGTCACGCTGGTACCCTGTCAAACGCGCGCGCGTTGGCGCTCGAACAGCGATTCGACGTCGTGCTGCTCGATGTGATGCTGCCGGGCGGGTCGGGCTTTCGACTTCTGCGGCGAACTGCGGCGCGCGGGTCGCCAAGACGCTCATGCAGGGCGGCAACCTGCTGCTGCTCGACGAACCAACCAACGACCTCGACGTCGATACGTTGCGCGCACTGGAAGAAGCGGTGCTCGACTTCAGCGGCTGCGCGGTGATCATCTCGCACGATCGCTGGTTCCTGGACCGCGTGGCGACGCACATTCTGGCGTTCGAGAGCGAGTCGGAAGTGGTGTGGTTCGAGGGAAACTTCGAGGGGTACATCGAGGACTTGAAACGTCGCAAGGGACCGGACGCGGATCAGCCGCATCGGATTAAGTACAAGAAGTTGGTGCGGAGCTAGTTGTAGAGTTCCCGAATCAGTCCGGCACCAAGCTAGCCGCGCAGCACGTAATCACCGCATGACCAACGGGCCCGGCCGTCACCATCGCGTGGTGACCGCCGGGCCCGTCGTCGTGCGGGTCGTGCAGAGCCAAGCCGAAACTAGCGCTCGTTCATCCACACGTCCTCAAGCACCTTCACCGGCTTCGTCATCGTCTTGCCGTTGACGGTGAGCGAGACGGTGTACGTGCCCGGCTCAATACCGCCGCCGCCTCCGCCAAAACCGCCACCGCCACCGCCGCCACCAAATCCGCCGCGGCCGCCGCCCTGGCAACTGTTGTTCGGCGGAGCGACGGCGCCACGGCCTCCGGCTCCACCACCGCCGCCACCGCCGCCAAAGGCACCGCGCCCAGCGGCGCCGGCGAGCATTGGCGCCACGAGCGACCATTGCACGCGGTTGATGCCGGCGCTCTTCGGGCCATCGCTCGTGCAGAGCGTGTGGCCCTGCGCATCGGCGACCGAGATCTTCACGTCACTCGTCACGGCGGTCTTGAGCCAGTAACTGATGCTCGTGCCACGCGGCGCATTCTCGCCCGTGAACAACTGCTGGCCGCCCGAGTGCTGCTGCAACTGACGGTCGCTGAGGTAGTTGATGGCGCTGCGCGGGTCGAACAGGTAGGCGTCGGCATCCCGCACCGCCTGCGTGAGCTGCTGCAGCGGCGTGATGTCGTCCGCGATCCAGATGCTGCGCCCGTGCGTGCCGATGATGAGATCGTTGTCGCGCGACTGCACGAGGATGTCGTCGGTGCGCACCGTGGGATAGTTGTTCATGAACGTTTCCCAGTGCGCGCCGGCATCGAGCGAGGCGTACAGTCCGAATTCCGTGCCCACATAGAGCAGGTCGCGGTTCTTCGGATCTTCGCGCACCACCTGCACGTTGCCGTACGCCGGCAGCCCGTTCGTGATCAGCTTCCATGTGCGGCCATAGTCCTTGGTCACGAACACATAAGGCTTGAGGTCATCGCTGCGGTGTCCGTCCACCGCCACATAGGCTGCGCCCGCGTCGAAGTGCGACGCGTCGACGCGCGAGAACCAGTACTCGTGATTCGCCGGCAGGCCCGCGATGTTCTTACCGACTTCGGTGAAGGTCACGCCGCCGTCGCGGCTCACGTGCAGCAGGCCGTCGTCGGTGCCGGCCCACACGACGCCAGGAATCACCGGCGACTCGCTCACCGAGATGATGGTGCCGTAGCTCACTACGCCGTCGTTCTTTGACAACTGCTGCTGGTCGCCGCGCGCGCCCATGAGAGTGACGGTGCAGCGGTCCGCCTGCTTCGTGAGATTGGCGCTCGCCATCCAGTGATCGCCGCGATCCACCGACTTGAACAGCCGGTTGCCGCCGAGCCATACGATGCTGCCGCTGTGCGGCGAGAGCAGGAATGGCGTGTTCCAATTGAAGCGGTACACGTCACCCGGTTGCGAGTTGACGACGTTGCCGGCGCCACCGCGGCCCGCTCCTCCACCACCGCCACCACCACCACCACCAGGTCCGCCACCGGCGCGGCCTACGCGTCCGTCAACGCACGTGGCCGCCGCCGGTGCTGCTGCCGCCGCGCCGCGCGCGGCGCCACCGGGTGCCGCCGCCATTGGCACGGGGCGAATGCTCTTCTGCTGCCCAGTGGCCAGATCGTAGCGCGACGTGTTGCCGTCCTGCGATTCGGCATAGACGATGTGATGATCGTTCGGATCAGCGGCGGTCCAGAAGCCATCGCCGCCAGCCAGCGGATACCAGTCGGAGTTCATGATTCCGACGTTCCCGCGCTTGCTGCTTGGTCCACCCCAGCCGTTGTTGTCCTGCAGCCCGAACTGCACGTGATAGGGGTGACGCATGTCGGCCGTGACTGCGTAGGCGAGACCGGTGGCCATCGTGTTCACGAACTGCCAGTTGCGTCCCTGGTCGTAGCTGATGTCGAGGCCACCGTCATTGCCGATCATCAGGTGGCCGGAGTTCTTCGGGTCCACCCAGATGGCATGTTGGTCGACATGCCCCGGTGTGCCGTTGCCGCCCGCGGCATCGAGCGTGGCGAACGTCTTGCCGCCATCGAGCGACTTGGCCACAGGCAGTCCGGCCACGTAGATCGTGTTCTCGTTCTGCGGATCGATGCGCAGTTGGCTGAAATACATAGGCCGCGCGTTGCAGTTGGTCACGAGGTGCCAACTGCGGCCGCCATTGTCGGAGCGGAAGATGCCCCCTTTCGAGGCGTCGAGCGCGGGCGGCGTCGTTGTGTCGGCGCCGCGTCCGGCAGCGCTCGCCGGTGCGCCGTTGTTGCACCAGTCAAATGCGGCGCGTCCACCGCCACCCGCGGCGCCACCAGCCACAGCCGGTGCTGCGGGCGCCGTTTCCGGCGCGGCGTTACCCGTGCTGCCGGCCTCGATCTGCGCGTACCACACGCTGCTGTTCTTCCGTGCGATGTCGACGGCAATGCGCCCGTACGTGCCCGCGGGAAGTCCCTTGTCCTCGATCTTCGTCCACGTGCGGCCGCCATTGTCCGTGCGCCAGAGGGCGCTTCCTGCGCCGCCGCCGTTGAAGCAGCAGCCGCTGCGCCGCCGCTGATAGCTTGCGGCCACAAGCACATTCGAGTTGCCCGGGCTCATCTGGATGTCGGTGAAGCCGGTGTTCTCGTCGATGTACTTGATTTTCTGCCACGTCTTGCCGCCGTCGGTGGACTTGTAGATGCCACGCTCGGCGTTGGGGCCAAACAGGTGTCCCGGCGATGCGACGTACACCACGTCGGGATTGCGCGGATCGATGACGATGCGCGCAATGGTCTGCGTCTCCCTGAGCCCGATGTTTTGCCAGGTCTTGCCGCCATCGGTGGTCTTGTAGATGCCGTCGCCGAACGACGACGTCTGCCGGTTGTTCGCCTCGCCCGTGCCGACGTACACGATGTCGGGGTTCTTCGGGTGAATGGCGATATCACCGATGGACGCAACCGGCTGCTCGTCGAACACGGGCGTGAACGTCGTGCCGTTGTTCTCCGACTTCCAGACGCCGCCCACGGCGTAGCCGAGGTAGATGATGTTCGGGTTGCTCTCGGAGACGGCGATGTCGTCAATGCGTCCACCCATCACCGCCGGCCCGATGGAGCGGAACCGGAAGTTCGCGAGAATCGGGTTCGCGGAGCGGTTGATCTGTGAGGAGTCGCGCGCCGCGGTGCCACGGCCTTGCGCGGCAGCGGCGGCGGGAAGGAGTGCGACGGCGATCACGGCGACGAGGCGACGGAAAGTGTGGCTCATCCGGGCGTCCTGGTGTGGGTGGGAAACACGGCCGACCATTGTCTACGTCGGTGAGAGTGGACCTGTTGACGGGTTGCTGTCTATAGAGGGTTGCGAGAACGCCTTCTACGGGCAAGCGTCCATCACCATGCATCTCCTGAGCGTTGAAGATGATCGCGAGCTTGCCGATGTGCTCGCGCGCGGATTCGGGAAACAGGGTATCGTCTCCGTCCGCGCGGCGACCGTGGCGGGATACTCGCGACCGCTGATCATGTGGAGTGGTACGCCAAAGACGACGTGGCAGCGATTCCACTGCATCTGCTGCTCGCTGGATACGCTGACCGGATCTCGCTCTACACCGGCACCTCTGGTGTAGCTGAATGGCCCTTGGGCGCCGCGCCTATCGTCGAGTCCTTCCGGAACGCTAACTTGAACGCGTATGCCATTCGTGTGCGGCGGTTTCTGGCAGCGACGTGGGCGTCCCATCATCTGGGCCGCGTCGTTGTTGATGCTCGCACGGTTCGCGTGGGTGCGACCGCTCGCCGCACAAGCGCGTCCCGCCGCGCCCGGCGTTGAGGCGCTGCAGTACCGCGTCGACTCGCTGCTTGCCGTCGCGAAACGCGCACCGAACACGGTGCCCGCTGGTGTGATGGCCGCGGCGTACCTGCAGCTCGCCAGCGCGCACGAGGACAGCAGGCACCAACTCGAAGCGCTCGAGGCGTATCGTGCAGCCCTTGGCTATGCCGACACCGCGCACGATTCCACGGCGATGGCCACCGCGCAGAGCGGGCTGGGGCTGTCGCTTTGGCGCAGGAACCAATACGACAGCGCCTTGGTGCACATGGAGCACGCTCGAGCGTTGCGCGTGGCACGCGGTGATCGAGCCGGTCTCGGGGTTGTGCTCAACAGCATTGGCGCGACGTACTACCAGCTTGGCAACTACGAGCACGCCCTCGACGCCTTTGTGCAGTCGCTCGCACTCAAGCGCGACGCGGGCGATTCGGCGGGGGCCGCCCGATTGCTCGTCAACATCGGCAAGACGTACCACGACTGGCATCAGTACGAGCGGGCGCGCCGCATGCTCGAGCAGGCGGCCGCCACGGCAGTGGCGGTGGATAGCCAAGGCATTCTTGGATACGCGCTCAACAGCCTCGCCATGCTGCAGATCGATGCGGGAGAGTACGCGCAAGCGCGTACGTCGATTGCAAAATCCGAAGCGGCGTACCGCGCGCAGCGATCCCCGGTGTCGGCGGCCGACTCGGCCAGCGCCTGGTCGCTCAGCACTGCGGCGTTGAGCCTGCTCTTCATTCGGGAAGGCAAGCCGGCGCAGGCACTTCCGTTGCTCGACACGCTCCTTGCCATCGGCACGCGGCGCAACAGCATTCGCGGGCAGGCGCGATCGCTCCTCTACCTCGGCGAGGCATACCGGGCACTCGGCAAGCAGGGGCGCGCACGGGATGTCTTTGCCCGTTCCCTTGTGCTGTCGCGCAGCATACAGCAGCGCGTGCTGACCCTCGATGCCCTGCGGCAACTGGCCGAGCTTGAAGAAGCTGCGGGCAACGCCGGACCGGCGCTCCGCCACGTGCGTGCGTATCAGGCGCTGCGCGACACGATCTTTGACCAGTCGGCGGCGCAGCGCATCGCGGCCATGGAAGCGCGCGCGGAAACCGAACGGGCCCAGCGCGAGAACAACCGGCTGCGTCAGGCGCAGCGCGACCAAACCGAGACCATTGCGCGCCAGCGCATCGTCGTCGGCTTCGTGATGGTGATCCTGCTGCTGACCGCGGCGCTGGTTTGGGTGCTTGTCCTGTTCAATCGCAAGCTGCGCGCCCGCTCCCGGGCCCTGCGGCAGGCCAACACCGACCTCGGTACGACGAATGCCGAGCTGCGCACGGCCCTGTCGGAAGTGCAGACGCTGTCCGGCCTCATTCCGATCTGCGCGTCGTGCAAGAAGGTGCGCGACGATCAAGGGTACTGGGAGGCCGTGGAGACGTACATCACCAACCACTCGAACGTGAAGTTCAGCCACGCCATCTGCGCCACGTGCGGACCAAAGCTGTACGGGGAGGACTGGGTGACGGTCGAACATGCGATCCGGCACGGTGACGCCGACCATGCGCCTGCTGATCGTCGAGGATGATCCGGAACTTGCCGAAGTCCTCGCGCGAGGATTCGGCGAACAGGGGATCGACACGGTGCGCGCCGCGACCGTAGCGACGGCGAAGTCGCAGGTACTGCTTGGGCAGTTCGATGTGATACTGCTCGACGTGATGCTGCCGGGCGGGTCGGGATTCGATCTCTGCCGCGACCTGCGGCGCGGCGGACACTCGGCGCCCATCCTCATGCTCACCGCGCGCGACACGGTGGATGATCGTGTGCGAGGGCTGGATGCCGGAGCGGACGACTATCTCACGAAGCCATTCGCATTCCGCGAACTGCTGGCGCGTGTGCGTGCCCTGGCGCGGCGGCGTCCCGCGCTCGTGGCGCAGCAAGTGGAGGTAGCCGACTTGTTCGTGGACTTGCCCTCCCGAAAGGTCACGCGCGGTGGGCGGTCGATTGGACTCACCGCCAAGGAGTTCGCCTTGCTCGAATGCCTGCTCCTTCACACGGGACAGGTGGTGGACCGCGCCACCATCACCGCACACGTCTGGGACGACAACCACGATCCGTTCACCAACGTGCTCGAGGTGCTCGTGCGACGCCTGCGCCGGAAACTCGATGATGCCTTTGAGCCGAAACTCATTCACACCCTGCGCGGCGCCGGCTACCGACTGAGCCCGTGACCACACCGCCCCTGCAGCCCCTGCGCACGCTGCGCCGACGCCTCACGGCATGGTACGTCGTCACGCTCAGCGGCATTCTCCTGCTGCTCGGGGGCGGCCTCTATTTCACCATTCGCTATCAACTGTCGGCGCAGCTCGACGTGTCGCTGCAGAGCGCGACGGCGGAGCTGGCACGCGCGGCGCGCATTCGGGAACTTGAAGCGGGCGCTCGAGGGCGCGTCGTTGACGCCGTGGAAGAGCTGCACATCCCTGATCGCAGCCTGTTTCTGCTCGATACAGCGGGTTCACCAATTACGCCGGATACGGCACCCGACTGGGTGCGGTCCGCGGCGCGCAGCGTACGCGCGGCCTCCACGGAGCAACTGTCCCGCGAGACGCCCTCGGAAGTACAACTGCGGCTGCACGCCGAACGCTTCGTCTTGGCGAGTGGCAAGTCGATGGTGGCAGTGGCCGTCGCGGACCAGGTGGAGTTGGAGGATCGGTACGCGGCGCTCATTGCCGCCTTCGGCGCCGCCGCCGCGGTCGCCGTGGTACTCGTCGCACTCGGCGGGTCGTTCCTCGTGCAGCAATCGTTGCTGCCGGTAGAACGGTCCATCGCGCACATGCGGCGCTTTATGGCCGACGCGGCGCACGAGATGCGCACGCCGCTGACGGTCATTCGCAGCCGTGCCGAAGTGGCGCTGCAGCAGCCGCGTACCGGCGGCGATTACGTGGACGCAATACAGGGCATCGAGGCAGAGACACGGCGGCTGGGACACATAGTGGAAGACCTGCTCACACTGGCGCGCGCCGACGCTGGCGAACGACCGCTGGTGCGCAGCCGGGTATTCTTGGACGACATCGTCAGTGATGCGGCCGGTGCCGCCGGAGCAATGGCCAATGCGCGAAGCGTGGAACTGGTAATCGACGAATTCGAGGAGGCGCCAGTTGACGGCGACGCCGCGCTGTTGCGCCAGCTGGCGATGCTCTTGCTCGACAATGCAGTGAAGTTTACGCCCGCCAGCGGTCGCGTCTCGGTGCGCGTAGGCATGAAGGACGGTCGCGCCCGCTTGGTGGTGCAGGACACGGGGCCGGGAATCCCGGATGACCAGTTGGCACACATTTTCGAGCGATTCTATCGTGGGGACCCCGCGCGCAGCCGTGGAAACGCAGGTTCTCCGGCGGATGGCGCAGGGCTGGGGCTCGCGATCGCCAAGTGGATCATCGATAGTCACGGGGCCGAGATCAGCGTCCGATCGGCAGTGGGCGCTGGCACATCGGTGAGCGTTGCGTTTCCCGAAGCCGGCAGCACCAACGTGTCATCCTCCTGACAGGTGCCGTGCACTACTCTGAACGGGTCGAAAGACTTCCGCGGCAATTGGCCGCGGTGACTGTGTTCACGCCCGCAGAGGGCTCGATCAGGAGTTTGATCATGCGACGAATATCCATTGTTGCGCTGTTGCTCGCCGCGGTGACCGTCACCGCGAGCGCGCAGAAGCCCGCGGCACCAAAACCGGCGAGCGAGAAGGGGGCCGAGAAGGCGGCCAAGAAGGAAACCAAAAAGGAAACCGGTGAAGCCGCGCTGCGTGCGGCCGCCACGGTGAGCGAGGACTCCGCGCGCAAGATCGCGCTGAAGGCCGTGCCGGGTTCCGTGGTCAAGGCAATTGAAATCGAGAAGGAGAAGGGAGCGGTTATCTGGTCGGTGGATCTCGCCGTCGCCGGCAAGAAGGGCGTGGAAGAAGTGAATATCGACTCCAGGACGGGAAAGGTTCTGGCAAAGGAACATGAAGACGAGAAGGCGGAGAAAGCCGAGGCCAAGGAAGACGCGAAGGCCGCGAAGAAGGCGCCGGCCGCCAAGAAACCCGCTCCCGACAAACCGTAACCAATCATGATTTTCGGACGACCAGATGCCGCCACGCTGCGGCGCGGTGCACTGATCGGCGCGGCGGCGTGCCTCGTATGGTCGGGGCACGCCGCCGCGCAGGACGCTTCACCTGCCATTTCGCGCAACGCGGCGATTGGCGCGGCGCTCGCGCGCGGCCCGCGCCTTGCCGTCGCACAGGCGGACACGGCCTCGGCCGCCGCACTATTGCAGTCGGCGCGGCAATGGCAGAATCCGGTGTTCTCCGCGTCGTACTCCAAAGACGCGCCGCAGTACCACTACACGTTTGAGCTGCCGCTTGATCTTCCATATCAACGCGGACCCCGGATTGGCGCGGCGACGGCTGCACAACGCGCTGCCCGTTACCGTTTTGCCTATGAGCATGCGTCGGTGCAGATGGAAGCCGACACGACGTACACTCGTGCGCTCGCCGCGCGCGCCCTCGCCGAACTGTCCGCACGCACGGCGCACGACGCCGACAGCCTGCGCCGCATGGCGGTCACGCGACGGGAGGCGGGCGACGCGAGCGACATGGACGTGGCGCTCGCCACCGTCAGTGCGGGCCAAGCGGCCAACCAAGCCACTGCCGACTCAGTCGCCTTCACCTCGGCGCTGCTCGACCTGCAGTCGGTCATGGGGCTCAGTGACTCGCGGGCAGAGATCGTGCTGTCCGATTCACTCGCGGCGATGCCCATCGCGCCGGCCGCATTTGAGCAGACGGCACCGCTGCTGCCCATCGCCGCGGCGTCGGCGCAGCTCGAAGCCGCGTCGCTCACCGCGACACTCGAGCGCCGCAATGTCTTCGGTGTGCCGAGCCTGATGGCGGGCGTGGAGACCGGCGATCCCTCCGGCGACGCCAAGGGGCGTCTGCCAACGTTCGGACTGGCGCTTCCGCTCCCGATCTTCAACCGCAACCGCGGCCCCATCGCCTTGGCGCGCGCCGAGGAGGCGCGCGCGCGTGCCGAGCTGCGTTTCGCTGAAATCCAGAGCCGCACCGAACTGGCGCGCGCGCAGCGCGAGTGGCGTTCGGCGAGCGCCAAGGTGGAGCGCGACAAGATGCTCGTGCAGCAGGCGGACCGCGTGGTCACCATGGCGATGACGGCGTACCGCGAAGGGGCGGCATCGCTGCCCAACGTGCTCGAGGCGCAGCGCACGGCGCGCGAGCTGCTGGCCGAGTACATCCGCGATATCGCGGACGCCTGGATTGCTGCTGCTGAACTCAAGGTGCTGACCCTCACCGCGCCAACGGCGCCCTGACAATGCGAACTCTCTCGTGCTCCGTACTGCTTCTCTCGCTGACCCTTGGCGCGTGCGCCAAAGGGAGCGAGGATGAGGCCTCCGTCGCGCGTATCGTCACCGGAGCCAAGACGGCACTCGTGGCGGCGCAGCCATTTGCCGAAACTGTCGAGGCGTCTGCGATGGTGAGTGGACGCGCCGATCACATGGCGACGCTGAGCGCCCCGAGTGCCGCGCGCGTCACGACCGTTCATGCCGTCGTGGGTCAGCGTGTGAAAGCGGGCGACGTGCTCGTGGAACTCGATCAGGTGGCGTTCCGTGCGGCGGTGAACGCTGCCGATGCGGCGCTGGCCGCGGCGGACAAGCAGTTGGCGCGCACGCAGCGCCTGGCGGATGCGGGCATCGCCCCGCGGCGCGATGTGGAGACCGCAACGGCCGAACTCGCCGCGTCGCGCGCCACGGCAGAAACCGCGCACCGGCAAGCGGATCTCTCGACAATACGCTCACCGATCGCAGGCGTCGTGACGCAGGTGTCAGCAGTGCTTGGCGCTACGGTGGAACCGGCGCAGGCCCTGGTGCAGGTGGCTGACGGCAGCGTGCTCGACCTCGTGCTCAACCTTCCGCCGTCGCAGGTGGCGACGCTGCGCGCTGGCGCGCGCGTTGCGATGCTGAGCGAAGGCAAGGGCGCCGAGGGCTTGGGTGAAGCCTCGGTCACGACCGTCGGCGGCGTCGTGGACAGTGCGACGCGCGCCGTGACGGTGCGAGCGGCCGTGCAGCGCAGCACAAGGCCGCTCCAGATTGGCGAGACGATCGCGGTGCGCATCGCGGTTGGCACGCGGACGCGCGCGCTGGTTGTTCCGGTGGAGGCGCTCGTCCCCGACGGGGAGTCCTTCAAGGTGTTCATCGTGGACGATGCCGGCATGGCGCACGCGCAGCCGGTGGAGATTGGTGGTCGTTCTGAATCGGTCATCGAGATCACCAAGGGGCTCACGGCCGGTCAGCGCATTGTCACGTACGGCGCATACGGCATGGACGACAGTGTGAAGGTGGCGCCCGCGGGCGAGCCGGCGAAGAAGCAGAACGCGAAGCCGGATACCAAGCCGGATACCAAGCCGGATACAAAATCGGATACGAAGCCATCCGCCAAACCTGCGGCGGACAGCAAGTGACCATGCCGCAGACTCCCGCGGCGCGCACGTTGTTCGGGGTGCTGAGCGCCCAGCGGCGCGTCGTCTATCTGGTGGTGGCGCTGCTGAGTGCGGCCGGCGTGTGGGCGGCGACGCACCTGCCGGCCTCCATCTACCCCGAGCTGGTCTTCTCGCGCATCACCATCGTGGCCAACGGCTCGGCGCTGGGCGCGCGCGAGGTGCTCTTCAGCATCACGCGGCCGATTGAAGAGGCCATCAGCGTGGTGCCCGGGGTGACGCGCGTGCAGAGCCGTGCCATTCGCGGCGGCAGCGAGACGAACATCACGTTCGCCGAGCAGACGGACATGCAGTCGGCGCTCGAGCAGACGCGGGCGCGGGTGAACCGCATCATCGGAGACCTTCCCGCCGGTCTCGAGATCGAAGTCGAGCGGATGACTCCGTCCCTCTTTCCGGTGCTCTCGTACAATCTCGAGGGCGGTGATCCCGCGACGCTGTACGACATCGCGCAGTACCAGATTCGGCCGCTCTTCTCGCGCGTGCCGGGCGTGGCTCGCGTGGACGTGCAGGCGAGCGACGTGCGCGAGTTGCAGGTGGTGGCCGACCCCGCCAAGCTTGCCGCGCAAGGCCTGACCTTCGACGCGCTGGCCGACGCCATTCGGCAGTCGACGACGGTCAGTGCGGTCGGGCGCATGCCAGCCAACTACCGCCAGTACCTGATCGTCACCACCACCGAGGCGCGCGCGGCCAGCGATGTCGCGAACGTGATGATCGGGCACGGCCTCCGCGTGCGCGATGTGGCGACCGTGACCATGGGCACCGAGGATCACGTGCGCATCGTCGCGGGTGACGGACGGCCCGCCGCCCTGCTGAACATCACGCGGCAGATCGGGAGCAACACGGTGGTGATGGCCGACAGCATCGATGCGCTGGCCGCATCGGTACGGCCGACGCTGCCGCCGGGTGTGCGGCTCACGCCGATGTATGACCAGGCGCTCCTCGTGCGCGAAGCGGTGGCGTCGGTGCGCGACGCGATGCTGATCGGCGCGGTGCTTGCGGTGCTGGTGCTGCTCGTGTTCCTGCGTCACACGCGCATCACCGCCATCAGTGCGTCGTCCATTCCGCTGACCATGGCCATCACGACGTTCGTGATGGCGCGCATGGGGCAAACGCTCAACCTGATGACGCTGGGCGCCATGGCCATCGCCATCGGACTCGTGATCGACGATGCCGTGGTGGTGACCGAGAACATCATGCGGCATCTCCACCTCACGTCCGATCACGCGCACGCAGTCCGCGAGGCGTTGCGGGAGCTGGTGTGGCCGGTGACGACGTCGACCATCACCACGGTGGTCGTATTCCTCCCGCTCGGGCTGCTCACTGGCGTGGAAGGCCAGTTCTTCCAGACACTGTCGATAACGCTCACCATTGCCGTCCTCGTGTCGCTCGTGCTCGCGCTGTCGATCATCCCGCTGCTGAGCGCGCAGTACCTACGCGCGATCGAGCACGACGAAACCGCCGGGACGACCGATCTCCTCGGACGCATCGCGGCGCGCGTGGACCGTCTGGCGGTGCGGTACGAACGCGCCTTGGGCGCGGTGATGCAGCGTCGGCGCACCGTACTCGTGGTGGCGCTGGTGCTCGTCGCGGGCGGTGCGGCGGCGTACCGCTTTGTCGGCACCGGGTTCCTTCCCGAGATGGACGAGGGCGCCTTTGTGCTCGACTACTGGACGCCGGGCGGCACGGCGCTGGCCGAAACGGACCGGATGCTCCACACGGTTGAACGCATCCTCCGAGAGACGCCCGACGTGGAAGGCACCTCGCGGCGCACCGGCGCCGAGCTTGGTCTGTTTGCCACCCTGCAAAACCGCGGTGATCTCGTCGTCCGGCTCAAGCCGCGCCGCCAGCGCGAGCATTCGAGCGAACAAGTCATTGACGACGTGCGGAAGCGCATTGAGTCGGAGGAACCGCGGCTGCGCATCGAGTTCGTGCAGATCCTCGCCGATGTGATCGGCGACCTCTCGGGCAACGCGCGTCCGGTGGAGATCAAGCTCTTCGGGTCGGACCTCGCCGCGCTCGAGGGATACGGCACCACGCTTGGAGAAGCGCTCGCCAAAGTGGATGGGCTTGAAGACCTCTACAATGGCGTGAGCGAACCGAGCGCCGAGATGGCGATGACATATCGCACGGCGGAGCTCAACCGGCTGGGCATCACGCCGGGGCAGGTGAGCGGCTTGGTCAGCGGTGCGTTGCTTGGCGTCGACGCGGGGGCCCTGCGCCTCGATGATCGCGCCGTCGGCATTCGAGTGCGCGCCCCCGACTCGGTGCGCTTCAACCCGCGGCGGCTCGATGCGCTGCCCATTCTGCCGTCACCGGGAGCATCCACGGTGCCGCTGGGCGCCCTCGCGTCGTTCGTGCCCACCGAGCGGCGCGCGGAACTGTTGCGCGAGAATCAGCAGCAACTGCTCAACATGACGGCGGATATTACCGGCCGGTCGCTGGGCGAGATCGTACGCGACGTGCAGGACGTCCTCACGGCGCATCCGGCGCCCGCCGGCGTACGCCTTGAACTCGCGGGACAGTATCGCAGCCAGCAGCAGGCGTTCACCGCGCTGCTCATCGTGCTCGCCCTGGCGGCCGTGAGCGTGGTCGCGGTGATGCTGGTGCAATTCGAATCGTTCATCGAACCGCTCGTGGTGCTCGTGGCCGCGCCGCTCTCGTTCGTGGGCGCACTGGTGCTGCTGCTGGTCACGCGAACGCCGCTCAATGTGTCGTCGTTCATGGGGCTCATCCTGCTTGTCGGGCTCATTGTGAAGAACGGCATCATCCTGCTCGACTTCACGCGCCATCGGATGCGCGAGGGTGGACTGGCGCTCGAACCCGCCATCCGTGAAGCCGCCGCCGTGCGACTGCGCCCCATTCTCATGACGACGCTCTGCACGCTCTTTGGCCTGCTGCCGCTCGCGCTCGGACTGGGCGCCGGCAGCGAGATGCAGAAGCCGCTGGCGCTCGCCGTCATCGGCGGGCTCGCGCTCTCGACACCGATCACGCTGTTCATCGTGCCGACGCTGCTGGTGGCGATTCGCGGACGCGACTGGCGGATTTCGGAGCGCGCCTAGAGGATCCGCTTTCCGAGCGCGCTCGACACGAGGCCAACGGCAAGCTCGGCCGTGCGATTGGAGACGTCGAGAATCGGATTGACCTCCACGAGGTCGAGCCCCACCAGCAGGCCGGATTCGGCGAGCAACTCCATCACGAGATGCCCCTCGCGCCACGAGAATCCGCCCGCCACCGGCGTGCCGACGCCAGGCGCGTGCACCGGGTCCTGCACGTCGACATCGTACGACACCCACAACCCGGCGGTGCCAAGTGTGGCCAGCGTGATGGCCTCGTCCATCACATCCGACAAACCGCGCCGGTCGATGTCGTGCATGGTGAACACATGCACGCCGTACGCACGCAAATGCGCGCGCTCCCCGGGATCGAGGTCGCGAATCCCGACGAGAAACGTGTGCTCGGGACGCACCGCGGGGCCGGTGGTGAAATGGAGCCGCGAATCTCCATGGCCGAGCAAATGGGCGACCGGCATGCCGTGCACATTCCCCGATGGACTGGTCTCGGGTGTGTTGATGTCGCCGTGCGCATCGACCCACACCAGACCCATCGTCTCGCCGCGCGCACGCATGGCGCGCGATGCGCCAGCAACGGATCCGGCGGCGAGTGAGTGATCGCCGCCGAGCACCACCGGAAACCGGTGCTCGGTCACCGATGCCTCCGTGTGCGCGACCAGTTCGCTGCAGACGGCGGCGATGGTCGGCAAGAAGTCGCCGCCTCGCGCGTCCGTGGGAAAGGTGCCCCGGTCGGGCACCGCGACGTTGCCGTGATCGCGCACCTCGTGTCCCAGCGCGAGCAGTACGTCGCGCAATCCGGCGGCGCGCACGGCATATGGTCCCATGTCGACACCGCGGCGGCTCGCGCCGAGGTCGAGGGGAACGCCGATCAAATCAACGTGGGTCATGTGTGCAGGGTGCGAAGGTACTTGAATTGAGCCTCGGCGCACTCCCGAAAACAAGCACCGCCCGCTGCGCGTAGATGCGCGGGCGGTGCATGCGGATGCACGCGAATGCGTGCGGCGCTCGGCCGGCGCCGGGCGCCGATATGCAGTGCTATTGTCCCGTGCCGAACTGCCGCGTGAACTTCACCGTGAGCGCGCGCGACGTCGGCCGCTGCCAGCTGAAGAACGAATCGGCCTGCTCTCCGTCGTTGAGCACGATGAAGAGACCCGTGGCCGCCGTGTTCAGCCAGCCGAAACGCACGTTGGTCGTCCACGCGGAGGCCTGGTCGTTGAACTGCGCCAGTGACTGGATGAAGACGCGCGGCGTGAAGAAGTATGCCACGCGCGCGCCAATGATCGACCGAATGAAGTGCCCCTGATCGAGCGTCACGTCGTTGTAATCGAGCAGCAGCGATGACGTGATGGACGCGCCGCGGCGGTACGTCGCGGTCATGGTACCACCGCTGCGCGTGCCGTTGTAGAACCCGGCGAAGTCGCCGCGCATCGACATCGACAACGTGGCTGCCGCATTGGTCTCCCAATCGAGGCCAACGTTCAGGAAATCGTAGCCGCCGGCGGGCAGGGTCACGTTGGGCGCAATCGCAAAGGGTTTCTGCAGCCCCTCGTGGTAGAGATTGATCTCCGGGCCAAACCGGCCGCCTTTCTGAAACGCGAACTCCGTGAAATCGAAATGCCACTGCCCCGACTGGTGGAACCCGTCGAAGCCGTAGTACTCGCGCCACGTGAGGTGCGGGTTCCACTCTCGCACGTGCTTCCATTCGGGCCGGCGCACCATGCGCATGAACTGCACTTCCGTGAAAGTGTATCCTGGCGTGCGGCTGTTGAACCCGACCTCGGGATTGAAGTCGCCGCCGGTGCGCAGGACGCGAACGCTGTGACTCCAGTCGCGCGTCAGGTACACGGCGCGCACGCTCCCGCCAAAGTCGTCGCCGCTGCGTCCCGGCGTTTCGGTCTTGGCGGCCCAGGCGTCCACGGTCCATGCATCGCCGAGTCCTAGCCGGCCATCGACGCCGAGGGTGCGGTTGACGTCTTCGGGGAGCGCGCCGCACGAGGGCAGGGCGGTGCAGAGCGGCGCCACGCGCGTTCCCGTGCCGAGTCGCTGCACGCCGATGATGCCCACGCGTGAACGGCGTCCGATTTCCTTGATGGCACGCGCCACGGTAAATGACTGGGCGGCCTGCACGCCGGCGTTCTCGGCGGTGAAGATCTGCATCAGTCCCACTGTCGTGCCGCCCACGCGGCCCGTGAGCCGGCCGCCGCCGCGGATCTTCACCGGCTGGCCCGTCGAGTCAATGCCGATGCGCCGCGTGAAGAAGAGATCCACCGCCTGCGGCGTCCCCGAGGCAAACGTCCCCGCATTCTCGAGGAAGAACGGGCGCTTCTCCGGGAAAAACAGCGGGAAACGGGTGAGGTTGGTGCGCTGCTCGTCCACCTCCACCTGCGCGAAGTCGGTGTTGAGCGTGAGGTCCAGCGTCAGGCTTGGCGTCACGCCGTACTTGGCATCCACACCGAACGCGGTGGGATACGTGGCGCTTGCGGACGTCGCGAAGTTGCGCTGCGCCGTGCCCAGCGCATACGGCGTCACCGTGGCCACGCGCCGCACCGGTACCTGCAGTCCCGTGAGGTCGCCGGCCATCGACATGCGATAGAGGTTGAGCTGACGCGAAATAGGAGACCAGAACGACTCTTCGTTGCGCCGCCGAATCATGCGCACGAGGTTGAGCCCCCAATCCTGCCGCGCGCCGCCACCATAGCGCAGCGTCGAAAACGGAATGCGAAACTCGGCGTACCACCCCGCCGAATCGTGCGAGGTCGCCACCTTCCAGCTGCCGTCCCAGTTCAGGTTGAAGCCGCCGAGTGCGCCCGACTGCGCACGGGTCTGCCCACTCAGCGAGACGCCGCCGCCCTCGCCCTCACGAATGATCTGGCCGTCGTACTCGACGCCCGCCGGCGTGGTAGCGAACAGGAACCCGTTCTGCCGGTCCTTGTAGGTGTCGAGCAGAATGCCGAAGTAGTCGCTGTTGGTGAGCGTGACGTCGCGGATCTTCTCGCCGGCGACAATTCCCGCCGCGTCGCGGTCATACATCCACGCCCCGATATACAGCGCCTCACCGTCGGTGAGCAGGCGCACCTCGGTGCGTTCGCTGACCGCCGCGCCTTCCTGCGGCTCGCGCTGCGTGAAACCGGCAAAGACGGTTGCCGAGCGCCAGGCCGCATCAGTGAGCAAGCCGTCAATGACGGGCGGTGTGCTGGTGACGGTAGCCGACCCGGTTCGGATCGGGCGAGACTGTGCTTGCAGAACGGCAGACGCGCAGACGAGCGCCGCGGCCAGCAGGCGCGGCATCGACAAGAACGGCATGGCGAAAGCGGGGTGGGGAGAATGCGGCGCGGGCCCGGCATCCTGCCGGGCCCGCTATTGAATCAAGGGACTGGAACGCTGGATGACAACTGGCGCGTGAGCTGGTACAGGAACTCCTGCGCTTTGTAATACCACTCGATGCGCACGCGTTCGTCGCGACCGTGCGCGCGAGCGTCAACCGTGGGATCACTGAACAGCCCCGACACGCCGAACGACGGCACGCCCAAGGCACGGAAGTAGCGCGAGTCGGTGGCACCGGTCGACATCGTGGGCACGACCGGAATGTCGCCGAACATCTCCTTCGTCAGTTTCTCGACGGCGCCCATGACTTCGGGGCGCATCTCGGACGGCGGTGACGCGCGATCTTCGGTGGTCGTGTCGAAGACGGCGATGCCCGGATCACCAACCACCTTCGCGATGGTCGCGCGCACCGACTCCTTGGACGCGGTTGGGGCCATGCGGCAGTTGACGTTCGCCTCGGCGAGCTGCGGCAGCGCGTTGGTGGCGTGACCACCGTTGAGCATCGTCGCCACGCACGTCGTGCGCATCATGGAGCTGTAGCGCGGGTCCTTGCCGATCACCGCCGCCGCGGCCGCATCCGACGGGTCCTTGGCGAGGGCCGTCATCGCCGCGCCCATTTCGGGCTTCTCGGCGGACGCCGACTTCTCGAAGAAGGCGCGCGATACCGGATTCAGCTCCACCGGGAACTGGTACTTGGACAGCTTCACCAGTCCCTCGGACAATTGATAGATGGCATTGTCGGCGCGCGGCACCGACGAATGGCCGCCGGCATTCGTGACGCGCAGCGTGAAGTCGGCGTAGACTTTCTCCGCCGCCTGCACCGAATGCAGCAGCGGCTTGCCATCGCGCAGCGCGCCGCCGCCGCCTTCGTTGATCACCCAGGCGGCGTCCATCAGGTCGCGGTGATTCTTGAGCAGCCAGTCCACGCCGTTGTAGGCGCCGCCTTCTTCATCGGTGGTCAGCGCGATGATGATGTCACGCTGGGGGACGTAGCCTTCCTTCTTCAGGCGAATGGCTGCCGCCACGAACAGCGATGCCATCGCCTTATCGTCCGCGGTGCCACGTCCATAATAGAAGCCGTCCTTCTCCGTGAACTTGAACGGATCGAGATCGTTGGACCAATCGGCCTTCAGCGCCTCGACGACGTCGAGGTGTGCGAGCAGCAGCACGGGCTTCGGCGCGGCCGTGCCGCCCTTGCCGCGATAGCGCACGACGAGATTGTGCTTCTTCGGCGTCGGACCGCCGACGAAGATGTCCTTCTCCGGAAAGCCGGCGTCGCGGAATCGCTTGGCCATCGCATTCGCCGCCGGCGTCGTATTACCGGTCCAGACCGACGTGTTCAGCTCAACCAGTTCCTTGTACACGTCGTGCGCCAACTGCTGCGTGGGCGTCAGCGGCTTCTGCTGTGCGCCGGCGGTGACTGCAACGGCGGACAGTGCGAGAACAGCGTAGCAACGGATCTTGTTCACGGACGGTCCTTGAACTTGTTGTTGAGGTCGGTGTGCTTGGTGTCGAGCGGCACCATGCGCCCATCAATAAAGAGGTACTTCGTGTTGGTCTTCGCCTCGAGCATGTCGCCATCCGTGACCACCAGGTTGGCCACCTTGCCCGGCTCGATCGTCCCGAACTTATCAGCAACGCCAAAGATCTGCGCCGGCCACAGCGTCACGGACTTGAGCGCGTCGTCCTTGCTCAGCCCGAACGCCGACGCCATGCCCGCCACATACGGGAGATTGCGCACTTCGGAACCTGCATCACCCGACGTGATCGCAAACCGCACGCCGCCCTGCGCGAGCTTGGCCGGCGCGGAATAGTTGACGTCGTACGGATCATCCTCGCGCGACGGCAACTCCATCACCGACGTGATGATCACCGGCACATCGTGGTCCTTCAGGAACGATGTCACCTGCCACGAATCCCGCCCGCCCACGATGATTGGCTTGAGCTTGTTCTCCTCGGCGAAGCCCACCGCTTCCTTGATGTCGTTGGCGCGGTCGGCAATCATCAGCACCGGCATCTTGCCGCGCACCGCCTGCACGAGTGACGCCAGCACCACGTCCTGCTTGGGGCGCGGCAGCGACTTGTCCTTCGCGTACGCGTCCATCGCGCGGCCGTACGCTTCGGCATCCTTGAGCAGCGTGCGCAGCGAATCGAGCTGGCGCGTGCGCGTGCGATTGACGTCCTGCGTGTTCGCCGCGTTCTGCGCGGCGAGGAATCCGCCAAAGCCGCGGCCACCAAAACCGGAACGCGGCAGTTCAATTACCGTCGCGAGGTTGCGCACCACCGCCATCTGCGGTGCGGTGGAACCGGCAAGGTTCACCAGCGCCGCCTGCCCTGAGAGAATGCCGCCCGTCGGACGCGACACCACGTGCGTGATGCCCACCACACGCGCCACGCCGATGTGCGCCGAGTGCGGGTTGATGGCAAAGACCGCCTGCGCGTTCGGGTTAAAGCTCCCCACCTCGCTGACGTCCACGGTGGAGTTGGCGCCCTGTCCGATTTCCGACAGACCAATCGAAGTGCCGGCGTCCATCATGCCCGGGTAGACGCGCAGTCCCTTGGCGTCCACCACTTCGGCACCGGCGGGCACCGTCACCGACGCACCGACCGCCTGAATCTTGCCGGCGCTGATCACCACCGTGCCGCTCGCGATTTCCGGTCCACTCACCGGCACGATGTGCGCGTTGGTGATGGCGAACGTCTTCTGTGGTCCCGGCGGCGGATTGAACGATCCGAGTTGCGCGCGCGCCGGCGCCGCGACACACAGCGCGACGGCTGAACCTGCAATACAGATGCGACGCATGTTCAACGCTCCTCCTGCGGCAGGACCGGCTGCACGCCACGACGGTTGCTCGGCGCCTGATTGGCGTCGGCCTTTTCAAGTTCGGCGCGCTCCTTGGCCTTCTGGTCGCGCTGCGCGAGGTCCTGCTGGCGGTCGAAGTAGACCTTGCCGTCCACGAACACCTTGTCGACGTTCGCGTAAACGCTGAGCGGATGGCTGTTCCACAGTCCGAGATCGGCGTCCTTGCCTACTTCGATGGATCCCACCTTGTCCGACACGCCCAGCTGCTTGGCGCCATTGATCGTGATGACGGACAGCGCTTCTTCCTCCGTCAATCCGCCGTAGCGCATCAGCTTGGCGGCGTCGATGTTGAGGCGGCGAATCCGCTCGTCCGAATCGGAGTTGATGGTCGCCGTCACGCCGTGGCGCATCAGGATCGACACGTTGTACGGAATGGCATCGTACGCTTCGATCTTGTACGACCATTCATCCGCGAATGACGACAGCCCAGTGCCGGCCTTCGCGATTTCCGACGCGATCTTGTAGCCCTCGAGCCCGTGCTGCAGCGTCTGAATCTTGAAACCGAACTCCTCGGCGACATTGAGCAGCATCAGCATTTCGTCGGAGCGGTACGAGTGTGCGTGCACCAGGCGCTTGCCTTCGAGCACTTCAACCAACGGCTCGAGTTCAAGGTCACGCCGCGGCGCCACGAGGTTCTTCTCGCCCTTGGCCACGCGCGCCTTGTAGTCGTCGATCGTCGCCTTGTAGTCGCGCGCCCGCGTGAACGCGTCGCGAATCACCTCTTCCTGGCCCATGCGCGAGGTCGGATAGCGGCGCGTGGTCGGCTGCCCCGGAATGACAATCTGATTCTGGTTCTTGCGCGTCACGTTTTCGCCGAGCGCGAACTTGATGCCCGGCGGCGCACCCGGGAACATCATGCTCTCCACGGGATCGCCCCACTTGAGCTTCACGGTCGCGTTCTGCCCGCCAATCGTGTTGGCCGATCCGTGCAGCACGTTGATCGTCGTCACGCCGCCGGCCAGCGCGCGGTAGATGTCGACGTTCGTCGGGTTGAGCACGTCCTGAATGCGTACCATCGACGTCACCGAGAGCGACCCTTCATTCGTGGCGTCGCTCATCATGTGCGTGTGCGGATCAATGATACCGGGCATCAGGAACTTGCCCGTGGCGTCAATCACCGTCGCACCGGCCGGCGCGGTGATGTTCTGCCCCACCTGCGCAATTTTGCCGTTCTGGATCAGGACGTCCGTGTGCTGCAACGTTCCCTTGGTCACCGTGAGCACGGTGGCGTTCTTGATCAGCGTGGCCCCCGCGCCCGAAACAACGGGTTTGGCCTGCGCGCCGAGTGCGCCAGCGGCAACCGCCATCAGCGCCGCGCGCAAGAAGAGTTTCTTCATGGAATCCTCGAGGAGACGGGGCATTGGAAGGCGTCGCATTATCGGGTCTCCGGCGGAGTGCGGGCCGCGCTGCCACTCGGCGGGCCGCCGGCGCCGGGTCCGCCCTGACGCTGCGGACGCGTGCCCGAGAACGTGCCCGGTGTGTGACCGACGATCGCCAGTCGGCCGCGCACCGCGTTGCCATCGAGCGTGCCGATGAACGTCGCCTCTTCCGTGCCGTCCTTCATCGTGATCGACGCGGTGAAACGGAACTCGTTGTCCGTGCCAATGGTGCCGCCCTGAAGCTCCGGACTGCCCAGCGCGCCCTGCATTGATCCGAGCAGGCGCGTGCCATCCGCGCGCAGCGACCAGGTCGTGGGCATGTCGCTGCCGTCGAGCGAAACCGTCACCGTCCACGTGCCCGTGATGCCGGCGTTGCCACCGCCAGCGGGCGTCGCTGCCGCGCGAAGCGCGACGGGACGGCCGTCGATGAACAACTGCGTCACACGGCCGCGGTCGAGCAGATCGCCGCGCGTCACGGTGAGATTTGCGATCTTCCCCGTCTCGAGCGAGCCGAGCCGGTCGCTCACGCCAAGGATCTCGGCGGACTGAATGGTCAGCGCCTTGAGCGCGGCATCGGCGGGCAGTCCATTCTCGACCGCGCGCTGCACGTTGCCGGGAAAATCGGTCCAGGTGGAAAGGCCGCCCGACTGAAACGCGAACTTCACGCCAGCCTGCGCCAACCGGCCCGCCGTCTTGGGCGCTTCAGTGCGTTAGCGCAGCAGACGCATCGGTTCCGGATCGGCATCAGCCGATACCGCCGCCGTGCGGCGCGGGAAGTTGAGCGTCAGCAACACCGGCACGTTCTCGGCTTTCAGCCGCGCCGCCACCAGATGCGACTCGAGTCCGCCGGCGATTATGGGCCGTAGGCCGAACTCCCTGGCGAGATCGAGCGCGCGTTCAATCTCGCGCTGCGTGGACGCGTACATGATCACCGGCTGCTTGCCGGCGAGTGCCGGAAGCAGCGCCTCGAGCGACGGATCAAACTCGGGGCGTGTCATGCCGCGCGGGCTCTTGTCGTACGCCGCCTTCACGTCACGATAGTGCTGCGCGTCCAGCAGCTCCTGCCGCAGCGCCGAGAAGACGCCCATCAGCGAGTTGGGATAGCCGCCATTACGCAGCGGAGAGAAGCCGATGTTCTGGCTCACGCCCGCCTTCACTACAATGGCGTTAACGTCGGCGCCGGCGAGATTGATCACCGCCGACTGTCCCTGGAAGATGCCGCTTCCGGATCCGCTCAGTGCCGTCGTGATGCCGGCGCTCGTCGGGCCGCTGAATGCTTCATCATCGGCCTTGAGCAGTTCCACCACGGACACTTCGGGCTGCAAGCCGGCAGGATAGTTGGAATTCGGCGCCGAACGAGCCGGCGTCGCCGCTGGTCCGCCAAATCCGCCACCACCACCGCCCCCGCGACCGCCACCTCCGGCGCCCTGCACCGGTGCGTTCGGCACGCCGTGTGTGCTGTACGCGTCGATCAGGCCGGGATAGACCGTCAATCCCGTGCCATCAATCACCCGCGCGTCACCCGGCACGGCGACACTTGGTCCCATGGCCGCAATGAGGCCGTCGCGGACGACGATCGTTCCCTTTTCAATCACGGGAGACGTCACCGGCACGAGCCGAACGTTGGTGATGGCGTAGGTCGCCGGGATGCTGCGCGGCGACGCGAGCTGAGCACCGAGGGAAGCAACAGCCAGGGCGCTGGCTATCGCGACCGCTGCGGCGCGGCGGAAGGATGCAACCATGTTGGGCGCTCTCCGAGAGGACAGAACACGCGCCCACGGGGTAGGGGGTCTCCGCGGCGCGTGTCGTACGATCCTGTACGATACAGGCTGCTCGCGCGTTGGGGAGGGGACGTAGATTTCGCGCGTGACCAACCCGCCGCCTGACCAAGTCCGAAAGCGTGATCGCAAGCGCAAGGGACTTCGCCTCTGGCTGTCAGCGTGGAGAGTCGCCGCCTTGCTGTTCGCACTCTGGCTGGCGCCGCGCTTTCTCCCTCACATCGGCGCGCTCCTCGGCATCGAGAGCGGCGGGCACCTGCACCCGTCAGTCGCGGTCACCACGCTCGACGGCACGCCGGTACGCGACAGCACACTGCGCGGTCACGTGGTGCTGGTGAACTTCTGGGCCACGTGGTGCCCGCCGTGCCGAGTGGAAATGCCGCTGCTCCAAGCGATGTCGAAGCGGCACGGAGCGGCCGGCCTGGTGGTTCTCGGCTTATCGGCCGATCAAGCGGGGCCGGAAGCCGTTGCGAAGTTTCTGCGCGAACACGGCATCACGTATCCGGTGGCCATCGTCGGGCGCGACGTGGAGACGGCCTTCGGCGGCGTGCAAGGCTATCCCACCTCGGTGCTGCTTGACCGCACGGGACAGGTGCGGTACAAAGTGCTCGGCCCGCTCGCGATGGCGTCGCTCGAGCCGGCGGTGCGGCGGCTGCTCAATGAAAAGGCGGCGTCCTCACCCAAGTAAGGACGCCGCCACCGTCATCGTGCAGCCTCTACTTGAACGTCATCCGAAATGGCGACGTTTCCGTCGTGAGCGCCAGCATCATGGCGTCCACGCGCAGCGCCGACGGCGTGTTCGTGCTGTACGGATTGGACGTCACGATGGAGAACGCGTACACGTCGCCGTCGTGTTCGGCGAGAAAGCGCGACATCTCCTTTTGCGATTCCTTCACCTTCTCCCACACCGGCTTCTTGAACGCGCGAATCACGAGCAGTAGCCGCGGCGGCACCTTGGCCGCGGAATCGGCCGTGTAGAGGAACTCGATCGCGCGATGCGCGCCGTACATCGTGTCCGGCCGGTCCACCATCCGGTACGCGTATTTCCAGACACCAGGCAGCGTCAACTCGGCTTTTACTGAGGCAATCTCCTGCGGGAACGGCGGGAGATTGGCGGCCACCGATGCTACGGCTCCCGGCTCCCGTCCCTGATTCGGACGATCGCAGCCGGCGGTGAAGACCAGCAAGCCAGCCAACAACAGGGCAGTGCGGCGTGATGTCGAGTGCATGGTCAGGTGATCTGAAAGTGAATCGGCAACCGCGCGGCCACCGATCTGCAAAGTAACGGGTCGCTCCGCTGTGTGATCATCCGTTCGCGCGCCGCCGCACATCGCGCTCCTTGAGCAGCGCAAACGCCACCGGAATAAGCAGCAGTGTCAGCACCGTGCTCGAGATCATTCCACCGATCATCGGTGCGGCGATGCGGCGCATCACCGTGCTCCCGACGCCAGTGCTCCAGAGCAGCGGCAGGAGGCCGGCGATGATCGCGGTCACGGTCATCATCTTGGGACGCACGCGTTCCACGGCGCCCTCGATGATTGCGGCATACAGATCAGCGGCCGTCGGTGGGATGCCGGTTGTGGTCCTCGCCTCCCACGCGTGGTTGAGGTACAGCAGCATCACTACGCCAGTCTCCGCCGCCACGCCGGCGAGTGCGATAAAGCCAATGGCCACCGCCACCGACCAGTTGTAGCCGAGTGCCGACACAAGCCACAGGCCGCCAACGAGCGAGAATGGCAGGGTGAGCAGCACGATCGCCGTCTCGCCAACCCGGCCGAAGTTCATGTAGAGCAGCAGCACAATCAGCAGCAGCGTGGCGGGCACGACGAGCCGCAGTCGTGACCGCGCACTCTCCATGAACTCAAACTGTCCGCTCCACTGCAGCGTGTAGCCGGTGGGGAGTTTCACTTCGCGCTCCACCGCCGCGCGCGCGTCGCGCACGTAGCGCCCCAGATCTCGGCCGGCGACATCCACGTACACCCACGCCGTGGGCTGCGCCCCTTCCGTGCGCACCACCATCGGCCCCACCGCGCGCGTGATTGTCGCCACCTGTCCAAGTGGTACGTAGCCCTGCTTGCCGCGCTCCACACTGGAAGACATCGCGGCCATTGCATTGCCGCCCAGCGACGCACCGGTTGCCAGCCCGTGGCTCGTCGGAACGAGCACGCGCGCGAGTCGCTCGGGGGTGTCGCGCAGTTCCTGCGGATAGCGCACACGCACGGCAAAGCGCTCGCGCCCTTCCACCGTTTGCGTCACCGCCATCCCGCCAATCGCCGCCGCGATCACCGTCTGCACATCGCCCACATTCAGCCCATGGCGCGCCGCCGCTTCGCGGTCGATGGCGATGTCCAGGTAATAGCCGGCCTCCGCACGCTCGGCGAATGCGCTGCGCGTGCCCGGCAGGCCCTGCACGACCATTTCCACTTGCCGCGCCAGCTTCTCGAGTGTTGCGAGATCCGGACCGAACACCTTCACGCCCACCGGCGTGCGAATGCCGGTGGCGAGCATGTCGATGCGTCCGCGAATGGGCATCGTCCACGCGTTGCGCATACCCGTCATGCGCACCGCCGTGTCCATCATCGCAATCAGCCGGTCCTGCGTCATGCCGCGCGGCCATTCAGCTTCGGGGCGCAGCGTGATGGTCGTCTCGAACATCTCCATCCCCGCCGGATCCGTTGCGGTGTTCGCGCGCCCCGCTTTGCCCCATACGCGTTCGACCTCGGGGAATCCCGCGAGAATCGAGTCCTGAATGCGCAGCAGTTCGCGGGCACGGGCCACGCTCAATCCCGGCATCGTCGTCGGCATGAACAGAATGGAGCCCTCGTCGAGCGGCGGCATGAACTCGCTTCCCAAACGCGCCCACGGGATCCACGTGAGCGCCAGTAGCGCCAGCGCGCCGCTCAACACGACGGCGCGATGCCGCAACGCCCAGTCGAGCACCGGACGATAGACCGCCACCAGCAGACGATTGAGCGGATTCGCGTGCTCTCTCCACAGGCGGCCGCGCACGACGAGCCCCATCGTCACCGGAACAAGTGTCACGCTCAGCAGGCTCGCCGTCGCCATCGCCAGCGTCTTCGTCAGCGCCAACGGAGTGAACAAGCGCCCTTCCTGTCCGGTCAGCGCAAAGACCGGCAGGAAGCTCACGGTCACCACCAACAGCGAGAAGAACAGCGCCGGTCCCACTTCGCGCGCCGAGCGCACGACGAGCTGCCACCGGTCACTGGACGACAGCGTCGATGTGTCAAATCGGTGATCGTCCGCGTGACGCGGCGGGCACGCGCGTTCGAGATGCTTGTGCAAGTTCTCGATCATCACGATCGCCGCGTCAATCATCGCGCCAATCGCAATCGCGATGCCGCCCAGCGACATGATGTCCGCACCCGTACCCAGCAATCGCATCGCGGCAAACGCGCCGAGTATGCCCACGGGCAGGGTGAGAATGGCCACCAGCGCCGAAGACGCGTGCAGCAGGAAGGCGAGACAGACTAGCGCCACGATGATGGACTCTTCAACGAGCGTCTGCCGCAGGGTGCCGATGGCGCGCAGGATAAGATCGCTGCGGTCATACGTCGTGTGCAGCACCACGCCCGGCGGCAGTCCCTTCTGCACCTCGGCCAGGCGTGCCTTCACACGCTCAATGGTGGCCAGCGCGTTCTCGCCAAAGCGCATCACGACAATGCCGCCCACCGCGTCGCCGCGTCCGTCGAGATCGGCAATGCCGCGCCGCACGGCAGGGCCCACACTCACGCGCGCGAGATCCGCCACGCGCACCGGTGTGCCGTCGTCATCCGCGCCCACCACCACCTGTTCGAGATCCTTGATGCCCTTGAGGTAACCAAGCCCGCGCACCATGTACTCGCGTTCACTCAGCTCGAGCACCATCGCGCCCACGTCGGCATTGGCGTTCTGCACCGCGCGCATCACGGCGTTGATCGAGAGACCGTACGCTTGCAACCGTGCGGGATCAACATCGAGCTGGTATTGCTTCTCGAAGCCGCCAATGCTCGCCACTTCGGCCACGCCGGGCACCGCCGTGAGCGCGTAGCGCAGATACCAGTCCTGCACCGCGCGCAGCTGAGCGAGATCCAGCTGCCCCGTCGTGTCTTCGAGCGCGTACTGGTAGACCCATCCCAGTCCGGTGGCATCGGGACCAAGAGTGGGCGCCACCGTCGCCGGCAATTTGGACTTGAGTCCGTTGAGCGTCTCCTGCACGCGCGCGCGCGCCCAGTACAGATCGGTGCGGTCGTCGAAGATGACGTATACAAACGACACGCCAAAGAACGAGTAGCCGCGTACCGAGCGCGCGCCGGGCACGCGCAGCAGCTCGGCGGCCACGGGATACGTCACTTGATCTTCGACGATGCGCGGAGCCTGCTCTGAAAAATCGGTCTGCACCACCACCTGCACATCGCTGAGGTCGGGCAGCGCTTCCAGCGGCGTGTGGCGCAGCGCGTACGTGCCGGCCACGGCCAGCGCCAGCGTGAGCAGCACCACCAGCGCGCGGTTGGTGACGGACCATTGAATGAGTTTGCGCAGCATCGCCTAGCGTCCCATAAGCGGCTTGCGCACCGGCGCCGCCGCCCCTGACTTCGGTGTCACGCTCGGAGGTGGCATGTCGTGCTTCATGCCCGGCATGTTGCTGTGATCCATGCCCGACATGTCGGGCATCGACGACTTCGGCTCGCGCTTCGGCGCCGGCCCATCAGGCTTCATGCCCGGCATCCCTTTCATCTCCGGCGCCGGTCCGTTCAATGGTTTCGGCGCCGTCATATCCATGCCCGGCATATCACCCATGCCGCCCATCGCAGTGCCAAGGTTGGATTCGGCATCCACCAAGAAAGTCGCGGATGACACCACCACATCGCCGTGATTCAGCCCGCTGAGCACCTGGATCTGCGTCTCGTCCGAGAGACCAACCACTACCTGTCGCGGTTCAAGCCGTCCGTCTGTTCGGCGCACAAAGACAAGTGACCGCTCGCCCGTGGACAGCACCGCGCCGCGCGGCACCACGAGCGTGGCGGCGGGTTCCATGGCAATGAGATGCAGCGTCGCAAACATCCCTGGACGCAGCACGCCACCGATGTTGGCGATCGCCACACGCACTCGCGCCGTGCGCATCGCCGGATCAAGCGTCGGTTCAAACGACGCCACGCGCCCCGTGCGCACCACGCCGGGCAGCGCGCGGAATTCAATGCGCACCTCCTGCCCAACGCGCACCAGCGGCATGTCCTGTTCAAAGACATCGCCGTCCACCCACAGTTCGCTGAGATCCGCCACGCGAAGCAGCACCTGTCCGGCCACCACCTGCTGGCCGGCGACCACATTCTTCTCGATCACCGTACCCGATGCCGGCGCGCGCAGTGTGAGCGTGCGGTGTGACATTCCGTGATTCTCGACCGCGGCAATGTCCGCGGGATCCACGTCCCAGTTCTGCAGCCGCCGGCGCGCGCTCGCCGCGAGATCGCTCGCGCTGCCCGACGCGTCAGACGCGCCGCGCACCAATGACGCCTGCAGTCGCTTGGCGACCAGTAGCTCCTCCTGCGCTGACACCAGCATCGGCGAGTAGATCGCAAGCAGGGGATCGCCGCGCCGAATGACCTTCCCCACAAAATCGGCGTGCAGTTGCTCCACCACGCCATCCACCTTGAGCGTCACCGCCGACACGCGCGTTTCGTCGAGCCGCACTTCACCCGACAGCGTTACGTCGCGATGCAAGGTGGCATGCGTGGTCGTCGCGTAGGTCACGCCGATGCGCCGCGCATCCGCCGCGCTGATCACCACAGGCCCGCCGCCTGTAGCCACTGCCATCTTGGAGTGATCGTGCCCGCTTGCCGCCGGCGCGGAGGCCGGCTCGCGCGTGAACCACCAGGCCGCGCTCAAGGCAATCACAACGGGCGCCGCAATGAACGCGCGGCGAATGGACGTATTAATGAAGTCGGTCATGGCTGTTGCTCCGTCATCAGGGGAACGGCCAGCCAGGCCCGTCCGGTCAGTCGCTCCAAGCGGGCCAGTGCCCGCACTTCGTCAGCCTGCGCGGTAAGCCGCGCGATGCGCGCGGTGTTCAGCGCCATGAGCGCCTCGATGACCGCGTCGATGTTCCCTGTTCCTGCGCGATACGCGGCTTCGGCGCTCTCTCTCATCGCGACGAGCTGCGGCAGCAGTGTCGCCTGATACAGCCGCTGCAGCGAGCGTGCGCGCTGCACGTCGGACATTGCCTCGGCGGTCCCCGCGCGATTCTGCGCAGCGACGCCGCGCGCCTCCGCCTCTGCCATCCGCCGCATCGCCACGCTCTCTTCGATCATCTGCTGCTGCCGTTGCCGCGCGAAGATCGGAATGGATGCGCCAGCCATCACGCTCACCATCCGTTCGTTCGACCCGGGGCGCTGTCCGAGCTGCATCCCAACCTCCAGCTCGGGCCAGCGTTCGCGACGCGCGACCGCTTCTTCAACCAGCGATGCCTCAACCGTGCGCTGCGCCGCGGTGACATCCGGTCCGACGCCGGCAGAGGCCAGCGCCTCCGCGCGCTCGATCGCTGCTGGCAGCTCGGGTCGCAGCGTGTCGGCATCAATCGACACATCGAGCATCGCCGATAAACTCGCGGCCGCCGAGCGTCGCATCGCATCCATCGACATCCACTCGGCGGTCATGCGCGTTTGCTCGGCCTGCATGCGCAGCACGTCAGTTTGCCTTGCCTGCCCAGACCGATACATCGCTTCGACAGCGCTGACGTTGTCGCGCATCAGCGCGCGCGTCTCGTCCATCACTGCGCGCGCGCCGTCCGCTTGCCACCAGTCGGCGAGCATCGCAGCCGCTTCGCGGCGGACGGCGAATCGCTGGGTGGCAATGCCCGATTCCACCGCATGCGATCGCGCTTCGGCCGCGCGCATGGCCGCGCGCCGCGTGGCGAGCGGGAGCATCTGCGTGACCGTGAGCTGATCCATCGCCAGCGGACTCATCGTCGTGAGCCCCGGGATCATGCGGTTCATCACGCCGAACTCGGCGCGTGGGTCGGGGAGCGCACTGACTGGCCCGATGCGGGCGCGCGATACGTCAGCGGCGGCGCGCGATGCGGCGAGCATCGGGCTGGCGCGTTCGAGACGCTGGACGATATCGGCGAGCGTTAGCGGCGCTCGAGTTTGCTGGGCAGCGAGTCCAGCAGGCGCACACAGCAGAGCCAGCAGGACCTGGCGCGCGCGGCCGGACACGCCGCAAGCGGCGTGCAGAAGTTGTAGGAGCATGGAGTGCAGGGAAGTACGGTCAGCCGGCGCACAGACGCGCGCGGCTCCTGCCCGCTCAGCAAGCGGGCGCGGTACTCCCTAGGCTCGCGGCGGCGGCGGCTCCGGCGCGTGCACGAACGACTCCCAGCGGACGACCGTCTCGCTTGGCGGAATGATCAACGGAACGACCGGAGTCGACGCGGACGTTATCAGTTCGACCGACACGACGGACGCGCAGCCTCCGGTCTGGCAATCAGAAACCGGCGACGGGCAGCACGGCATCTGGTGCGGGCACGGCGACGACGGAGCATTGGGTGCTTCCGAGGCCGGAGTCTGCACGGCGTGTGGAGTCACCCGGTCAGCCATATGATGGCCGGCGTGCGACATCGGCACCATCATCTCGCGTGAACCGTGAACCGATTCAGCGGATATCGCGCGCGCAGAGGCGGCGTGCTCTGTCCCGTCGATGATCGCATCCATCGGACACGCACGCGCAGGAACGGCCAGCATTAGATGAAGCGTGCTGGCCGCGAGCAGACCACGGAGAAGGCGCGAGCGTGTGGTTTTCACAAGACGGATTCGGACTCCCGATAATACCCGGTTTCAAATTACGCACCAATCGGGAATCAGCAAAACTCATGTAAGGGTTTGCCTGAAATTGATAAATCAGAACCCTCTTTCTGTCTGCCAGACAATTCCCTAGCCCTTGCTCCCCTTCCGGCGCAGTACATCCAACCGCGCGCGTGCCTCGCGAACCTTGGGCTGCAGCTCGGGATCAGCGTCCTTCCACAGCTCCACGAACTTCTGATAATGCTCCGTCGCCTTCGGAATGTTCCCCTTGGCGTCGTAGAGTTCGCCGAGCCGCTTGTGGCTGCCGGCCAGGAAATCGCGCTGCTGCGCGAGATAGGGATCGACGAAGCTCGTGAACTGCTCGAACGCAGCAATGGCCGAGTCGGGCTGGTTGGCGAGGTCGAGCGCCTGTGCGCGCCACGGGCCGATCTCGCGCGAGCCCAGATCGCCGCGGTCCGCCTCGGCAAACAGCGCGGCGGCGTCTTTTGGGCGGTTCTCCGCGAGCGCAACCATCGCGCGAGCAACGGCGACGGTTCCCTTGATCGTTGACTGCCGCGACGAGGGAAGGTCGCGCTCGAGCGACGCGCCGTAGCTGCGCGCGGCAGCCACATCGTGGGTCACGGTCGCGATGCTCAGGAGCTGCCCCCACGGCCGGTCGGGCGCAGAGACCGAGGCGACGGGATAGCGCTCGAGCGCGCGCTTCACCGTGGCCTTGGCCGCCGCGGCGTCGTTGAGGTAGTAGCCCTGCACCCACGCACTGTCGAGCA
>JAHFCT010000034.1 GCA_023249375.1 Gemmatimonadota bacterium | reverse complement strand
GCGCCCGCCACGGTTGCGCCCGCCACGGTCGCGCCCGCCGCAGTCGCACTCACCACGGTCGCGCTCACCACGGTCGCGCTCGCCCGCACCCGAGCTTGGCTCGAGCTGCGCTGGGGTTTTCCCCGCGACGGCTGGCGCGCGCTCAGCACCTTGCCGCCGAGCGATAGCACCGCGCAACTGTGGATCGACTTTGCCGACGAAGCGATGCATGCCGGTGGTGCGCTGGCGGCACGCGATGCGCTGATCGCGGCATATCAGGTGCGTCACGACGCAACGTTGGCGCTGCGCGCCGCGTCGGCCGCTCTGGAGGGTGGCGACGCCGCGGGCGCACTGCGTCTTGCCATCGCCGTTGCACCGGCACTCGACAGCACGCAGTTTGCCGCTGAGGCGCTGCCCATCAGCGTGCGTGGCTTGGCGGAGCAAGGGAAGTCACAGGACGCCGAACAGTTGATCGCCCGATACGGCGCTCGCGTGACCGACGCCCAGCGGCGTCTCTTTGCACGCTCGCTGGCGTGGGGATGGATCCGCGCCGGCGACATCGCGCGGGCGCGGCGCGCCGCGTCGCAGGGTGGCGGCGAGGACGAGGACGTGGTGTCGGGCTGGCTGGCGCTCTTCGACGGCGATCTCGACGGCGCGCGCCGCGGCCTGCGCACCGCGGAGGACAAGTCGCCGGAGATCGTCACCGCGCTGGCGTTCATCTCGCGCGCCAAGCAGGCGCGCACGCCGGCGATTGGCGCTGCCTTCCTCGCCCTCGCGCGCGGCGACTCGGCGCAGGCATCGCGTGAGTTTGAGCACGCGGCGTCATCGGTTCCCGACGCCGCGTCGTTCCTGATTGGCCTCGCGGCTCGCGTGGCCAGCGCTCGACGCGATGAGACGCGGGCGGTCATGCTGTGGACGCGTCTGGTTGAGCAATATGCGACATCGCCCGAAGCGCCCGAGGCTGACCTCGAGTGGGCGCGCGCCCTGCAGCGTCGCGGCGACCGTGGCGGCGCCACGGAACGCTACGAGCATCTGATCCTCACGTGGCCCGACAGCGCGCTCGTGCCGCAGGCGCGAGAGGCGCTGGAGCGGATGAAAGGGGAGCGGGTGAAGGGCTGAGGGAACCCTGCAGCCGGCTCACCATCCGTGGTGTTGGCGCGACACAGGCCGGTGGCGATAGCTGGAGCGCGATGACACCTACCCGCATTTTTCGGGCTCACTCGGATAACTTTCTGTCAATGTCCCATCGCCTGATCCGAGCCAATCCGTGGCCGTCCGAATCATCCGGGGTGATCCGGTGAAGCCCGCCCACCAGCGGACGTCGCGTGGGGTACGCGGTGCGCTCATCGTCAGCGTCATCGCGAGCCTCATCGCATCGCGGGCGAGCGCGCAGCACCTGCTCATTCCGATGGACGACGCGCAGGCGAACCACCTCAAGGCGTACGGGGTGACGTTTAATGCGCTGACCGAAGGCGTGCGCGCCGAGTGGCTCATCAATTACCGCGGCGGTTCGTTCCTGCTTCCCGACGTGCCGTTCGCCCGCCGCCGCGCCGCGCTTGACGGCGTGACGTTCGAAGCCATCACGGATGCGGCCGTGAATAGCATTCGCACCGAGATCGCCAACGGCAATGCCGACGCGGTGCCACTCGAGAAAGCGCCGCGCATCGCCGTCTACTCGCCGCCCAACTCGCCGCCGTGGGACGACGCGGTCACGCTCGCGCTCCGCTACGCGGGCATCCCGTACACGCGCGTCTGGGACGACGAAGTGCTCACGCAGGACCTGTCGCAGTACGACTGGATCCACCTCTTTCACGAAGATTTCACGGGGCAGCTCAACAAGTTGTACCTGAGCTACCGCGATGCGCCGTGGTTTATCGACCAGCGCGAGCGCGACCTCGCCACCGCGCGCAAGCACGGCTACGCCAACATTCCCGCGCTCAAGAAGGCGGTGGCCGCGACGCTGCGCACGTTCGTGGACCGCGGCGGTTTTCTGTTTGCCATGTGTGGCGCCACGGAGACGCTCGAACTCGCGCTCGCCTCACAAGGCGTGGATATCGCGTCGCCGTACTCCGACGGCACGCCGATGGACCCCGACGCCGACAACAAGATGGACTGGGCCAACACGCTGGCCACGGCGAAGGCGCACCTCGAAATGTCGGCCGGCGTCAACGCGATGAGCGACATCGACGGCCATCAGGTCAACGTGCCGGCGCGGCGCCAGCCACTCGGCAACTTCCAGCTCTTCGCCTTCTCGGCAAAGCTCGATCCCGTGGCGACGATGCTCGTGCAGGACCACCGCAGCGTCGTGCCCGATTTCTACGGTGTCACGACTTCATTCATGCGCAATACGCTGCGCCCCGCCGTCACGGTTCTGGCGTATGAAGACGGCGCGCCGTGGGTGAAGTACGTGCACGGCGATCTCGGCAAGGGCGCGTGGACGTACCTCGGCGGGCACGACCCCGAAGATCCGCAGCACAATATTGGCGCGCCGCCCACCGATCTCGCGCTGCATCCCAACTCGCCGGGCTACCGCCTCATTCTGAACAACGTGCTCTTCCCGGCGGCGAAGAAGAAGCCGCACAAGACGTGAGCCTCCGGTGCACGGGAAGGGGCACGGTGTGGTGCAGGGGCAGGAGAGGCCCGTGACGCACGGCGAGCAGCGCATCGCGCCGCGCGTCACGACGGCGATACGCAGCGCCATTCACATGGCCGGCGGCCGCGAAGTGTGCTTCACCGGCACGTTCGACGCCGCAGGCATTCTGCAGTCGGCGCGCGCCGTGGCGCGCGGCGATTCGCGCAGTGTGCTGGCGCTCCCCGGCTTCGCGCGGCGCGGCGAGGTGCTGGTGCACAACCATCCGTCGGGCGTGCTCGAACCGTCGGACGCCGATCTCGAGGTCGCAGCGCGACTGCACGACGACGGCATCGGCTTCGCGATCGTGAACAACGAGGCGACGCACCTGTACGTCGTGGTCGAAGTGCCGCGCACGGAAGCCGAGCATCCGCTGGATGCCGACGCGGTCTCCGATCTGCTCGACGCGCAGGGGCCCATCGCGGCGCACCTCGGGCGCTTCGAGGACCGCCCGACGCAGCGCGACATGGCGGCCGCGATCGCGAATCTCTACACGAAGGGCGGCATTGGTCTGCTCGAGGCAGGCACGGGCGTCGGAAAATCGCTCGCCTACCTCGTGCCCGCGCTGCGCTGGGCGGCGGCGAATGGCGAACGCACCATCGTCTCCACCAACACCATCACGCTGCAAGAACAGCTCGTCGGCAAAGACCTTCCCATTCTCGCCGAGGCGCTTGCGGATCAGAAGGTGCGGTTCGCTCTCCTCAAGGGCTGGCACAATTATTTGTGCCTTCAGCGGCTGGAAACCGCGCGCGCCGAAGGGGCGAGCCTGTTCGAGGACGGGCTCGCCGGCGAACTCGACATGATCTCATCGTGGGCCGCGACGACGAAGGACGGATCACTCTCCGATCTCGCGACGCAGCCGCGCAGCGACGTGTGGGACGAAGTGGCCGCCGAGGGCGACCTGTGCACGCGCATGCGATGCCCGCACTTTGATGCGTGCTTCGTCTTTGCCGCTCGCCGCAAAGCGGCCGAGGCCGACGTCGTCGTCGTCAACCATCACCTGCTGATGGCCGACATTGCCGTGCGCCGCGCGAGCGGCAACTGGAGCGAAGCCGCCGTCCTTCCGCCGTTCACTCGGCTCGTCATCGATGAAGGCCATCATCTCGAAGATGCGGCCGCGGCGCATCTCGGACACACCGTGTCGCGGCGCGGACTGCAACGGCTGTTCGCGCGCCTCGAGCGAAAAGGGAAGGGGCTGCTCCCCGCGCTCGAACGCAAGCTGTCACGCGCCACCGATCTGCTGAGTGTCGCCTCGCTCGACCTCGTGCGCGTGCGCCTCGTCGACGGCACGCGGGCCGCGCGCGACAAGTCGCAGGTGGTGTGCGACCTGCTCGACGCGTGGCTCGCGGGCAAGGACGAGCCGCAGGTGCGCCTCACCGACGCGTTCGATGACGATCCCATCTGGCATCAGGGACTCGGCGGCGCGCTCGATGACCTGCTACGCGAGATCGCGCTGCTCGACGAGGGACTGCGTACCGTGGGCAGCCGCCTCGAGACCGAACCCGCGCGCGCCGAGGAGCTGGCGCCGCTCCTTGGCGAGATTCGCGGCGTCTCGCGCCGCCTGCAGCACGCGGCCGATGCGCTTCGGGGCGCGCTCCGCTCCGGGCGGGACGACACCGAGTTGGTGCGCTGGCTCGAGCGGCGCCCGGGCGACGGCAACGTCGGCGCGGCATCGGTGCCGCTCGATCTGGCGCCGATTCTGCGCGAAGACCTTTTTGTGCGGCTCGAGACCGCCATCGTCACCAGCGCCACGCTCGCGACGAGCGACGGCTTCACGTTCATCGCGCGTCGGCTCGGCCTCGACGACGAGCGCACCGAACCCGTGACACGGCAGTTTGCGTCGCCGTTTCATTATCCCACCGCGGCGATCCTCGCCGTGCCGAGCGACTTCGTGGCGCCCAACGCCGATGGCCGCGCGCACTTTGGCCAGGTGATGGCCGCCGCGCACGATCTCATCGAAGTCTCCAACGGCGGCGTCTTCCTGCTCTTCACCAGCCATCGCGACGTGCGAGAAGCCGCCGCGACGCTGCGCGCACTCGATGTGGAAGCGAACTGGCCGCTGTTGGTTCACGGCGAAGCGCCGCGCGACCAGTTGCTGCGCCGATTCCGCGATCACGGCAATGCCGTGCTCGTCGGCACATCGTCGTTCTGGGAAGGCGTCGATGTGCCCGGGCGCGCGCTGCATGGATTGCTGCTCGCCCGCATTCCGTTCCGCGTGCCGTCCGAGCCGGTCACCGCCGCGCAGTGCGAGGCGATCGAGCGCGGCGGCGGCGACAGCTTCATGGAGTACATGGTGCCGCACGCCGCGCTCCGTCTCAAACAGGGCTTCGGCCGGCTCATTCGCTCGGCGGCCGACCGCGGCGCCGTGGTGCTCTGCGACCCGCGTGTGCTGCGCAAGAGCTACGGCGCGCGACTGCTTGAAGCGCTGCCGCCCGCCCGTCGCGCCGTCGCGCCATGGGCCGAGTTGCGCGAGACGCTGCGCGCCTTCTACGCCAATGCACCTTTTGCCATCTAGCGGGGTAGATTTCAGCTATGTCCAGGCCTGGGAAAATCGTCTGCGTGGGGCGGAACTACCGCGAGCACGCCAAGGAGCTCGGCAACGAAGTGCCGACGGCCCCGTTGCTCTTCCTCAAGCCGCCCTCGGCGGTGATCGCGCCGGGCGTGCCCATCGTGATTCCCAAGGCGTCGCAGCGCGTTGATCACGAGGCCGAGATCGGTGTCGTCATTGGCGCGCCGCTCCGCCGGGCGACGCCGGCGCAGTGCGCGGCAGGCATTCGCGGCATCGTGGCGCTCAACGACGTCACCGCGCGCGACCTGCAGAAGAGCGATGGCCAATGGACGCGCGGCAAGGGCTTCGACACCTTCTGCCCCATCGGGCCCGAGTGGACGGGCGTGCCCCCGCTCGACGCCATCACCGTCGTGGCGCGCGTCAATGGCGAAGAAAAACAGCGCGCCAGCTCGGCCGAAATGGTCTTTCCCATTCTCGACCTGCTCTCGTACATCTCGCAAATCATGACGCTGGAGCCGGGCGACGTTGTCGCCACCGGCACGCCGTCGGGCATTAGCGCGCTCAAGCCGGGTGACGTGGTTGAGATTGAACTCGTGGGGTACAGCAAGGTCAGCAATCCGGTGGAAGCCGAGGCGTGACACCAGGGGAGCCGCGCGGCAGATCGGCATTCGCCGTTTCGGTCATCCTGCATGTGGTGATCGGCGCGGCGCTCCTGCGGGTGCTCACAACGCCCAATGCTCTCAACTCGCTGTTCAGCGCCTGGGGGCAGCACGCGCAGGCCGAGCGCATAGGGTTCCTTGCGTTGCCGCGGTCGGCAAAGCCCTCGCAGCCTCCCATCGCTGGCGGCGACAATCGCCCCGACAAGGGCAAGTCTGCCGACGAACCGGCGCCGGTGCTTGTCGCGCCCGTCACGACGCCAACAGGAGTGCCAACGACCTCGCCCGCCGCGCCGGCGGGCAAGAACGAGAGCGGCAGCGGCGAGATGATCGGCGGCGGCGGGCCGACGCGCGGCATCCGTCCGAGCTACAACGATCCGCGGCTCTGGCTGCCGACGGGGCCCGTGGTCACGGCGCCGATGCTGCCGCGCAGCCGCGCGGACTCGCTGCACGACCTGCTCGCCGACAAGATCCGTATGTACACCGATTCGGTGACCGCGGCAAATCCGGCGCAGCGCGCTCCCGGCGACTGGACGTGGACCGACAAGAACGGGCGCAAGTACGGCATCGACCAGCAGTACATCCGGCTCGGCAAGTTCTCGATTCCGACGGCCATTCTCGGCATGCTGCCGCTCAACGCGCAGGCCAATCCGATCCTGCTCGAACGCCAGCGCGCGATGACCGAGATGACGCGCCAGATTCAGGAGCAGGCGGCACGCGCCTCGCGTGACGACGCGTTCAAGGCGGCCGTGAAGGCGCTGCGCGAGCGCAAGGACAAGGAGCGCCGCGACGCGCAGGCCAAGGGCGAAACGCCGCCGCCGGTGGTCGCGCCCGCGGCGATCAAGCCGTAGCGGCCGCTCCGCAGCGACCGCCCCACGACCTCGACTCCGCCAGCGCTAGCTGGCGTCTTCCGTGCGGGTGACCGGCGGGCGAATGACGCCGGCGAGCACGCCGAGCACCGCGTAGTCGTCCTGCGGCCCCAGCTCTTGCGCGATGGCATTCTCGCCCGCGCGCAGCACTACGGCCTGTCCGCGCCGCATCATCGTGCGCACCACGGCCTGGGCCGCGAGCCGGACCACCACCGCTTCGCCATCGCGCGAGCGGGCCACCGGATGCACCAGCACAAAGTCACCGGCGTGCACACCCAGCGCGCGCGCTTCGTCATCGGCAATCGGCACAAGGAAGCACTCGGCGCTTGGCACGAGCGATCGGTCCAGCGCCATGTGCGACGTCGCCACCGGCGTACGCTGACCCGCGGCGACGGCGACCACGGGCACGGGAATCACTCCCGATGGACCCGTATGGCCCAGCAGCTTCACGCCGCGTGATCGTCCGGGCGCCCGCTCGATGTAGCCCTTGTTCTCGAGCGAGGCGAGGAGGTCAGTGACGCTCTTGGTGGACGCGATGCGACAGTGCCGGCCGATGTCGCGCACGCTCGGCTGGAACGTGTGCTGGGCCAGATGATCGAGCAGGAAGTGGTAGACGTCCCGTTCGATGGCGGTCAGGGGGGCTCGCATACGAGGGCGTTATCCGGTTCGGCGGTCGAGTTCACGAATGGCCGCGTCGAGGCGGAAGAGCGCGACGTCGCGGCCAAGTAGAATGAGTACATCAAACATGCCGGGACTGTTAGCCTCTCCCGTCAGCGCCACTCGCATGGGGCCAAACAACTTGCCCACGCCGAGTCCGCGCGCCTCCGCGAGGGACTTCAGATCGGTCTCGAGCGCGGCGTGCTCCCACAGGGCGCACGCCGCCAGCACCTCACGCGCCGCGGCCAGCAGCGCACGCGCATCGGCCGTGTCCTTCCACGCCCTGGCCGCCGCCGTCTCGTCATACCCCACAGTGTCGGAAAGGAACGGACGCGCCTGCCGCACGATGTCGTCCACCGTTCTCGCCCGCACGCGCAGCAGCTCGAGCAGCGCGTTGAACCATTCGGGGCGCGCCGCGAGGTCCGCCTCGGTCGCGAGCCCCGCCGACGCGAGCTTCCGCCGCACCAGCGGCGACAGCTCGCCCAGCGGCATCCGCACCAGGTGCTGGCCGTTCATCCACTCGAGCTTCTTGGTGTCAAAGACCGATGCGGTCTTGCGCAGTCCCGACGCGTCGAACTTCGCAATGAGCTCGTCGATCGACATCACTTCGTCGAACTCGCCACCCGGCGACCAGCCAAGGAGCGAGAGAAAGTTCACCATCGCCTGCGGCAGGATGCCTTCGTGCTGCCAGTCGGCAACGGCCGTCGCGCCGTGGCGCTTGGAGAGCTTCTTGCCGTCGTTGCCATGGATCATCGGCAGGTGCGCGAACTGCGGCAGTGCTTCGCCGAGCGCGCGGTAGATCATGATCTGCTTGGGCGTGTTCGAAATGTGATCGTCGCCGCGCATCACGAGCGTGATGCGCATCGCGATGTCGTCGCTCGTCACCGCCATGTTGTAGATCGGCGTGCCGTCCGAGCGCAAGACGACGAAGTCTTCGATGTCCTTGTTCGGAAAGCTGATCTCGCCGTGCACCAGATCCGTCCAGCCGGTGCTGCCTTCGGGCACGCGGAAGCGGATGACATTGGGCTCGCCGGCCGCCACGCGGCGCGCGACGTCGGCGCGGTCGAGCTCGTCGCAGCGGCGGTCGTACTTGAACGCGCCCTCATTCGCCTCGGCAAGTTTCCGGCGGAAGTCGAGGTCGGCGGCGGTGCAGAAGCAGCGATACGCGTGGTCGTTGGCCACCATGCGCTCGGCGTCGGCGCGGTGCCGCGCGGCGCTGGCGCCCTGATAGACGACTTCTTCGTCCCAGCGCAGTCCCAGCCACTCCAGCCCCTCGAAGATCGCGCGGGTCGACGCGTCGGTGCTGCGCGCCTTGTCCGTGTCCTCGACGCGCAGCAGAAACTGCCCGCCATGCCGGCGCGCGTAGAGCCAGTTGAACAGTGCCGTGCGCGCACCGCCGACGTGGAGATAGCCGGTGGGTGATGGCGCAAAGCGCAGGCGGGGAGGAGTCACGTGACGGCGGTGGGAAGACGAAGGACGACGAGCGGCAGGCTGAACGCAGCGTTCGGCCGACGGCGAGGGACAAGCGCTGGAAGATAGGCGTTCGCGGCGCCGCGCGAGATGCCCCCCGGGTACCGACGGCAAACGCGGGTCCGCCGTACTGGACGGCGAACCCGCGTTACGGAGACGGAGGGATTCGAACCCTCGATACAGGTTTAAGCCCGTATGACGGTTTAGCAAACCGTTGCCTTCAGCCTCTCGGCCACATCTCCTCGCGCACTTGGTGCGCAGGCGAAGAAAGATGCCCGGCGGAGAAGGGGCTGTAAAGGTGCCGTGCGCGGTCACGGCGATTGAGGACACGGATCACGGATTCCGAGTTTGGATTTCGACTCCGGACTGAGATCGCGATACTCCCCAGCCACTCGCGATCCAGTTCCGCAATCCTCATCCGCAATCGAAATCCGTGATCCCTGTCCTCAAGCCGCTACGGTGCCACCCGCACCGGCGGCAGCGGCTTCGAGTGATCCTCGTACGGGCGCAAATTCCAGTCGAAGAACGTCCACGTACGGCTCCAGCTGTCGATCTGCGCCGGCGAATCGACGCGCTCCAGCGTCACGGGGTCAACGCGACGGCTGAACGCGTGCCCAACCGAGGAACCCCACGGCGACGGGTCGACATAGACCTTTGTCTCTGACAGCTCCGGCTTTAGCGCGCGCAGCTTCCACACCAATTGCTGATCCTCGACGTAGTTGACGTCCTGGTCGTTGGTCGCGACGTGCACGAGGATGGGGATCGTCAGGTCCTCCACGTGATACAGCGGCGAGCGCTTCACGTATTCGTCGGGCTTTTCGAACGGCAGCCCGCGAATGGTCCCTTCCGGCGAGTAGTCGCGCTGGTAGCTCGGCCCCTTATACGAAAGCCGGAAGATCAGGTTCGTCACCGGCACTATCGCCGCGGCCGCCTTGAGCGGCGTCCCCGGCTTCATTGCGTTCAGTGCGGTAATGAAGCCGCCGTGGCTCCAGCCCATCATCCCCACGCGATCCATGTCCACGTACGGCAGCGTCTTGAGGAAATCGAGCGCCGAGAGCGCGTCGATGACTTCGTTGCCGCCGTAGTCGATGGCCATGTAGTGCGTTTCACCGTGGCCCGTGCTGCCGCGGTAGTCGGGCGTGATGATCACGTAGCCGCGATCCACCGCCTCCTTGACGAACGGCAGCATGCTCTGCGTCCAGTCGCCGTGCACGCCGCCGTGCACCCACACCATCGCGGCGTGTCCCTTGGGGCCGCGCTTGTTCAGCGGCGCGAACAGGTACGCTGGAATCTCCATCCCGTCGGCGGTGCTCTTGTACGTCACCTTCCGGAACTCGGCGACGCCCGCAAAACGCGCCGCATAGATGCTGTCGGTCACCGCCTTCGCCTTCACCTGCGCATCGAAGTTGGCGCGCGGCAGGTCCTTGGGATCGTTGCTCACGTAGAGCTGTCGGGCGCGCGTGCTGTCCATCGTCCCCTGAAAACCGCGGCCGAAGCCGCCACCGGGGCGCGCGACACGCTCGCCAGGCGCCGCCGCCGCGGCCGGCGCGGCCGCTGGCGCAGCGCCTCGCGAGGGAGCCGGCGCGGTTGCCGGTTGCGTGCCCGTCGAGGGCGCTTTCTGGGTGAGACTGGCGCAACCTGCAGTGACAACGACGCCGACGGCCATCCATCGGCGAGCGGTGCGTGACGAGAAGGGCATGCGATAAACCCTGATCTTGAGGTGTCGGGGAGCCGGCGTTCAGAAAACGCGGCGATGGCTCGCTCCGTTGGGCGTCGCTTGACCTTCCGGCGCGCGCAGGGGCATCGTTGGCCATTCACGCCGCGAGGATTCATGCCGCACGCCGCCGAGAGCTCCGCATCTGCCGCGGTTGCCCCTGCCGGAAAGCGCCGGATGCCGCACGCGCTCGTCATGATGCTGCTCATCATCACCGGCGCGGTCGCGCTGACCTACGTCGTGCCCTCGGGAACGTTCGAGCGCAACAAGGCCGGACTTGTCGTTCCCGGCACCTACAAGCAGATCCCCAAGGACCTCGGCGCGGCGCTCATTGTGCCGCAGAAGAGCACGCCCGCGTTGGCGTACGCGGCAAGCCCCGTGCAGATCATCTCGTCGATTCCCGCCGGCATGGTGAAGGCCGCGCCCCTCATCATGATGATCCTCTTCATCGGCGGGATGTTCGGCATTCTCGATCAAACGGGCGCGCTCACCGCGGGCATTGACCGTCTGGTCAGCGCGACCGGCGGCAACGCCAGGATCGTTGTCCCTGCGCTGATGATCGTCATCGCCTGCGGCAGCACCTTTCTCGGGCTGATTTCCGAGTACCTCGTGCTCATCCCGATGATGGTGCTGCTCGCGCGCCGGCTGGGGTACAACGAACTCTTCGGTGTTGCGATCGTGACGATTGCCGCCAAGATCGGCTACCTGACGTCGGTGACGAATCCGCTCGCGCTCGTCGTCGCGCAGCCCATTGTCGGCGTCCCGGTGTTCTCCGGCGCGGGATTCCGCGCGGTCACGTTCGTGCTCTTTCTGCCCATCGGCATCTGGTATCTGCTGCGGCGCGCACCGTCGCTGCGCACCGTGGCCGGCGCCGAAGCACACGCGGACGCGCCGCCGCTCGGCGCGCGACACATCGCGATGCTCGGTGTGCTGCTCGGCGCGGTGGCCGCGATGATTGTCGGTGTGCAGCGGATGGAGTGGGGCAACCCCGAGCTGGCGTCGATGTTCGTGGCGCTGGCGCTCGCGCTCAGCGTCGTGGGCGGGCTCGACTCGCGCACCGCGGCGCAGGCCTTCCTGCGCGGCATGCAGTCGATGCTGCTCGCCGCCGTGCTGGTTGGACTCGCCTCGGCCGTGGAGATCGTGCTCAAGGACAGCCTCGTCCTCGATTCGATCATCGCGTCGCTGTCGAGCGTCGTGGCGGGCAAGCCGCCCGCCATCGTCGGCCAGTTGATGATGGGCATCCAACTCATCATTGACGTGCTCATTCCGTCGACGTCGGGCAAGGCCGCGGTGACGATGCCCATTCTCGGTCCGATCGGGCAGCTCGCCGGCGTCAGCGGCCAGGTGACGGTGCAGGCGTTCTTGTTCGGCAACGGCCTGATGAACACCGTGACGCCGACATCGGGCATGCTGCTGGCGTATCTGGCGGCGGGGAAGGTGAACTACGGCGATTGGCTGCGCTTCATCCTGCCGCTCGCGGCTATTCTCCTCGTGCTCTGCCTCGGCGCGCTCTTCGTGGCGACCGCGATCGGGATGTGAATGAACCAAATCTCTCACCGCACGAACGCGGCACCGCGGGAATCACGCGCATGACGGCGCCCGTCGCGCCATTCACGGTCGCGCGCCCTGAGCGCGCGGGCCCCGTGGTCTTCGACTCGCCGCACAGCGGACGCCACTACCCGGCGGACTTCGTCACCGCGGCGTCACCGCTCGAGTTGCGCTGGGCGGAGGACGCGTACGTCGACGAGTTGCTGTCGCACGCGCCGTCGCTCGGCATTGCCCTCCTGACGGCGGCGTATCCACGCAGCTACATCGATCTCAACCGTCCGCCGGATGACATCGACGAGGCGTTGCTCGACGGGCCGTGGCCCGCGCCGCTCAACCCCACCGAGAAGTCGCGCCGCGGGCTTGGGCTCATCCGGCGCTTCGTCGTCCCTGGCGTCGTCATCTACGATGCGCCGCTGTCCGTGGCCGAAGTGCAGCGCCGCATCGACACGATCTACGCCCCGTATCAGCGCGCGCTGGATGCGCTCTTGCGCGAGGCGAGGGAGGCGCATGGCGGCGTCTGGCACGTCAACTGGCACTCCATGAAATCGCGTGGCAACGCCATGACCCCGGACGGGGCCGGTGCACTGCGGGCCGATTTCGTCGTATCCGACCGCAACGGCGGCACGACGTCCCCGGCGCTGACGTCGCTGATTGTGGATTCACTGCAAGCGATGGGCTACACGGTGAGCGTGAACTACCCCTACCTCGGCGGCAGCATCGTGCAGCGCGTCGGCCGGCCGGCGCTGGGCGTACACAGCGTTCAGGTGGAGATCAGCCGCGGGCTCTACTTGGACGAACCCGAAGTGAAGCTGCGCGCAGGGGCGGAGCTTCTCGGGCGCAACCTGCGATCGCTTTCGGTGCAGCTCGTGGCCGGTGCGATGGCCGCTTTCGGCGCGAAGGCGGCGCCCAACGCTGACCGGGAGCGAGGCGCATAGCGATCGCCACGGCGCACCCGGCGATGCCTGGTGCGACGCCGAACGGGCAGGGAGGGATTCGAACCCCCGGTTCCCTTGCAGGAACGCCGGTTTTCAAGACCGGAGCATTAAACCGCTCTGCCACCTGCCCTCATCACGCCGTGCCACGCCGACTGACGCCGTGAGGTGACGAAAAATCACCTGTGCGGTGGGCTGGCGCTACGGGGAGGCATCGGATCTCGGTCTGTCGGCGCCTCCTCGTCCCGGAATCGCCGCTGTTGACCAGCCATCTTGCCCGAGGCGGAGCATCGAAACCGGCTCGCAATTGCACTCGGCGAGTGTGACGTCTCCGCACCCTTACGGGGTATTCTGTAAGGGCGTGGGTTCGCACCTCAGTCCGGTCCGTCCGGACGACACGTTTCAAGCCCTGTTTCGCCCACTGTTGCGGTGCTATTTGTCAAGACTAGCCAACGGGTTAGAGCGCTGGTGATCCCGCGGGCATCGTTGCAGTTTTGAAGGGACCTTCCAGCCACTATAGATCGCCGAGTGTGCGCGTGCATCGCTGGCCGATCCGCAACGAAGTGGTTGGTGGAATCCGAACTTTCCTACCATCCCAGGAGTGAGCACATGTGGCGAACCGGAGTTGTGGCTCTGTTCGCAGCCCTTTGCGTGAGCGAACCGGCGCTCGCGCAGAGTTCCCGTATTACCGGCACGGTGCGTGCGAGTGATGGCTCGGGCCCGATCTTCGGCTCTGAAGTCACGATCGTCGGCACGAAGCGCGGCGCCATCACCCGCGAAGACGGCCGTTTCACGATCGCCGCGGAGCCGGGTTCCTTCCTGGTTCGCGCCAAGCGCATCGGGTACTCGCCGGACTCGGCGCGAGTGACCGTGGCAGCGGGCGCCACCGTGACGGTCGATCTCAACCTGAAGTCGGCTGCCGCGCAGATCAGCGGCGTCGTCATCACCGGTTACGGCGGCGTCAAGGATGTGCGTGATCGCACCGGCATGGTCGAGACCGTGAAGGAGAAGTCCTTCAACCTCGGCCGCATCGTCTCGCCGCAGCAGCTCATCCAGGCCAAGGTGCCCGGTGTGCAGGTCGTCGAGAGCAACGAGCCGGGCGCCGGCATCTCGCTGCGCATCCGCGGCGGCACGTCGGTGAACGCCAGCAACGAGCCGCTGTTCGTCATCGACGGCGTGCCGATTTCCGTGGGCGGCGGCGTCTCCTCCGGCCGCAACCCGCTGAACTTCCTGAACCCGGCCGACATCGCCAGCATGACCGTCCTCAAGGACGCGTCGGCCACGGCGATCTACGGCTCGCGCGGCGCCAACGGCGTCGTGCTCATCACGACCAAGAGCGGCGCCGCCGGCGCGGCGCAGGTCAACTTCTCCAGCAACCTCTCGTCGTCGCGCATCGTCAAGAAGCCCGACGTCCTGAACGCGTCGCAGTTCCGTACCGCGGTGACCAACTACGCGCCGGAGAATCTCTCCAAGCTGGGCAACGCCAGCACCGACTGGGTGGACGCGATGACGCGCCTGGCCAGCGGCGCCGAGCAGAACCTGTCGATCTCGGGCGGCAAGGAAGACATGCGGTATCGCCTGTCGGTCGGCAGCCTCGACCAGAACGGCATCGTGCTCGGCACCAGCACGCGCCGCAGTTCGATGGGCCTTACCTACAACGACCTGCTGCTCGATGACCGCCTTGAACTGCGCGCGAACATCAAGGGCAGCAAGGCCGACGACAACTACCCGGCCGGCGGCATCGGCGCGGCGACGTCCATGGCGCCGACGCAGCCCATCCGCAATGCGGACGGCACGTACTTCCAGTGGGCCGACTGGCTTGGCACCAACAACCCGCTGTCGGACTACGACCTCATCGCATCGAAGGGCACGGTCTATCGCAGCATCGGCAACGTCGAAGCCAAGTACAACACGCCGTGGCTCGAGGGGCTCACCGCCACGCTGCGCACGGGCTACGACTTCACGCAGTCCTCGCGCGTTTCGTTCTCGCCGAGCACGGCGCAGTACGAGATCGAGCAGGGGCGGGGTGGCCGCTTCGACAAGGACAACCCGCGCCAGAGCAATACCGTCATCGAAGCGTTCGGCACATACACGCGGAAGATGGCCGACATCTCGAGCACGTTTGACGTGACGGGCGGCTACACCTACGAAGACTCGCGCGGCGACTATCCGTCGTTCTACGCCGAAGGTCTCTCGACCAACCTGCTGGGCGTCGACGGCGTCCCCGGGGCCAAGGTGCAGCAGAGCTACCTGACGGTGGACGAGGCCAAGTTGATTTCGTGGTTCGGCCGCGCCAACTACGGCTTCCGTGACAAGTACCTGCTGACGGCCAGCGTGCGCCGCGACGGCTCGTCGCGCTTCGGCGCCGGCAATCAGTGGGGCATCTTCCCGTCGCTGGCCGCCGCTTGGCGCGTCATCGACGAGCCGTTCATGCAGCGGTTCAAGGAACTGTCGGACCTCAAGGTCCGCGCCTCGTGGGGCGTCAACGGCAACCAGTCGTTCGGCAACTACCTCTTCCTGTCGACGTACACCATCGGCGACTCGAAGGCGCAGTATCAGTTCGGCAATAACTATATCAGCACCATTCGCCCGAGCGCGGTGGACCCGAACATCAAGTGGGAGTCCACGGCGTCGTCGAACCTCGGCATCGACTTCGGCCTGTACAACAATCGCATCACGGGCACGGTCGACGTCTACAGCAAGACCACCAAGGACCTGATCTTCACGGTGCCGGTGGCGGCGGGCACGAACCTGTCGAACTACGTCACGACGAACATCGGCAGCATGCAGAACAAGGGCATCGAGATGGGCATCAGCGCCGTGATCCTCGAGGGCCGCAAGTCACCGTGGCGCTGGGACGCGACGTTCTCCGCCTCGCACAACGCCAACAAGATCGTCTCGGTGAGCGGCTCGGGCACCGACAAGATTCTCGTCGGCGGCATTCAGGGCGGCGTCGGCAACACCATTCAGGTGCTGCAGCCGGGCTACCCGATCAACTCGTTCCTCGTCTTCCGCCACAAGACCGGTGCTGATGGCAAGCCGGTGACGGGCGACAAGCCGGACCTGGCGATGTACGAAGACATCAACAAGGACGGCGCGATCACGCAGGACGACAAGGTGCCGTTCCATAACCCGGCGCCGAACTGGATGCTTGGTCACACGTCCAGCGTGAGCTACAAGAATTGGGACGCGTCGGCGACGGCCCGCATGTACCTGGGCAACTACGTCTACAACAACGTGGCGTCGGCCAACGGCACCTACCGGTCGCTCAAGGGCACGCAGGCGCCGTCCAATCTGCACGCGTCGGTGCTCAAGTACGGCTTCGTCAACACGCAGTATTTCTCCGACCTGTACGTCGAGAAGGCCGGCTTCTTCCGCCTCGACAACGTCAGCATCGGATACACTTTCAAAAATCTGGCGCAGTTCAAGTCGCTGCGTCTGTACGGCGCCATCCAGAACGTGTTCACGAGCACGAAGTACAGCGGCGTTGACCCGATGGCCGGCATCAATGGCATCGACAACAACCTGTACCCGCTCTCGCGCACGTTCACGGGCGGCCTCAACCTCGGCTTCTGAGCGGAGACGACAACATGAAACAGACGATTCGCTCCATGCTCGTCACCGCCAGCGCGCTGCTGGTCGTGGCCGCGTGCACCGATCCGACGGTGGCACCCAAGAGCAGCGTTAGCAGCGCGAACATCTTTGCCGAGGAAGGGTCGTACAAGGCGTTCCTCGCCAAGATCTACGGTGGCCTGGCGCTCAGCGGCCAGCAGGGTCCGGCCGGCAACAGCGACATCTCGGGCCTCGATGAAGGCTTCTCGCAGTACATGCGCCTCTGGTGGCAGATGGAAGAACTGCCCACCGACGAGGCGGTGATCGCCTGGAACGACGGGCCGCTGGTAGAGCTCAACACGCAGATCTGGTCGTCGTCGAACTCGTTCCTCGGGTCGATGTACTATCGCATCTACTTCCAGGTCGGCCTCGCCAACCAGTTCCTACGCGAGACCACCGAAGGCAAGCTGGCGGACCGCAACGTTTCGGCGGCCACGAAGGCCGAAATCGTGAAGTACCGCGCCGAAGCGCGCTTCCTGCGCGCGTACAGCTACTGGCACGCGATGGACCTGTTTGGTCCCGTCCCGCTCGTCAAGGAGACGGACGAGATCGGCAAGACGCCGCCGGCGCAGGCTGCCCGCGCGGACATCTACAACTACGTCGTCACTGAACTCAACGCACTTCGCAACGACCTGCCGGCTGCCGGCACGGCCGAGTACGGCCGCGTGGATCAGGGCGCCGTGGCGATGTTGCTGGCCAAGGTCTACCTGAACGCCGGCGTGTACAGCGGCACGACGCATTACCCCGACGCGCTCGCCGAGGCGTCCAAGGTGATCGCCGGCCCGTACAAGCTGGACCCGAACTTCCGCCGCATGTTCTCGGCGGACAACAACACCTCGCCCGAGATCATCTTCGCCATTGAGCAGGACGGCGATCATATCCAGACGTGGGGCGGCATGACGTTCCTCATTCATGCCTCGGTTGGCGCCAACATGAACTCGAGCGACTACGGCATCGACGGCGGCTGGTGGGGCGTTCGCACCAAGCCGAGCCTTGCCGCGCTGTACCCGAACGGCGGTGGGCCGACGTCGCCGGACAAGCGGTCGTCGTTCTTCACGCTGGACGGATTCTCGGGCAGCGCCACCAGCATCACCGATTACCAGGCTGGCGTGGGCTCGCCCAAGTACACGAACGTCACGTCGACGGGCGCGCAGGGCAAGAACTCGACTTTCGTGGATACCGATTTCCCGGTCTTCCGCCTAGCCGATGCCTATCTGATCTACGCCGAGGCCGTGGCGCGCGGTGCTGGCGGATCGCGCCCGACCGCGCTGGGCTACATCAACGCGCTGCGCGATCGTGCCTACGGCAACACGAATGGCCGCATTGCCGACGCGGCGATGACGTCGGCGTTCATCCTCGACGAGCGCGCTCGTGAGCTCTTCTGGGAAGGGACGCGCCGCACCGACCTGATCCGCTATGCGCAGTACAGCACGGCCGGTATCTGGCAGTGGAAGGGCAACGTGCAGGCCGGCAAGGTGACGGAAGCCTTCCGCGATCTGTACCCGCTGCCGGCGAGCGAGCTGGTGGCGAACCCGAAGCTGAAGCAGAACGCGGGGTACTAAACGTGTGGTGGTCCAAGCGCCCGGTCCGAGGTTTTGCCTCGGGCCGGGCGTTTGTTTCGGCCTTGCTGTGTGCGGCGATGACTACCGCGTGCAGCAAGGCCGATGTAGTCACTGATCCGCCGAGCACCGAAGGACCAACGACGCCCACGGGGCGGCCAGTCTTGGCGCCCACGTATCGCGCAACGGGGCACGCAGCCGCGGGCGACACGTTTGTGCAGTTGTTCGAGTGGTACTGGCCCGATGTTGCCGCCGAATGCGGCCGGTCGCTTGGCCCCGCGGGATTTCGTGCTGCACTGGTCTCGCCGCCGCAGGAGCACAACGTCTTCGCCGGAGGTCCGTGGTCGGAACGCTACGGACCGGTCAGCTACTCAATCGACAAGAGTCAGGGCGGGACGCGCGCGGAGTTTGTCGATATGGTGGCGCGCTGCCGCGCGGCCGGCGTCGACATCTATGTGGATGCGGTCATCAACCACATGGCGCCGGGCGACGGGGTGGGGAGCAATGGCACCGCGTTCACGCGATACCACTACGAACCGCTCTACGCGCCCGCCGATTTTCACTCGGCCTGCTCGCTGAACAATTATCAGAGCGCGGCCAACGTGCAGGACTGTGAATTGCTCGGCTTGCCCGATCTGAACACGGGTTCGCCGAGCGTGCAGCAGAAGATCGCCGACTACCTGACGAGTCTCTCGCGACTCGGCGTCGCGGGATTTCGCATCGACGCCGCCAAGCACATTCAGCCCGTGGAACTCGACAGCATTGTCGGCAAGGTGAATCGCGCGGCCATCGCCGAGGGGCGCGCCGTGCCGTTCTTCTTTCTCGAAGTGATCGATCCCGGCACCGAGGCGGTGAAGTCGGCCGACTACTACGGGCTGGGCTACGGCACCAGCGGCGCCGCCGACGTTACGGAGTTCAACTTTCGCGGCGTTGGCGACCGGTTCAACGGCACGAACGGCCACCGCGTGGCGGAGTTGTCGTCGTTCACCGCGCGCACGTGGCAGCTGATGCCGGCTGACAAAGCGGTGGTCTTCCTGCAGAACCACGACACGCAGCGCAACAGCGGCGTGGATTATCGCGACGGCGTGTTGTATCGCCTCGCCAACGTGTGGATGCTGGGGCAGCCGTATGGATATGCCGTGGTGATGTCGGGCTATGCGTTCGATCGCAACACACAGGCCGGGCGCGATGCGGGCCCGCCCGCGCTCGCCACCACGGTGCCCTGCGCCGCGACGATGGAGAGCGCGGTGATTGGCCAATGGACGTGCGAGCATCGTGATCCGTGGATTGCCGCGATGGTGGGTTTTCGCCACGCGGTGGCGGGCACCGACGCCGACCACGGGTGGGACAACGGCGGTGACGCCGTGGCGTTCTCGCGCGGCGACAGGGGATTTGTGGCCATCAACAACGGCAGCAGCACGCTGAACGCAACGATCGCGACGGGGCTCGCCGCCGGCACGTACTGCGACATTCTCTCTGGACCAAAGGCCGGCGCCGTCTGCGCGGGCCGCAGCGTCATTGTGGCCGCCGACGGCACCGTGACGCTCACTCTCGACGCACGCAGCGCCGTGGCGCTGCACACCGGACAACGCTTGTGATCCCGTCTCTGAAATCGTATACGACTTCGCCTGCGACCTCGGTTCGCCGCGCGGCGCTCACCGCACTCGTCATTGCCGCCGCGCCAGTCCTGCACTTTCAGGCCGCGGGCGCGCAGGCTGCGCGCGCGCAAACCACGACCGTGGCGTCGCCGGATGGGCGCAACGTCGTCGCACTCACGCTCAGTGACGGCCGCCTCACGTGGTCGGCCACGCGTGACCGGCAGCCGGTGGTGACGCCCTCGCGACTCGGCTTCACCTTCCGCAACGCCCCCGCGCTCGAGACGGGATTGCGCGTCAGTGACAGCGCGCGCTCGTCCGCGGATGAGACGTTCACCCTGCCATGGGGCGAAGTGGCGCACGTGCGCGACCAGCACAACGAGCTGCGCGTGCGCGTCACCGAGACGGCGGCGCCGCAGCGTGAGTTCTGGGTGGTGGTGCGCGTCTTCGACGACGGACTGGGCTTTCGCTACGAACTGCCCGACCAGCCGAACCTCAAGGACTTCGAGATCATGGATGAACTCACCGAGTTCGCCATGGCCGAGGACATGAAGGCGTGGTGGATTCCGGCGAACGTGCCGACGAACGATCGGCAGGAGATGCTCTACAGCGAGAGTCCCATCAGCAAGCTGACGCTGGTGCACACGCCGCTGACGCTCGTTGGCACGGGCGGGCTGCACGCCGTGATTCACGAGGCGAACCTGGTGGACTACGCCAGCATGTATCTGGCAGGGCGCAGCGAGAGCCGCACGGTACGGGTGAGCCTCACGCGCTGGAAGGACGGCAGCGCGGTGAAGGGACGCACGCCGTTCGTGACGCCGTGGCGCACGATGCAACTGGCCGATTCGCCCGAACAGCTCGTGCCGTCGGTGCTCACGCTCAAGCTCAACCCGCCGAGTCGCCTTGCGAATACGTCGTGGGTGCGGCCCATGAAGTACGATGGCATCTGGTGGGGGATGCACCTGAACGTGATGTCGTGGTCGAGCGGCGCGCGGCACGGCGCGACGACGGAGAATGCAACCAGGTACATCGACTTCGCGGCGGCCAACGGACTGGGTGGCACGCTGGTGGAAGGATGGAACACCGGATGGGACGGCAACTGGCTCGTGACGGGCGGCTCGTTCTCGTTCACCAAGGCGTATGCCGACTACGATCTGGCCGCGGTGGCCAAGCACGCCGCGGAAAAGGGCGTCGGGCTGATCGTGCACAACGAGACGGCGACGTTCGTGGACAACTACGAGCGGCAGCTTGATTCCGCCTTTACGCTCTATGAGAAGCTCGGCGTGCACGCCATCAAGACCGGTTACGTGGGCGACACGGTGAACCCCGGCGGCCACGATCATTACGGCCAGTACATGGTGCGGCACCATCGGCGCGTGATCGAAACGGCGGCGAAGCACGGCATCGCGGTGGTGATGCACGAGCCCATCAAGGACACCGGCGAGCGGCGCACGTGGCCCAACATGCTGTCGCGCGAAGGGGCACGCGGGCAGGAATACAACGCGTGGGGCGGGGAAGGCGGCAATCCGCCGGAGCACGAGACCATCTTGTTCTTCACACGGTTGCTTGCCGGCCCGATGGACTTCACGCCGGGCATCTTCAACCTGTTGCTGACGAAGAGCGAGACGAACAAGGCGCGCACGCCGTACGAGGCGCGGCCGCGCACGACGCTGGCCAAGCAGCTCGCGCTGTACGTGGTGCTGTATTCGCCGGTGGAGATGGCCGCCGATCTCATTGAGAACTACGCCAACCAGCCGGGCTTCCAGTTCATTCGCGACGTGGCCGTGGACTGGGACACCACGCGCGTGCTGCACGGGCGCATCGGCGACGACGTGGTTGTCGCGCGGAAAACGAAGGGGAAGGACGAATGGTTCATTGGCGCGATCACCGATGAACAGGCGCGGACGATCGAAGTGTCGCTGGATTTTCTGCCGAAGGGGGCGCGGTACGTGGCCGATATCTATGCGGATGGGAAGGGGGCGCACTGGCGGGACAACCCGCTCGCGCTGGCGATCACGCACATGCCGGTGAGTTCCTCGACGAAGATGCGCATCGCCATGGCCCCCGGTGGCGGGCAGGCGGTGCGGATACGGCGGGTGCCGTAGACGCGCGCGCGGAACGCGCGATTCAGGACAAAGATCACGGATTTGGACTCAGGATTGCGATTGAGGATTGGGATCGCGATTGAAACGTTGTGGAATGGGGTCGTGATGTGTGAGAGACTGATCAATATGAAACCGCGATGCGCGCTGCTGGCCGCGTTGGTTGCGTTCAATGCGCGTGAGTTGGCGGCACAGGCCACGACGTATCGCGGCGCGGGTTTCGAGGTCTCGTCCACGTCCGTGCGCCAGGCAGGCGGACGCTTCGTTGCCACGGCCGCCGGCCGCGACACCATCTACAGCACCTATCCGCGCGCTGCACGCGAGGTGCACTTCAAGTTCGCGCTGAACGGCATCGACAACGAGTTCCCGCCGGGGATCGAACACACCATCAACCTGCGGCCGCAAGGCGGTCGCCTGGTGACGCCGCTCTACGCGTTTGCCGTGCCGCCGACGCCATCGTTGCCGCGCCCCGAGGACGCCCGCGAAGGCGGCGACGGCACGGCGCAGGTCACCATCCGACTCGACATGCGTGCGGTGAAGCAGCGCATTGCCTCACGCGGCTACTACGACCCGCCGCTCGGCGCGCGCGTTACCACGCTCGAGAGTGTCTGGGTGATTGGCGACACCGACCCGCTCATCTGGGACGCGCGCTCGCTGCGCGCGGGGATGCCGCAGGAACTGAAGGACGCGGATGGCGATGGCGTCTATGAAGTCACGCTGCCGTTCAAGACGGAATATCTGCGGCCGCGCGCCGCCGATGGTCGCGCGATGTGGGCGCGGCGACTCGACCTCTCGGCGTTCCCGACGCTCGAGTCCAAGCAGCCGCTGTTCGACGCCCTGTACCGCATGTCGCTCGAGGAGTTGCAAGAGCTGCGTCGCCCCGATGGCGCGCTGTCGGCTGGCGCCAAGTGGCCGGGCGTGTGGACGCGTGACGTCTCGCTCAGTGCCGTGCTCGCCCTCGCGTTGATTGCGCCCGACGCGGTGCGCGCGAGCCTGCTGATGAAAGTCGACAGCACGGGGCGGATCATCCAGGACACCGGCACCGGCGGCTCGTGGCCGATCAGTACCGACCGCATGACCTGGGCGCTGGCCGCGTGGGAGGTGTTCGCCGTCACCGGCGACACGGTCTGGCTACGCAACGCGTATGGCATCATCTCGCGATCCGCCGAGGCCGATCGGCACGCGGCGGTTGATGCAAGTACAGGGCTGATGCGCGGCGAGTCGTCATTCCTCGACTGGCGCGAGCAGAGCTATCCGCGCTGGATGCAGCCCGCCGACATCTATCAGTCGGAGAACCTCGGCACCAATGCCGTGCACATGGGCGCGTACGGCGTGCTCGCGCAGATGGCGCGCGCGCTGGGCGAACCGTCGGCCGCCTGGGACGCGCGCGCCGACTCGATTCGCAGGGGCCTGCACGAATATCTCTGGCAGCCCGCGCTCGGCTATCACGCGCAGTATCGCTACGGTCGCGTGGCGATGACGACGTCGCCCCGCGCGGAACTGCTCGGCGAATCGCTCGCGATGCTCTATGGCGCGGCCGACGGCGGGCGCAGTGCGCCGCCGCGCGTCGCGTTCGGCGTGCCGACGTTCTGGCCGTTCATCGCCGGCGAGCCGTTTTACCACAACGCCACCATCTGGCCGTTTGTCACCGCCTACTGGACGTGGGCATCGGCGGAGCGCGGCGATGTGGACGCCGTCGCGCATGGTCTGGCGACGACGGCGAGGGCAGGGGCGCTGTTCCTGACGAACAAGGAGAACATGGTGGCCGAGACCGGTCACTTCGAGGGCACGGCGCTCAACTCGGATCGCCAGTTGTGGAGCGTGGCGGGGACGCTGGCGATGACGTATCGCGTGCTGTTCGGGATGCGAGTGCTGAGCGACCGGTTGGTCTTCAGGCCCGTGGTGCCAGAGGTGTTTGGCGGCGAACGCGTGCTGCGTGGCGTGCGGTACCGCGGCGCGACGTTGACGGTGACGCTGCGCGGCACCGGGACGCACGTGATGCGCGCGACGCTCGATGGGCGTGTGATGTCGGCGGCGGAAGTGCCGGCGACGCTGATGGGAGCGCACGACGTGCTGATGGAACTGGATGGTGCGGCGGCGTCGGGTGCAGCGGTCTCGTCGGGTGCAGGTGCGGCTGCTGGTGCGGCTGCTGGTGCGTCGGCTGGCGCTGAGCGGTTGCGCGGGCGCGTGGTCGCCGCGGCGTTCGCGCCGGCCACGCCATCGATGGCGCTGCGCGTCGCCGGACGCGATACGACGCTGACGTGGGCCGCGGTCCCGTCGGCGGTGCGCTACGTCGTGTACCGCGACGGGCGCGCGGTCGATACGGTGAAGACACCATCGAAGGCGGTGCGCAGCGCCAGTGCACTCAGCGAGTACCAGGTGCTCGCTCTCGATGCGCGCGGACTGGCGTCGTTTCTCAGCGAGCCGGTGCGCGTGGTCGCGGCGGGCGCGGAGATAGTATCACGGCCGCCTGGGGCGCCGCTGCGTCTCGAGCGGACGCTCAACACGTCGGTGATGTGGGACATCGCGGTGCCGCGCGACGGACGCTACGCACTCGACGCCCGCTACGCCAACGGCAACGGACCGATCAACACCGAGGACAAGGCCGCCGTGCGTACGCTGCTGATCGACGGACGCGAAGCCGGCGTGCTGGTAATGCCGCAGCGGGGCAGCGGCCGCTGGGGCGAGTTCGGATTCAGCAACGCCATCACGCTGGACCTGCGCGCTGGACGGCACGCGGTGGAAGTCCGGTATGCGCCGCTTGACCGCAACATGAACGGCGTCGAGAGCACGGCGGTGTTGGAGGGGCTGCGGGCGACGCGTGTGCCGTAGCCTCACGCAACTGGTGCATCATCTGGTGCGCGGCACCACCGCCCTCGGGCTCTGTAAAGCAAAGCCTGTCTTGACCGTCATCCAAAAGAGTGCTATCTGAGAGCATCGCGTGCTTCGGATCGGCCGACAGTGAGTCGCGCCAGCGACATCACAAGCGACTGGACACTCCACCGAAGGACCCCCCGCCGTCTGTCTTGCCTCTGACGGACCTTGCCGCGCACGCCCGGAGCATCGGGCACGGCCATCCCGGCCGCGCCACGATACTCGCTGGACGGAGGTCTAGATGTCCCTCACCCCAAACACCGGCCGTCGCCGGTGGTGGCGCGCGCCGCTCGCCACGTTCGTCCCCGCGGCAGCGCTCCTCCTGTTTCTTCCCGGCGCGCTCGGCGCGCAACTCGGCGCCGGCGTCGCGCGCGCGAACCGCCTCGAACCCACATCAAACTCGATGGCGGCCGTCTCCGAGTTCAACGCCGGGCTGCTGGATCTCAACAACGTCCAGACCGTGCGGGCGGCCAATCACCTGCGGCGGTCCGTAGACGCCGATCCGTCGCTTGGCATCGCGCGCGTGCTGCTGGCCACGGTGGCCACCGACCTGAACGTCACGGCGCGCGACGCCGAGTTTGCGCGCGGCATCGCCGATGCGGCCAAGGCCTCGGCGCCCGAGTTTCTGCTCGCCTCCGCCCTGCGGGCGCGGTTCAAGAACGACTTCATCGGGGCGCAGTCGCTGCTGCAGGCGGCGGAGCGCATGCTCCCCAACGATCCGAGCATCGCGTACATCAGCGCGCTGAACGTGGGCGCGCTTCCCGGCAGCAGCTATGCGGCAACCATCGAGCCGCTGCGCAAGCTCACGACCAGCTTCCCCGACTTTGCCCCGGCGTTCAATCAGCTCGCCTACAACCGATGGCGGAGCGGCGACCACGCGGGTGCGCTCGAGACCGTGAAGATGTACGTCAATCAGGCGCCCAACGAACCGAACGCGCATGACTCGTTTGGCGAGATCCTGATGCTCAGCGGCCGGTTTGACGAGGCGGTGATCGAGCTCAACAAGGCGCTCGACCTCGACAACGCCCTCATCGTGCCGGCGCAGCGGATTGCCTGCCTTCGCGTCATCGAGGGCAAGGGAGACCTGGCGCGCACGGCGCTCAACGCGGTGCTGCCGCGCGCCGCCACACCGGGCGTGCGGATCTCGTTGCTGAACCAGATCGCGGCGACGTTCATGCTCGACGGGAACGCCAAGTTGGCGATGGCGCAGATCGAGACGTCGATCGCCGAGGCGCAGAAGGCAAACATGGTGATGAGCGTGAGTTCAGGCCACGCGACGCTCGCGATCATCGATGCGCTCATTGGCGACGGCAAGTCGGTGGGCAATCACCTGTCGATGGTTGGCGACGGGGTGACTGCCATCGACAAGGCGTACTACAGCGGCCTCGCCATGGCGCTCACCAAGCAGAACGCCGCCGCGCGCAGCGCGGTCGAGACGCTGATGCACGAGACGATGGGCAAGTCCACACTGGCCAACGCGCGGCTGGCGCCGATCATCAATGGGCTCGTGCTCATCAATGAAGGAAAGGCGAACGACGCGATCATCGAGATGAACAGGACGGACCTGGTCACGCCGCTCACGCGGGCGGTGCTCGCGCTGGCGCACGCGAAGGCGGGGAACCTCGGGCTCGCCCGCTCGCTGCGCGACGAGATCCTCGGCGATCGTGGGCTCGCCCTGACGAACGGCGGGCTCGTGACGGCGCGCGTGCTGGTGAAGCGGATTACCTGAGCAGTTGTTCGCGCAGAGTATGCACACGAACCGGGCGGGGCCACGCGGCCTCGCCCGGTTTCGTGCTGCGCCGCTAACCCGGAATCTCCGGCTCCACGATGTTCGCGAGCTGGGCCAGCGACTCCTGCCAGCCGAGGTAGCACATCTCGACGGGGATCACGGCGGGCAGGCCCTCTTGCTTGATGTGCAGCTCGGTACCGCACGACACGGGAGTAAATGCGATCGTCACGGCGATCTCCCCGGGCAGGTTCGGGTCATCGAAGCGGTCGGTGTAGCGAATCAGCCTCCCGGGGACGAGTTCGACATACTCGCCGCGAAATGAGTGGCCGTTGCCGCTGCCGAAGTTCGTGAACGACATCCGGTACGTGCCGCCGACACGCGCCTCCATCTGGTGCACCGTGCACGTGAAGCCGTAGGGCGGGAGCCACTTGGCCATGGCGGCCGCGTCGAGGAAGGCCTTGTACACGCGTTCCGCGGGGGCGCGGAGCACGCGGTGGAGCTGGACGGTGCCGGTCGACATTGCTGGATCTCCTCTCGAGGTGCGAGACGGGGGGGAGCAGATCCACCAATGTACGGCCGGCGGTGCGCCCGCGGAAACTAGCGCACGACGTGGAAACCGAAGAGCGGCGTCTTGAGCGCGCCGTAGAGACGCGTCCACGGCAGCAGCAGCGACTCGGTGGCGCGCGCGGCTTCGATGCCTCCGATATCGACGACATCGCTCCAGCCGAACTGTTCCATGAGGAACGTCGTGACGGTGGCCTTGGCATCGGCATCGTTGCCGGCCACGAACATCGTGTGCGCACCCCCGGCGAGCGCGCGCGGGTTGACCATCAGCGCCGCGGTCACGGTATTCAGCGACTTGACGATGCGCGCCTTGGGCGCGGCCTGCTGCATCTGCTCGCCCAGCGAATCGGTATTGCCGACGAAGAGGAAGGGCGGAAAGCCCTTCGAGAAGTCGAGCGGATTGGAGATGTCGACGACGATCTTCCCGTCGAGCGCCGCGCCGGCGGCCTGCACCGCGGCGACCGCGGACGCCCCCTGCGTGGCGAAGAAGACGAGTTCGCCATGCGAGGCCGCCTCGCGGATGGTGCGCAGTCCGATGGCCGGGTGAGCCGCGGCCCAGTCCCGGAACGGGCCGCCGCCCATCGGGCCGCCGGCGTCGCGCGCCATGGTGGCCTTCGGGTCGCGCGTGCCGATGAGGACGTCGTGCTTCTTGTCAGCCAGCGCCGCCGCGATGGTCTGTCCTACCGTGCCGGTGCCAATGACGCCGATCTTCATATGACGGTCTCTCTGTGATGCCCGGGTGCGAGGCGTCCCGCGCCGGTCGTGATGGAAGGGGGCGGCGCTCGGCGCCGCGCGAATCAACAAACGATACAGACCTGTCTGTCTTGACGCAAGACCCATCGGTCTCGTAGCTTTCCTGCCATGACTGCCGCCGCCCCATTGCCCGCATCCGCCGAGCGATTGCTGGATGTCGCCGGCCCGCTCTTCTTCCGCCACGGCTTCGCCGCCGTGGGCGTCGACCGGATCGTGAAGGAGTCGGGCATCGCCAAGATGACCCTCTACCGGCACTTCCCGTCCAAGGACGACCTCATCGCCGCCTGGCTGACGCGCGTGGATGCGCAGTTCTGGAAGACGGCGCAGGGCTGGATGGGCCCCGACACGCAGGGGCCGCGCGAGCAGCTGCGGGGGTTCTTCCGCGGCCTCGAAAAGCTGGTCGGCAGTCCGCAGTGCCTCGGCTGTCCCTTTCTGCTGGCCGCGGCCGAGTTTCCCGAACCGGGGACGCACGCGCACAAAGTGGCCGTCGCCAACAAGACCGCGCTGCGCGAGTCCTTTCGGCGGCTCGTGAAGGGAGCCGGCGTGCGCGAGGCGGCGGCGCTCGCCGATCAGTTGATGCTGCTGACCGACGGCGCGTTCGGTGCGGCGCGGATGTTTGGGCCGCACAATCCGGGACGGCGCGTCGGGGCGGCGGCCGAGGCGGTCATCGAGGCGGCGCTGGCGGCGTAAGGCGCCGGTAACCGGGATGGCGCGCTGTCGGGACGGCGCGTACGATGTCACGCACAAAGAGCGTCAGTCAACAGACGAGGACATCATGAAGGCCATATCGATCGCCGTGACGGGCGTCGCGGCCGTGCTGGGCGCGCATTGCAGCTCGCCGCGGAGCGAAGCGCCAGACTTCTCGCGCGTGAGCCGCGTCGACTCGGGCAAGGCGGTATCCGTGATGCTGACGAGCTACAGCACCACGCTGCGCGCCAACGGGACGGATTATACGACGCTGCGGGTTGCCATCACCGACAGCCTGAGCCGAGAGATCACGTCGGCGAGTGACTCCGTGCGCGTGTATGTGACGGGTGACGGTGTGGTCACGGATTCGGGGGGAGAGACCCTGCCGTCATTCGCCGATACGGGCAACTCGCGCTACACGCCGGTGCAGCTGGTGACGGGCGTGCGCACGCTTCGATTCAGGGCGGGCACCAAGACCGACCGGGTGAAGGTGGAGGCGCGCTCGGGCAAGCTCTTCCCCGGTGCACACGAGATTCACACCATTCCCGCCGACGTCGTGCTGCGCCGCCAACGGCCGAACAGCTTCCGCCGACCACCAAACCCATCGACCGGATGATCGGCGCCGACATTTCGTTCCTGCCGCAGATCGAGAGCGGTGCGTCGCGATTTGGCGGCGCGACCAGCGAGTTCCGCGACGGCGGGCAGAAGGTCGATGCCATCGTGATGCTCAAGCATCACGGCTTCAATTACATCCGCCTGCGCGTCTTCGTGAATCCGGAGAATCCCAAGGGCTACGCGCCGAAGGTGGGCTACTGCGGGCTCGACTCGACGCTGAGCATGGCACGGCGCGTGAAGGCGGCGGGCCTGGGGCTGTTGCTCGACTTCCACTACAGCGACTACTGGGCCGACCCGCAGCAGCAGAACAAGCCGCTCGCATGGGCAACGCTTCCGTACGCCGCACTGCGCGACACGGTGCGCAGCTACACGTCGTCTGTGCTGAACGCGATGAAGAGACAGGGTACACTCCCCGACATGGTGCAGATTGGCAACGAGGTGAATCACGGCATCCTGTGGCCCGAGGGACACATCGGCAATCTCGATCAACTCGCGGGGCTGTTGCGCGCGGGGGTTGAGGGAACGGCGGCGGTGGACCCGCGCATCCCCGTGATGATGCACATCGCCCTCGGCGGACAGAACGCCGAAGCAAGTTTCTGGCTGGACAACATGCTCGCGCGTGGCGTGACGTTCGACATCATCGGGCTCTCGTATTATCCGCGCTGGCACGGCACGCTCGAAGACCTGAACGCCAACCTGCGCGACCTGACGAGCCGGTATCACAAGCCGGTGAATGTCGTGGAGTACTCCGACTTCAGGCGCGCGGTGCACGAGATTGTCTTTGCCCTTCCGTCCGGGCTCGGCACGGGCGCGGCCATCTGGGAACCACTCGGCTGGCGCAGCGGGCTGTTTGATCAGAAGGGCAATGTGACGGGCGGCATGCAGGTGTACGATTCGCTGCACGCCGAGTTCATCGCGCGGCCGGGGGAGGGCAAGGCGACGCCGCGGCCGTAGAGCAGGAGTCGCCGCGCTTTCGGCGTTCGTAGGGCAGAGGTCTGCGAGTTTACGACGGCCCACCGCTGAGGTCGGCGGCGGACTCGTCCTCCAGCCACTGCCGCGCCGCCTGTTCATCGCGAAAGACCATCACCTCGATCGTCTGGCTCTGCATCATGAGTTCGAACATGCGGGCCATGCCGAAGTCGAGGTCGTTGGGCGCGACGATCGCCGACTTGATGTGATTCTTGAGGGTGGTCTTGGCGCGCGCCTCGGCGTATTGCCGCATTTCGTTCGAATCGAGCTTCCACCCGTCGATTCCGGAGAACGTCGTGAGCAGGTTGCGGGAGACGGCGGCAGGCGCTTCGAGCGCGGCGACTTCCTGCGCGAAGGTGAGCAGGGTTCTGGAGGTGACGGTGCCGCCGAGCGTGACCTCGATGAGCGTCGGAGACTGCAGCAGGCGATACGGCATGGTTGGCGGTTCTACGGAGAACGGGGCTGATCAGATGCCGCGGCGGTAGCACGTGCGGCGAGCGCCTGTCGTGCGGCAATGAGGCCGCCCACGAGCAGGAAGGTCACCGTGGCCGAGAGGAGACCCGTGGTCCAGCGCCCGTGGCCCCACATAACGGGCGCGAGGCCGGTGGTGACGGTCACCGAGACAGCGAAGACGAGCAGCGCGAAGTGCTGTCGCTGATCACGGCGATGCATCAGCCAGAGCGCCGCACAGGCGCTGGTCGCGTAGACTAGTTCGGTGAGGACGAGGAACCATTGCCACGGCGTGTGCGCCGCGCGGAGAATGTTGGGGCCCGCGCCGAAGCCGAAGTAGGCACTCGCGATGAGGACCAGGACCAGCAGGGCACAGACAAGACGGCGGAGCATTCCGGGGAACCTCGGGGAAACTACGAACTTACGGCAGACGAGGCCCGAGCGGGTGCCGCTCGCGCAAGGCGCCTAGTCACTCGACACTCTCCGCGAGGAGCACAAGCCCTCGATGCCATGCTTGCTCGTTGGCATCACGCTCCTCCGCCGTCTCAAAGTTCTCCATGCGCAGCGTCAACAACGTGCCGTCCGGTGCATCGTCAAGGCGCACCGCGACTCTCGTTTCCTTCGTTGGAAAGCTCCTGAAGTGCGTCACCCACTCGAGCGTGCGATTGGGAACGACCGCGGTGTACGTAATGGTGAAACTCCAATCCTGGCCCCCTTCGACATACACGGCGCGGGTCATGCCTCCGACTCGTGCGTCAACCGTGATCTGTTGCACACCCCAGATCTTCTTGAGCACTGCCGCATCCGTCAACGCGGCAAAGAGCCGCGCGGTGGAAGCACTGATGGTTCGTGAGACTTCGTAGGCGAAGGGGGGCATGGCGTTCTCGGAGTCCGTGTGGGTCGATTGTCTCGCTCACTTCGGCCGAACCGGCGATGGAACACTCGGCATCGCGAACCGATCCCTCGCCAGCACCGCGGGGACTTCAACGCGCGGGTCAAACGGCCGCAGGCGGAATGAGTAGCGGTACGACGGCGCCGTGAGGCGATACTCCTCATGCGTCCACGAACCCCACGAGTCGTCGCCGCCGACGCCGATCTGATGCAGGTCGAGCGCGAGCCAGGTGAACGGGCCCGGCGTGATGTCGCTGACGTGCCGATTGATCGTCTCGTCGCGGCCGACGAATCCGGCGCCGGGCGTCTCGAAGTCCTCGGGATTGTTGTGATGGGCTTCCACCTCGAGCAGCGGCGCACCGACGGCGAGGAGGCCCGCCGTCGCACTCGTCAGCGCCACCCAACGCACGTCGGTCTTGTTCCCGTTTTCCTGCGGACGCACGTACGGCACATACTGCGACGCCACCGAGCCCGAGTAGAGGCCGACGAACGCCGCCGACTTGCGATCCCAGTAGTTCTCGAACGGACCGCGGCCGAGCCAGCTCATCTGGTTGAACTCGCCCGGCAGCACGAGGCTCATGCCGACGCGCGGCAGTTCGACACTGGCTGAGGTCTTTGTGATCTCGTTGTCCACGAGAATGTCGCCCGTGGCAAGCATCGTGTACGTGGTGGAATACGTGGCGACCGCGGCGCCGGCGTCATCGTGCAGCGTCTTGTCGATTACAATGCGCACGATGCTCGGTGATGGCTGCTCCACGTGCGACGCCGACACCGTCGCGTTCTCTCCCGCGTATCGCCACACCCGCGTGCGGCGCGGCAGCTCATTGCCCCAGTCGTTGTCGGTCGCCGGACGCCACAGGTTGGGCTGCGGCGCGCGACGCAGCAACTCGGCGCCGTGGAAGCGCAGCGAGGCCAGCGTGCCCCGTCGAAGATCGAAGCGCGCACTCACCTCGAAACTGCTGACCGTGACCGAGCTGTCGGTGCGCTCAACGTCGAGTCTCCGCATGGTGGAGAGATCGCGCGTCAAGACGGCCGCTGCGAGCGGAAGCGCGAATTGCTCTGTCGCCAGAACGTACCCAGCCGGCACGAGTCCGAGCGCCTCGCGCCGCGCGAGCGCAAGGTTCACGAAATACTCGTGGCCGCTTACGGCCTGCGGCAGGTGGTAGCCGAGTGCGACGACGACGCTGTCACGCGGCGCGGCACGCGGATGCGCGACGCCCGAATCGACCGGCACGCCGTCATCGAGGATGGTCCAGCGCAGATCGAACTCGTCGAGCGCGCTGAACTCATACTCGTTGCGCACGCGCACGGTGCCGGCACGGAGATCGACCGCGCTGAAGTTCACGTACTGATACACCTTCTTCACTTCCTCGAGGGCCGGATGCGGCGTGCGATCCGGGCCCACGAGACCGTTGTCGTTGAAGCTGCCATCGCTCGGCGTGCCCGGCGGGCCGTAGTCGCCGCCATACGACCAGTAGCTGGCGCCGTTCCACGCCGTCTCGCGCAGGCCCTGATCCACCCAGTCCCAGATGAAACCGCCCTGCAGCTTCGGGTACTTCTTGATCGCCTCCCAATATTCCTTGAGGTTGCCGGTGCTGTTGCCCATCGCGTGCGCGTACTCGCACATGATGAGCGGGCGGTCGCCGTCGCTCGTCGCATAGCGCACGAGCGACTGGATGCTCGGGTACATCGGCACCTTGAGGTCCGAGTGTCGCTGGCCCGCGGCGGCGTTGAACCCTTCGCTTTCACGCTCGTACTGTACCGGCCGTGTCGCGTCGCGCTGCTTGATCCAGTTGTACGTCGCCGCGAAGTTGCGGCCGTCGCCCGCTTCGTTGCCCAACGACCAGATGACGATGGACGGATGATTCTTGTCGCGCTCTACCATGCGCTGTGTGCGGTCCATGTGCATGGTGAGCCACTCCGGCACGTCGGCGAGCGTGACGCGCGGATTGTATCCCATGCCGTGCGACTCGATATTCGCCTCGCCCACCACGTACATGCCGTACTCGTCGGCCAGTTCGTAGAAGCGCTCCGGCTCGGGATAATGCGAGAACCGGATGGCGTTCAGGTTGTGCTGCTTCATGAGCGTGAGGTCGCGCCGCATCGTTGCTTCGTCGAGCACGTGCGCCGTGTTCTCGTTGTGCTCGTGGATGTTCGTCCCTTTCAAATAGATGCGCTGGCCGTTGAGCAGATACTGGCCGTTGCGCACCTCGGAGGAGCGAAACCCGACGCGATTGGCGACCGACTCCACGACTCCGCCGTCCGCGCCGAGCAGCGTGATGGTGAGCGTGTAGAGATTGGGATGCTCGGCGGACCACAGCCGCGGCCTCGCCACCCGCTTGTCGATGCGCACCGACGCCGTATCCGTGACCGTGATGCCCTGCCGCTGCTCGGCGATGACCTTGTCACCGTCCCAGAGCTTTGCGACAACCGTATGATCCTGCGGCCGCCCGTCCGAGTTGGCGAGCTGCACATCGAGCCCGAGCAGGCCGTCGCGATAGTCCGGCGTGAGCGTGGCGCGCGCAAAAAAGTCGCGAATGCGCGTCCGCGGCCGCGCGTACAGATAGACGTCGCGCGTGATGCCGCTGAGTCGCCAGAAGTCCTGGTCTTCGAGGTAACTCGCCGAACTCCAGCGATAC